>NZ_BPQQ01000022.1 GCF_022179325.1 Methylobacterium isbiliense | reverse complement strand
CTCCGACCTCACCGACGGCTACCCCGAATTCACCATGGGGGTGTTCAAGAAGCTCGGCTGGGACAAGGACCTCACCGCCGAGGAGCTGGCCGTCATCACCCGCATCGGCGGCAACACCATCGATGCGGTGAGCTGGGCCACCGACCTGTCGGGGGGCATCCAGCGGGTCTGCCTGGAGCACGGGGTGATCCCGTTCGGGAACGGCAAGGCGCGGGCGAATGCCTGGAACCTGCCTGACCCGGTGCCGGTGCACCGCGAGCCGATCTACTCGGCCCGTCCCGACCTCGTGGCCAAGTACCCGACCCGCCCCGACGAGCGGCAGCTGCGCATGCCGAATCTCGGCTTCTCGGTGCAGAAGGCCGCGGTCGACAAGAACCTGTCCCGGGACTTCCCGATCATCCTCTCGTCCGGGCGCCTCGTGGAATACGAGGGCGGGGGCGAGGAGACGCGGTCGAACCCGTGGCTGGCGGAACTCCAGCAGGACATGTTCGTGGAGATCAACACGCAGGATGCGGCCGAGCGGGGCATCAAGGACGGGCAGTTCGTCTGGGTGCTGGGGCCGGAGAACAGCGCGAAGGCCAAGGTGAAGGCCCTGGTCACCGAGCGCGTGGCGAAGGGTGTCGCCTGGATGCCGTTCCACTTCTCCGGCTGGTACCTCGGCCAGGACATGCGCGCCTACTACCCGAAGGGCACCGACCCGGTGGTGCTCGGCGAGAGCGTCAACACCGTCACGACCTACGGTTTCGATCCGGTCACGGGCATGCAGGAGACCAAGGTGACCCTCTGCCAGATCCGTGCGGCCTAAGGGAAGAAAGCCTTCGCCATGGCTCGAATGAAGTTCCTCTGCGACGCCGACCGCTGCATCGAGTGCAACGCCTGCGTCACCGCCTGCAAGAACGAGCACGAGGTGCCGTGGGGCATCAACCGCCGCCGCGTCATCACCCTCAACGACGGCAAGCCGGGCGAGCGCTCGGTGTCGATGGCCTGCATGCACTGCACGGACGCGCCCTGCGCGGCCGTCTGCCCGGTGAACTGCTTCTACACCACGGCGGACGCCGTGGTGCTGCACTCCAAGGACCTGTGCATCGGCTGCGGCTACTGCTTCTACGCCTGCCCGTTCGGCGCCCCGCAATACCCGCGGGTCGGGAACTTCGGCTCGCGCGGCAAGATGGACAAGTGCACCTACTGCTCGGGCGGACCCGAGGCCGACCTCTCGACCATCGAGTACGAGAAGTACGGCTCGAACCGCCTGGCCGAGGGCAAGCTGCCGCTCTGCGCCGAGATGTGCTCGACCAAGGCCCTGCTCGCCGGCGACGGCGAGATGATCGCCCAGATCTACAAGGAGCGGGTGATCAAGCGCGGCTACGGCTCGGGCGCCTGGGGCTGGAAGACGGCCTACCGCGAGACCATCGCGATCTGACATGCCTGGGAAGGAACGCGCCATGCGCCAGCCGTCGCATCTCGGGACCCTCGCGATGGCCGCCCTCGTCTGGGCGTCCGTCGGTCTGACCCAGCCGGCCCACGCGGTCAACGCGCCGGACGGTGCCCCCAACCCGACCGCCTCCTCGGTGAACGAGGATCTGCTCTTCCGCCAAGCGCCCACCATCGGCGGGCGCGTGTCGATCCCGGACGCCAAGGCCGCCAACCTGATCCAGCCGCAGGGCCGCGAATGGCGCGACTTCCGCGAATCCTGGCTGCCCTGGATCGGCGGGCTCGCGATCCTCGGCATGATCGCGGCGCTCGCTCTGTTCTACTTCACGCGCGGTCGCATCCGCCTGGAGCACAGCGAGGAATCCGGCCGCAAGCTGCTGCGGTTCAACGGCTTCGAGCGGTTCACCCACTGGATGACCGCGACCTGCTTCATCGTGCTCGGACTCTCGGGCCTCAACTACATCTTCGGCAAGCGGCTGCTGATGCCGCTGATCGGACCGGACGCCTTCGCGGCCCTGTCGCAATGGGCGAAATACGCTCATGTCTACCTCGCGTGGCCGTTCATGCTCGGCGTGGTGTTCATGCTGGTGGTGTGGGTGCGCGACAACATCCCCAACCGCATCGACGTGCAGTGGATCCGCCAGGGCGGCGGCTTCCTCGGCGACCAGCACCCGCATGCGGAGCGCTTCAACGCCGGCCAGAAGGTGGTGTTCTGGATGGTGATCGGCTTCGGCTTCGCCATGAGCGCCACCGGGCTGGTGATGCTCTTCCCCTTCGCGGCGACCGACATCAACGGGATGCAGATCGTGCAGGGCGTGCACGCCCTGATCGGCGTGGTGTTCATCGCGGCGATCCTCGCCCACATCTACATCGGCAGCCTCGGGATGGAGGGGGCCTACGACGCCATGGGCAGCGGCGAGGTCGACCTCGCCTGGGCGAAGGTGCACCACGACCTGTGGGTGAAGGAGCAGTTGGCCAAGACCGCGAGCGGGCCGCAACTCGGCCGCGGTCAGGTCCCGGCGGAATGACAGGGCCGGTCGTCCGGCAGGAGAGTGTGAGATGAAAGCCTTCGCGGTGGCCGTGCTGGCGGCCGTGGCGCTCGCCGTGGGCGCGTCGTTCCTCCTCGGCGCGAACCAGAAATACGCCTACGAGGCGTTCTCGACCTCCGGCGCCCGGGTCTCGCATCCGGGCACCAACCTCGTCGGTCCGCGCTGGACCGGCGACGTGACGGGACCGGCGGACGGCCACAAGGCCACCACCGGCTCGTGATCTCCGCGCACGCCGCCAGGGAATCGATCATGGCCTCATTGATGCGCACCGCGCTCGCGGCGGCACTCGTCCTTCTGCCGGCGGCCGCCCTGGCGCAGCAACCGGGCGACACCGCGCCCCGCAGCGGTCCGGCGGACCTCTGCCGGGAACTCGTCGCCTTCGTGCGCCCGCCTGCGCCGGCCGCGCCGGCCCAGCCCGCCGCACCGCCGAGTCAAGCCGTCGCCGTGCAGGCGCCGCAGGGCGGGCAGTCGCAGCTCCCCTCGGCCGGGGCAGGGGAGACGCAGCAGAAATCGGGCCTCAGCGGCCCGGTGGCGCAGAACGGCCCCGGCGCTCCGGGCCCGCAGGGGCAGGCCCAGGCCGCCGCCCCCTCGGGCGCTGCGGCCCCGCCGGCGCCGGGCAAGCCGACGCCGGCGATGATCGAGCAGGTCGATGCCGCGGCCGCCAGCCGGGACGTGAAGGCCTGCCGCGCCGTCGCCCGGCAGATGCGCACGGCCGGCGTGGTGATGCCCGCCCCGCTCCTCGCGCTCGCGGCCCTCGATCCGAAGTTCTTCCCGGCCGCCCCGTAGCGGCCGGGGATCCCTCACTCCGCCATCAGTGCCCGTCGCCGTCGCTCCATCGCCGCCTCGATCTCCGCGGCGGTGAAGCGCGGCGTGATGTGCTGAGGGCAGTTCCAGTCGAACCCCGCCACCCTGAGCACCGCCACCCGTTCGAGGCGGCCCCGATAGAGCCCCGGGGCGACCGCGGTCGCGAGGTCGGGACGCTCCGCGGCCTCGTGCATCGCCAGATGGCCGATCAGCTTGAGCCGGTGGCGGGCCGCATAATCCATGAAGAACAGCGAGACCCGGTCGTCGGCCGAGACGTTGCCGAGGGAAATGTACTGGCGGTTGCCGGCGAACTCGGCCCAGGCGAGGGTGTCGGGATCCAGCACCCGCACGAAGCCGGGCGGCCCGCCGCGGTGCTGGATGTAGGGCCAGCCCGTCTCCGTCACGCTCGCCAGGTAGAAGCTGTCCCGCGCGGCCAGGAACTCCGCCTCGGGCGCACCGAGATGCACGTCCCCCGGAACCTCGTCCGGGTGCGGGCGCGCCTGTGCGAAGGGCGAGCCCAGGCGCTCCTGCTGCGCCCGAACCGCGGGGGTGAACAGCGTGTCGAGGAAGCGCCGCATGGTCGTGCTCCGGGTCCGATCGCGCGGGCCGCGCGTCTCGCCCTGAGGTAGTCCGGTGCGGCCTGCGCCGGAATGGCTCATTCCGGACCGACACTCTTGCACGATCCGGAACGATCACGGGCCGCGGTCTGCGCCGGGGCCGTGTCCTCCCGGACGGACGGCGCGTCAGAGCTTGCCGAGCATCGGGAAGTCGATCGAGAGGCTCGACACCGGCGTGACCGGGGTCTCGCGCTTGCGCGGACGGCCGTTGAGCACCTGCTTCAGCTTGGTCTTGAGCAGGGCGAGGTCGAAGGGCTTGAGGATGAAGGCATCCGCCCCGGCGAGGTGCGCGAGGTTGATGTCCTCGAAGCTGAACGACGTCTCGGTGAGGATGAAGGGCGTGTTCATCAGCCCGTCGTCGGCCCGGATCTCGCGCAGGAGCTGGATTCCGTCCATCGGCTCCATGTCGAGATCAGCGATCACGAGACCGTACTTGCGCTCCCGCATCCGCTCCAGCGCCAGCGGCCCGTCCGAGACGCCGTCCACTTCCGGGAAGCCGAGGCGGTTCATCAGTTCGGTGACGAGGCGAAGCAGCTTCGCCTGATCGTCGACGATGAGGATCGGTGGTACTTCGTTCATGGAACTCGACCGGACCTGGTTTCGTGGCGCTGCCTCGGAGGGAAGGCAGCGATGCTGGCGTCATGCGACATCAAAATCATTGAGGAATAGCTACGCGCCGCGGGTGTAACGGGTGAGGTGGGCGCGCGAATGCGTGCGAGGTCAGACGAAGAGGTGATCGATACCCTGCTTGGCCATGGTGTCGGCCTGCAGGGAGCGCGCGAGAGCGTAGACGATCGCGGCCTTCGGGGTGCCGCGCTGCAGCATCGGCTGCAGGTTCGCCTTCTGGAACAGCGCCTCGTTGGCGGGCGTGCGCTGCGCCGTGTTGAAGGAGGTCATGAACTCGCGCTTCACGATCTCGCGCCACTCCACGATCTGGACGTCGCGATGGCGCCGGTCGTTGGCGATGCGCGCGAAGGTGTCCTGCACCGACGAGCGCTCCCCCTCCAGGACCTGCAGGAAATAGCCCTGCTCCAGAATCATGAAGCTGGTGATGACCGAGAACTCGTTGCGCTTCTGGGCTTGGCGGGCGATCTCGCCGAGTTCGCGCGCGCGCGCCGCGGCATCGGCGGAGAGGAGCGCCCGCGAGAAATAGATCAGGTGGATGAGGCTGTTCCGTTTGTTGCGCATCGCCTCCTCCGGCGCGGGTCCACCGACCCTGATACGGGCTTGCGCTCAACAGCGCGTAAACGGAAATCCTCAACCGCGCGGGCTCCCGGCAGGGCGGCAGCTTTTGCCGGCGCGCCCGGCCAACCCGGCAGTTCGTGCCGTGCGGCGGCGGAGGTCACCCCAACGGAATCAGCGACTTAGGCGTGGCACCGGGCTTGCGGCGGCAGAAACCGGCACGAGATCCGGAATCGTCACGATGGACATCTTCAACGCGCTGCAGACCGCCGTCACCGGCCTGAGGGCTCAAGCGTTCTCGCTCGACAACATCTCGGGCAACATCGCCAACTCCCAGACCACCGGCTACAAGCGGATCGACACCAGCTTCGTCGATCTGGTGGCCGACGAGCCGGTCAAGAAGCAGACCAGCGGGTCGGTGGGCGCCTTCTCGCAGCTCACCAACACCATCCAGGGCAATCTGACCGCGACCGGAATCTCCACCAACATGGGGCTGAACGGGGACGGGTTCTTCGTGGTGCGGAATGCCACCACGGATGCGGCCAACCAGCGCGGGTTCACGGGCGGCGACCTCTACACCCGTCGGGGCGACTTCACGGTCGACAAGGACGGCTACCTCGTCAACGGCGCCGGCTCCTACCTCGTCGGCCAGAGCCTCGACCCGGCGACCGGCCAAGCGACGAGCGGAGGCGTCATCCGGATCCCGAACCAGACGCTGCCCGCCCGGGCGACGACGTCGATCTCCTATGCGGCGAACTTGCCGAGCACGCCCGCGACCACCAGCTCCTCGCTCCTCGCGGCGCTGCCCGGGGGAGACGTGCGGGTGCTGAGCGGCACCGCGACCGGGACCCTGACGGTGGCCGGCAGCGATACCTCGGCCTTCCTCGGATCGAGCGTCTCGGGCGGCTCGCTGACCGCCTATTCGTCCACCGGCGCGCCCGTGAACCTTCAGCTGCGCTGGGCCAAGGTCGCCGATGCCGACACGGCCACCAACACCCCCGATACCTGGAACCTGTTCTACGCCTCCCAGAACGGCGACACCTCCGCGGCCTCGACCTGGCAGAACGCCGGCACCGCCTTCACCTTCAACGGCAACGGCCAGCTCACGGCGCCCACCGGCACGTCGCTGCCGATCCAGAACCTGACCGTGGACGGCACGAATCTCGGCACCGTCAGCCTGAACTTCGGCACGGGCGGCCTGACCCAGTACGGCGCCGCGAACGGGCAGGTGAAGACCGACACGCTGCAGCAGGACGGTTACGCGGCCGGCAGCCTCAACTCGCTGGCGGTGACGAGCGACGGCAAGCTCACCGGCACCTACTCGAACGGCAACAGCCTCGCGCTGGCGCAGATCGGGGTCGTGCGGTTCAGCGCGCCCGATGCGCTCAAGCCGGATTCCTACGGCAACTACGCCCGCACCTTCGAGTCCGGCGAGCCGCTGACCGGCCTCAACGGCACCACCGTGGTCGGCGGCAACGTCGAGCAATCCAACACCGACACGGCCAACGAGTTCTCCAAGCTGATCATCACCCAGCAGGCCTACTCGGCCAACACCCGGGTGATGTCGACGGCCCAGCAGATGATGTCCGACCTCATCAACATCATCCGCTGAGCCTGCTCCGGATCGGTCGCAATTCGCGCGATCGGCGAGACGAAGACGCAACCCCGATGCCGGATGATGCGACCGGGCGGGGTCGAGGACGAGGGCGATGACCTTCAACGCGCTGAGCACCGCGACCGCGGGCCTGCAGGTGACGCAGGCTCAGGTCGGCATCGTCTCCCAGAACATCGCCAACGCGGGCACGGCGGGCTACGTCAGGCGCACCCTCACGCCCATCACCCAGTCCGGCAATGCAGGCGTCGCCACCGGCACGGTCGACCGGGTGCTCGATGCGGCGGCGCAGAAGCAGCTGCGCCTGGAGACCTCGGGCGCCGCCTACACCGACCTCGTCGCCGGCATCGCCAAGCAGCTCGATGCTCTCTACGGCACGCCGGGCAGCGACGCTGCGCTCGACGGCGCGGTAAACGCCTTCACCCGGTCGCTGCAGACGCTCGCCGCCAATCCGACCTCGGCCCCCAACCGGACGGCCGCCCTCAGCGACGCCTCGCGCCTGACGAACCGGATCGCCGGGATCGCACAGGGTGTGCAGGACCTGCGCGGCGGCCTCGAAGCTCAGCTCGCCAGCGACGTCTCGGCGGCCAACACCCTGCTCACCGAGATCGCCGCCCTCAACGTGAAGATCGTCGGCGCCACGGGCAGCGTCGGCAGCGCGGCGACCGGGGCGGAACTCCTCGATCAGCGCGACCAGCGCATCACCCAGCTCGCCCAGTACATGGACGTGCAGACCACCGCGGCGAACGACGGCTCGGTCTCGGTGCTGACGAGTTCCGGCGTCACCCTGGTGGATCGCGGTTCGGCCACGCAGCTGAGCTTCGACGCGCGCAGCCAGCTCGGCCCCTCGGCGGTCTACTCCACCGATCCGGCGGCGCGCGGGGTCGGCACGGTGACGGCGACGACGCCCGCCGGGACCCGCATCGACCTGATCGCCGACCAGGCGATCCGCTCGGGTTCGATCGCCGCCGGGATCGGCCTGCGCGACGACACCCTGGTCCAGGCCCAGCGCCAGCTCGACGACCTCGCGGCCGGGCTGGCGCGGGCGGTCAGCGACCGCAGCGTGACCGGGATCGCGGCGAGCGGAGCGGGCGGCAGCGGCGTCGACATCGACCTCACGGGCCTGCAGCCCGGCAACGCCGTGACGCTTCGCGTGCAGACCGCGGCCGGCCCCCGCAACGTCATCCTGGTGCCGACCACCGGCAACGCCCCGGCGGCGATCGATCCGGCCCTCACGGACGATCCGACCGCCCTCGTGGCGACCTTCGACATCTCGGGCGGCCCGTCCACCTTCGCCGGCCGCATCGGCGCCGCCCTGGGCCCGGGCTTCACCGTGAGCGCGGCCGCGGGCGGTGCCGGCGCGGTGCGCATCCTGTCGGGCGGGGTCGCGCTCACGGGTGCCTCCGCGTCGATCACCGTGCCGACGAGCGCCGCCGACACCCGCAGCGGCGGCACGCAGCTGCCGCTCTTCGTCGATTCGGGCTACGGCAACAGCGTCCATACCGGCTCGTTCGAGGGCGGCTCGCACCTCACCGGCCTCGCCCAGCGCCTGGTGGTCAACCCGAAGATCAGCGCCGATACCTCGGCCCTCGTCTCCTACCAGGACGGCACGCCCTCGGGCGACGCGACCCGCCCGCAAGCCCTCTACGAGGCGCTCACGGGCGCCAAGCGGACCTTCTCGGCGGCGAGCGGCATCGGCGGCGTCAGCGCGCCCTTCAGCTCCAGCGTCCAGTCCTTCGCGCAGGCGATCATCGACGCGCAGGGCGCGGCGGCGGCGCAGGCCCAGCAGCTCGACGAGGGCCAGCAGATCGCCCTCTCGACCGCGCAGAGCCGCTTCGCCGAGCAGTCCGGCGTGAAGATCGACGAGGAGATGTCCAAGCTGATCCAGCTCCAATCCGCCTACAGCGCCAACGCCCGAGTGCTGACGGCGGCCAAGGAGATGCTCGACACCCTGATGCGGATCTGAGCCGATGACGATCGCCCCCTACGCGGCCGGCACCGCCGCGAGCGACCTCAACACCCGCCGCCTGCTCGGCCTCAAGGGCCAGCTCGACGGCCTGTCGACGCAGCTCGCCACGGGCCGCGTCTCCGAGACCTATGGCGGCCTCGGCGCCGGCCGCGCCACGAGCCTCAGCGCCCGCGCCCAGATCAGCGCGCTCGACGGCTACGATGCGGCGATCGAGGCCGGCACGACGCGCCTCAAGCTCGCCAGCGCCAGCATCGAGCAGGCGGCGAGCCTCGCCTCGCAGACCTGGAGCGAGATCGGCAACACCGTCGCCTCCTCGGGGGCGAGCGCGCGCGCCAGCCTGCAGGGCATCGCGGCGGGGCGGCTCGGCGGTATGCTGGACGCCCTCAACCAGAGCGTGGCCGACCAGTACATCTTCGGCGGGCGCGAGACCGACCGCCCGCCGGTCGAGACCGCGAGCCGGATCCTGAACGGCGATCCGGCGGCGGGGCTCGACGGGGTCGGGGCCCTCATCGCCGAGCGCGGCGCGGCGGATCTCGGCACCGCCAGCCCGGCGACGGGCCGCCTCGCGCTCACCCGCGCGGGCAACGCCGTGACGCTCTCGGAGAGCGCGGATCCGGCCGTGCGGACGAATTTCGGCTTCACGATCGTCGGGGCGGTGAGTTCGAACCTCGCGGCGCTGACGGCGACGCCGTCGGCCGCGACCGCGCCGCGTTTCGATGCGGCCTTCGCCACCCAGCCCCGGGACGGCGACCTCGTGCGCGTCACCGTCCAGAACGCCGACGGCAGCCAGGGTTTCGTCGACCTCGTGGCGCGCACCGCGCCGGCCGCCGGCGCGGCCAACACCTTCCGGATCGGCGCGAGCGCGGCGGAGAGCGCGGACAACCTCGAAGCCGCACTGGCCGGCCAAGTCCCGGTCGGCCTCCAGAGCGCCGCCCCCCCCGGCGCCTCGGCCTCCCTGACGGGCGGCACCCCGGCGAGCGTCGCCGTCACGGTCGCGGACCAGCCGCGGATCGGGGACACCGTGCGCCTGACCCTGGGCTTGCGCGACGGGACGAGCCATACCCTGACCTTGACGGCCGCCGCCCCCGGCACCACCGGCACCGGGAGCTTCGCGCTCGGGGCCACCCCGGACGCGACGGCGGCCAACCTCTCGGCCGCCCTCGCGGGCGCCCTCGACACCGCCGCGCAGACGGATCTCGCGGCGAGTTCGGCGACGCGGGCGGCGTCGGACTTCTTCGCCGGGTCGAGCACGCCCGGCCTCGCCCCCCGGCGCGTCGTCCTCGATGCCGCAGGGGAAGCCGCCGGCTACGCGGCCGATCCGTCCGGCCGCACGCTGATCTGGTACACCGGCGACGACACCGCGCCCGATGCCCGCCGGACGGCCACGCTTCAGGTCTCCGCAGGCGAGGCGGTGGCGGTCGGGGTGCAGGCCAACGAGCCGGCCCTGCGCGACGCGCTCGCCGGCATCGCCGTGCTGGCGAGCGTCACCTTCACCAGCTCCGATCGCGACAACGCCCGCTTCGGCGCCTTCGCCGACCGCCTCAAGCCGCTGGTCAAGCCGTCGGAGGGCCGGCAGTCGATCGAGGAGATCGGCACCGAGCTGAGCCTCGCGTCGAGCCGGATCGAGAGCCAGAAGAGCCAGAACGGCGCCACCCGGGCGGTGCTCCAGGACGCGATCGGCGGGATCGAGGACGCCAACGTGGAGGAGGTGGCGGCCAAGCTCCTCACCCTGCAGACGCAGCTCCAGGCGAGCTACCAGACCACCTCGATGCTCTCGAAGATGTCGCTGGTGAACTATCTCTGACGGCGGGCCGCGGACGGGGCTTGCCGCGCACCGGCTATCCTCAGGTCGCGCAGGCGGACGGCGCCGTGCCGCTCTTCGACACTACCGCCATCCACGCCGAGGCGGCGGTGGCCTGGGCGCTCTCGGACGGCGCGCCGCCACCGCAACCCCGACTGCGCCCCGGCCGGATCCCTGCTACACGATGGGTGGTGCGCGGGAGCGGGCGATGACGGGCGGTTCGATCGGAGCGGGATGTCTCGGGGCGTGTCTCGTCGTGCTGGCGGGCCCGGCCGCCGCCCTCGACCTCGCCCTGCCGCCGATTCCCGCGCCCTGCGCCGCGCAGGGGCCGGGCTTCGCAGCGCAGGGCACGGGAATTGGCGGCACGCAGACCTGCCTGCGCATCGGCGGGCGGGTGCGGGCCGAGGCCGGCACCGCGCCGCGCCGCCCCGGCCGCGAGGCCCCGTCGCCGGTCGGGGCCTCCGGGCGCCTGTCGATCGATGCCCGCACCCCGACCGAACTCGGCCCGGTGCGGACCTTCATCCGCCTGCACGGCGGATCGCCGGAGCGCTGAGCCGCCCGGCTCAGAGGCTGCGCGAGAGCACGAGCGGCGTCGCGCGGACCGCTCCGTAGGGCGAGGCCGCCGGCCGCTGGCCGCCATAGCCCTGCGGCTGCGAGGCGCGGGCGAGGTCGGCCGAGAGCGACTTCATCAGGCTCTCGGAGACGCTGCGGGCCGTCGCCAGCACCATCTGGTTGGACTCGACCGCCGCGGCGAAGCGGCGATGGGCCTCCCGCAGGTCGGCCACGCCGCCGGGGCAGAGGCGGGCCAGCGCCACGGCGTTGGCCTTCACCGTCTCCAGACCCTGCATGTAGGCGGCCGCGAGGGCGGCCTTGCGCTCCTCCTCGGCCAGCCCGTCGCGCAGGCGCCCGGCGCGCACATGGGCGCTTTCGCGATCGAGGATCCCGGCCAGTTCGCGCATCTGCGCCAGGGTGTCGGCGATCAGGCGGTCGGCGGCGGCGCGGTCGGCCACCCGCACGGGCTCAGGCCGCGGCGCCACGAGCCGCCTCCTGCATCCGCAGCATCTCGCGCATCACTTGGTCGCCGATGCCGACGCCGCCGCTCTTCACGATGCTGCTCGCGTATTCCTTGTTGAGCATCGAGCGGTAGACGCCCCCGCCGGTGCCGTTCTCGCCGAGCGGCCCCTCGGTGCCGGACGCGCCGTTCAGGGTGTCGAGGGTGTGCTCCAGGAACATCGATTCGAAGTCCTGGGCGGTCTTCTTGACCTTGGACTGGGCCGTGGGAGCGGAGGTGAGGGCAGCGCCGACCGTGCCGGCGAGCGCCTTGCCGGCGGCGAGCGCGGCGGTGGCCGCGAAGGGGGCGAGGGCAACCATCGTGCGGGAACTCCGTGTGGAAGGAGGGGGGAGAGGAAGGGGCGCTTGGCCGTCACATCACGTCGATGTCGGCCTGGAGGGCGCCCGCGGCCTTGATGGCCTGCAGGATCGAGATCAGGTCGCGCGGGCCGATGCCCAGCGCGTTGAGCCCGTCGACGAGTTCGCGCAGGCTCACCCCCTCGCGCACGAGGGCGAGCTTGTTGCGGTCGCCGGTATCGACCTTCACGGCGGTGCGCGGCACCACCACGGTCTCGCCGCCCGACAGGGGCTCGGGCTGGCTCACCTGCGGCTGCTCGGTGATGGTGACGGTGAGGTTGCCCTGCGCCACCGCCACCGTGGAGACGCGCACGTCCCGCCCCATCACGATGATGCCGGAGCGCTCGTCGATGATCACCCGCGCGGTCTGGTCGGGCTCGACCTTGAGCTGCTCGATCTCCGTCAGGAGCCGGATCATGTTGCCCTGGTAGCGGGCGGGGACCTGCAGGGTGACGGTGGAGGGGTCGGTCGGCTCGGCGGTATCGGCGCCCATGAAGTCGTTGATCGCGGCAGCGATCCGCTTCGAGGTGGTGAGGTCGGGGTTGCGCAGCGACAGGCGCAAGCTGCGCTGCTGGTTGAGCTTGAACTCCACCTCGCGCTCGATCATGGCCCCGTTGGCGATGCGCCCGTTGGTCGGCACCCCGCGGGTGATCTTGGCGGCATCGCCCTCGGCCTGGAACCCCGCGATGGCGAGCGAGCCCTGGGCCAGGGCGTAGACCTCCCCGTCCGCGCCGAGCAGCGGAGTCACGAGGAGCGTGCCCCCCTGCAGCGACTTGGCGTCGCCGAGCGACGAGACGGTGACGTCGATGCGGGTGCCCTGCGTGGCGAAGGGCGGCAGGCTCGCCGTCACCATCACGGCCGCCAGGTTGGCGGTCCGCATGGTCGCCCCGCGGGTGTTGACGCCGAGCCGCTCCAGCATCGCCTGCACCGATTGCCGGGTGAAGGGCACGTTGTTGAGCGTGTCGCCGGTGCCGTTGAGGCCCACCACGATGCCGTAGCCGACGAGTTGGTTGGGGCGCACGCCCTCGATCGCCGCGAGGTCCTTCACCCGCGACAGGGCGAGCGCCCCCGAGGGCACGAGCGCCGCGGCGAACAGGAGGGCGAGGAGGAGGAGACGCATCGGGGGAATCCGGGCGGAACGCTGGGTTCGGCCGTGCCAGGACCGTGCCACGCCCCGCTCGCCGCCACGTTGCTGGAAAACCTGCGGTTTTCTCGAACCCGCCCGGATCGCCGGGGTCCGCTCCGCCCGGCCGAAAGCGCCGGCCCGGCAGGATCTGCCGGGTGGTTTACGCTTCGTTCACCATGACGGGCGAGGCTCCTGCCCGGTCCCCTCCCTCAGACAGGCCCGTCATGCGCGTCGATCCCCGCTTCGCGACCCACGCCGCCGGCGCCGCCGCGGCCAAGCGCCCGGCGGAGGGGGGCCAGAGCTTCGCGCCCGGCGCGGAACCCGCCGCCCGCTCCGCCACCAGCGCCGGGAGCGCCGCGCCGCTCGCCGGGCTCGACGCGATCCTCACCCTGCAGAGCCAGCCGGACGACCCGGCCGAGCGCCGCCGCCGCAGCGCCCGGCGCGGGCACGACCTCCTCGATGCCCTCGACCGCCTCAAGGCCGCCCTGCTCGGCGGGCGGGTGAACACGGGCGACCTCAAGGCCATCGCGGCCCGCCTCGCCGAGCGCGCGGGCGGAAGCGGCGACCCGCGCCTCGACGACCTGATCGGCCAGATCGAGCTGCGGGCGGAGGTGGAGCTGGCGAAGCTCGGCGTTGCGGGGTGAGGCGAAGGCCGCCCGTTGCGTTGACGCCTCCGGGCCGATCCCGCACAAGGGCGCCCGCCCGGACCGGCCCGCATGCTGTTCAACTCCTTCGCGTTTCTCTTCGGCTTCCTGCCGGTCGCGCTCGCCCTGCACGCGCTGGCGGCCCGCGCGCGGCCGGACTGGCGGCTGCCGCTCCTCGTCCTCCTGTCGCTCGTCTTCTACGGCTGGTGGGACGTGCGCTTCGTGCCGCTCCTCGTCGTCTCGATCGGGCTGAACTGGCTCACGGCGCGCCGCTTCGGGGCGCGGGGCGGCCGGTGGCTGATCCCGCTCGCCGTGGCGGGCAACCTCGCGCTCCTGGCGCTGTTCAAATACGCGGGATTGCTCGCCGACCTCGCCGGCCTGATCCCGGGCCTCGATCCGCCGCGGCCCTCCTGGGCGCTGCCGCTCGGCATCTCGTTCTTCACCTTCCATCACGTGATGTACCTCGTCGACCTGCGGGCCGGACGGGCGCCGCCGATGGACCTGACGCGCTACGCCCTCTACATCGCGTTCTTCCCCCAGGTGCTGGCCGGCCCGCTGGTGCGCTGGAGCGAGATCCTCCACCAGTTCGACGAGGCGCCCTACGACCGCCCGGACGCCTGGGAGCGGATCGGGCGCGGCTTCACGCTGTTCGGGATCGGGCTCGCCAAGAAGGTCTTTCTCGGCGATCCGCTCGCCTCCTACGCCAACCCGGTCTTCCAGGCCGCCGCCGAGGGCAGGGCGGTCTCGGTGGCCGAGGCGTGGCAGGGCACGCTCGCCTTCACGTTCCAGATCTACTTCGACTTCTCGGGCTACACCGACATGGCGCTGGGGCTGGCGCTGCTGTTCGGCATCGTGCTGCCCCAGAACTTCGACACGCCCTACCGGGCGACCTCGCTGCGCGAGTTCTGGCGGCGCTGGCACATGACGCTGTCGCGCTTCCTGCGCGACTACCTCTACGTGCCGCTCGGCGGCAACCGGCGCGGGCTCGCGGTCCAGCTCGGCGCGCTCTTCGCCACCATGACGCTGGGGGGCCTGTGGCACGGGGCGGGGCTCACCTTCGTGGCCTGGGGGGCGGCCCACGGCATCGGCCTGGGCCTCGGCGTGCTGTGGCGGCGGGCCGGCCTGCCGATGCCGGCCGCGCTCGGCTGGCTCCTCACCTTCCTCTTCGTGACGCTGACCTGGGTGCTGTTTCGCGCCCAGAGCTTCGAGGCGGCGCTGGCGATGTTCAAGGGCCTGTTCGGCCTCGCGCCCGCGGGCCACGGCTTCAAGTGGCGGGCCTTCGTGCCGGCCGCCCTGGTGGCCCTGGCGGGGCCGACCGCCTGGGCGGCGGTGCACCGCCTCAAGCCCCGGCCGGCGCTCGCCACCGCCCTGGCGCTCCTCCTCGTCGCGGCCCTGCTGCGGGTGGGCGACGACGCGAACTTCGAGTTCATCTACTTCCAGTTTTAGGCGACGCTGTCGCGGGCGGCCGATCCTGCTAGAACGGCCCGCCCCGACGAGCGGGCGACGAGGATGCGGCGAGGGCATGGCGCGGTTTCACTTCGTGGAGGATTACGAGCGCGTCGTCCGCAAGCTCGTGAAGCGCTACCCGCTCGACGAGGCCATGCGCCGGGCCGTGGGCGGCGACCTCGAAGCGGGCGGGGCGGTGGAGCGGGCGGTGGTGCGCCATGCCGGCCTCAAGGACGGCGACGCGCTGATCGATTTCGGCTGCGGCGCCGGCCGCCTCGCGATGGCGCTGCAGGCCGAGATGCGGATCGACTACCTCGGCGTTGATGTGGTCGAGACCCTGCTCAAATACGCGCGGGGCAAGTGCCCGGACTACCGCTTCGTGCGCAACCACGCGCTCAGCATCCCGGCCCCCGATGCCAGCGCCGACATGGTCTCGGCCTTCAGCGTGTTCACGCATCTCCTGCATGCCGAGACCTATATCTACCTGGAAGACATGCATCGGGTGCTGCGGCCGGGCGGCCGCGTGGTGTTCTCCTTCCTGGAATTCGCCAAGGACTTCCACTGGGCCGTGTTCGACGACACCGTGACGGCGCAGAAGCGCAGCACAGTGCCGCACCTCAACCAGTTCATCGAGCGCAACGCGATCGAGGTCTGGGCCAAACGGCTCGGCTATGCCTCGGTCGGCTTCATCAGCGGCGAGGATGCACCCTGGTCCGACGCGCCCGCGCTGGGACAGTCGATCGCCATCCTGGACAAGGGCGGCTGATGCGCCACACTCGTGGCCGATTTGCAGCAGGTGGCCGCCGAAGCGGGAGCGGTCGCGGCCCGAACCTTGCGTGACATCTTGAGCACGTTGTCGGGCAACCCAGGCTCGATTATACGCCTGCACCAAACGGCGACGGCCGCGATAACAGCGATGAGCCGAGGGGCGAGATGGCGAAGGTCGTGATCGAGGACGGTTATGCCCCCAGCGATGCCGAACCGTTCATGAACGAACGGCAGCGCGAGTACTTCCGCCGCAAGTTGTTGAGCTGGAAACAGGACATTCTGCGCGAGGCCCAGGACACCCTGGTGGCGCTGCAGACCGAGAACGAGAATCACCCCGACCTCACCGACAGGGCCTCGTCCGAGACCGACCGGGCGATCGAACTGCGGGCGAGGGACCGGCAGCGCAAGCTGATCGCCAAGATCGACGCGGCGCTGTCGCGGATCGAGGACGGCTCCTACGGATATTGCGAGGAGACCGGCGAGCCGATCTCCCTCAAGCGGCTGGAGGCCCGGCCGATCGCCACCCTGTCGCTGGAGGCGCAGGAGCGCCACGAGCGCCGCGAGCGCGTCTACCGCGACGACTGAGCCCCGCGGGGCAGGGCGGCGGAACCCGGTGGCAAATCCCGGTGGCAAATCCCGGTGGATAGCGCGCCCCGCCGGGCTCGCCCCGCTGGAACTCCGCCCGGCGATGCCCGACACGTCATCCCACGCACGATCGACGGGATGACGATGTCGACCTGGACGGATGAACGGATCGAGGAACTCAAGCGGCTCTGGAGCGAGAGCCTGACGGGCACGGAGATCGCCAAGCGTCTCGGCCTCAAGGACCGCAACGCGGTGATGGGCAAGATCCATCGCCTGGGGCTGGCCCGGAAGAACCTCGCCACGGAGGCCGGGGCACCGGCCAACGACCCGATGCCGCCGGAACCCGAGCCGCTGCACCCGATCCTGCTCCTGAAGGAATGGTCCTGCCGCTTCCCGGTGGGCGACCCGCTCGGCCGCGAATTCCGGTTCTGCTGCGCCAAGCGAAAGGCGGGCCTGCCCTATTGCGAGGAGCACGCCCGCATTGCCTACACGCCCGTGGAGCGGTCGGTCCGCGCAATGCGGCGCTGAGGCGCCGCCGCTCGGCGCCCGGCGGCCCCGGTCAGCGGCGGGTGCATTCCTGCGCGCCGCGCGTGCAGGCGATGCCCGGCATGGAACAGGCGACGCCCTCGCCCTGCCGGGAGCAGACCACGCAGGCATCGGTCCATTCGAGGCAGGTCGGATCCTGAGCCGGCGGCAGGCCGCCGCGGTGGGCGGCCGGCACGAGATTGGCGAGCAGCACCGTGGCGAGCGTCACCGCCGCCACGCTCCAGGCGATCGCGGCATCGGGGGTGCGGTCGGGGGAGGCGGGTGCGGCCATGCGGCTCTCCTCGCCTGCGGGCCCGCGCGCTGTCAATCCGGTGGATCCTCGCCGGCGGCCTGCCGGCCCCCGCGCGTCACGCCGCACGCGCCACCGAGTCGAGGAGCGGCGGCAGCGCCGTGAGGTCGAGGGGCTTCGACAGGAAGCCGTCGAAGCCGGCCGCGCGGGCGGCGGCCTCGTCCTCGGCGAGCACGTTCGCCGTGAGGGCGACGAGGCGCAGCGGCGGCAGGCGGCGCTCGCGTTCGAGCGCCCGCAACGAGCGGGCGACGTCGAGCCCGTCGCGGCGCGGCATGCGGATGTCGAGGAGGGCGAGGTCGAAGCCCTCGGCCTCGCCGAGCGCCGCGGCTTCGAGCCGGCGCAGCGCCTCGGCGCCGTCCGGCGCCCAAGTCACGGTCGCCTCCAGCCGCTCCAGCGCCTTGCGGGCCAGCAGCGCGCTGATGGCATTGTCCTCGGCCAGCAGCACCCGCGGGCGCCCGGGGCGCGGCCGCGACGACCCGGCGGCCGGCCGGGCCGGGCGGCCGGGTGCCGGCCGCGTCGCCTCGCTGAGCCGGGCGTAGAGGGAGGCCGCGCGCACCGGCTTGACGAGGTAGCGGTCGAAGCCGGCCGCCGCGGGCGAGCCGAAGTCGCGCCGGTCGAAGGGCGAGAGCAGCACGAGGCTGCGCGGCACCTCGGCCTGCCGGGCGGCGCCCGCGATGCGCCGCACCGCCTCGTCCCCGAGCGCCCGGTCCGCCAGCACGGCGTCGAAGGGGCCGTCCTCCCGCAGGGCCGCGAGGGCCGCGGCCTCGGTCTGGGCCGCGACCGTGGCGGCGCCCGCCCGTGCGACGCGCCGGGCGAGGTAGGGCCCCTCGAACAGCTCGGGCGCCGCGATGAGCACGCGCCGCCCCTCCAGGGCCGGCGGGGCCGGGCGGGCGCCGCCCGTGGCGGGCAGCGGCAGCACGACCCGGAAGCAGCTCCCGGCCCCGAGCCGCGAGGTCGCCGCGATCCGCCCGCCCATGCGGTCCACCAGCCGCCGCGTGATGGCGAGCCCGAGGCCGGTGCCCTCGTGGCGCCGGCTCGCGCTGCCGTCGCCCTGCTCGAACTCCTCGAACAGGGCCGGCAGCCGCTCGGCCGGGATGCCCGGGCCGGTGTCGTGGACGGCGAGCACGAGGCCCTCCTCGCCCCATTCCACCGTCACGCCGACGCCGCCGGCCTCCGTGAACTTCACGGCGTTGCCCGCGAGGTTGACGAGGATCTGGCGCACCCGGTCGCCGTCGCCGATCACCTGGAGCGGCAGGCCCGCCCCGAGATCGGCGGCGATCTCCAGGCCCTTGTCCTGGGCGCGCGGCGCCAGCAGTTCGACCACGCTCTCCACCAGCGCCGCCGGGTCGAAGGGCTCAGCCGCCAAGTCGAGGCGCCCGGCTTCGATCTTCGAGAAGTCGAGGATGCCGTCGATCAGCGTCAGCAGCGCCTCGCCCGAGGTCTTCACGGCGCGCAGGTAGGTCTCCTGCTCGGGGCTGAGCGCCGTTTCCAGGGCGAGGTCGGCCATGCCGAGGATGCCGTTGAGAGGCGTGCGGAACTCGTGGCTGACCGTGGCGAGGAAGCGCGACTTCGCCACGCTCGCCGCCTCGGCGCGGCTCCTCGCCTCGTCGAGGGAGCGCACGGCCTCGACGCGCTCGGTGATCTCGCGGCCCGCCCGCAGCACCTCCGGACCGCCGTCCCGCCCGACCACCGGGATCTCCACGAAGGCGAACCAGCGCGGCGGGCCGCCCCCCGCCGGGGCGACCGCCACGTCGCCCACCCGGGTGCCGTCCGGCCGGGTCTCGATCCCGCCGAACTCCACGACGGTCGCCTGGCGGGTCGAGCCGATCAGCGCCTCCGGGCTCTCCCCGAGCAGCCGGGCGAAGCCCTCGTTGGCGAAGGTGATGCGCCCCTTGGCGTCGCGCTGGACGATGGTTTCGATCTGCGCCTCGACGAGGCTGCGGTAGCGCTCCTCGCGCTCGGCGAGCCGCCAGATCCGGTCGTGCAGGTGCTCGACCTCCCGCTCGCGGCGCAGGGCGGCCCAGCGGCCGGCATGCCAGAGCGCCGCCCCGGCGAGGAGCGCCAGCGCGAGCGCGGCCGCGAGGGCGGGGCCGCCGAGGTCGAATCCGGCCCGCATCGGCGTCCCGAGAACGGGCGCGAATCCTGCGAGCACCATCTCCCCGGCCGCCATGCCGCTCTCCTCGGGTGAACCGGGGGCAGAGTGGCGGAGGGGACTGAAGGATGGCTTGCGGAACGCCGTTAGCGGGATCTGTCGGAGATGCTTCGCATTTATCGCATCTCATGCCGTCGCCCCCGGATGCGGACGCATCGGTCTCGATCCCGGGCAAGCCCGGGATCGACGGGGCCGATGACCCATCTCGACGTGTCGATGCCAAGCAGAGGCTTGGCGAACATTCGAGGACGGAACCAACGGTCGTCCTCAACGACCGTTGACATCAGGCGGCGGCCGGGCGCCGGTCGCTGCGGCTGCGGTAGGAGAGGGCCTCGGCGAGGTGCAGGCGGCGCACGCGGGCCTCGCCGTCGAGATCCGCGAGGGTGCGGGCCACGCGTAGCACCCGGTGGAAGCCGCGGGCGGAGAGCCGCATGGCGTCCGCGGCCTCGCGGATGAGGGCGAGCCCGTCCGCATCCGGCCGCGCCGCCTCTTCGATCAGGCTCGCCGGGCAGGAGGCGTTGGTGGTGGCGGGGGAGAGGCCCGCCTCGGCGTAGCGCCGCTCCTGGCAGCGGCGCGCCGCCGCGACCCGGGCGGCGGCCTCCGCCGAGCCCTCGGCGGGCGGGGGCAGGATCAGGTCGGCGGCGGTGACGGCCGGCACCTCGATCTGCAGGTCGATGCGGTCGAGGAGCGGACCGGAGATCCGGGCCTGGTACTGGGCCATGCAGCGCTCGTTCGGCCCGCGCCGGCAGGCAAAGCCCGGCTCGGTCGCCTGCCCGCAGCGGCAAGGATTCATTGCGGCGACGAGCTGGAACCGGGCCGGGTAGGTCACCCGGTGATTGGCGCGCGCGATCATCACCGCGCCGGTCTCCAGGGGCTGGCGCAGGGAATCGAGCACCTGCGGCTGGAACTCGGGCAGTTCGTCGAGGAACAGCACGCCGCCATGCGCGAGCGACACCTCGCCGGGCTTGGCCGCCAGGCCGCCGCCGACCAGGGCCGCCATGGAGGCCGAGTGGTGGGGCGCCCGGAACGGCCGCCGGTTCGACAGGGCGCCGTCCTTCAGAACCCCGGCCACCGACTGGATCATCGAGACTTCGAGCAGCTCACGCGGCCCGAGCATCGGCAGGATCGAGGGAAGGCGGGAGGCGAGCATCGACTTGCCGGCCCCGGGCGGCCCGTTCATCAGGAGGTTGTGCGCGCCCGCCGCCGCGATCTCGAGCACGCGCTTGGCGCCCTCCTGGCCCTTGATCTCGCGCAGATCCGCGGCGGGTCCGGCGGGGGCCGCCACGGCGGCCTCAGGGCGGGCCATGACCTGCGTGCCCTTGAAATGGTTGGCGAGCTGGATGAGCGAGCGGGGCGCCAGAACATCCATGTCGCCCCCCGCCCAGGCCGCTTCCGGCCCCGAGGCGGCCGGGCAGATCAGGCCCAGCCCTCGCGCATTCGCCGCCATCGCGGCCGGGAGCACCCCGGCCACCGCCGTGATGCCGCCGTCGAGCGCGAGTTCGCCGAGCACGCAGTAGCCGCCGAGGGCGTCCGGCGGCAGCGCCCCGATCGCGCCCATCACGGCGAGGGCGATCGGCAGGTCGTAATGCGAACCCTCCTTGGGCAGGTCGGCTGGGGCGAGGTTGACGGTGATGCGCTTGGCCGGCAGCGCGAGCCCCGAGGCGATCAGCGCCGCCCGTACCCGCTCGCGCGATTCCGCCACCGCCTTGTCGGGCAGCCCCACCACCGTGAAGGCGACCGTGCCGGGGGCGATCTGCACCTGCACGTCGACGGCGCGGGCCTCGATCCCCTCGAAGGCGACGGTGGCGACGCGCGTGACCATGCGGGGCTCGTCCGGACTGCATTCCGCAAGGGTAGGGGCAAGCGTGGCCATTCTCAACCCCGGCCGGTGGCGCCCTGCGGCGCCGGCGACGCCGCGGCGGAGTAATCGGCCGGAAGTTGCAAGCTTATCCTCAGACAACCGGCACGACTTGTGCTTGAGCAATTTTCGCAACGGCCCCGCTGGCACTCCTCCGGCGGCGGAGCGTTGTGTGGGCGAACCGCCCGCAGCGCGTGAGGAGGCCGCATGACCACCCGCCCCAAGCAGCACCCGCTCCTGGCCATCACCTATCCGGTCGTCCTGCTGACCGGCGCCCTCGTGGTGGGATCCTGGCTCCTCGCAGGTCCGACGGAGGCCGAGGCCGTCACGGTGGCGGATCTCGGGGAACCCTGAGGCCAACTCGCACGGGCGACGCAATGCCACCGTTCCCGCCGTGTTTCCGCGCGGGCGTGATCCGGGCGCTACAGCACGAGACGATGGCCTCCGTTTAGATTGTGCCGCAATCAACGGAGGTCGTTTCACGTGGTTCAGAGAGTATCCCTGATCGCCCTGTGCCTCGCGGCGGTCGGAAGCAGCGCGCTCGCGGCCGACCTGCCGCGCCGCGTGGCGCCGCCGGTCTTCGCGCCGGTGCCGGTCCTCACCTGGACCGGCTTCTACGCCGGCTTCAATGCGGGCTACGCGTTCAGCGACAACCCCGCGATCCAGACCAGAGGCAACAACGGCGCCGGTGCCGGCCCGCTGATCGGCCCGGCCAACACCAACACCGTCACCAACGTCCTGACCAACCGGCGTCCGGGCGTCTTCGGCGTGCAGCAGGAAGGGTTCACGGGCGGCGCGCAGATCGGCTACAACTACCAGTTCACGCCGGGCTCCGGCATCGTCGTCGGCGTCGAGGCCGACGCCCAGTACACCGACCTGCGCCGCACCGGCGGCTTCGTCAGCGGGCTCGGCGATCCCTCGACCTTCCGCCAGCAGCTCGACTTCCTCGGCACGGTGCGGGGCCGGATCGGCTACGCCTTCGACCGCTTCCTCGTCTATGGCACCGGCGGCTTTGCGTACGGCGACGTCGGCTACCGGGCCAACTTCCTCAGCAACGCGGCCGGCAACCCGCTCGCCTACACGGGCGGCTACCGCGACATGGAGACCGGCTACGCCTATGGCGGCGGCATCGAGTACGCGCTGCCGACCGACAGCTTCCTGAACGTCTTCAAGACCAGCGCGGTGACGCTGAAGGTCGAGTACCTGCGCTACGACCTCGGCAGCCGCAACGTGATCGTGAGCAGCATCAACCCGGCGACGGGTGCGACCTTCACGGCCGCCACCGGCTCCTACACCTCGCGCTTCTCGACCGAGGGCAACCTCGTGCGCGCCGGCGTGAACTACAAGTTCGGCAGCTTCTGAGGCGGCCGACGGCGCGAGGGGCAGGCTGCCCCTCGCGCCCGTACCCAGGGCGGTTATTCTTCAGTGTGACGGACGCGGCTAGCCAGGTGCCGGCCGTGTCGGCGCGCGTTCACCGACGGAGGTGGGCCGCGCAAGACATTGATTCACTATGACGCCAGGCGTTCACCGGCGGTGTCCGGCCGTTTACCGGCGAATGCCATGGTCCCTCTCCACGCGGAAGGCGGGAGAACGGGCTTGGAATCTCACATCGACGATCCCGCGGTGATGGGACGCGTGCACCTCGTCAGTGGATCGCAAGCTGGCATCACTCTTCTCAGCTCGGCGTCGGTCACAAGCGAGCAAGTCTGCTCCGTGACCGTTGGCAATCTCATCGGCATACGAACAGCAGGCACCACGATCGTCGGCGTGGTCACATCGATATCATCGTCGAGCTCTCCAAAATCCGGAATGGCCTGCTCGGTCGATTTGTTCGGCGAGATCTTCACCGGAGCCAATGGTACACCATCATATAGACGAGGTGTGACATCCTACCCAAGGGTCGGGCATTTCGCTCATGCCTTGTCTGAAGGGGATCTGACCGCCATCTTCCGCTGCCCGGGCGAGAACACGATCACGATCGGCCATTTGCGCCAGGACGAAACCGTAACGGCAGACATCAAGGTTGACGAACTGCTCAAGAAGCACTTCGCGGTGCTCGGCTCCACTGGCGTTGGTAAATCGAGCGGCGTTGCACTGCTCGTCAGGGAGATCTTGAAGTCGAAGCCCGATCTGCGCGTTCTTTTCGTCGATCCGCACAACGAATATGGATCCTGTTTTGCGCCTCATGCCGATGTGATCCGACCCAGCAATCTTCGCCTACCATTCTGGCTGTTCAACTTCGAAGAGTTCGTCGACGTCCTGTTTCGCGGCCGCCCAGGCGTTGAAGAAGAGGTCGACATTCTCGCCGAACTCGTCCCTCTGGCGAGGGCGCAGTTTGCGAGCAGCCGAAACTCCCTCGATCGCGCCGTGCTGAAGCGGTCGGATCTCAAGTCCACGGGCTTCAGTGTGGACACGCCCGTCCCTTACCGGCTCGTCGATCTCGTTGCTCTCATCGAGGAGCGACGGGGCAAACTGGAGAATCGTGCGCTCGTCTTCAACTATACGAGATTGCTGAGCCGCATCGAGCATGTCCGGAGCGACCAGCGCTACGCCTTCATGTTCGACAGCGCCAACGTCGGCGGCGACAGCATGGTCGAGGTTGTGAGCGAGCTGTTCAAGTACCCGGGAAACGGCAGGTCCGTGACCGTGATGCAACTCGCCGGCTTTCCGGCCGAGGTGGTGGATTCGGTGGTCTCGGTGGTGTGCCGCATGGCCTTCGAGCTGGGGCTGTGGAGCGACGGCAACCTGCCGATGCTGCTCGTCTGCGAAGAGGCCCACCGCTATGCGCCGGCCGACCGCACGATGGGGTTCGGGCCGACCCGCAAGGCCCTCTCGCGCATCGCCAAGGAGGGACGCAAGTACGGCATCTATCTCGGCCTGGTGACGCAGCGTGCGGCCGAGCTCGACGCGACCATTCTCTCGCAATGCAGCACCGTCTTCGCGATGCGGATGACGAACGAGTGCGATCAGACCATCCTGCGGGCTGCGGTCCCGGACGCGGCCGCCAACCTGCTGAGCTTCGTCCCCTCGCTCGGACTTCGCGAAGCCCTGGGGTTCGGCGAAGGCATGCCGCTGCCCACACGCATCCGGTTCGCCGAGATGCCGGCCCATCTCCTCCCGCGCAGCGATGCGACCGGATGTGCCGCCTTCAGCGCCTCGGGCGTGGATCACAGCTACATCGCGTCGATCGTCGAGCGATGGCGAGGCCCGGGCGTGAAGTCGCTCCAGCCCAATGACGGACTGGTGGCGGCCTCGCCGATCAAGTCTCCACTGGACGCGCAGCGCAGCCCTCCGCCCCTCCTGCATGAGGAAGACTTCACCGCCCCCTCGCGGCCGACACGCTACCAACCCCGGTTCGGCTCTCGCTGAGGCGTGCCGCGCCCGGGCGGTCATCGCGCGCGCCCAGGTGCCGATCGGGGGCGGATGGCCGGCGGAGGGTGTGAACCGGACGAGTGCCGACGCTGCCGGAGCGCGCTCCCGCTCGGGCGAACGGCCCGGCCGGCGAACGAGGCGGGAGCGTCGTCGGGTGAGAGGCTCCCGGCCGCCGGCCGAGGGGCTTGCCGATCGACCGACGCGCGGGTACTCACGGCCACGGCTTCCGCCGCCGAAGCCCTCGCCGGCCCTCGAGATCTGCACCAAGGTTTTGAGATTGGCGACGCAGGGCCCGTAGCTCAATGGTTAGAGCCGGCCGCTCATAACGGTCTGGTTGCAGGTTCGAGTCCTGCCGGGCCCACCACCTGTCCGTTCCGCGCAGCCTCGACCCGCACCGGCGGAGTCCGGCTGCGCGCGGCAGGCCCGTCGCCTCACCGCCGCTCGTAGAGCAGCCGCGCCCGGATCGTGCCGTCGAGCTGGCGGATCTCCTCCAGCAGCGCCTCGGCGTCGCCGTCCACCGCATCGGTCTCGATCACCACGTAGCCGATCTCTCCGTCGGTCTGGTAGAACTGGGCCGCGATGTTGATGCCCTGGCGGGCGAAGACGTCGTTGAGGCGCCGCAGCATGCCGGGCAGGTTGCGCTGCACGTGGATGTAGCGGGTGCCGAGCGGGCGGGCGGCGAGCTGCACCTGCGGGAAGTTCACCGCGCCCACGGTCGAGCCGATGTCCGAATAGTCCACGAGCTTGCGCGCCACCTCGGCGCCGATGCGCTCCTGCGCCTCCTCGGTGGAGCCGCCGACATGCGGGGTGAGGATCACGTTCTCCAGCCCCTGGAGCGGCGAGACGAAGCGCTCGCTGTTCGATTTCGGCTCGACCGGGAAGACGTCGACCGCCGCCCCGCGCAGGTGGCCGTCGCGCAAGGCGCCCGCGAGCGCGTCGAGGTCGACCACCGTGCCGCGGCTGTTGTTGATCAGGTAGGCGCCGGGCTTCATCGCCCGGATCTGCGCCTCGCCGATCATGGCGTGCGTGGCGGGCGTCTCCGGCACGTGCAGCGAGACCACGTCGCTCTGCGCCAGGAGGTCGTCGAGGGTGTCCACCGGCTCGGTGTTGCCGTGGCGCAGGCGGTCGGTGAGGTCGTGGAAGATCACCCGCATGCCCATCGCCTCGGCGAGGTTGGAGAGCTGCGAGCCGATGTTGCCGTAGCCGACGATGCCGAGCGTCTTGCCGCGCACCTCGAAGGAACCGGCCGCCGACTTGTCCCAGCCGCCCGCATGCGCCGAGACGGAGCGCGGCACGATGCGGCGCAGGAGCATCACGATCTCGCCGATGACGAGTTCGGCCACCGAGCGGGTGTTGGAGAAGGGAGCGTTGAAGACCGGGATGCCGCGGCGGCGCGCGGCCTCGAGGTCGACCTGATTGGTGCCGACCGAGAAGCAGCCCACCGCGATCAGCCGGTCGGCGGCCTCCAGCGCCGCCTCGTCGAGCTCGGTGCGCGAGCGGATGCCGAGGATGTGCGTGCCCCGCAGCGCCTCGCGCAGGTCGGCCGGATCGAGGGCCTTCGCCAGCCGGGTGACGTTGGTGTAGCCGGCCGCGTTCAGCAGCGCCACGGCGCTGTCGTTGATGCCTTCGAGAAGAAGAACGCGGATCTTGTCCTTCGGCAGGGAGAGCTTGTCGATCATCATCTCGTGGTCCGGCGCTGCGGGCGGCTGGCGGCGAGCGATAGGAGAGCCGTGCGCCCGACGCAACACGCCACCGCGTCGCCCGGCGGAAGGCAGGCCTGCGCGGCGCGCGGGCCAGGGCGACCGCGTGTCCCCTTGCGGGTCCGCCCCGGCCGTGGTGTGGCGGCAGCCTCTCGTGCCAGGGGTGCCCGATGCCGCTCTCACCCGTGATGCGCCGCGCTGCGATCCCGCTCCTCGTCTTCGCCCTGGGGCTGGCGGCGCTCGGGCTCGTCGCCGTGACCCTGCTCGGCCGGCCGGCGGTCACGGCCAGCGCCGTCGGCGGCCCGTTCACGCTCACCGACCAGCGCGGACGCACCGTGACCGAGAAGGACTTCCTCGGCCGCCCGCACCTCGTCTTCTTCGGCTTCACCCGCTGCCCCGACGTCTGCCCGACCACGCTGCAGCAGATCTCCGACGTGCTCGCCGCCCTCGGCCCCAAGGGGCGGGACGTGAAGGCCCTGTTCATCAGCGTCGATCCCGAGCGCGACACGCCCGGGGCGCTGCAGCAGTACCTCGAGAGCTTCGATCCCCGCATCGTCGGCCTCACGGGCTCGCCCGAGGCGGTGGCGCAGGCCGTCAAGGCCTACCGCGCCTACAGCCGCAAGGTCCCGCTCAAGGACGGGGACTACACGATGGAGCACACCTCGCTCGTCTACATCATGGACGCGAAGAACGGCTTCGTCGGCTCGCTCAACCTGATGCGGCCGGCGGCAGAGGCCGCCGCGGAGGTGGCGCGGCAGCTCTGAGGCACCGCGGCCCGGCCGCGCGTCACTGCAATCGCCCGCTGCGCGAGGTTACGGCGAGACCATGCTCGGTCTTGTTCCAGCGCGCGGGCGCCCGGATGAGTTCGATCAGGCCGAGCCAGGCCGCGGCGCTGACGAGCATGAAATAGGCCGGCAGCAGGCCGATCCAGGGCAGCAGGCCCCACCAGCGCCGCCGGATGCAGCCCAACGCGGCGGGCAGCAGCATCGCGGCGAAGCCGGCGGCGAACAGGACGAGGGCGAGGCCGGTGAGCAGGTTGGCGGCGAAGCTGGGGTCGGCCGGCAGGGGACGGGCCAGGAACTGCCAGGCGGCCACCGCGATCAGCACCGGATAGGCGAGGGCCGACAGCACGGTGCCGGGCACCATCGCGGCGGCGGCGAGCAGGCCGAGCGGCCCCAGCCGGACGAGGGCGTGGATGGGGCGGCGGCTGTGGGTGATGCTGGTCTGGATGAAGCCCTTCATCCAGCGGGTGCGCTGGCGCAGCCATGGCCGGAGGCGGGCTGGCGCCTCCTCCAGGGTGGAGAGCGGCAGGTCGCCGACATGGTAGCCGGCCAGCGCGAGGCGCAGGCCGAGATCGGCATCCTCCGTGACGTTCCAGGCGTCCCAGCCGTGCAGCGCCCGCAGCGTGGCGGTGCGGAAATGCGTCGTCGTGCCGCCGAGCGGCACCGGCAGCCGGCACGCCGAGAGGGCGGGGCCGAGCACGTCGAACAGGGCCGCGTATTCGAGGGTGAAGCAGCGCGTGAGCCAGGAATCTGCGGTGTTGTCGATGACGAGGCGGCCCTGCAGGCAGGCCGTGCGGGGCGAGCTGCGGGCGAAGAGCGCGGCGGCGGCGCGCAGCTGGCCCGGATCGGGCACGTCCTCGGCATCGTAGACCACGAGGTGCTCCCCGCGGGCGAACGGCAGGGCGAGGTTGAGCGCGCGGGGCTTGGTGCGGGGCAGCCCGGGCGGGGCCATGATCACCTCGAACCAGCCGGGATTGGGCACCTCTGCCAGCGCAGCGGCGGTGTCGGGATCGTCCGCCTCGATGACGAACTTCACGTCGAGCTTCGTGCGCGGATAATCGAGCTGCGCCAGGGCGCGCACGAGCCGCGGCACCACCGGGGCCTCGCGGCAGAGAGCGACCAGCACCGTGTAGACCGGCAGGAGGGCCTCCTCGGCGCGGTCCACCACCGGCGCCGCCGGCCGCAGGCACAGCGCGCCCAGGCGGAACGCCGTCATGGCGAGGAAGAGCAGGTTGAGGAGCCCGAGACAGGCGGCCTGGATCCAGGCCGGAGCGCCGAGCACGAGCGGCACCGCCGCGACCGCGAGGCCCAGGGCGAGCCACTGGGCCGGGTCCGGCCCCGGCCGGAAGGCCCAGGCCGGCGCGCGCCGCTCCAGCCCCTCCGCCGCCTCGCGCGCGGCGGCCTCGCCGCCCTGGCGCAGCAGCGCCGCGCGCAGCACGGCCGGCACGGCGATGGCGGGCGGCGGCTCGCCGGCCCGGTGCAGGAGGCGGGCGATGGCCGCACCGCGCGGGGCCGCCACCCACCGGGCCGGCTCCCCGGGCCGCAGCGGCGCCGTGCTCGCGGCGAGAAGGGCGGGGTGACCGGCGTCGGGGGCGAGGGGCAGCTCGGCGCCGAGATAGGGGGTCCCGAGGGCCCGGGCGAGGGCGCGGTAATAGGCCTCCTCCGCCATCAGCCCGGAGGCCAGCAGGGCGGTCGCCCCATCGACCCCGGCGCGCCTTGCGTCCGCGGCCGCCCGCAGCAGGCGGTCCGGCGGCACGCCCTGCCAGAGCAGGAAGGCGAGGTCGGGCGGGAGCGCGAGCGCCTGCGCGCGCGGAGCGGATCGGGCCTCGAACGACACCACGGACTCCCCGCGTGACGGGATCGTGCTAAGGGAAGCCTATGGGCCTGCGCCGCGTCACGACACCCCTTCTGCGCGTATCGCGCGGTTTCCGTGCAACCGTGGCTTTGATGCCGCAAGGGAAGCTGCGCCGGCTGGCCGGTCTGGTCGCGGCCGCCGTCGCCCTGGCGCCGGTCCTGGTCGCGGCGGCCGAATCCGTGACGATCCCGAACTTCTGGAATCCCCGCGCGCGGCTGGAGCGGCCCGAGCCGCCGCAGACCACCCGGGCGATCCGCTTCATCACCGACGACGAGTTTCCGCCGCTGCACTTCGCCGGGCCGGACGGCAACCCGACCGGCTTTGCCGTCGAACTCGCGCGGGCGGCCTGCGAGAAGCTGAACCTGACCTGCACCGTGCAGGCGCGCCGCTTCGACACGCTGCTCGACGCGCTCTCGGCCAATCAGGGCGACGTGGTGGCGGCGGCCGTGCCGCTGACGCCGGCCCTGCGGGCGGGCTACCTCGCGACGCGGCCCTACTTCCGCTGGCCGGCGCGCTTCGCCGCCCGCACCGACCGGGGCGTGCCGGAGCCGAGCGTCGCGGCGCTCGCCGGGCGCAGCACCGGCGCCGTCGCGGGCACCGCCCACGAGGCCTACCTCAAGGCGTTCTTCCGCGTGACGCCCCGGACCTTCCCGGATCTCGCCTCCGCGGAAGCCGCGCTCCGGCGCGGGGAGATCGACTACCTGTTCGCCGACGGCGTGTCGCTCGCGCTCTGGCTCGGGGGCGTCGACGCCGCGGGCTGCTGCGCCTTCGTGGGCGGCGACTACCTGGAGAACCGCTATTTCGGCGAGGGCATCGGCCTCGTCACCCGCAAGGAGGACGAGGTGCTGGCCCGCGCCCTCGACGACGCGCTCCAGCGCCTCTGGGACGAGGGCAAGTACGCGGAACTCTACCTGCGGTTCTTCCCGGTGAGCCCGTTCTGACCCGCTCCGCGCTGCTCAGGCCGCGGCGCGCCGCTCGGGATAGAGCGTCAGCAGGCCCTCGGCCGAGGCCGCGCCGACGCCGCGCTCGGTGATGAGGCCGGTGACCAGCCGGGCGGGCGTGACGTCGAAGGCCGGGTTGGCGACCGGGCTGCCGGGCGAGACCACCGCCACGGTGGCGAAGCCGCCCTCGTCGGTGCGGCCGGTCAGGTGCGTCACCTCGCGGGCGTCGCGCTCCTCGATCGGGATCTGGGCCACGCCGTCCGTCAGCGTCCAGTCGATGGTGGAGACGGGCAGGGCGGCGTAGAACGGCACGCCGTTGTCGTGGGCGGCGAGCGCCTTCAGGTAGGTGCCGATCTTGTTGCACACGTCACCCGTGGACGTGGTGCGGTCGGAGCCGACGATGCAGAGGTCGACCGCGCCGTGCTGCATCAGGTGCCCGCCGGCATTGTCGGCGATCACCGTGTGCGGCACGCCGTGGGCGTTGAGCTCGAAGGCGGTGAGCGCGGCGCCCTGGTTGCGCGGCCGGGTCTCGTCCACGTAGACGTGGACCGGGATGCCGGCATCGTGCGCCACGTAGATCGGTGCCAGCGCCGTGCCCCAGTCCACGGTGGCGAGCCAGCCGGCGTTGCAATGGGTGAGGACGTTCACCCGTCCGCCCTTGGCGGCGGCGGCCCGGGCGATGAGCTGCGCCCCGTGCTCGCCGATCGCCTGGCAATTGGCGACGTCCTCCTCGGCCACCCGCCCGGCCTCCGCGAAGGCGTGGCCGGCGCGGGCGTCGGGCGGCAGCGGGCGCAGGGACGCGCTCAGCCGGTCGAGCGCCCAGCGCAGGTTGACGGCCGTGGGCCGGGTCGCCGCGAGCATCGCCACGGCGCGCTCCAGCCCGGTGTCGCTCGGGTCCTGGCGCAGGCCGAGCGCCAGCCCGTAGGCCGCCGTGACGCCGATGAGCGGCGCCCCGCGCACCACCATGGTGCGGATCGCCTCGGCGGCCTCCTCCACCGTGGCGAGCCGCCGGATCTCGAACGCGAAGGGGAGCCGGGTCTGGTCGATGACCAGGACGGCCTCGCCGCCGGGCTCGGGGAAAATGGTGCGGTAGGGCTGGCCGTCGATCTTCATGGCGGGCGTCTTAGCACGCCGCGCCGCCCCTGGGGGAGGCCGCGCGACCGGCAGGCCCGCCGCCGCGCAGGCGAGCGGGCCGACGGGGGCGGACCGGTCTCACGCCGCCCGCACGGTGCCGAGGAAGCGATCGACCTCGGCGCGCAGCTGCTCGGCCTGACGGGACAGATCGGAGGCGGAGGCCAGCACGTGGTTGGCTGCGGCCCCGGTGCTCTCGGCCGCTCCGGCGACGCCCGCGATGGTGGTCGTCACCTCGCTCGTGCCCGCGGCCGCCTGGCCGACGTTGCGCACGATCTCCTGGGTGGCCGCGCCCTGCTCCTCGACCGCCGCGGCGATCCCGGTCGCCACGCCGGAGATCTCGCGGATCCGACCGGCGATGCTCTGGATCGCGCTCACGGCCTGCTGGGTCGAGGCCTGGATCCGGGTGATCTGGCCGCCGATCTCATCGGTGGCCTTCGCGGTCTGGGCCGCGAGGGTCTTCACCTCGGTGGCCACCACGGCGAAGCCGCGCCCGGCCTCGCCGGCCCGCGCCGCTTCGATCGTGGCGTTGAGCGCCAGAAGGTTGGTCTGGCCCGCGATGGTCGAGATCATCGCCACCACGTCGCCGATCTTGGCCGCCGCGGCGCTGAGATCCTGCACGAGATGCTCCGTCTGGTCCGCCTCGGACACGGCGGCCCGGGCGAGGCTCGCCGAGCCGGTCACCTGACGGCCGATCTCCTGCACGGAGGCGCCCAGTTCCTCGGCGGCGGCCGCCACCGTGTTGACGTTCGAGGCCGCCTCCTCGGCGGCGGCCGCCACGGCGGAAGACTGGCTCGCCGTCTCGGTGGCGGTCCCGCTCATGCTGCCGGCGGTGACGTGGAGCTCGGAGGCCGCGGCGCTCACGCGGTCCATGATGCTGCCCACCGCCTGTTCGAAGCGATCCGCCATCTCGCGCATCGCCGCCTTGCGCTGCACCTCCGCGCTGGAGCGGGCGAGCGCCGTCTCCTCCTCGAGCCTGCGGGTCCGGATCAGGTTGTCCTTGAACACCCCCACGGCCGCCGCCATGGCGCCGATCTCGTCCCGCCGGCCCTGGAACGGAACCGCGACGCCCGTGTCGCCGCCCGCCAGCGCGTTCATCACCTGCGTCACCCGGGCGATCGGGCGGGAGACGCGCAGCAGGCTGAACAGGGCTGCGCCGATCGCGCACACGAGCGCGATGCCCATCGCGGCGAGGGTGGCGGAGGAGGCCGCGTCGGCATTGGCCGTGCTGGCATCCGCATCGCGCTGCGCGCCACGGCTGTTGAGATCCACGATCCGGCGCAGCGTCTCCGAGATCTGAGCGTAGAGCGTGACCGAATCAGAACGGGTGAGGAGCACCAGCGCCTCGGGCTGCCGCCCCGCATCCATCAGCTCGACCACGTCGTTGCTGACGTTCATGAACGCCGTCCAATCCGCCAGGAACCGGTCGTAGAGCGCGCGCTCTTCGGGCGAGGAGATCAGGGGTTCGTAACGTTGGCGGATGTCGGCGATCGTTCCGAGGATATCGAGGTAGGTCGTGCGGTTCTGATCCAGACGGGTCGCGTCCGTGGACGCCGTCACCAGCCTGTACTGGAGAATCCGCGTCCGATGGACGGCCGAATCGAGCTCGCCGATGGTCACGACGGACGGAAGCCAGTTCGTGGCGACCTCGCCGACGCTGACGCGGATGCTGTCCAGCTTCAGCAGCGACAGGGCGCTTTGCCCCGCCAGGACGAGCGTGAGCAAGGCGAACAGCCCCGTCAGGGCTGCTGTGATGGAGAGGCGCATCTGCGGGGGAATCCTCGATCGGCATCCGGATCCGGACGCCTCGGTCGGCCGCAACGTGGCATCCAAGCGTTAGTGCACCACTAATCCCCCCAGGTCCCGCCGTCGCAACATCACCATGACGCCTTCCACGCGTACCCATTCCTCAACGCAACGCATCTTATACAAATTGAATTCCAGCAAGGACACGCGGCATCATTGCCGCAGAAGTTCTCTGACGACAGGATGCGTCATCCGGCATCCGGGAAGCAGACGAGACGATGGGCCGCCGGATCGCCCGTAGGGGCACGCGCCGCCGCCGCGGCGCCGATTGCGGTCGCGATCGCCCGCGCGGACCGGGTTCCCCTGCTGCACCCCCCGCGGTGTGGCGCGGCTGCCGCTTGCGCGTCACGGCTCGGCCGCGATTTTGGCAGGGCCATTCAAGCTTGGGGGAGAGAGGCTGCCGGTGTGCACAGAGCGGCCACATAGCCCCAGAGATCGACCCAGTTGATGGGGAAGCGATGCTGTTGCGTCATACCGACGGCCCAAGATGCTGACGCATCGCGCCATCGAGAGATCTCGGTATTTCGACGCCAAATCGAAGATTTGACGGAAAATCGAGAACCGAACCGGCAGTCATTTCCAATGACCGCTGGCATCAGGCGGCCGTCAAGTCGCGCTTCCTCTGATGTCGTCCCTCGTTCTTGCCCTCGCGCGCTGGGTTCTCGATCGCGCAGGGGCTCGCGAGCACGGCCGCGGTCAGGTCGTCGGTGAGGTGCTTGGCATTGTAGAGCCCTAGAAGACCGTGCATGAGATAAGCCCCAATTGATCTTCTCGTGGACCTACCGAAAACGACTCCCGGATCCTGTTGAACGATGAATCTGCAAATGATCGGAAGTGAAATTGCAGTGTTTATTTTCCAATATCAGCATTATCAATGCTGCATCAAAATACGCGAGAGAGCCAGCGAGAATAAGTGCATATCAACACGGCAATCGGCATGTTTCAGCGCCTCATGTCCGTGAAGATTTGGATCTTTAATCATGGTCGCCATCAAAGCATGATACTCCATACCACGCAGTCCCGCGATGAATCTATACCCTATATCGTTGTATCCAGATGGCATTATCTCTAATACGCGTGCAGATCTAGGCGCCCAGACGATATTGGTCAGGCCGGCGCCGTGCAGACCAATTATGATGTCTGCATCCTGAAACGTGATGATTTGTTGATATAAATTCAACTCTCCTGGGCAGACTATCTCAAATCCGTGCTGCAGGAGAAGATTGACTATCTCCGCCTCATTTCGGCATTTCCTCGTAGGAGCATCGCGTCGGCTCACATAAATTCTACGAGGAGAATGCTTTTCACTGCTTGAGCGTACGATGGTCTTTGCTCTTTCGTAAAGATCCTCAAAGAAATCAGGCGTCCAACCTTTGAAATGGTGCGCTCCGCCTGTCGCGCTCGGTATTCCTGGTGGAATGGATCCAAGCGTCTCGTGCGAATCAAAGGCGAAATATCTGGAGTTACTAAACCTGATCACAGATTGAGGCTGAGAATGTATATCCTCAAGCCGCACGCCATAGGCGTTCGCAAGTATTGCTTGCATGCTCCCGGGTGCGGCAAATGGAAGGACAGTTTTCCTATTTTTAAATCGATCTTTCATGGATGCATGTAGCCTTGGCAACACATCGATTATCCAGTGAAAATAATGATGCCAAAATGGGCCCCAGATTATATCAGAATCTTCTTCACATTCTCTAAAATCGATTTGATCTAAAAAAATTCGGTTAGAAATCTGTGTGATTCTAGCATCAGGATCGGAGCGAAAATCGCTGTGCCACGTTGATTCTTCGATCAATGTGTAACCTCTATGATTCGACTCCAGTATGCAGCCTGATTTCGGAAACAGGATTAGATCCGACCCTTCCAATGTCGCTTTGTTGGTTCTAATTTCTATTTCTCGCGTATATGCAGGTGGCGGCTCACTTTGGTTATTGAACGTTTCAACCGCAGGCAGAACGATTTTTGGAGGCGCCAATAATGTGCGATGTCCTTCAAAATTATAAACGGTACTAGTTACGCGCGAAACCTTTACCTCGCCTCCCATCAGAATTTTACTCAAATGATCCATTGTAGTTCTCACCTTACTCGATTTCGCCTCTGAAGGCGGCAAATCGACACATCGGGAATGTTGCATAGGCACGGCATCAGCACACCGGACCAGTCGGCGAGGATCTTGCCCGATTTTGGAGGGACGTGAGGCAGAATGAGCGAGTCTCGGCCGAACCGGTCGGCCTCAGGTCGGAAGTGGTCCATGAAGCGGCGGGCATCCGTCAGGGTCGCGCCACAGTCCTCAGGCTTGAAGCCGGGGCAGAATGGCTGGCCGGGCGAGAGGCTGGCGAGGCCGCGAGACCCGTCGGGAACGGCGGGAGAACAATCGGCGGAGAAGGCAGCACCGGACATGCCTACTGGGTATGGCCTGGAGATGGAGTGGAGCTTGCCGCCGCGCAGCTTCCGGCGACAGCGATTTTTCGTCAGGCATCGACTCATCGATGGCACCTCGTACCCTGGCTTCGGTCAGCCCGAGAGCGTGATGGTCGGCCAAGGCGGTCATCCACGCCACGCGGCAAGCGGTCGGGTCCGGCCGTTGTCGGGCTCCACGGCCGGCGTGACCGGCGCCTCCAAGGCAGCGGTGCGGGGGCGTTCCGGCTCTCGCGGATCGCCACTGGTTGCGAACGGACATGCGGCATCGGTCCCGGCCCCGGTCGGCGCCACGGCAGGGCGATCGCAAAGTGTGCCCGCCTTCGAAAACAGTGCCTTCAGCTTGGCTCAGACGTGCTGCCGAGGGGGATTGGCTTGCCTGGCCCTCTCCGGCCCCTCGCGGGCTTGAGACTCCTGCCGTTTCCAGCGGCGGGGGTCTTGCTTTGTGGGTGTCGTGCTGGGGCGGCGGACGCTCTTCGTGATGCACAGCGAGAGCGCAGCATCGTGCGCGCCGATCGGCTGAGCAGAACGCGCGAACAGGCCACGAATACCGGTCGGGAACTTCCGTCCCGACCGCCTCCCGACCTTGCACCTGCGTTCCGCCCTGTGGCCCTCTTGCCGCTTGCGGCCCGCGTTGGAAATCGCTACCTCGCCAAGGCGGTAGCACCGCACGGGGCGTAGCGCAGTCTGGTAGCGCATCTGGTTTGGGACCAGAGGGTCGCTGGTTCGAATCCGGCCGCCCCGACCACCCGCCTCCCGACGGACCGTGATCGATGTCGAGCGCCCGCATCTACAAGCCCGCCAAGGACCCGTCGCAGTCCGGCATGGCCCGGACCAAGCAGTGGGTGCTCGAATTCGACCAGACGAGCCCGCGCGAGACCGACCCGCTGATGGGCTGGACCTCCTCCTCCGACATGCTGCAGCAGGTGCGGCTCGAATTCGACACCCAGGAGGAGGCGGTGGCCTACGCCACCCGGGAGGGGATCGCCTACCGGATCGAGGAACCCAAGCAGCCCCTGCGCAAGGGCCTCTCCTACGCGGACAACTTCAAGTACAACCGCACGGCCCCCTGGACCCACTGAGCGGGCGCCGCCGGCTCAGAACGCGTAGCGCACGGCGCAATACGGCAGTTCGGCGGCCAGCAGGTCGCGGAATCGGGCGAGCCAGCGGCCCTTCCAGCCGCTGCGGTAGCGCAGGTTCTCCTGCCCGCCCTCGCTGCGCTTCGCCTCCTGGATGTCGGGGCGCCAGAGCAGGTCCTCGGCCTTGGGATGCCAGCGCAGGTTCACCGCGTGCAGCGCGGCGTTGTGCGTGAGGAAGATGATCTCGGCCTTGAGCTGGCGCCGCGCCGCGGCCCCGATGCCGGCATCGAGCGCGCGGAAGAGGTCGCGCCAGTCCGCCTCCCAGCCCTCGTAGAGGATCACCGGCGAGAAGTTCACGTGAACCTCGTAGCCGGCCCGCACGAAATCGTCGATCGCGGCGATGCGCTCGGGCATGGGCGAGGTGCGCACGTCCACGATCCGGGCGATGCGCTCGGGCATCAGGGAGAAGCGGATGCGCGTGCGCCCCTGCGGGTCGTAGGCGAGGAGATCGCGGTTGACGAACTTGGTGGCGAAGGAGCCCTTCGCGTTCGGCAGGTCGCGAAACAGCGCGACGAGGTCGCGCACCGCATCGCAGACGAGCGCGTCCACCGAGAGATCGCCGTTCTCGCCGAGATCGTAGACCCAGGCCTGCGGGTCGATCTGGTCCGGGGCCGGGAGGGGTCCCTGCGCCGCGGCGTGGCGGCCGATGGCCCGGCCGATCTCCTCGCCGTTGACGAAGAGCGTGATCGGGTTGGCGAAGCCCTTGCGGCGGGGCACGTAGCAATAGGCGCAGGCCATCGCGCAGCCGTTGGAGGTCGAGGGCGCGATGAAGTGGGCGCTGCGCCCGTTCGGCCGCAGCGCCAGCCCCTTCTTGACCCCGAGCACCAGGGTCGAGCGCTTGATGCGGATCCAGTCCTCTGCCGATCCGGCATTGCCGTGCAGGTCCGGGATGGTCCAGTGCGAGCGCACCGGGATGCGCCGCGCCGCGGGAAAGCGCGCCAGGATCTCGCGCCCGCGCGGAAAAGCCTCGACGGCGGGTTCGAGGTAGATCGTGTCGACGGCGAGGGGAGGGGCGGCAGAACGGGTCAGGACAGGGGCTCGCGCGGGGGCGCGGGCGCGCCGCGTCGCCCCGCATATGGGGATGGCGGGCGGGCCCGGGAATGCCGCCGCTCAGAGGCGGGCGAGCAGGTCCGTCTTCTTGGCGACGAACTCCGCCTCCGTGAGCACGCCCTTGCGGTGGAGTTCGGCCAACCGTTCGAGCAGCGACAGGATCTCGGCGCCGGAGCCGGCCGGGGAGGCGGAGACCGCCGGCGCGGCCGCGGCCTGCGCGGTCGCGGCCGCGCTCGCCGGGAGAGCGGGAGGAGGCGGCTCCTGCGCGGCGGTCGGCACGCGCGGCAGATCCTCCAGCCGGACTGGCCCGTGCTGGCTCGTGAATGCGAGCGTGCGGCCGGCGCCCTGCTGCTGCGACACCCCGCCGATGCGGTGGTCGCCGGTCTCGTAAAGGCTCAGCTGCCCGCCGGATTCCACCGCGAGGCGGCGCGTCTCGGGGAAGTAGGCGTAGCGCAGCCCGTTCTGGTCTCCGGTCGCGGCGGGCCGGCCGAGATCGGCGGGCCACCACGCACCCGCCGCCGGCGCTTCGCCGGCCAGGGGCGCGAGCTCCTCGCAGAGCGCGGCGACCCGGGCCTTGAGGCCGTTGTTGAACATGTCGCCGATCATGATCATCCCGCCCGCGGACCATTGCCCCAGGCCGCCGAGTTCGGGATGGCTGAACTGTGCCGCGCGGCCGCCGCCCCGGGCCAGGGCGTCGCGCAGGTGCCGGGCGGCCGCGGGGCTCACCCCATGGCGGGCGGCGATCGCATCGAGGTCGGCCATCGGTGTCCCCGTCGGTCGCGGCGATCCCGGACTGTCTCCCCGGGTCGCCCGTTCAGGCGATGAACTTGCGCAGCATCACGGCACCGCCGAAGGAGAGCGCCGCACCCGCTACCGTGAGGCAGGTCCAGAGCAGGCGGCGCGGCAGCTCGGCCGATTCGGGCAGCACCGGCTGCACCACCATGCTGAAGAACTCGATCTGCCGGTCGGCGATGATGCGGGCGCGCTCCCGGGCCGAGATGACGAGCCCGTACAAGGTCTGGGCGTTCTTGCGCTCGACGTCGAGCTGTTCGAACCGGCTCAGCGCGTCGGCGAGCACCCGGCGCTGGTCGGGATCCTGCGTCGTCGCCTCCCGCTCCACCCGGGCGATGGTGGCGTCGAGCTGCGCGATCTGGGCCTTCAGATCCTGGATGCTGCGCGTGTCCTCGCGCAGGTCGCGCTGCAGCAGCGCGAGCTTCACCGCGAGGTTGATCCGCTGGGCGCGCACCTCCGCGACCATCCTCACGTTGGCCTCGTTGGTCTTCTGCGCGTCGAGCACCCCGTCGCGGTTGCGCAGGTCGCGCACCGCCACCTGGAGGGCGGAGAGCCGCTCCTCGGCCCGCTGCATCTCGCGCTCGCTCTCGGCGAGCGCGTCGCGGCGGGCGCGCGCCGTCAGATCGTTCACCATGCGCTCGCTCTCGGACAGGATTGCCTGCATGATTGCGAGCGCGTCCTGGGCGTCGAAGGTGTTGACCGTCACCAAGACGATGCCGGAGGTTCCCTCGAGCTTGGCCGAGACCCGGTTGTTCCAGTACCGCACCAGCTTCTCGATCGGCTTCTCGCGGTCGAAGCGCGAGAAGTAGTCGATCGAGTCGCGCGAGAACATCTCCCGCAGCGGCAGCTGCCGCTCGATCGCCTCCACCATCGGGCGGCTGCGGATGTACTCCGCGACGATGAGCGTGTCCTGGGTGATCATCTCCTTGGGCACGCCCGAGGAGGTGCCGACACCGTCGCGCAGGGACTTGTCCGCGCTGCCGATGGCCGGCCGGATCGCGAACTGCGCCTCGGTGACGAAGCGGTCGGACAGGTAGAGGCCGAAGACCAGCGCTCCGATGAGGGAGGGCAGCAGGAACAGGCCGACGAACAGGAGCGGCGTGATGATGTCGCGGCGCCGGTGCGCCCGCACGCCCCGGATCTGCTGGCGCGGATCGTTGTAGCGCGACACGCGGGCCATCTGCCGCAGCGACTCCGAGATCATGCGCGAGCGCTCGGAGGGGGTGAGCGGCTGGCCTTGCGGGTTGCGGGCATCGACCGTCATGCAGGCGGGTTCCGGTTCGGTTCGGCAGTGGCCGGGGGGTCAGTGCCACCGGCGGCGGCAGGCAGAGGGCGAAGCGCCGTCTCACTGGTTCAGGCGCTGATACACTTCGATGGCGTCGTTGATGTCGGGATAGATCACGGCCCGGCCGTTCGCCAGCACGATGCCCTCCGTGGCGTAGGAGCGCAGGGTCTCCATGCTGTGGGAGCAGATGATGATGTCGGCATTCGCCCGGCGGGTGCTCCACACCTCCTCGCAGCGCTGCTGGAAGCGCGCGTCGCCGACCGCGGTCACTTCGTCGATCAGATAGGTGTCGAACGGGATCGCCATGCTCATGCCGAAGTTGAACCGCGAGCTCATCCCCGACGAATAGGTGCGGATCGGCACGTTGATGTAGTCGCCGATTTCCGAGAAGTCGGCGACGAAGTCGAGCACCTTGCGCGGATCCTCCCCGTAGACTCGGGCGACGAAGATCGCGTTCTCCTTGCCGGTCATCAACGGGTGGAAGCCGCCCGAGAAGCCGAGCGGCCAGGACACGCGGCTCGTGCGCAGGATGTGGCCGCGGGTCGCGCTCTCCGATCCGGCCATCATCCGGATCATCGTGGACTTGCCGGCACCGTTGATGCCGAGGATGCCGTAATTCACCCCGGACCGCATGGTGATCGAGGCGCGGTCGAGGACGGTGCGGCGGTGCCCGTTGGTCTTGTAGATCTTCGTGACGGTATCGAAGCGGATCATGGGGTCCGTGGGCGGCGCGCGGCAGGCACGAAGGACGAGCCCACGGCCGCACCCGGAGGTTGACCACCTGCCGGCCACGGCGCCCGGAACTCCGCCTTCACCCGGCGCCTAGGGGGCGAAAACGGCGAATCTGAGAAGATTGCCGCACCGTCGCGCAGCCCGCGCCACAGCGTGTCCCGGCCGCCACGCCCCCCGCCCGCGCTCCTGGACCGGGCGGACGATCAGCCGAGATTGAGGCGGTCGACGGTGGCGCCCCGCAGGGATTCGGGGAGCGCCGCGAAATCGGCGTAGCCGGCCTCGCGCGCCATCGCGTCGAGAGCCTGCTGCTCGTCTGCCGCGCCGCCCGTCCAGAGCACGGCGCCGGTCGCAGCTTGCTTGATCTGGAAGATGGTCACGGTGCGCCTCCCTCGTCACGCCCGATGTGTCGTCTGCACAACGCGGATCGTCCCGCGACGGTTGCGCGCGACCGGCCGCGGCGCCCCGCCGCCGCGCCCTTGTGCACAGCCCCGTTTCGGGATAGAGAATGAACGTTCATTCTCAAGCCTGACGCAACCGTGACCGCCGTGTCGAGCCTGCCCGCCCGAGAGCCTCACGACCCTGCCGGGGAGCGGCGCATCCGCATCCTCGATGCGGCGGAGCGCTGCTTCGTGCGCAGCGGGTTCCACCGCACCACCATGCAGGACGTCGCGGCCGAGGCGGCCATGAGCCCCGGCAACCTCTACCGCTACTTCCCGTCCAAGGACGCCATCGTGGCCGGCCTCGCCGAGCGCGACCGCGGCATGGTCCAGGAGGGGTTCGGGGCGCTGCCGACCGGGCCGGACCTGCTCCAGGCCTTCTTCGGGCTCGCCCGCCAGCACCTCGTGGACGAGCCGGTGGAGAAGGCGGTGCTCTGCGTCGAGATGTGGGCGGAGGCGACCCGCAACCCGGCCATGTCGGCCATCTGCCGCGATTTCGAGCAGGAGATGCGCCAGCGCATCACCGGCATCCTGCGCCAGGCCGGCGTCGAGGAGAAGGGCGCCGACGCCGAGGCGCTGACCCTGCTCATCATGGTCCTGGCCGACGGCATGCTGGCCCGCCGCGCGCTCCTGCCCGACTTCGATCCCGGCCCCATTCTCGACGTCATGCTCAGGCTCGTGGAAGCCGCGCGCGCCGGGCGATTCGATCCGACCCGGGGCGAGAGCCCCGCATCCATTCAGGACAGCCCGTGATGCCTCGCCTCCGTCTCCCCGTCGGGGTCCACGCCGCGCCGGTGGCGGCCCTCCTGGCCGTCGCCCTCGCGGCGCCCGCCCTGCCGGCGCGCGCGGCCGGGAGCGAGCTGCCGGTGCCGGCCGTCACCGTCGCGGTCGCGGCCGAGCGCGAGATCGTCGAGCGCACGGTGGTCACCGGCACGCTGGTGCCGCGCGACGAGATCCTGGTCTCGCCCGAGATCGACGGCTACCGCATCACCGAACTTCTGGTCGAGGAGGGCGACCGGGTCGCCCAGGGCGACGTGCTCGCCCGGCTCTCGCGCGAGATGCTCGACGCCCAGCTCGCCCAGAACGCCGCCGCCATCGCCAAGGCCGAGGGCGCGGTGGCTCAGGCGCAGAGCACCATCATCCAGGCCGAGGCCGCGCAGGTCGAGGCCTCCCTGGCGCTGGAGCGCACCCGCACGCTGATGAAGAGCGGCAACGCCACCGAGGCGGTGCTGGAGCAGCGCACCGCCGCCGCCCGCTCGGCGGACGGCAGGCTCGCCGCCGCCCGCAACGGCCTGTCGATCGCCGAGGCCGAACTCACGCAGGCGCGGGCGCTGCGCCGGGAGCTCGACCTGAAGCTCGCCCGCACCGAGATCCGCGCCCCCGAGGGCGGCATCGTCAGCCGGCGCACGGCGCGGGTGGGCTCCACCGCGAGCGGGTCGGGCGAGCCGCTCTTCCGCCTGATCGCCCGCGGGGAGATCGAGCTGGAGGGCGAGGTCACCGAGACCGGCATGCCGCGCCTCAAGGCGGGCGCGCCCGCCCGGCTCGACCTCGACACGCCGGAGGGGCCGGTGGCGGTCCAGGGGCGCGTGCGTGCGGTCTATCCCGAGATCGACCGCGCGACGCGGCTCGGCAAGGTGCGCATCCGGCTGGAGCCCGACCCGCGGCTGCGCATCGGCGCCTTCGCGCGCGGCAGCGTCGAGGTGGCCCGGCGCACCGGCGTCGCGGTGCCGATCGCCTCGGTGATCTACGGCACCGGCGGCGCCACCGCGCTCGTGGTGACGGGCGACCGGGTCGAGGCGCGCAGCATCCGCACCGGCCTGTCGGCCGGGGGCCTGATCGAGATCCGCGACGGCGTGAAGGCCGGCGACGCGGTGGTGGCCCGCGCCGGCAGCTTCCTGCGCGACGGCGACCGCGTGCGGCCGATCTTTCCCGCGCAGCCCGCGACCGCCGACGCCGCCGCCCGACCCTGACGCTCCCTGAGAGGCGGCGCCCACTGACCCTGCGCCGCCGCCCGAGGACACCCGACGATGCGCCTCAACGTCTCCGCCTGGGCGATCCGCAAGCCGATCCCCTCGATCGTGCTCTTCCTCGTGCTGGGGCTGCTCGGGCTCGTCAGCTTCCGCGCCCTGCCGATCACCCGCTTCCCCAACATCGACGTGCCGATCGTCGCCGTCACGGTGACGCAGCCCGGCGCCGCCCCCTCCGAACTCCAGACCCAGGTGACGAAGTGGGTCGAGGACGCGGTGGCGGGGGTGAAGGGCGTCAAGCACATCACCTCCTCGATCACCGAGGGCACCTCGGCGACGACGATCGAGTTCCGCCTGGAGGTCAACACCGACCGGGCCGTCAACGACGTCAAGGACGCGATCGCCAAGATCCGCATGAACCTGCCGCGGACGATCGACGAGCCGATCATCAACCGCGTCGAGATCGTCGGCCTGCCGATCATGGTCTACGGCGCCTCGGCGCCCGCGATGACGCCCGAGGACCTGTCCTGGTTCGTGGACGACGTGGTGGCGCGCCAGATCCAGGGCCTGCGCGGCGTCGGCGGAGTGGAGCGCCTGGGCGGCGTCGCCCGCGAGGTGCGGGTCACCCTCAAGCCCGACAGGCTGCTCTCGCTCGGCATCACCGCCGCCGACGTGAACCGGCAGCTGCGCCTGACCTCCGCCGACATGGCGGGCGGCCGGGCCGAGATCGGCGGGCAGGAGCAGTCGATCCGCACGCTGGCGGCCTCGGCGAGCCTCGACACGCTGGCTGCCACCTCGATCGTGCTGCCGGGGGGCCGCAAGGTGCGGCTCGACGAACTCGCCACCCTCAGCGACGGGGCCGAGGAGCCGCGCACCTTCGCGCGCTTCAACGGCGAGCCGGTGGTGGCCTTCGCGATCTCGCGCGCCAACGGGGCGAGCGATGCCTCGGTGGCCGAGGTGGTGGCGAGGAAGATCGAGGAGCTGCGCCGGGCCTACCCGGAGGTGCGCTTCGACCTGATCGACACCTCCGTCACCAACGCGATCGGCAACTACCACTCGGCGATGCTGGGCCTGCTCGAAGGGGCGGCGCTCGCGGTGCTGGTGGTGCTGCTGTTCCTGCGCGACTGGCGGGCGACGCTGATCGCCTCGGTGGCGCTGCCGCTCTCGGTGCTGCCGACCTTCTGGGCGATGAGCGCGATGGGCTTCTCCCTCAACGCGGTGAGCCTCTTGGCCATCACCCTCGTCACCGGCATCCTGGTCGACGATGCGATCGTGGAGATCGAGAACATCGTCCGGCACATCCGGCTCGGCAAGTCGCCCTATCGCGCCGCGATCGAGGGCGCCGACGAGATCGGGCTCGCGGTCATCGCCATCACGGCGACCCTGATCGCGATCTTCGCGCCGGTGAGCTTCATGGGCGGCATCGCCGGCCAGTACTTCAAGCAGTTCGGCCTCACCATCGCGGCGGCGGTGTTCATGTCGCTGCTCGTCGCGCGCCTGATCACCCCGATGATGGCCGCCTACTTCATGCGCGACCACGGCCATGCCGAGGAGCGCGAGGGGCCGGTCATGCGCCTCTACGGCCGCGTCGTCGCGTGGTCGGTGCGCCACAAGTACATCACGCTGGTCGCCGGCCTCGGGCTGTTCGCGGGCTCGATCGCCTCCACGCAGCTCCTGCCCGCCGGATTCATCCCCAAGGAGGACGCGGCGCGCACCCTCCTCGTCGTGGAACTGCCGCCGGGCGCCCGGCTGGACGACACGATCGCGGTCACCGACCGGGTGGCCGACCGCATCCGCGGCCTGCCCGAGGTGCGCTCCGTCTTCGTGGACGGCGGGCGCCAGCTGCCGGGCAAGAAGGAGATCCGGCTGGCCACCCTGACCATCAACCTGACGCCCAAGAAGGACCGCGCGCGCAAGCAGGCCGATGTGGAGGCGGCGATCATGAGCCTCCTGCGCGAGGAGCCCGACATCCGCTACTGGTCCCTGCGCGAGGGCGGCCAGCGCGACTTCGCGCTGATCGTCGCCGGCCCCGACACGGCAGTGGTGAAGGACACGGCCGAGCGGATGCAGCGCGAGGTCGCCCAGATCCCGAACCTCGTCAACGTGATGTCGACCGCGCCGCTCGACCGCACCGAGGTGCGCATCCGCCCCAAGCCGGCGGTCGCGGCCGATCTCGGCGTGTCCACCGACACCATCGCCGAGACGGTGCGGGTCGGCACCATCGGCGACATCGGCGCCAACCTCGCCAAGTTCAACGCCACCGATCGGCAGATCCCGATCCGCGTCCAGCTGCCGATCGAGACCCGCGGCGACCTCGACACCCTCGAAGCCCTCAAGGTCCCGACCAAGAACGGCGGCGCGGTGCCGCTGACGGCGGTGGCCGACATCACACTGGGCCGCGGGCCGACCGCGATCGACCGCTACGACCGCGCGGTGCGCGTGGCGCTGGAGGCGAACCTCCAGGGCTCGGACGCCCTCGCCGCCGCCCTCGCCCAGGCGATGAGCGTGCCGGCGGCCAAGAACCTGCCGCCCGGGGTCGAGATCCGCCAGACCGGCGACGCGGAGGTGATGGGCGAGGTGTTCGAGGGCTTCGCGCTCGCCATGGGCGCCGGCCTGATGATGGTGCTCGGCGTGCTGATCCTGCTGTTCGGCTCGTTCCTGCAGCCGCTCACCATCCTGTTCTCGCTGCCGCTGTCGATCGGCGGGGCGATCCTCGGCCTCCTGATCTTCAACCGGCCGATCTCGATGCCGGTCGTCATCGGCATCCTGATGCTGATGGGCGTGGTGACCAAGAACGCCATCATGCTGGTGGATTTCGCCGTCGAGGAGATGGCCCGCGGCGTCGACCGCATCACCGCCATCACGGAGGCCGGCCGCAAGCGCGCGCGGCCGATCGTCATGACGACCATCGCGATGGCGGCCGGCATGGTGCCCTCCGCGATGGCGCTCGGCATCGGCGGCGAGTTCCGCTCGCCGATGGCGATCGCGGTGATCTCGGGGCTCCTCGTCTCGACGCTGCTGTCGCTGCTGTTCGTGCCGGCGATCTTCGTGCTGATGGACGATCTCTCGCGGCTCTTCGGCCGCCTGTTCGGGCGCTTCATCGGGGCGGTGGACGAGCCTCCCTCGCATCAGCCTCAGGCCCATCAGCCTCGGGCTCATGCGCCGCCGATGGCGGCGGAGTAGGGCCGGCCAGCCGGTCGGCCACCCGCGCGGCCAGCCACTCGGCGGCCACGCCGATCGCCGCGCCCGCCGCGGCATCCGCCGGGTAGTGGGCGCCCCGCGGCACCTGGATCAGCGTCACGGCGGCGGCGGCAGCGAGGGCGGGTGCTCGCAGCTCCGGGCAGGAGCGGGCGAGCGAGCGCGCCACCGCGACGCTCACGGCGGCGTGGCCGGACGGGAAGGATTGCAGCGGCCCGCGATCCGGCCGCCCGCGCCGGAAGGCGTAGCGGCCCGTCTCCAGCATCTCGTTCGGCCGCGTGCGCACGAGGAGGCGCTTCAGCGTGGTCTTGACGGCGCTCGCCGCGAGATGGGCGGCGAGCGCCCGCCCGCCCGCGCGCAGGGCCGGGCTGTGTCCGGCGAGCAGGCCGTAGGCGAGGAGGCCGCCGCAGAGCGCGAGCAGCGCCTGCTGGCTTCCCGCCTCGCTCGTCCGGGCGAGAGCCCGCATCAGGGGCTCATCCCGGCCGCGCGCGAGGGCGACCGCGAGCGCGATGTCCGCCGCCTCGACCGCGGACGCCACTTCCAGCTCGACGCTGCGTCCGTCGTCGATCGCGAGTCTGAGGATCAGCATGGCCGTCAACGCGGAGCTTGGCCGATCGTGCCCGCCGGCCCTGCGTTCGTCGCGCGCATTGCTCAGAAACCGCCGCGGGGCTCGGCCGTTGACGAGCGCGACACCATGCAATGTGGGAGTATCCGCCATGGCCGACACGAAGCGACTGGTTGATGCCCTGGTCCGCTCCCGCAGAGGTGGCCTCGCGGGCGGTCTGGCGGCGCTCGGCGGCCTCGCCCTCATCGCCGGGCTCGGCTACCGCGCCCTGGCGCGCGACGGCGCACCGGCCGCCGCCCGGCGCGCCCTCTCGGCCGAGGATGTCAGCGACGACGATGCGGACCTGTACCTGCGGGCCATGGTGGCGGCGACGCTGGCGGACGGGATGATCGACACGCAGGAGCGCGCCCGGCTCGATGCGGCGATCGACGAGGCCGGCCTCGACGCGGCGGGCCGCCGCGACCTCGACCGGCTGTTTGCCGACCCGCCGGCCGTGGACGAGATCGCCGACCGGGTGGCGGACCCGGACGCGGCGGCCCGGGTCTACGCGGCGGCGCGCCTCGCCATCGACCCCGACACCGTGCAGGAGCGCACCTTCCTCGCCCAACTCGCCGAAGCCCTCGACCTCGACGCGGAGGTCGTGGCGCGGGTCGAGGCGGAAGCCGGAGCCTGAGCGCCATGCGGGATGCCCGGCCCTCCCTGCTCGAACTCCTGGCGCGGGCGGGCTACGGCGCCCGCGGGCTCACCTATTGCCTCGTCGGCGGCTTGGCGGTCCTGGCGGCGATCGGGGAGGGCGGGCGGACCGGCGGCAGCCGCAGCGCGCTCGCGACGCTCCTCGGCCAGCCCTTCGGCCGCGTCCTGCTCGGGGCCGTGGCGGCGGGGCTCGCCAGCTTCGCGCTCTGGCGCGTGGTCGAGGCGGTGACGGATGCCGACCGGCGCGGCCGCTCGGCGAAGGGGCTCGCGGTGCGGGCCGGCCATCTCGTCAGCGGCGGCCTCTACGGCTCGCTCGCGGTCTCGGTGGCGGCGACCGCGCTCGGCCGCGGCGGCGGCGGAGCGGAGGATCAGGCGGCGCGCGACTGGACCGCGTGGCTGCTGCAGCAGCCGCTCGGCGCGTGGCTCGTCGGGGGCGTGGGCGCCGTGGTGATCGCGGCCGGCGGCGCCTTCCTGCTCAAGGCCTGGCGCGGCGACGTCACGCGCTTCCTCGCCCTGCCGGTGGATGCCCGGCCCTGGGCGACGCGCGCGGGCCGCTTCGGCTACGCGGCGCGGGGCATCGTGTTCTGGCTCATCGGCGGCTTCCTGATCGTGGCCGCGATCGAGAGCCGGTCGAGCGCCGTCCAGGGCCTCGGCGGAGCGCTCAGGACCCTGCGCGACCAGCCTTACGGCGCCGCGCTCCTCGGCCTGACGGCGGCGGGCCTTGCGGCGTTCGGGGCCTTCGGCCTCGTCCAGGCGCGCTACCGCCGCATCGATCCGCCCGATCTCGATCCCGCTGCGGCCGCGCGCCGGGTCGGGCTCGGGCGCTGAGCCGCGCCCGCCTATGCCAACGGTCGTTGAAAGCGACCGTCGGTTCCGTTCTCGACGTGTCGCCCAGCCTCTGGCTTGGCATCGACACGTCGAGATGGGTCATCGGCCCCGTCGATCCCGGGCTTGCCCGGGATCGAGATCGATGCGTCAGCATCCTGGGGCGATGGCGTCAGCCGGCCGGCGCGGTGCGCCGCACCGGCCGGGCTGGGTTGCCCGCCACGGTGGCGCCCGGCGGCACGTCGCGGGTGACGACGCTGCCCGCCCCGATGATCGCGTCGTCCCCCACCGTGACGCCCGGCAGCACCAGGGCGCCGGCGCCGATCCAGCAATTGGCGCCGATGCGCACCGGACGGCCGAATTCGAGCAGCGCCCGGCGCTGCGCCGGGTCGCGCGGGTGGTCCGCCGCCAGGATCTGCACCCCCGGCCCGATCAGGGTGAAGTCGCCGATCTCCACCGGCATGATGTCGAGGATGGTGCAGTTGTAGTTCAGGAAGACGTTGCGCCCGAGACGGATGTTGTAGCCGAGGTCGCAGTAGAAGGGCGGGCGCACCACCGTGTCGGGACCGGCCTCGGCCAGGAACGCGCGCAGCAGCGCGTGCCGCGCCGCAGGGTCCATCACGCCCGGGGCGTTGTAGCGGGCGAGCCATTCGGCCGTCCGCGCCACGTCGGCCAGGATCTCCGGGCCTTCAGGGCGGTAGAGTTCGCCCGCCAGCATCTTGTCCTTCTCGGATCGCGTCATGTCGTCTCCCGCGGACGGCGACCGGAGCGCCCGCTCAGGCCCGCCGTTCCGCCAGGAAGGCGCCCATCCGCTCCAGCGCCCGGGCGATGTTCTCGGCGGAGTTGGCATAGGAGAGGCGCAGATAGCCCTCGCCGTGCACGCCGAAATCGGGGCCGCCGATGGTGGCGATGCCGGCCTCTTCGAGGAGCGCGGAGGCGAGCGCCTTGGCCTTCCAGCCGGTGCCGGCGATGTTGGGGAAGGCGTAGAAGGCGCCCTTCGGGGTGATGCAGGACACCCCCGGCAGCCGGTTGAGCCCCTCGACCACCAGCAGGCGGCGGCGGTCGAACTCGGCCATCATCGCGGCGACGGCGTCCTGCGGGCCATCGAGCGCACTGATCCCGGCCCATTGCGTCGCGGCGTTGACGCAGGAGAACGAGTTCACCGCGAGCTTGCGCGCCGCCTCGTACAGGGGCGCCGGCCAGACAGACCAGCCGAGGCGCCAGCCGGTCATCGCGTAGGTCTTGGAGGCGCCGTCGAGATAGATCAGCCGGTCGCGGATCTCCGGATAGGCGAGCAGCGTGTGGTGGCGCTCGCCGTCATACGTCATGGTGCCGTAGATCTCGTCCGACAGCACCGCGACCTGCGGGTGCCCGGCGAGGCCCGCCACCAGCCGGTCGATCTCGGCCTTCGGCGTCACGCCGCCGGTCGGGTTCGCGGGCGAGTTCAGGATCACCAGGCGCGTGCGCGGGGTGATCAGGCCGAGGGTCTCCTCGGCCGAGAAGGCGAAGCCGTTCCGCTCGCGGATCGGGATCGGCACCGGGGTCGCGCCCGTGAACTCGATCATCGAGCGGTAGATCGGGAAACCCGGGTCCGGGTAGAGGATCTCCGCCCCCGGCTCGCCGAACATCAGGATCGCCATGAACATCGTGACCTTGCCGCCGGGCACGATCATGACGCTCTCGGGCGAGACCGCGACGTCGAGGCGGCGCAGGATGTCGCGCGAGACCGCCTCGCGCAGCGGCAGGATGCCGGTGGCGGGCGTGTAGCCGTGATGGCCGTCGCGCAGGGCCTTGACCGCCGCCTCCACCACGTGGGGCGGCGTCGGCATGTCGGGCTGGCCGATGCCGAGATTGATGACGTCGCGGCCGGCCTGCGCCAGGGCGGTGGCGCGGGCCAGCACCGCGAAGGCGTTCTCTTCGCCGATGCGCGCGAAGGCGGGGACGAGGGCGGGCATCGCCGCGGGCTCTAGCGCCCGCTCTTCTCCGCGAGCCGGCTCGCCGCGAACGAGAGCGCGCCGCCGATCACGATGAGCACGAGGCCGATCTTGATCGCCGACCAGAGCAGCGCCCGCTCGATGCCCTGATCCGTCAGCATCAGGACGAGGCAGGCCAGCACGGGCAGCGACACGACGATGGCGATCGGGAGCAGCGGGTTCGTGGTCTTCTCGCTCATGGACGGCCTTTCGGGATGGTAGCGCGGGCCTCATAGCACCCTCGCGCCGGGGAGGGGACACCCGTGGACACGATTCTTTGGTCCTGCGACGACGCGCGCGGACCGGGCCGGCGGTCGGCGCACCGCTGTTGCCTTCGCGCCGCGCCCGTGTGCAATGGTCTGGAACGATGACAGGGAAGGAACCCCGCATGGCCTCGACGCCTCGCCCCCGGATCGACTCGAGCCGCCTGCGGTCGCGCCTGTGGTTCGACAACCCCGACAACCCGGGCATGACCGCGCTCTACCTCGAGCGCTACCTGAACTACGGCCTGACCCTGGCGGAGCTGCAGGGGGGCAAGCCCCTGATCGGCATCGCCCAGACCGGCTCCGATCTCTCGCCGTGCAACCGCCACCACATGGAGCTGGCCAAGCGCGTGCGCGAGGGCATCACGGCGGCGGGCGGCGTCGCCTTCGAGTTCCCCTGCCACCCGATCCAGGAGACGGGCAAGCGCCCGACCGCGGCGCTCGACCGCAACCTCGCCTACCTGTCGCTGGTGGAGGTGCTGTACGGCTACCCCCTCGACGGCGTGGTGCTGCTCACCGGCTGCGACAAGACCATGCCGGCCTGCCTGATGGCGGCCGCGACCGTGAACATCCCGGCGATCTCCCTCAATGTCGGGCCGATGCTGAACGGCTGGAGCCGCGGCGAGCGCACCGGCTCGGGCACCGTGGTGTGGAAGGCGCGCGAGCGCCACGCGGCGGGCGACATCGACTACCAGCAGTTCCTCGACATCGTGGCCTCCTCGGCCCCCTCTACGGGCCATTGCAACACGATGGGCACCGCCTCGACCATGAACGCGCTCGCCGAGGCGCTCGGGATGGCGCTCCCGGGCTCGGCGGCGATCCCCGCCCCCTACCGCGAGCGCGGGCAGGCCGCCTACGCCACCGGCCAGCGCATCGTCGAGATGGTCTGGGAGGACCTCAAGCCCTCCGACATCCTCACCCGCGAGGCGTTCGAGAACGCCATCGTGGCCAACACCGCCATCGGCGGCTCGACCAACGCGCCGATCCACATCAACGCCATCGCCAAGCTGATCGGCGTGCCGCTCTCCTGCGACGACTGGGAGCGCGTCGGCTACGACGTGCCGCTCCTCGTCAACATGCAGCCGGCCGGGGCGTATCTCGGCGAGGAATACTACCGCGCGGGCGGCCTGCCGGCGGTGCTCGCGGAGCTGATCGAGGCGGGCAAGATCCATGAGGGCGCGCTGACCTGCAACGGACGCACCATCGGGGAGAATTGCCGCGAGGCGCGGACCTGGGACCGCGAGGTGATCAAGCCCTACGCCGAGCCCCTGCGCGAGCGGGCGGGCTTCCTCAACCTCAAGGGCACGCTGTTCGATTCGGCGATCATGAAGACCAGCGTGATCAGCCGCGAATTCTACGACCGCTACCTGGCGAACCCGAACGACCCCTATGCCTTCGAGGGCCGGGTCGTGGTGTTCGACGGGCCGGAGGATTACCACCACCGCATCGACGATCCCGCCCTCGACATCGACGAGAACACCATCCTGATCATGCGCGGAGCGGGGCCGATCGGCTATCCGGGCGCCGCCGAGGTGGTGAACATGCAGCCGCCCGGCGCCCTGATCCGGCGCGGCGTGCTCTCGCTGCCCTGCATCGGCGACGGGCGGCAATCGGGCACCTCGGGCACGCCCTCGATCCTCAACGCCTCGCCGGAGGCGGCGGCCGGCGGCGGCCTCGCGCTGCTGCAGAACGGGGACCGCATCCGCATCGACCTCAACACGCGGCGGGCGGACATCCTGCTCTCCGACGAGGAGCTGGCGCGGCGGCGCGAGGATCTGAGCGCGCGTGGCGGCTACCCGTATCCGGCGAGCCAGACGCCCTGGCAGGCGATCCAGCGTGCCATGGTGGAGCAGCTCTCCGAGGGCATGATCCTGCGCGGCTCGGATGCCTTCCAGAAGGTGGCGCAGAGCATGGGACCGCCGCGCGACAACCACTGAGACCGCGCGCCCGGGAAGCGCGTCCGGAACGCCCAGCAGCAGCCTCGGCGCACGCGGATCGAGGCTGCGCGTCCCCCTGCAGGCGGCCGGACGGCGTCGATCCGGACGCACGCGCGCCGAGACGCCCCGTCCCGCGACGGCGTCCCCTCGGCTGCGCCTGCTCGGGTCGCGACCGCAGGCCGTGACGATCACGGTCACGGCCGTCACCACCGCGACGCCCTCGGGCTATCAGGTGATGCCGCCGCTGCGGCCCGCCAAGGACGGTCTGCCGCACGCCCCCGTTCCCGCCGGATCACCCCGGAGGTCGGATGTGCGAGTTCAACCTTCTGTCATGGAACATCGAGCAGTTCGGGACGGGGAAGCTCGCCGTCGCCCCGGAGATCGCCAGCACGGTGAAGGCCCGGGTCGACGACACGGCGTTGTCGCCCAAGACGCCCTTCCTCGGCTTCCTGCTTGAGGTCAAGGGCCAGCAGGAGCAGGTCACGGCCATCCGCAGGGGCTTGCGCAAGGAGTTCAGACGAGCCGGGTTGAAGGGCGTCTCGTTCAAGGCGGTGGACCTCGGTGGCGCGAGCCACACGCGCGAATGGATCATCTCCATGTCCCGCGGCCTGAAGGTGACGTCGCGGGCTCTGAATCTCCGCTCCGTCCTCAAGAAGACCATCAGAAAGCGGAAGGTCGAGGCGCAGGAGCGGATGGATGCCCACCAGTCCCGCATCAAGGCCAAGGGCCTGCGGGCGCGCAAGAACCATCCGCTCGAAGCGCGGACCGACCATTTCAGGCCGAACACCTACGAGGCCGACTGGTATCGGGACGGTTTCCTCTTCCGCGCGCAGCGCAGCGACGGGACCGGTCCCGAGCATCGGATCGCGGCGTTCCACGCGCCGAACCCGCGCGTCAGCAATCAGAACAAGGACGTGATCGACGCGATCACGCAGGCCTCGCGCGCGGCCGATGCCGACATCATCATCGGCGACCTCAACTATCTCGGCAAGATCGAGAGGGATGGCTACAAGGACATCTCGGCGTCGCTGACGACCGGGACGACGCTCAGGAAGGGCAGCGCGTCCGAGCTGGGACAGCACCGCTGGGACCGCGTCATGGTGAGCGACGGGTCGCCCTACGCATCGGGCGAGGTCTCGCTGAGCGTGGCCAAGCCCCGCCCGAGCGGCGGGCGCGTCAGCGATCACGCGATGATCAGCGCCCTGTTCGGGAAACCGACGCCGCCGTAGAGTCCTCTCGCCCCGGGGGCGGGAGGGCGGCGCGTCAGGCCGCCCTGGCGAGGCTCTCGAACAGGCCGCGCCCGTCCGTCCCGCCGACCAGATCCTCGACGAAGTTTTCCGGGTGGGGCATCAGCCCCAGCACGGTGCGCGTCTCGGAATAGATCCCGGCGATGGAGTTCAGGGAGCCGTTGCGGTTGGCCGTCTCGGTGAGGTTGCCGGCGGCGTCGCAGTAGCGGAAGGCGACGCGGCCCTCGCCCTCGATCCGGGCGATGGTCTCGGGATCGGCGTAGTAGTTGCCCTCGCCGTGGGCCACGCAGACGTCGATCACCTGCCCCTGCCGGTAGGCCCGGGTGAAGGCGGTGTCGGTGCGTTCCACCCGCAGGGTCTGGCGGTGGCAGATGAAGCGGCGGTTGACGTTGCGCATCAGCACGCCGGGCAGGAGCCCCGATTCGCACAGGATCTGGAAGCCGTTGCAGATGCCGAGCACCAGCCCGCCGCGGGCCGCGTGCGCCCGCACCGCATCCATCGCGTTGGCCCGGCCCGCGATGGCGCCGCAGCGCAGGTAGTCGCCGTACGAGAAGCCCCCGGGCAGCACCGCGAGGTCGGTGCCGGCGGGCAGGTCCGTCTCGGCGTGCCAGACCCGCACCGCCTCGGCCCCCGACAGGGTGAGCGCCCGGATGACGTCCGCCTCGCGGTTCGAGCCCGGGAAGACGATGACCGCCGCCTTCATCGGGCGATCTCGACCCGGTAGTTCTCCACCACCGTGTTGGCCAGGAGCCGGTCGCAGGCGGCCTTCACGGTGGCCTCGGCGGCGGCCGGGTCGGCGCCCTCGACCTCGACCTCGAAGAACTTGCCCTGGCGGACGCTGGCGATGCCCTCGATGCCGAGGGAGCGCAGCGCCCCCTCGATGGCCTTGCCCTGCGGATCGAGGACTCCGGTCTTCAGGGTGACGGTGACGCGCGCTTTCATCGGCAGGCCTTCGACAGCGGGGGTTCGACATCGGGGACTTGAACCCCGAGGACTTGGACCCCGGATAGTGCGGATCCGCCGGTGAGGCAATCGCCGCTCAGGGACCGTACAGGCCGAGCGCCCGCAGGCTGGGCCGGTCAAGGGTGCTGGCGCCGTCCTCGCTCACCAGCGCCATGCCGCCGTAGCCGGACAATTCCCAGACCGACCACGCGAAGCCGCGCCGCTCGGCCTCCTCGCGCACGTCGCGCAGCCACGCCTCGCGGGAGATCGGGTCGGCGGCGCGGTAGCGGCCGTAGGTGCGGCAGGCGCCGAACTCGCCGAGCAGGATCTGCCGCTTGTCGACTCCGTGGCGGGCCGCCCAGGCCGCGACCTCGTCGAAGGCGGCCTCGATCCGCCTGCGATCGAAGCCCTCGGCCAGCGCGGCCGAGACGAAGGCCCGCGCCGCCGAGACGGTGCGCTGGCGCGTCAGCGGATCGAGGCCCGGCTCGCTCTCGACATTGGCCCTGACGGTCTCGAGCACGAAGGCCGCCGGCATGCTGGCGGACGGGTAGGGCAGGTCGGAGACGTAGCGCCACAGGGCCGCGCTCGGCTCCTTCGAGGCGACGCCCTGGTGCGTGAACGTGTAGGGCTCGTAGTAGTGGAAGGAGTAGCGCACCCGGCTGCCGCGGAACGGCGTCGGGTCGAGGGAGAGCAATCCGTGGCGGTTGCCGCCCCGCGCGCCGGTGAGCACCACGAGCATGTCCGGGGCGCCGCGCCGGACGGCGGCGTGCAGCCCCTCGGCCATCGCCTGCCAGCGCTTCACGCTGGCCGCATCGTAGCCGTAGGGCGGCTCGTTGATCGGCTCGAAGGCCACAGCCGGGCTGTTCAGGCCCGCGAGCAGCCGCGCGGTGCGCTCGACGAAGGCGAGGTACTCGCGGAAGACCGGGGTGTCGGTCGCGTGCAGCCAGTTGACGGCATCGTAGCGCGGCACCTGCGAGTTGGCGTGCAGGTTCACCAGCACGGCGAGGCCGGCGCCGAGGAAGCGCCGCACCGTCCCGAGGAGCTTGGCGTCCAGCGCCTCCCGCGGGGCGCCGGAGAGCTGCAGGAACGGTCCCGGATCCACCGTCAGCCGCACGAAGTCGAACCCCGCCTCCCGCACGTTGGCGATCAGCGCATCGGGCAGGTCGTAGGCCGGTCCGTCGAAGGGAGCGCTGCGGTAGCGCGTGCGGTCCGCCGGTTCGACCTGCGCCCAGTTGAGCATGGAATGCACGCCCACGCCGCGGCGGAAGGCGGCCTGCGGCTGCGGGCCTCCCGCCGCCGGCCCCGGCAGGGCGGTCGCGGCGGCGAGGAGGAGGAGGAGCGCGCGGAGAACGGGCCGGATCGTCATGGCCGGCAGCCTCTCACGGTTCGGCCGGCAGGCCGAGGCAGGCCCGCACGGCTACGCAATCCGCATCGTGGAGGCCGCGGCGGCGACCGCACGCGCGGGACGGCGCATCAGCCGCCGCGCCACCACAGCACGCCCATGATCACCGCGATGGCGACGAACTGGAGCACCACGCGCAGGCGCATCAGGCGCTGGGAGAGGTTCGCGCTGCCGCCGCGCAGCATGTTGACGAGACCGAACAGCAGGACGACGGCGACCGCCAGGCAGGCGACGAGGACGAGGGTATTGCCCGACATGGGAGACTGACTCGCGAGGGTTGGATCGCTTCGGGACGGCGCGCGACGGCCGGGTCTCCCGCGCGGGAGACGGGCGTGCCGAGGGTTGCGGGATCGCGGATCCCGCGCATCACGCGGCGCAGACGGCGTGACTCAGGCGTGCGGCACCACGGATCCCCTCAGTTCCGGCGCAGCAGGCGCTCGAAATAGTCGAGCTCCTCGCGGGCACGGTTCGGATCGCCGAGCTTGCGGCGCAGCTCCTCCAGAATGCGGCGGGCGCGCTCGACGCCGGATTCCTCGGCGGTGGGCACGCGCACGCGCCCGTCCGAATAGTCGCGGCTGCGGGTCGGGCGGCCGAGCGGATCGTTGTCGCGCGCGCCCTGGCGGCCGGGCTGGCCGGGCTGGCCCTGACCCTGCGGGCCCTCGCCGGGTTCGCCCCCCTCGCCCTCCTGACCCATCTGCTGCATCTGCTGGGCCATGCCCTGCGTGCCGCGCTGCAGCCCTTCGAGCGCGCGGCCCTGGGCATCGACGGCGCTGCCGTCCTGGCCCTGGCCGAGGGCCTGCTCGGCCTCGCGCATGGCCTGCTCGGCATCGGCGAGACCCTGCTCGCCCTGCAGGCCGAGTTCCTTCATGCGCCGCTGCAGCTGCTCCAGCCGCTCGCGCAGGGCCTGCTGGCGGTCACCGAGGCCCTGACCCTGCTGACCCTGCTGGCCGCGCTGCCCCTGCTGGCGCTCGCCGGGCTGGCCGGGCTCACCCTGGCCCTGCTGCCCCGGCTGGCGGCCGCGCTGGCCCTGCTGGCGCTCGCCGGGCTGGCCCTGCTGCGGCTGGCCGCGGTTGCCGAACCGGCGCTCCTGGCCCTGCCGGAAGGTCTCGTCGCGCAGGCCCTGCTGCTCGCGCGCCATGGTCTCGAGTTCCTGCATCTGCCGGTTCATCTCGCGCGCGGCGGGATCCGACAGGCGGGAGCCGGGCTGGGCCATCTGCAGGTTCTCGAGGATGCCCCGCAGCTGGTCGAGGAGGCGCTGCGCCTCCGCCACGTCGCCGCGCTTCATCGCCTCCTGCATCTGCTTGAGCATGCGGTCGAGGTCGTCGGGCGTGACCGTGCGGTCGGCCTGCTGCTGCTGGCGCTGCTCGCCCGATTGGGGGCTCTGCTGCTGGCGCTGCGCGAACTCCTTCAGGAAGCGGTCCATCGCCTGGCGCAGGTCCTCGGCGAGCTTCCTGATCTCCTCCTCGGAAGCGTTGCGGTCCACCGCCTCCCGGAGGCGGTCCTGGGCGGCGCGCAGGGCCTTCTCGGCATCCGAGAGATCGCCCTCCTCGATCTGCAGCGCGATCGCCCAGAGGAGATCGGCCACCTCGATCAGCGCCTCGTCGCTGCGGGCCGCCGCGAGGCGGCGCGAGACCTCCTTGAGGCCCAGGAAGACGCCCCATTGCGGGGTGAACCGCTCGGGCGCGATCAGCAGCGCGTCGAGCGAGGTCTGCACCCGGGCGCGGCCGCCGTCCGGGTCGAGGACGAGGCGGCGGCGCTCCTCCACGAGCGAGCGGGCGAGCGGCTGGGTGAAGACCCGGCCCGGCAGCGTCAGGCTGAGCGCGTTGCTGCGCCCCTCCTGGCCGGCCTCGTCGCGGGCGACGAGGGTCAGGGTCACGCGGGCGCCCGACCAGGGATTGTCGGTGAGATCGACGAGGGTGCGGGTGTCGTTGCTGCCCTGCGCCTCGGCCGGCAGGCTGAGCGCGAGACGGGGCGGCGGCACCAGGGTGCGGGCGCGCGTCTGCGCCTCGACCACGCCCTCGGCGCCGGCGATGCCGTAATCGTCCTTGGCCCGGTAGGCGAGCGTGAAGGTGCCGCGTCCGTTCGATTCGAGCGGACCCGCGAAGGCGATCTCGGGCGGGCGGTCGGGGATCGTCTCGACGGTGAGGCGGTGGCTGCGCGACAGCCCCGTCTGGACCGTGAGGTCGGCGGTGCCGCCGGTGAGCACGAACCGCTCCTCGCGCAGCAGGAGCCCGGGCTTCTGGGCGGCGGCGGGCGCCGGCCGCAGGCCGCTGCCGGGCGTCACTGTGGCCTCGGCCGCGCCGGCGATGCGGATCACCAGCGTGGCGTTGACCGGCGCGCGCAGGCGCTGGTCGGCCTCCGCGAGGTTGACGATGAGGGGCGGAAGCCGGGTGTAGAGGGGCGGGTCGATCCAGCCGTCGATGCGGAAGGCGGGCGCGGCGGCCGGCGGCCCGCGCCAGTCGAAGGCGGCGCGCAGCCGCTCCCCGGCCTCGGGGCCGGCCACGAAGGCGCCGCCGACCGCCGCGAGCAGGAGCGCGGCGCGCAGCGCATAGGGGTCGCGCCGGGCCATGCCGGGGCGGGGACCCGCGACCTTGAGGCGGTCGAGAAGCTGGGCGGCCCGGCGCTGGTGCAGCGCCCACAGGGCCTGCGTGCCCGGATCCTGCCGGCCGAGGGCCAGCGTATCCTCAAGCGCCTGGGCCGGGCCGTGGCGCAGACCCGCGTCCCGGTCGATGCGCGCCAGCGCCTGCGGGCGGCTGAGGCGCCGCAGGCGCAGGAGCGGGACGAGGGCGAGAACGAGGGCGGCGGCGAACAGCCCGACCCCGACCATGCGCAGCGTCGGGGAGGCGTCGAGCCACAGGCCGAGCCAGGAGGCGGCGAAGAAGACGAGCCCGACCGCGAGGCCGCGCCACAGGACGGGCCACGCCTGCTCCCAGGCGGCGACGCGCCCGGCCCGGACCACCAGCCGGTCGAGGCCCGCGCGGGGGTCGCGCCGGTCCGTCGGGGTCCCGTCGGCCTCGCTCATGCCGTACTCCCGCTCGCGCCGCGCCCGCCGAACCGTCTCGCCGGGCATCGGAGGAGGCTAGCACGGGCCGGCCGGACGGCCAGCGGGTCAAATCCGCTCAGGCCGGCGGGCCGGGGCGGGGGGCTCGGCGGCCTCGTGCAGGCTCGCCCGCACCGCCGCCAGCAGCGCATGGTTCTCGCGGGCGAGGCGCCGCGCCTGGGCGACGACGGCCTCGGCGCGGGCACGCAGGGAGCGGGTCTGGGTCATCGGATGGGGCCTCGTGGCATCGGTTGCCCCAAGGTCTACGACCGCTCCCCTGGCCTCCCGCTTTCGCGAATGCGTCGCATTTGAGCGATCCGCGCTTTCACAGCCACGCGGGCATCCGGTCGAGGCCGATCAGGGCCTCGTAGCTCTGGCGCGGCCGCACCACCGCGTGGGCGCCGCCCCGCACCAGCACCTCGGGCACGAGGAGCCGGGTGTTGTAGGTGCCCGCCTGCACCGCCCCGTAGGCGCCCGCACTCATCACCGCCAGGAGATCGCCGGGTGCCACCGCCGTCATCTCGCGCTGCAGGGCGAGGTAGTCGCCGCTCTCGCAGACCGGCCCGACCACGTCGGCGGTGATCCGCCGGGCGTCCGGGGCGGGCTCCGCCACCGGGCGGACGCCGTGATAGGCCTCGTAGAGGGTCGGGCGGATCAGGTCGTTCATGCCCGCATCCACGATCACGAAGGTGCGCCCCTCGCCCTGCTTCACATAGACCACGCGGGTGACGAGAATGCCGGCATTGCCGGCGATCAGCCGGCCGATCTCGAACACCGGCCTCAGGCCGAGCGGCTTGAAATGCGGGCGGATCACCGCCGCGAAGGCGCGCGGATCGGGGGGCGGCGCGTTGTCGTCGCGGTAGGGGATGCCGAGGCCGCCGCCGAAATCGATGTGGTCGAGCCGGTGGCCCGCCGCCATCAGGTCGCGGGCGAGTTCGGCGAGCAGAGCCGCCGCGTTGTCGAAGGGGGCGAGATCGGTGATCTGGCTGCCGATATGCATGTCGACGCCGGTGACCGACAGGCCCGGCAGGCCGGCGGCGCGGGCATAGACCTCGCGGGCGCGGGAGATCGGGATGCCGAACTTGTTCTCGGACTTGCCGGTCGAGATCTTGGCGTGGGTGCGCGCATCCACGTCCGGGTTGACCCGGATCGAGATCCGCGCCTGCCGCCCCAGACCCTCCGCCACCTCCGAGAGGGCGAGGAGTTCCGGCTCGCTCTCGACGTTGAAGCAGAGGATGCCGGCATCGAGCGCCGCCGCCATCTCGCCGCGGGTCTTGGCGACGCCCGAGAACACGATGCGCTCGGCCGGCACCCCGGCCGCGAGCGCCCGGCGCATCTCCCCCTCAGAGACAATGTCCATGCCCGCGCCGAGCCGCGCCAGGGTGGCGAGCACCGCCTGGTTCGAGTTCGCCTTGACGGCGTAGCACACCAGCGGGTCGTCCTCCCCGAAGGCCTCGGCGAAGACGCGGTAATGCCGCTCCAGCGTGGCGGAGGCGTAGCAGTAGAAGGGCGTGCCGACCTCCTCGGCCAGCCGCGTGAGGTCGACCTCTTCCGCGTGGAGCGTGCCGTTCCGGTAGCTGAAGTGGTGCATCGGTGTCTCGACGGGGCCAAGGTGACGGGGGGCGGGGGATGCGCCCCGCCATACACCACGGCCCGCGCTTCTACAGCAGCGGATCGAGGGGAAACGGCTCGCGCGGGATCACGTAGTTGCGCCGCCGGCTGCGGGAGGACTGGGTGGGGGCCTGGGCGATGCCGGTCACGTCCGGCACCTGCGGCAGGGCCGGATCCGCGGCCTGCGTCCCGCCGTCGTCGAGCCCGATCGTGCCCGACAGTGCCGCCGGGCCGGAGACCGGGTTCGCCACCGTAGACGGGGCCGTGCGCGTCGGCGCGGGCGAGCCGGCGGCAACGGGTGATTCGAGCGGCCCGCGCCGGCCGCACCCCGCACAGCCGAGGGCGAGAAGGCCGAGGATGACGAGGAGACGAAACAGGGGCATCCGCTGATCCCGACCGCCGACGCCAAGCGTGGCCGTGGCACCATAGCGGCCCGGGACCTGCGAGGCGAGCCCGTCACGCCACCGCCGAATGCACGTGCAGCGCGAATTGCTCACTCGCCTTGATCCGCCCGAACGGTTAAGCTTTGCTTCGATCCCGGCGTCGGCCTGCGTCGCGCAGTGAGGGAGATCCGTGAGCCTCTCGACGGTGCGGCTGCACCAACTCCTCGTCGCCGCGGCCATCCTGGTCCCGTGCGTCGTCCTTCTCGGGGCGGCGCTGTGGAACCGGGCCGAGGTGCTGCGGGAGGCGGATTCCTCCCTGATCCGCACCGCCGCGGTGATGCACGAGCACGCCTCGAAGGTGTTCGACACCGCCGAACTGGCGATGGACCGGGTCGACGACTACGCCTTCGACCGCTCGTGGTCGCAGATCGGCAGCCCCGGCACCACCGCGTTCCTGGCCACCCTGAAGGCGCCGCTCGCCCAGGCGGTGGCGGTCTGGGTGGTGGATCCGGAGGGGCGGGTGCGGGCGAGCAGCCGGGAGAGCGACCTCGGTCGGGATCTGACCGGCCGGGACGTGTTCGGGGTCCACCGGTCGCGCGACATCGGCATCTATGTCGGCCCGGCGGTGCGGGACGGCGAGGGCGGGGAGCGGCTCTTCTCGGTGAGCCGGCGGCGCTCCACGGAGGACGGGCGCTTCGACGGGGTCATCGTGATCGCGCTCGGCACCGGCTACTTCGCGCGCTTCTACGCCGAGGCCGCGGCGCCTACCGCCCACGAGGCCCTGCTGCTGCGGGCGGACGGCGCCGTGCTGGTGCGCGAGCCGGACGACCCGCAGGCCGAGCCGCGGCTGCCGGCCGCCGATCCCCTGATGCGGGCAATCCACGCCCGCCCCCAGGGCGGGTCGGCGGTGGGGACGCCGCCCGGCGGCGCCGAGGAGCGCTACGCGTGGCGGCGGGTCGGCGAGTACCCGGTGCAGGTCGCCTTCTCGACCCCCACGGCGGTCGCCGAGGCCCAGTGGTACGAGAACCTGAAGCTCTACGGCGCGGTCGCCAGCATCTCGGCGCTCACCCTGGTGCTGATGGCGTGGCTGGCCCTGCGCCGGGCGCGGGCCGAGGAGGCGGCGCTCGCCGACCTGCGGCGCGAGAGTGCGCAGCGCATGGCCGCGGAGGGCCAGTTGCGGCAGGCGCAGAAGATGGAGGCGGTGGGCCAGCTCACCGGCGGCATCGCCCACGACTTCAACAACCTGCTGGCCGTCATCACCGGCTCGCTCGAAGTGCTGCAGCGGCGCCTCGCGCGGGGCGACACCGACGTCGGCCGCTTCATCGACGGCGCCCTCGACGGCGCAGACCGCGCCGCCAAGCTCACGCACCGCCTGCTCGCCTTCGCGCGCCAGCAGCCGCTGGAGCCGCGCCCGACCGATCCGAACGGGCTCATTTCCGGCATGATCGACCTGCTGCGGCGCACGCTCGGGGAGACGGTGGTGGTGGAGACGCGCTTCGCCCCGCAGGCGCCGCCGATCTTCGTCGACCAGAACCAGCTGGAGAACGCGATCCTCAACCTCGCGGTGAACGCCCGCGACGCCATGACGGGGGGCGGGCGGCTCACCATCGAGACCGCCCGCGACACGCTGGAGGGCGCCCGTCCGGCGGTGGCGATCACCGTGCGCGACACCGGCACCGGGATGCCGCCCGAGGTGGTGGCGCGGGCCTTCGAGCCGTTCTTCACCACCAAGCCGCAGGGCCGGGGCACCGGGCTCGGCCTCAGCCAGGTCTACGGCTTCGTCACCCAGTCGGGCGGCACCGTCCGCATCGACAGCGCGCCGGGGCTGGGGACCGCGGTGGTGCTGGTTCTGCCCGTCCACGACGGCGCGGCGCCGGTGGAGGCGACGGGCCGCGGCCGGCTGCCGGCGCAGGTGCCCGAGCGCGGCCGGCGCACCGTGCTGGTGGTGGAGGACGACGCCATGGTGCGCAGCGCCAGCGCCGAGACCATCGGCGAACTCGGCTACCGGACGCTGACGGCGGCGGACGGACAGGCGGCGCTCGCCTGCCTGGACAACGACCGGGACGTCGCGGTGCTGTTCACCGACGTGGTGATGCCGGGCCTCGACGGGCCGTCGCTGGCGGCCGAGGCGCGGCGGCGCCGGCCCGGCCTCAAGGTGGTGTTCGCCACCGGCCACGGCCGGGAGGGCGAGGACGGGCCGCGGCCGGCCCCCGGCGAGACCGTGCTGCGCAAACCCTTCACGATCGAGGATCTGGCCGCGGCCCTGGAGGCGGAGAACCGCGCCCAAGCGTCAGTCTGAGATGCCGGCCCTAGGCAGCTCTTGCGACCCGTGCCCCGCCGAAGATGAGCTGCTGCACCATCGGGCGGTCGAGGAACGCGGCCGGGAAGATCGGGGCCGGCGCGCTCGCCGCATCGAGACGCGCCCGCTGGTCGGGGGACAAGGCCACACTGAGCGCGCCGAGATTCTCCTCCGCCTGGGCGCGCGTGCGCGCCCCGATGATCGGCGCGGCCACGGCCGGGCCGAGGAGTGTCCAGGCGAGCGCCACCTGGGCCGGGGTCGCCCCGCACTCCGCCGCCACCTCGCGGACGACCTCGGCGAGCGCGAGCGCGTGGTCCGTCATGTGTCCGGTCGCGGCGATCACGCCCTTGCGCGAGGCCGCGATCTCCGGCCCGTCGCTGCGGGCGAGGTCGGACGGGCCGTACTTGCCCGAGAGCACGCCGCCGCCGAGGGGCGACCAGGGCAGGACCCCGAGGCCCATCGCCCGCGCCATCGGCAGGAGTTCGTGCTCCACCGTGCGCTGGACGAGGCTGTATTCGATCTGGAGCGCCACGAGCGGCGACCAGCCCCGCAGATCGGCGAGGGTCTGCATCTGCGAGACGCGCCATGCCGGCGTGTTGCAGATGCCGAGATAGACCACTTTGCCCTGCCGGACGAGGTCGTCGAGGCCGCGCATCACCTCCTCGGGCGCGGTGGTGCCGTCCCATCCGTGGAGATACAGGAGATCGATCCAGTCGGTGCCGAGCTGACGCAGGCTCTGCTCCACGGAGCGCACGAGGTTGAGGCGATGGTTGCCGCCGGAATTCGGCTGGCCCGGATCGCGCGCCATCGTGAACTTCGTGGCCAGGACGAGCCGCTCCCGCCGGCCCTTGGCGAAGGCCCCGACCATGCGCTCGGAGGTGCCGTTCGTGTAGTTGACGGACGTGTCGATGAGGTTGCCGCCGCGCTCGACGTAGAGGTCGAAGATCGCCCTCGCCTCGTCGGCATCCGCACCCCAGCCCCAGTCGGAGCCGAAGGTCATGGTGCCGAGCGCCAGCGGCGAGACGCGCAGGCCCGAGCGGCCGAGCGGGCGGTACTGATCGAGGGCGGGCATGCGGGGCGTTCCTTGAGGAGAGGGAGGAGCGGCGCGACGGGCCGGCGCGGGGGCGGCAGCGCTCATCGGGCGTCGCCGGTGCGTGCCGGCTCGGGGATGCGGCGCAGCACGTCGTCGAAGGCGGCGAGATCCAGGAAGGCGTTGACCTCGACGGCCTTTCCGTCCTGCATCCGCAGGATCCAGGCGTAGCGGTTGCGGTAGGGGAGGCTGTCCCGCGCGACCGCTTCGCCCTGCCAGTGGACGATGACGTGGTCGCCGTCGCCCCACACCCGCCGCATCGTCGGGCGGAGCGGCTGCGACAGCCGGGCGGCGAAGGGGCGCACGAGGTCGAGGAGCGCGTCGCGGCCCCGGATGGTGCCCGCGCTCGCGCCGGACCCCTCGATCACCCAGACCACGTCGGGGGCGAGGAGGTCCGTGAAGAAGGTCGTGCCGCCGGCGGCCCAGCGATCGAACGCCTCGGCGACGATCCGCTTGTTCCGCTCGGCCGGCTCGCCGGCCCGCGATCCGGCCCATCCGGCGCTCACCCCCAGTGCGAGCGCGGCGGCGAGCAGGGCCGAGCCCGTTGAACGAAGACGGGATGCCATCGTCGATCTCCCTGTTCATCGGCAGGGCGCGCCGAGGGCCTGATCCGGCTGGCGATCGGATGCCCGGGGCCGTCCCTGTGCCCGATCGTCTAGCCGAGGCGATTGGCTCCCTGAACTGGCGCAGCACTGACCGGGTTGGTAAGGTCCCGTCACCAATGGGCACCGATCTCAACGCCGTGTCGGTCTTCGTGACCCTGGCCGAGACCCTGAGCTTCCGGGCGGCGGCGCAGCGGCTGGGGGTCAGCCGCTCGGCCGTCAGCCAGTCGATCCGCAGGCTCGAGAACCGGATGGGCGTCGCGCTGGTGCAGCGCACCACGCGCAGCGTCCGCCTGACGGAGGCGGGCGAGCGCCTGCACCACGCGGTCGGGCCAGCGATTGCCGACGTCGCCTCCGCGCTCGACGCGGCGGGCGAGCTGCGCGCCCGCCCGAGCGGGCTCCTGCGGCTCACCGCCTCGTCGATCGCCGAGAGCTTTCTGTCAGGGCCGATCCTGGCGACGTTCCTCGCCGCCCACCCCGAGGTCGTGCTCGACGTGACGATCAGCGACGACGAGTTCGACATCGTGGCCGAGGGCTACGATGCCGGCGTGCGGCTCGGGGAGGTGATCGAGCAGGACATGATCGCGGTGCCGGTCTCGGGCGATCAGCGCCAGCTCGTGGTGGGGTCACCCGCGTACGTGGCACGGCGAGGCCGGCCGCGGCACCCTCGGGATCTGCCCGGCCATACCTGCATCGGCTGGCGGCCGCACCCGCGGGCGGCCCCCTACCGCTGGGAGTTCACCGAGAACGGGCGCGACTTCGACGTGGCGGTGAACCCAGCCATGACGACGAACGACATGGGGCTGATGATCCGGATGGCCTGCGCGGGGGCCGGCCTCACCTTCGGCATGGAGGAGACCTTCCGGCCCTACCTTGCGCGCGGGGAACTCGTCTCCATGCTGGAGGCGTTCAGCCCGCCCTTCGCCGGCTTCCATCTCTATTTTCCGGACCGGCGCAACATGCCGCTCAAGCTGCGCGCGCTGGTCGACCACCTGCGCGAGAACCGCCGCGGCTGACGCGTGTTCCCGGCGGCGGTCGAACGGGTCGCTGCGGGACGGCGCGGCCGGGCCGGTCTCGCGGCGTGCTGCCGCCGCCTCCCCGAAGGGTATCGGGGATCACGGGGCCGGACGGGCCTCGAGCCTCAGCTCCGGCCGCCCTTCTTCTGCGTCTGCTCGTAGTAGTCGATCGCCTTCTTACAGTTCACCGAGATCTTCGACATATTCTTCTCGAAGCAGCGATCCACCTCGGGGCTCTCGGGCGGCAGGTTGCCGCAGTAGGTCATATAATCACCGGTGCAATACTTCTTGAGATTGGGATCGTCACGCTGGGCCAGGGCCGGGCCGGCGACGAGAACAGCCCCGGCAACGAGAAGAGCGAACGACGTCGGTTTGATCGTCATGGCGATGCAGCCTCGCGGCATGTGAGGGGAAGGTGCGCCGACATGGCGCGAAACAGCCCGTCTGACAAGAGCGGCGCCTCCCGCGGGCCATTGCCCGGAGCGGCTCGGAACCGCGGATATCCGCCGTTCCCGCACCAGGGGAGCGTCGGCGCACCGCTTCGCTCCCCTGGTGCGGGACAGGCCGGCACGGCCGGGGGAAGCGATCGTTTCAGCCGGCCGAATGCGCCGCGGCCGGGGCGGGCATCGGCGTGGCCGCCGGCAGGCGCGGCTCCGGCCGCGGCGCGAGCCGGGCCTGCGCCATGAGCGCGTCCGCCACCTCGGCGATGCGCCGTTCCAGGGCGGCGTTCTCGGCCCGCAGGCGCTCGTCCGGCACCGCCCGGGCCTCGGCCTCGTCCAGCGCCTGCCGGGCGCCGTCGAGCGCGGCCAGCGCCGCCGCGTGGGCCTGCCGCAGCTCCTCCAGGTCGCGCTCCGTGGCGACGTGCCGCGTGGTGAGATCGGCCAGCGCGTCCTCCAGGGCCGCGATCTGGTCGCGCGCCGCCACGGCCACCCGCTCGCCCGCACTCGCCTGGGCTTCGCGCGCCTCGCGCGCCTGTGCCTCCGCGAGGCCGCGCGCCGTCTCGGCCTCGGCCGCGGCGCGGTTGGCCCCCGCGAGAGCCGCCCGCACGGCGTCGAGCTCGGCCAGCGCCTGCTGGTGCGGCCCTTCCAGCGCCCGCAAGGCCTCCTCGGCGGCCGCGCGCGCCACGCGCAGCTCGGTCAGTTCCGTCTCGGCGGCGGCGAGGCGGGCGCGGGTTCCGGCGAGATCCGTGTCCAGCACCGCGAGGCGCGCGTCGCGCTGTTCCAGCTCCGTGGCGAGCGTTCCGATGCGGACCTGACGGCGGCCGAGTTCCTCCATCTCGGACCGGCGCTCGGCGCGGGCCTCCTCGACCTTGCGCTCGAGCTGGCGCTGCAGCACCGCGAACTCCGCCCGCAGGTGGTCCTTCTCGGCGGTCAGTTCCGCGATCGACATCGGGAACTGGGCTTCGAGCCTGCGGCGCGCGAGCCGCTCGGCCCGGGCGTTGAGCGCGGGCAGCACGAACAGGGCGCACAGCCCCGCGCACAGGAAGCCCAGCGCGAAGATCATCACGGTTTCGATCACGCGGACAGCACTCTCATCGGTCGCTCGGGCTCACGCCTGGGGATCGGGCGGACCCTGCCACGGGAGGCGCCCGCCGGCCAAGCGCCGAGATCAGAACGGGTTCCAGGTCGGTTCGTCGGTGAACTTCAGGTAGCCGACGTTGATGCCGAAGCGCGCCCCGACCCCGGTGCGGATCGGCACCACCACGATGTTGTCGGCGGTCGCGGCCGACATGCCGACGCCGCCCACCACGTAGGCCGAACCGTCCACCCCGACGAAGCGGCGGAAGAGGCCGCGCACGGAGGGGAGGTTGTAGATGAGCATCATGGTGCGCGCGCCGTCGCCCCCGACGTCGAAGCCGAGGGACGGCCCCTGCCAGAACACCCGGCGCTGGCCGGCATTGCGGGTGTAGAGCGTCCCCTCGCCGAAGCGCACGCCGCCGATGATGGCGCCCGACGCCTCCTGGCCCAGGATATAGCCGTTCGGCTCACCCCAGCGCCGGCCCGCCTCCTGCACGGTGAGCGCGAGGCCGCGCGACATCGAGCCGAAGAAGCGGTGTCCGGAATCGAGGATTTCCCGCGAATCGAAGGTGTCGGCCTCGCCGGGGCCCCGTCCCTGCGCGGCGGCCGGGAGGAGGCCGGCTGCGAGGGCGGCGGCGGCGGAGGTCAGGAACGCGCGGCGGGTGCGCGTCGCAGGTGAGGGCGACAGGAGCATGTTAGGGATCCCTCGCTTAGCGTCGGTCACGGACGCGGTCACCGGTTCGGCGGCGAACAGGATGCACGCACACGAAGCGCGGCGGGCCGCTCGGGCAGGTCCGCCGAGAACCTCGCGCCGCCCGGGCGGGCGCACGGGAGCCTCGGCCTCGGCCGCCCCAAGCCCGTCCCGTCCCGGACGTGCACAAGGATGGGGGGATATGGGCAACAAGGCGTTAACGCGGCGCGGCCTGCTGTCGCTGGCGGCGGGCGCCCTGGCGGCGGATCCGGCGCGGGCCGCCGGAGCGGGCGGGCGCGAGCCCAGTCCGGCCTCCCGCGCGGTCGTGCCCGCCCGCTACGCGGCCGATCCGCTCACGGGCCTCGCGCTGCGGGGCTTCGACGCGGTCTCCTATGCCCTCGATCCCGTACCGGCCCCGGGCCGGCCCGCCTTCGAATCGGCCTGGGCAGGGCTCGTGTGGCGCTTCGCCGGCCCGGCGAACCAAGCGGCCTTCGCGCGCGATCCCGATGCCTACGCGCCACGGCTCGGCGGCTACGATCCCGTCGGGGTGGCGGAGGGCCGCTTCGTGGATCCCGATCCGCTCGTCGCCCTGCGGGGCCGGGCCGGGCTCTATCTCTTTCGCAGCGTGGAGCGGCGGGCGCAGGGCGATGCCGCCCTGCTCGCCGCCGCCGAGGCGCGCTGGCCGGCGATGGAGCGCTTGGTCCTGCCCTGAGGGCGGCCGGGCCGCCCCGGAGGGGCGGTTCAGGCCCGCGCCGCGCGCGCCTCGGGGCAGGTCTCCGGGAGCACGACGCGATCCGCGTAGGACGGATCGCCGAGCGCCGCGAAGGGGCCGTTGAGGTACTGCGCCTGCGCGCGGCCGTAGCGCACCGGCCGGCCGCCATGCCCCACCACGCAGCCCCCGGCCTGGGTGAGGATGTGGTCGCCCGCGGCCGTGTCCCACTCCATCGTGGGGCCGCTGCGCACGTAGAGGTCGGCCTCGCCGGCCGCGATGAGACCGAACTTGAGCGCCGAGGAGGCCGGGCGCCGGGCGCCGACCGGCAGGCCCGCGAGGCAGGTCTCGTCGGATTCCTCGCCATGGCGGCGGCTGACGAGGGCGGTCATGCCCTCGCGCGGGACCGGCCGCACCGCGATCGGCCGCGCCGGACCGGGCCGCCCGTCGATGATCTCGGCCGCGACCGCCCGCGCGCCCGCGCTCCACACCCGCCTGAGCGCCGGCGCCGCCATCGCGGCGGCCACCGGCCGCTCCTGCGCCACGAGCGCGATGTTCACGCAGTACTCCCCCGTCCCCTTGAGGAAATCGCGGGTGCCGTCGAGGGGATCGACGAGGAAGAACAGCGGCCCGGCCGGGCGCGTGCTGGCGGTCTCCTCGGCGACGACCGGGATGTCGGGCCAGTGCTGCCGCAGCGCGGCGATGATGTGGGTCTCGGCCGCGAGGTCGGCCTCGCTGGTGGGCGAGCCGTCGGCCTTGAGGTGGTGCCCGCAGGTGCCGGTCTCGAAGCCGCGCAGGATCACGCCCGCCGCGCAGGCGATCGCGGCGAGTTCGGCCGCGACGGCGTCGCGGAGGGCGGCATCGGGCACCGCCCCGGGGGAGAGCGAGGTCGTCATCCTGTCGTCATGCGCCGCCCGGCGCCGTTTGTCGATCCGCAGCGGCCTATGCCGCGGCCTATACCATGAGGCCGATGCGCGCCGGACGGATGGCCCGCGCGCGGATCACGGGCACCGGCGCGGCGCGGCGTGACACGGTGAGACGATCGTCGCCGGACCTCGGACCGGTCGGGATCTGCCTCGCATCCGGCCCGGCCGTTCCGGGCCGGTCGCCGCCGCAGAACTGCCGATCGGACCGGATGACGGTCCCGCCCGCAGGGCGACGACGCACGCCCGGACGCCAGCCGTCGCTCCGTGAGCCCCGAGACGGCAGGATCGGGGCTATTCCTCTACGTCATGCAATGTCGGAAGACGCGCGACACCGCATCGATCGGGCGTCGCGGCTGAGATGCCGCGGCTGCGCACCCGGTCCTGGGGCCGGCCGCCCTAAGCCATCCTACCTAGTACTGTCAAGAATCGCATTAATAGAAAATTCCGATCTCCGACCTCATCGATTGTAGATCCAGCATCGCCAATGGCAACGCGCCGCAATCAGGAGGAGGAACGTCCCATGCTTGCGCTGTTTCGCCGTCCGGACGCACCCGCCGGTCGGCCCCAGCCCCCCCTGCCGCAGGATCCGCCGCAGGATCCGCCGCATGAGCCGGTGCACGCGTCGCCGCACGAGCCGCCATCGGCCGTTGGCGACGACCTGATCGGCCGGATCGAGGAGGATCTCCTCGGATTGGTGACCTCGGTGAAGCGGAGTTCCGGCGAGGTCGCGGCGGCGGTGGCGCAGGCGAAGGCCTCGCTGGCCGACATCTGCGGGCGTACGGGCGCCCTGGTGTCGGAGACGCGCTCCGTCAACGGCACGGCGCGGCTCCTGGCCGAGGCCGCCAGCGAACTCGCCCAGAGTTCCGGCAGCATCAGCGCGCAGACCCAGGCGGCCGGCGGGCTGCTCGACGGGGTGGTGCAGGCCATCTCGGAGGCGCAGGCCCGCCTCGATCACCTGAACGCCGCCTCGGCGGAGATCGGCGTGGTGATCGATCTGATCGCGGCGATCACCCGGCAGACGAACCTGCTGGCGCTCAACGCCAAGATCGAGGCCGCGCGGGCGGGCGCGCAGGGCCGCGGCTTCGCGGTCGTCGCCGAGGAGGTCAAGGCGCTGGCTGCCGAGACCGCGCGGGCGGCCGACCGGATCCGCGAGAATGTCGGCCGGCTCCAGGCCGAGACGCGCGCCTCCGCCGACACCGTCGCCCGCGCCGCGACGCTCGCCTCCGGGGTCGGCCCGACCTTCGTCGAGGTGGCGGCCGCGGTCGAGGAGCAGACCGCCTCGGCGGTGGAACTGACGCGCTCGGCCGAGACGGTGGCGAGCTTCGTCGCGCAGGTCGTGGACAACGCCGCCGCCATCGACCACGAGGCGCAGGCCGCGGCGGCCGTGAGCGCCGCGACCGACGCCTCCTCCCACGCCATCGACCGGATGACCACGCGGGTCCTCGTGGCCTTGCGCGGCAACGCCCTCGGCGACCGGCGCCGGGAGCCCCGCCTGCCGGTGGCGCTCCCGGTGCGGCTCGTCTGCGGCGGCCGGATCGTCGCGACGCGCACCGTCGACGTCAGCCGCGGCGGCTTCCTGGTGACGGCCCCGGAGGGGGTGACGGCGCCGGTGGGCAGCGCCGTCACGGTGGAGACCGAGGAGTTCGGCCGGGTCATGACCCGCGTGGTCGCCACCAGCCGGCTCGGCCTGCACCTCGCGGCCCTCGACGTGCCGGATGCCCACGCGGGTCGCGTGGCGGATCTCGCCGCGCGGATCGGGGCCGAGAACGAGACCCTCGCGGCGCGCGCGGCGGCGGCGGCGGCCGAGATCGGCGCGCTCCTCGACCAGGCGCTCGCGGCCGGACGGCTCACCGAGGCCGCCCTGTTCGACACCGCCTACCAGCCGGTGATCGGCACCGATCCGCAGCAATATCTCACGCCGGCGGTGCCGGTGCTGGAGGAGCTGCTCACGCCGGTTCAGGAGCGGTTCCTGTCCGCCGACCCGCGCCTCGCCTTCTGCGCCGCGGTCGACCGCAACGGCTTCCTGCCGGTGCACAACCGGGTCTACTCGCATCCCCAGCGCCCCGGCGAGACGGACTGGAACACCGCCCATTGCCGCAACCGGCGCATCTTCGACGACCGGGCCGGTCTGATCGCGGCGCGCAGCACCGCGCCGTTCACCGTCCAGTCCTACGTGCGCGACATGGGCGGGGGCCAGAGCGTGAGCATGCGGGAGATCGATGCGCCGATCCGCGTCGCGGGACGGCACTGGGGCGGGTTCCGCATGGCCTACCGCCTCTGAGGCGACTGGCGAGGAGGCGACTGGCGAGGCTCGGCCGCCTCGGCTTTTCAAACCTGTGCCGGGCCGCTATCGGTGCCCGTTCACAGGCCGCGAATCGCGCGTCGGAGCGGCATCCGGAGCCCCTTGATGATCACCGTCACGCTCGACGCCCTCGACCTCTCGGCCCTGCTCTGCTCGCGGGTCTGCCACGACGTGATCAGCCCGGTCGGGGCCATCGTCAACGGCCTGGAGGTGCTGGAGGACGAGGACGATGCGGGGATGCGCGACTTCGCCATCGACCTCATCCGCAAGAGCGCCAAGCAGGCCTCGGCCCGTCTGCAATTCGCCCGGATCGCCTTCGGGGCGGCGGGCTCGGCGGGCGCCACCATCGACCTCGCCGACGCCGAGAGCGTCGCCCGCGGCCTGTTCGGCGACGAGAAGACGAAGCTCGCCTGGACCGCGCCGCGCGCGCTGTTTCCCAAGAACCAAGTCAAGCTGCTGCTCAACCTCGTGGTGATCGCCACCACGACGATCCCGCGCGGCGGCCTCATCACCGTGGAGGTGAGCGGGGAGGGCGAGGCCCCGACCTTCGTGCTCACCAGCCAGGGCAGCCATGCGCGCATCCCCGCCCATGTCGAGGCGCTGATCGCCGGGACGCCCGAGAGCGGCAGCGTCGACGCCCACGGGGTGCAGCCCTATTACGCCGGGCTCGTCGCCCGCGCGGCCGGGATGCGGGTCGGCTTCGTCCTGGACGGCGACACGGTGACGATCCGCGCCGAGCCCGCGCAGGCCTGAGCGGTCCTCGGCGCGCCGCGCGCCGCTCTTCCCCAGAGGAAGGCCGCCATCTGCCGCGAGGCTCCGCCCGGGCGGAGCGCGTGATCCCGCCGCGATCGAGCGGCGGACGCGAAACCTCACGCCAATCCTCCAGTTCTGTCGGCCGGGGCGCTCCCGATCACCCGGCCTAACCCGTGAAACGGCCCGACTGTGCCGATCGCGGAAACGGATCATCAACGCTCCGGTGCCACTGTCGGCCTACGCAGATCTCCTGCGCCGACCGACGAGTTCCCCGATGGACGATTTGTTGCGTGAGTTCCTGACCGAGACAGGCGAGCACCTCGACACGGTCGATCTCGAACTCGTCCGGTTCGAGCAGGATCCCAACAACCAGACGATCCTGCGCAACATCTTCCGCCTGGTTCACACCATCAAGGGCACGTGCGGGTTCCTCGGCCTGCCGCGCCTCGAAGCGCTGGCCCATGCGGCCGAGACCCTGATGGGCAAGTTCCGCGACGGCATGACCGTCACCAGCGAGGCGGTGACGCTGATCCTGCAGACCCTCGACCGTATCAAGGTGATCGTCGCGGAGCTGGAGCGCACCGCCGCCGAGCCGGCGGGCGCCGACGAGGACCTGATCGGCGCCCTGGAACGCATGTCCGAGGGTGAGATCGCCGCCGCCCCGCCGCCGCCGCCCGCGCCGCCGCCGATGGCCACGGGCTCGCTGGTGCCGCAGGTGCTGGAACGGGCGCTCAAGCCCGGCGAGGTCTCCCTCGACGATCTGGAGCGCGCCTTCCGCGACACGCCCGGCCCCGCCGCCCCCGCCCTGACGACGGGCTCGCTGGTGCCGCAGGTGCTGGAGCGGGCCTTGAAGCCCGGCGAGGTCACCCTCGACGACCTGGAGCGGGCCTTCCGCGACACGCCCGGACCGGCCGCTGCGCCCCCCGCTCCGGCGCCCGCTGCCGCCAAGGCGGCCCCCGAGCCGCGCGCCGAGGCGCCCGCCTCCGAGGGCGAGAGCGTCGCGGTGAGCAAGGTCCAGACCATCCGGGTGAACGTCGACACGCTCGAACACCTGATGACCATGGTCTCGGAGCTGGTGCTGACCCGCAACCAGCTGCTCGAGATCGCCCGCCACCACGAGGACAACAGCTACAAGGTGCCGCTGCAGCGGCTCTCCAACGTCACCGCCGAGCTGCAGGAAGGGGTCATGAAGACCCGCATGCAGCCGATCGGCTCGGCGTGGCAGAAGCTGCCGCGGGTGGTGCGCGACCTCTCGTCGGAACTCGGCAAGAAGATCGACCTCGTGATGCAGGGCGCCGAGACGGAACTCGACCGTCAGGTGCTGGAGGTGATCAAGGATCCGCTCACCCACATGGTGCGGAACTCCGCCGATCACGGCATCGAGTCCGGCCCCGAGCGCAAGGCCGCGGGCAAGCCCGAGAAGGGCACGATCCGTCTCAACGCCTTCCACGAGGGCGGCACGATCACCATCGAGATCGCCGACGACGGCAAGGGCCTCGACCTCGCCACCATCCGCCGCAAGGCGGTGGAGCGCGGCATCGCCTCCGAGGCCGAGGTCGAGCGGATGAGCGACGCGCAGGTCGCGAAGTTCATCTTCCATGCCGGCTTCTCGACCGCCAAGGCCATCACCTCGGTCTCCGGCCGCGGCGTCGGCATGGACGTGGTCAAGACCAACATCGAGCTGATTGGCGGCACGGTCGACATCCGCACCCAGCTCGGCCAGGGCACCACCTTCACGATCAAGATCCCGCTCACGCTCGCCATCGTGGCGGCGCTGATCGTCTCGGCCCGCGACCACCGCTTCGCGATCCCGCAGGTCTCGGTGCTCGAACTGGTGCGCGTCCAGCCGGGCAGCGACCACACGGTGGAGCGCATCAATGGCTCGCCGGTGCTGCGCCTGCGCGACCGCCTGCTGCCGATCGTGCCGATCGCCGGGATGCTCGGCCTCGACAAGGATCCCTCCACCGCCTCGACCGACGAGGGCTTCGTGGTGGTGAGCCAGGTCGGGCGCCAGCGCTTCGGCATCCTGGTGGACGGCGTCTTCCACACGGAAGAGATCGTCGTGAAGCCGATGTCCTCGAAGCTGCGGCACATCCCGCTCTTCTCGGGCAACACCATCCTGGGCGACGGCGCGGTGGTGCTGATCGTCGACCCGAACGGCGTCGCCCGCATGGTCGGCTCCGGCGCCGCCACCGGCCAGCCGGGCGAGGCGGATGCTGAGACCGAGGAGGCCTCGGGCGACCAGACCGTGACGCTGCTGGTCTTCAAGGGCGGCGGGCACGCGCTCAAGGCGGTGCCGCTCTCCCTGGTGACGCGCCTCGAAGAGGTCGATGCGGCCAAGATCGAGTGGGTCGGCGGGCGGCCGCTGATCCAGTACCGCGGGCGGCTGATGCCGCTCGTGCCGGTCGATCCGGATCAGGTGCTCAAGCGGGAGGGCTCGCAGGCGCTGGTGGTGTTCTCGGACGGCGAGCGCTCGATGGGACTCGCGGTGGACGAGATCGTCGACATCGTGGACGACGTCCTCGACGTGGAACTGGCGGCGGACCGCTCCGACCTGATCGGCTCGGCGGTGGTGCGCGGGCGGGCGACCGAGATCGTCAACATCGCCCATTACCTCCCGCTCGCCCACGACGACTGGGCGCGCGCCCCCCGGCGCAAGGAGCACAAGGTCCCGCAGCTCCTCCTCGTCGACGACTCGGCCTTCTTCCGCGAGATGCTGACCCCCGTCCTCAAGGCGGCGGGCTATCGGGTCACGGCGGCGGCGAGCGCCGAGGAGGCGCTGGGGCTCCTGCTCGGGGAGACCGCCATCGACGTGGTGGTGAGCGACCTCGACATGCCGGGCCGCTCGGGCTTCGACCTCGTCGAGGCGATGCGGCGGGCCTCGCCCCGGATCGCGCAGGTGCCGGTGATCGCGCTCGCCGCCAGCACGGCGCCGGAGGCGATCGAGCGGGCGCGCGCGCTCGGCATCGCCGATTTCGTGGCGAAGTTCGACCGCAGCGGCCTCGTGGCGGCCCTGAACGAGGTCACCGCCTCCGCCCTCGACGTCGCGGCCTGACGCCGCGGCGCCCTCTCCTCCGGATCGAAGGCTAGAGCCCCATGATGGCCGCCAACACCAACGACGCCAAGACGGGCGCCCCCCCGGCCGGGGAGACCGTGGACTACGTCACGGTCTCGCTCGGCGAGGAGATGTTCGGGCTCCCGATCGACCGGGTGCACGATGTCTTCATCGCCACCAACCTCACCGACGTGCCGCTGGCCCCGCCCGAGATCAAGGGCCTGCTCAACCTGCGCGGCCGGGTCGTCACCGCGATCTGCCTGCGCCGCCGCCTCGGCCTGCCCGACCGGGTCTCCGAGGGCCGCAACATGGCGGTGGGTCTCGAGCACGGCGGCGAGGCCTACGGCCTGCTCGTCGATCAGGTCGGGGAGGTGATGAAGCTCTCCGCGGACACCTACGGCCCCAACCCGGTGCACATGGACGCGCGCTGGCGCGGCGTCTCGCGCGGCGTGCACCGCCTCGACGGACGTCTGCTGATCGTCCTCGACGTCGATGCCGTGCTGGCCTTCGGCGACGAGCGCGCGGCCGTGAACGCGGCTTGAAGCCGGAGAGCGCCATGAGAACCTGCCTCGTCGTCGACGATTCCGCCGTCATCCGGAAAGTGGCGCGCCGCATCCTGGAGGGTCTGGCCTTCCGCGTCGTGGAGGCGGAGGACGGAACCGACGCGGTCGCGCTCTGCCGCGCCGCGATGCCGGACGCGATCCTGCTCGACTGGCGCATGCCGCAGATGGACGGCTACGAGTTCCTGCGCGAGCTGCGCCGCCTGCCCGAGGGCGACAAGCCCAAGGTGGTGTTCTGCACGACCGAGAACGACGTGGCCTCGATCGCCCGCGCGCTCCATGCCGGGGCGGACGAGTACATCATGAAGCCCTTCGACAAGGACATCATGACCGCCAAGCTCCAGGAGGTCGGGCTCGCCTGAGCGGGCGGCGCGCGACGGACCCGCCGCGCGCCGCCTCCGCGGCCCGGCCGCACGGCGGGGGAGGGCGCTCCCGCCCCGCCGCACGACCGGCGCTCCGGGCGCCGCCCTCGTCCCATTCCCCATCGCCCCCCGCGGACCGGCGGCCTGCCGCGGGACCATGCGGCCCAGCGCGAGAACACGATCATATGGCAGCCTCCGTCGCTCCCTCCCCATCGCCGCACGGCGCCCCGCGCATCCGGGTCATGGTGGCCGACGATTCCGCCGTGGTGCGCGGCCTCGTCACGCGCTGGCTGGAGGAGGCCGGCTGCGAGGTCGTGGCCACGGCCGCCAACGGGCGGCTGGCCATCGAGGCCCTCGACCGCGCGCATCCGGACATCGTGCTCCTCGACATCGAGATGCCGGAGATCGACGGCACCCAGGCGCTGCCGCGGCTGCTCGCCAAGCGGCCGGGGCTGCAGGTCGTGATGATGTCGACCCTGACCCAGCGCAACGCCGAGATCTCCCTGCGCTGCCTCGCGCTCGGCGCCATCGACTATCTGCCCAAGCCCGAGGGCAATCGCGGCGTCACCACCACGGCGGCCTTCCGCGAGGATCTGATCCAGAAGATCCGGATGCTCGGCCAAGCCCGCGGTGCCCCGCTGCGGCGGGCCGCGCCGGAGCGGCCGGGCCTGCCCGAGCGGGCGGGCGCGCCGGCGCAGCCGGCTCCGCGCCCGGCGCCCGCCCCGCTGCGGGTCCGCAGCGCGCGCGGCGCGCCGCGGGTGCTGCTGATCGGCGCCTCGACCGGCGGGCCGCGGGCGGTGGGCGAGGTGCTCGAAGGCATCGGCGCCCCGACGCTCAGGCGCCTGCCGGTGCTGATCGTGCAGCACATGCCGCCGGTCTTCACCGGGGTGTTCGCCGACCATCTCGGCACCCGCATCGGCCTGCCGGCGGCGGAGGGCAAGCACGGCGAGGCCCTGCGCCCGGGCACGATCTACGTCGCTCCCGGCGGGCGGCACATGGGCCTCGGCGGATCGGGCCACGACGTCACGATCCGGCTCGACGACGGGCCGCCGGTGAATTTCTGCCGGCCGGCGGTGGACGTCCTGTTCCGCGATGCCGCGCAGGTGTTCGGCGCCGCGACCCTCTCGGTGGTCCTCACCGGCATGGGCTCGGACGGCACGCACGGGGCCAAGGCCCTGGTGGAGGCGGGCGGCGCGATGCTGGTGCAGGACGAGGCCTCCTCCACCGTGTGGGGCATGCCCGGCAGCATCGCCAAGGCGGGCTACGCCCACGAGATCCTGGCCCTGCCGGCGATCGGACCGGCCCTGCGGGCGCAGATCTCCGGCGGGGCGGCGTGATGCGCACCCTTTCCGCCGCGTCCGCACGGGACCCACGCTCATGACGGATGCCGACTTCGAGTACCTGCGCGGCTACCTCAAGCAGAAGTCCGGCCTCGCGCTGACGGCCGAGAAGCGGTACCTGATCGAGAGCCGCCTGCTGCCGGTGTGCCGGCGCTTCGGCATCGCCACCCTCTCCGACCTCGTCGGCGCCCTGCGGCTGGCCCGCGCGGGCGGCCTCGACAAGGCGGTGATCGAGGCGATGACCACCAACGAGACCTTCTTCTTTCGCGACCGGGCGCCGTTCGACCTCTTTCGGGACGTGCTGCTGCCCCAGGCGCTCGCCGCCCGCGCGGGTGTGCGCCGCCTGCGGATCTGGTGCGCGGCGGCGTCGACCGGGCAGGAGCCCTACTCGCTGGCGATGCTGCTCAACGAGGCGGCGCCTCAGCTCGCCGGCTGGCGCATCGAACTGATCGCCACCGACCTCTCGACCGAGGTGCTGGAGAAGGCCAAGCTCGGCCTCTACAACCAGTTCGAGGTCCAGCGCGGCCTGCCGGTCCAGCTCATGCTCAAGTACTTCGAGCAGGTCGGCGAGCAGTGGCGCCTCAGGCCGGCCCTCTGCCAGATGGTGGATTACCGGCCGCTCAACCTGCTCGACCGGTTCGACCACCTCGGCACCTTCGACATCGTGTATTGCCGCAACGTGCTGATCTACTTCGACGCGCCGACCAAGGCGGACGTGCTGGCGCGCATCGCCGCCCAGCTCGCGCCCGACGGCGCCGTGCTGCTCGGCGCCGCCGAGACCGTGATCGGCATCACGGACGCGCTCAGCCCGGATCCCAAGCACCGCGGCCTCTACCGCCACGGCCAGGCCCGGGCGGTCGCCCCCGCGCCGGCTCCAGCCCTCGCGCCGGCCCCGAGCCTGCCACGCTTCGCGATGCGCTGAGCGCAAGGCCGCGTTTCGACGCGGGCCGGGGAGGCCCATTCCTGTTGCCCCGCCCGCCGGGTCTGCTAAACGGGCCGTCCTGGCTGCCGGCGCGCCTGGAGGCTTCCGGAACCCGTCCGGGCTGCGCGGCAGAAAGGCCGGCGATGACGGGGTGGGGCGGACCAGTTCTCTGCAACCCAACCCTGTGAGGCTCAGTGGGCCGAGCAGTCGCAGGAGTGTCGGGGGTTCGGGGAACAGGAACCGAAGCCCTGGCGCATGGCCCACCTGAATCCGCGCCTCATGGTGGGACGCGGCGCCCGGCGTCGAACCTCGCATTAAGCCCTGCGGCCTCATCATGGCGGCGCGGGCCGCGGACCTTCTCTCCGCGCGCCCGAGGGGCTTCGACGGCGCGATGTGGCGTCTCCTGACCGGCGGCATCAAGGCCATCCTGGCGATCACGGCGCTCGTCGTCGCGGCGCAATGGGCGACGCGCCCCGCGCCGGGGAGCCGCGCGGTCGCGGCGGTTCCCGATCCGGCCGTCACCGGGACCGTCTCCTCCCGCGCCAAGCCGAGCCCGCTCGACCAGCGCGCGCTCCAGCGGCTGATCCGCGAGGGGCGCTGAGGCCCGCCTCAGGCATCGCGCGCCAGCACCGCGAGCCAGCCCGGCACGCCTTCCCCGTTCTGGCGGCGGATCGCGGCGGGGCGCAGCAGCGCCGGGGCCAGCCCCGCGCCGTCCGCCTCCGCGTGCAGCAGCGCCTCCGCGTGGGCATAGCGCCCATCCGCGCCCAGCACCGCGCCCTCGCCCGCGTGCGCCTGCAGCGTGAGCGCGAACAGGCCGCCGGGCTCCAGCACGCGGGCGGCCTCGCGGAAGACCGGCCCGAGGTCGCGCACATACACGAACACGTCCGCCGCCACGAGGAGGTCGGCGCTGCCGGGCGCCTGCCCGGCGAGGAAGCTCCCGAGATCGGCCTCGTGCAGCCGCGCATAGCCCCCGCGCCGGCGGGCCTCGGCGAGCATGCGCGGCGAGAGATCGACGCCCTCGATCGCCGCGGCCATGCCGCCGAGGGCGCGGGCCGCGAGCCCCGTGCCGCAGCCGAGGTCGAGGGCGCGGCGGAAGGGCAGGGCGCGGCCCCGCGCGGGCGCCAGCGTAGCGAGCGCCGCGCGGATCATCTCCGGGGCGCAGTAGCCGAGCGCCCCGACCAAGTGATCCTCGAAGCGCCCGGCATAGCCGTCGAACAGGGCGCGCACGTAGGCGGGAGAGAGCGCGGGCCGGTCCGCCGCCCCGCCGAGCCGGGCCAGCCGCAACGCTGCGCCGAGCGCATCCTGCGGATCGAGCGCGAGCGCCCGCGCGAAGGCCTCCCGGGCGTGCTCGCGGCCCGCCTCGTCGCGCGCCAGGGCCTCGCGCGCTTGGCCGAGCAGCAGCCATGCGGGTCCGTAGGAGGGCGCGCGCTCCAGCACCTGCTCGGCGAGGTCGGCCGCGGCAGCGGGATCGCCCTCGGCGAGCGCGGCCTCGGCCCAGACGTAGCGGCGGTCGGCGAGGAGGTCGCCGGAGGAGCGGAGTGCGGCCATCGCGGACACGGACGGGAGCGGGAAGGCGCCTATATACGGCTTCCAGCACTGTCCGGAACCGGAATGGCCCGCACGCCCGCCGACCTCCTCACCCTGACCCGCGAAGGCCTCTACTGCCCGCCCGGCGACTTCCACGTCGATCCCGTCCGGCCGGTGCCGCGGGCACTGATCACCCACGGCCACGCCGACCACGCCCGGGCCGGCCACGGCCGGGTGCTGGCGACGGGCGAGACCCTGCGGATCATGGCGGTGCGCTACGGCGAGGCGTTTTGCCGAACCCGCCAGGAGGCCTGCCTCGGGGAGACGATCCGCGTCGGCGAGGTGGACGTGCGCTTCGCCCCTGCCGGCCATGTGCTGGGCTCGGCCCAGATCGTCATCGAGGCCGGGGGCACGCGCATCGTGGTCTCGGGCGACTACAAGCGGGCGCCGGACCCGACCTGCCGCCCGTTCGAGGTGGTGCCCTGCGACGTCTTCATCACCGAGGCGACCTTCGGGCTGCCGGTCTTCCGCCATCCCGACGCGCGCGACGAGGTGCGCCGGCTGCTCGATTCCGTGCGGCTCTTCCCCGAGCGCACCCACATCGTCGGCGCCTACAGCCTCGGCAAGGCGCAGCGCGTGATGGCGCTCCTGCGCGAGGAGGGGTTCGACGCGCCGATCCACCTGCACGGCGCGCTGGAGAAGCTCACCGACCTCTACAAGCGCGAGGGCATCCCGCTCGGCGAAACGCCGAAGGTGGGGGCCGCCGACCGGCCGAAGCTCGCCGGCGCGGTGGTGCTCTGCCCGCCCTCGGCGATCCAGGACCTGTGGTCGCGCAAGTTTCCCGATCCGGTCACCGCCTTCGCGTCGGGCTGGATGCGCGTGCGCGCCCGCGCCCGCCAGAAGGGGGTGGAGCTGCCGCTCGTGATCTCCGACCACTCGGACTGGGACGACCTCTGCCGCACGATCGTGGAGACAGGGGCGGGCGAGGTCTGGGTCACGCACGGTCAGGAGGACGCCCTGGTGCATTGGTGCGCCAGCCGCGGCATCGCGGCCCGTCCCCTGCACATGCTGGGCTACGGCGACGAGGAGGCCGAGACGGCGCAAGAGGAGACGGCACAGGAGCAGACGGCGCAGGACCAGACGGTTCCGGGGAACGCGGCGTGAACGACTTCGCCCACCTCCTCGACCGCCTCGCCTACGAGCCGCGGCGCAACGCCAAGCTGCGGCTGCTGCAGGATTTCTTCGCCCGCACGCCCGATCCCGACCGCGGCTTCGCGCTCGCCGCGATGACCGGGGCCCTGAGCTTCCGGGAGGCCAAGCCCAACCTGATCCGCGGCCTCGTGGAGGCGCGGGTCGACCCCGTGCTGTTCCGGATGTCGTACCACTACGTCGGCGACCTCGCGGAGACGACGGCGCTGATCTGGCCGAGCCCGCCGCCGCCCCCGCCCGGTCCCGGCCACAACAACCCGCCGCCCCACGTCCCGAGCCTCGCCGAGGTGGTGGAGGCGCTGGGCACGATCGGCAAGAGCGACCTGCCCGCCCGCCTCGCCGCGTGGCTCGACGTGCTCGACGAGACCGGGCGCTGGGCGCTGATCAAGCTCATCACCGGCGAGTTGCGGGTCGGCGTCTCGGCGCGCTTGGCCAAGACGGCGGTGGCGAGCCTCGGCGGCGTCGAGGCGGACGCGGTGGAGGAGGTCTGGCACGGGCTCAAGGCCCCCTACATCCCGCTCTTCGCCTGGGTCGAGGGACGGGCCGAGCGGCCCGAGAGCCTGAACCCGGCGCCGTTCCGCCCGCCGATGCTGTCCCACCCGGTGGACGAGGAGACCGACTTCGCCAAGCTCGACCCGGAGGCCTTCGCGGCCGAGTGGAAGTGGGACGGCATCCGGGTGCAGCTCGTCGGGGGCAGGGATCGCGCCGGCGCCCAGGTGGCCCGCATCTACTCGCGCACCGGCGAGGACATCTCGGGCGCCTTCCCGGACCTCGCCGAGGCGGTTCGCTTCTCGGGCGCGCTCGACGGCGAATTGCTGATCCTGCGCGAGGGGCGGGTGCAGAGCTTCAACGTGCTCCAGCAGCGCCTGAACCGGAAGGCGGTGACCGCCAAGCTCCTGCAGGACTTCCCCGCCCATGTCCGCGCCTACGACCTCCTCGCCCTCGACGACGAGGACCTGCGCCCGCTGCCCTTCGCGGAGCGGCGCGCGCGCCTCGAAGCCTTCGTGCAGAGCCTCGATCAGGCCCGCATCGACCTCTCGCCTCTGGTGCCTTTCCGTGGCTGGGACGAGCTGACGGCCGCCCGCGCCGACCCGGCCGCCGCCGGGGCCGGGCCGGACGCGGAGGCGATCGAGGGCGTGATGCTCAAGCGGCGCACCAGCGCCTACGTGCCGGGACGCCCCAAGGGGCCATGGTGGAAGTGGAAGCGCGAGCCCTACCGGGTCGATGCCGTGATGATGTACGCCCAGCGCGGCCACGGGAAGCGCTCGTCCTTCTACTCCGACTACACGTTCGGGGTCTGGCGCGAGTCGCCTGAGGGCGGGGAGGAACTGGTGCCGGTGGGCAAGGCCTATCACGGCTTCACCGACGAGGAGCTGGCCAAGCTCGACCGCTACGTGCGCAACCACACGGTCAAGCGCTTCGGCCCGGTGCGCGAGGTGGAGTACGGCCCGGCCCGGGGGCTCGTCCTGGAGATCGCCTTCGAGGGGCTGCAGCGCTCGACCCGGCACAAATCCGGCGTGGCGATGCGCTTTCCCCGCGTGAGCCGCATCCGCTGGGACAAGCCGGCCGCCGAGGCGGACCGGATCGAGACCCTGCAGAAGATCCTGGAGCGGGGCGAGCGCGAGGTGATGCCGGGACGGGGGATGGCCTGATGGGACGGGTCGAGGTGATCGCCGCGGGCGCGGTGACGAAGCAGGTCTCGGGCCGCCTGAGCGTGCCGACGCGCGGCCGGGGCTTCACCGACATCACCGCCGAGGCCGCGGCCTTCGTGCGCGAGAGCGGGCTGCGGCACGGCCAGCTCACGCTGTTCTGCCGCCACACCTCGGCCTCGCTGACCATCCAGGAGAACGCCGATCCGGACGTGCGCACCGACCTTCTCGCGGCCCTCGACCGGCTCGCGCCGCGCGACCGGCCCTATCTGCACCACGCCGAGGGGCCGGACGACATGCCGGGACACATCCGCACCATGCTCACCGACGTCGCCCTGACGGTGCCGCTGGTGGAGGGCCGCCTCGCGCTCGGCACCTGGCAGGGGATCTACGTGGTCGAGCACCGCGACCGGCCGCACCGGCGCGAGATCGCTCTGCACGTCATGGGTGCATAAGTTCAACTACGCAATCGGAAGCCGAAATCACCGAATCGGCGGGACAGGACGACGCTCCGTCGACCGCCGAAATTGTCGCCGCGCGCGCAACGATCTAAGGATTGACGAGAAGAGAGCCGCCGCCCGCCGGGTTTCGGGCTCCATCGCGCTGCGCCGGGGCAGGAGACGGGTTTGAGTGCCGACACCACCATCGTCGTCGCCGACGACCACCCGCTCTTCCGCGGCGCGCTGCGCGGCGCCGTGGAGGCGATCCTGCCGGGTGCGCGGATCATCGAGGCGAACGGGCTCGACGCGCTCACCGCGCTCCTCGACCGCGAGGCCGAGGTCGATCTCGTGCTGCTCGACCTCACCATGCCGGGGGTGCAGGGCTTCTCCGGCCTGATCTACCTGCGTGCCCAGCATCCGGCGATCCCCGTGGTGATCGTCTCGGCCAACGAGGATCCGGTGGTGATCCGCCGCGCCCTCGACTTCGGCGCCGCCGGCTTCATCCCGAAATCCCTCGACATCGACCAGATCGGCGAGGCGGTCCGGCAGGTGCTGGCGGGCGGCAACTGGTCGCCGCCGGACATCGCGCTCACGGCCTCCGAGGACAAGGAGACGGCCGAGCTGATGCGGCGCCTCGCGACGCTGACGCCCCAGCAGGTGCGCGTGCTGATGATGCTGTCGGAGGGGCTGCTCAACAAGCAGATCGCCTACGAACTCGGCGTGTCGGAGGCCACCGTGAAGGCCCACGTCTCGGCGATCCTGCAGAAGCTCGGCGTCGAGAGCCGCACCCAGGCGGTGATCGTCTCCTCCCGCATCGGCGCGACGCTGAAGCCGCCGGCGGGGGTGGACTGAAGGGCGGCCCGACCGGTTCGGGACGGGCGCCGGGCTCAGTCGCGGGAGAGCTTGTACTCGAGCACCTCGATCGGCTGCTGCTCCCAGGGCCGCTTCTTCACCAAGTGCACCGGACCGCCGTCAGGGTCGTCGACCTTCACGACGAACGTCGCTTCGGATCCCGCACCCATGCCGCCCGCGACCGTCTGCTGGCGGCGGACGAGGGTGCCGACCCGAGCCGGCAGCTCCAGCTGCCACCGGAAGCCGCCGACGCCGTCGGCCGGCGCCGTCAGGATCACCGTCCCATCGTCGCTGACCTTGGCCACGCCCCGTCTCGTCTTCGTGGTCATCGCGCGCCTCTCCGTGCCTCGACCGTGCTGCGGCACGATGTCAGAGTCGACGCGCGATTGCACGCAGCGGTTCCCGTGCTGGCCGGCCTCCGTCAAGCGACAGGTTTCGGCTTGCGTCGGCGCGTCGCGGTTCGCGCTTTCGGCATCTCGGCGGCTTGGCTCACGACTTGGATGTCGGGATCGTAGAACAGCACCTTCGAGTCGATGCTGCACTGGCCGTACGAGATTCGGAAAAAGCCGTTCTCGCCCCATCCGGCGCCCCAGCTGTTCTTGCCGATCCAGCACTGCTCATCGTCGTCGTAGCCGATGATCGCGACGGCGTGCCAGCCGAGGAACTCGCCGATCACGCTCTCGTAGATGCCGCTCCGGTAGGTCATGAAATCCTCGAAGACCTGCATGCCGCCGATGACCGGCCCGCGCTGCAAGGCGCGCTTGCGGGCCGTCATCGACGCGTTCTCGGTCCAGGACTTGACCTTCAGAAAAGGTGGAATCTTCCGGCACGATTGGTTGCCGGGCGTGTAGGGAAAATCCTGCTCCAGGCCGACGCCGCTCTTCTTCGCGAAGGCAAGCGCCTTGTCGTAGATCCAACCGGTTGCGCAGGCGTTGCCGGCGCCGCAGTAGAACAGGTGGGCCTCCGACAGATCGAAATCCTGGCCGGGCTGCGCCAGGGCGAGCAGATAGCGGGCTTCCAGGACCGCGTTCGTCGCGAAGGCCACGCAGGCGCCGCAATCTGACTGATCGCGAATCGGCGTCACGTAGTTCTTTCCGTTGTGCTTGCGCCAGTCCAGCCGCGGGGGCGGTGGCGCCGCAAAGGCAAAGAGACTCGGCTCGTTCAGCCGTGCGGTGCGAACCACCTCCTTGGCCGCCTGAGGATCGAACGCCAAGCCAAATCGCTCGTTCGCCGCCGTGATGCTGCCGAAGTAACGGCTCATCGACGTCTGCCCAGACGTCCAGGTCGCGCCGGACCGTGACACCGCTTGGTTGATCGCGTTGAAGTCCGGCTCCGGCATGGTCTTGCTCCCCGCTCGAGCACAACCAAATCACATCGTCACAACTACTTCAACGGGAATCTCCGCGCCTCGCCTTGCGGCTGATCTCCAATCCGCCCTGAGATCAGTGAGTATCGGGCCGGCACGCGCCAGCCCGGATTCACCTGGACCATCTCGGGAATGAAGTCGGGTTTACGCATCGTGACGGCACGTCTGCAGTGGACGCGCTCAGCCCGATCGGACGATGCCAGGGGATGTCGGCCTGCCTCAGCCGCGCCACCGCTCCGCGATGAAGATCCCGCCGAGCACCAGCGCCAGGGCCGCCCCCTCGGTGGGGCCGAACGGCTCGCCGACCAGGGCCACCGCCAGGATCGCCCCGAAGATCGGCACGAGGTTCACGAACAGGCCGGCCCGGTTCGGCCCGATGATCTCGACGCCGCGCATGAAGCAGAGCTGGGCGGCGAGCGAGGGGCCGAGCGCCGCGAACAGGATGATGGCCCACCCCGTCGCGGTCGGCCACAGCAGCCGGCCGGCCGCCCATTCGGCGCCCATGAGCGGCAGCGAGGTCGCCCAGGCGGCGAGCGCCATCGCGGAGAAGAAGGTGAGGCCCGACACCTGCGGCCGGGAGGCCAGGGCCACCGTGTAGCCGGCGTAGAACAGGCAGGCGATCAGCAGGAGCCCGTCGCCGACGTTGAAGGCGAAGGAGCTCAGCACGCCCCAGTCGCCGTGCGTCGCCGCCACCATCACGCCCGCGAGCGTGACCACGACGCCGAGCGCCTGCCCGAGGCTCACGCGGGTGCCGCGCACGATCCGGTTGCAGAGGATCACCAGGACCGGGATCGAGCCCTGGAACAGCACGAGGTTGACCGTGCTCGTGTGGCCGCCCGCCGCGTAGTAGAGGCCGTTGAAGGCCGTGTAGCCGCAGCCGCCCATCAGCAGCACGCGGCGCCAGTGCGGGACGAGGGCCGGCCACTCGCGGGCGATGCGGCGGCCCGCGACCAGGGCGAGGGCCGTGCAGGCGAAGGCCCAGCGCAGGGCGGTCAGCGCCTGGGGCGAGACCTCCCCCACGGCCCATTTGCTCGCCACCGCGTTCCCGGCCCAGAGCCACGCCGTGACGGTGAGGAACCCATAGGCCGCGCGCGCCGACCGGGCGGCGGGGCCGCCCGGTTCCGTCATGCCAGCGCCATCAGGAAGCGCTCGCTCAGTTCCAGCGCCCGTTCGGTCATGGCGAGGGGGTAGCGGATGAAGACGTGGCAGCCGCCCGTGTAGACGGCCGTGTAGCCGCCGTTGTTGGCCGCCGCCCAGCGCATCGACATGAACAGCGTGTCGTCGAGGAGCGGGTCGCGGGTGCCGACCGAGAACAGGGCCGGGGGCAGGCCCTTCAGGTCGGCGTAGAGCGGCGAGACCTCGGGGGAGCGGCGCGGCACCCCGTCCGGCACGAAGCCGTCGGCGAAGCGGCGCACGTCCGTGGAGTTGAGGACGAGGCGCTCCTCGCCCCAGTTGCGGGCGCTCGCGGTCACGCCGAGGTCGTAGAGGCCCGAGAACAGGTTCGCGCCCCGGAAGGCCTTGGGCAGGGCGTGCCGGTCGCGCAGGCGCAGCAGCGTCATCACGCTCAGATGCGCGCCCACCGATTCGCCGCCGATCGTCAGCGCCTCGACCCCGAACAGCCGCCGGCCCTCGCCGTGCAGCCAGAGGGCGGCGGCCTCGCAATCGTCGATCGGGGCTGGGTAGGGGTGCTCGGGCGCGAGGCGGTACTCCACCGAGAGGCAGACGAAGCCGCAGCGGTCGGCGATCCGCTCCAGCCACGGGTCCTGCTCGTCGGCCCCGCCCCAGATCCAGCCGCCGCTGTGGATGTGCAGGTAGGCCCCGCGTGCCTTGCGCACCGGCCGGATCACCCGCAGGGCGAGCGGCCCACCCGGCCCCGGGATCGTGAGGGTCTCGGCCCGGGCGCTGCGCGGCATGGCGGGGAGCGCCGGGCTGCCCTGGCGGCGGCGCGCGCGCACCTCCTCGACGGGCAGCGACCACGGATCGGGCGCGCGCGCCTGCGCGGCGATGATCTCCCGGTTGAGCCGCTCGGCATCCGGGTCGGTCCTGGCGGGATCGAAGAGGGCGTGGTCGATCATGCTCCGGTCTCGTCGCCGTCCGGGCTGGTCCGGGCGGTCCCTTTGGCAGAAGTGTCGGGCGAAATTTTTGCGTGCGCCATCCTGCGGACGGCACGCGAGCTTGCCATCTTTACGACGCGGCGCGAGGCCACGTAACGCGCCGAATGCGCATTTTGCGCGCGAGTGTGTGCGGTGCGCCGCAGCCGGACCCCGGCCGGCGCACCCGACGCACCGCAGGTCCCGTGCGAGGAGCCGATGAGCGACCCGAGATTCTCCATGCCCCCCGGCCGGCCGCACGACCCGCACGGCGGCTACGAGGAGCGCGGCGCCCGCCGGGCCGGCTCGGACCTGCGCCGCTTCCTTGGCGGCTCGCCCGGCACGGTACTGGTGAAGCTCGTCTTCCTGTCGCTCCTCGTCGGCGCCGGCATGGCGATGCTCGGCATCACGCCGCACGCCCTCTACCGGCACGCCTTCGAGACCGTGCGGGCGCTCGCCGATCTCGGCTTCGCCACCTTCCACGATGCCGGGACATGGCTCTTGGCCGGCGCCGTGGTGGTGGTGCCGCTGTGGTTCCTCTCGCGCCTCCTCTCGGGCGGTCGCTAGGCGTGACGGCGCGGCGCTCCGCCGCACCGGCGGTGACGAACCGCCGCGTGCTGGCTCTCGCCCTGCCGATGACGCTCGCCAACGTGACGACGCCGCTGCTCGGCATCGTCGGGGCGGCGGCGATCGGCCGGCTCGGCGACGCGGCCCTGCTCGGGGCGCTGGCGCTCGGCGCCGTGATCTTCGACTACCTGTTCTGGACCTTCGGCGCGCTGCGCATGGCGACCGCGGGCCTCACCGCGCAGGCGGCCGGGGCGGGGGATGCCGCCGAGGTCGACCGGGCGCTCGCCCGCGCGCTCGCGGTGGCGCTGGCGGTGGGCCTCCTCCTCGTCGTGCTGCAGGCGCCGCTGGGGGCCGCCGCCTTCGCGCTCGCCGGCGCGAGCCCGGCCGTTACTGCGGCGCTCGCGACCTATTTCGGCATCCGCATCTTCGCCGCGCCGTTCACGCTGGCGAACTACGCGGTGCTCGGCTCCACGCTCGGGCGCGGGCGCACCGACCTCGGCCTCGCGCTCCAGGTGGCGATGAACCTCGCCAACATCGCCCTGACGGTCTGGTTCGTGCTCGGCCTCGACCTCGGGGTGGCGGGCGCCGCGCTGGCCGCCGTGCTGGCGGAGGGGGTCGGATTCGTCCTCGGCCTCCTCGTGCTGCGCCGCCTCGGCGCCCGGCCCTGGCGGGTCGCGCGCGCCGAGGTGCTGGAGCGCGCCGGGCTCGTGCGGATGCTGGCCGTCAACGGCGACGTGATGGTGCGCACGGTGGCGCTCATCGTCGCGCTCGGCACCTTCTCGGCGCTCGGGGCGCGGGCCGGCGACCTGACGCTCGCGGCGAACGCGGTGCTGCAGAACCTCTTCCTCGTCGGCAGCTTCTTCCTCGACGGCTTCGCCACCGCGGCCGAGGTGCTGTGCGGGCAGGCGCTCGGGGCGCGCGACGAGGCGACGTTCCGGCGCGCGGTGCGCTACGCGGTGGCGTGGTGCGTGGGCTTCGGCCTCGCGGTCTCGCTGCTCTTCCTCGCCGGCGGCGACCGCTTCATCGACGCGATCACCACCAACCCGGAGGTGCGCGCGGTCGCCCGTCAGTTCCTGCCCTTCGCGGCCCTCACCCCGGTCGTCGCCGCCTGCGCCTTCGCGTTCGACGGCATCTATATCGGGGCGACCTGGACCAGGGCGATGCGCAACCTGATGCTCGCCGCCCTCGCCGCCTACCTCGCGGTGCTCGTGGCGGTGCACGGCCTCGGCAATACCGGCCTGTGGCTGGCGATCCTGGTGTTTCTCGGCGCGCGCGGCCTGGGGCAGGCGCTGCTCTACCCGCGGCTCGCGCGCGAGGCCTTTCCGCAGGCGCGACTCGGCCCCTCGGCCGCCGGGGCGGCGCCGTGAGCGGGGCGCCCGCGCGGCTGGAGCCGCCCGCGCCGGCGGAGGAGGCCTTCGTCGCGCCGCGGACCGTGACGGATCTCGCCGCCTGCCACTTCACCCATGCGGTCGACCTGCCCGGCTACGGCCCGGTGGCCGGCCCCTGGGACATGCGCGCGACGTGGCGCGCCTTCATCGGCGAGGTCGACGTCGCGGGCAAGCGCGTCCTCGACATCGGGACGGGCAGCGGCTTTCTCAGCTTCGCGATGGAGCGGGCGGGCGCCCGCGTGACCTCGCTGCCCCTCGACCGGGGGGCGTCCTGGGACATCGTGCCCTTCCCGGGCGTGGTGCGCAGCCTCGTCGACCCGCCGGTGGAGGAGCACCACGGGCGGATCGCCGACGCCTACTGGCTCAGCCACGCGGCCCTGGGCTCGCGGGCGCGCGTCGTGCAGGGCTCGCCCTACGCGATCCCGCGGGCGGTGGCGCCGCTCGATATCGCGGTGTTCGAGACCGCCCTGATGCGGCTGCGCGATCCGTTCCGGGCGCTGCACGCGGCCGCCCAGCTCACGCGGGAGAGCCTCGTCGTCACCGAGTTCCTGCCCCGGCGCTTCCACCTCCTGCCCTACCTGCCGGGCCGGCTGGCGCGCGGGATGTACCTCGTGCCGCGCGCCGCCGACCGCGCCCGCTTCGGCACATGGTGGGTGGTCGCGCCCGAGACCCTGCGGGAGTTCCTGCGCATCCTCGGCTTCGGCGAGACGCGGGTGAGCGTCCACCGCCAGCGCCTGGCGGGCGGCTGGCACCGCTTCTACACGGTGGTCGGCCGGCGCACGGAGCCGACCAACCCGGACCTGTGATACCGGCGGTCAGTGTCGATGACCGCCGGTTCGGCTCCCGACTCTTCGTCAAATCTCTGATCTGGCGTCGAACAATCGAGATGTCCCGACGGCCCCGTCGATCCCGGGCTTGCCCGCGATCGAGATCGATGGGTCAGCGTCCGGGGCCCGTGGCATGAGCCGGGTCAGGCCGTGCGCGCGAGGTCGGCCGCGTCGCGGCCCACGAGCCGGGAGAGGGACACGCCCTCGCGCCGCAGACGCTCCGCCAGGCCCGCCTTGATCTCCCGGACGAGCCCGGGTCCGGCATAGACCAGGGCCGAGTAGAGCTGCACGAGGCTGGCGCCGGCCCGGATCTTGATCCAGGCGGCCTCGGCCGAATCGATGCCGCCGACCCCGACGAGCGGAAGCCGGGCGCCGACGCGCAGGAAGGTCTCGGCGAGGAGCCGCGTCGAGGGCGAGAACAGCGGCCGGCCCGAGAGGCCGCCGGTCTCGCGCGCGAGCGCCGTCTCGGTGAGGCCCGCGGGCCGGGCCACCGTGGTGTTCGAGACGACGAGGGCGTCGACGCCCCGCCGCAGCGCCGTCGCCGCGATGGCATCAAGGGCGTCGAGGCCGATGTCGGGGGCGATCTTGAGGAGCACGGCGGCGCGCCGCTCGGCGACGCCGGCGTCGCGCGCCTCCACCACGCGCGCGAGCAGGTCGTCGAGGAAGGCCTCGCCCTGAAGGTCGCGCAGGCCGGGAGTGTTGGGCGAGGAGACGTTCACGGTCACGAAATCGACGAGGCCCGCCAGCGCCCGGGTGCAGGCAACGTAATCGGCGATCCGGTCCTGCGACTCCTTGTTCGCCCCGATATTGGCGCCGACGATCCCTGGCCGGCCGCGGCGGGCGGCCAGGCGCGCGCTCACCACCGGCAGCCCGTCGCTGTTGAGGCCGAAGCGGTTGATCACCGCCCGGTCGCCGGTGAGCCGGAAGACGCGCGGCCGCGGGTTGCCGGGCTGGGGCCGCGGCACCACGCCGCCGACCTCAACGAAGCCGAAGCCGAGCGCGAGGAGCGCGTCGGGCACCTCCGCCCCCTTGTCGAACCCGGCCGCGAGGCCGACCGGATTGGGAAAGCGCCGGCCGAACACCTCCACGGCGAGGGCCGGATCGTCCGCCGGCGGCGCGCCGCCGGGCAGGAGGGCGAGGCCCCGGATGGTGAGCCGGTGCGCCGTCTCGGCGTCGAGGGCGTGGAGAAGCGGGCGGGCGAGGGGGAAGAGCTGCGCGAGCACGGCGGATCAGGGGTCGAGGGAGGACGGAAAGGCGTGGGCGCCGTCGGGGCCGAGGGGGAGGGGGACGACGCGGCGCACCGCGCTCATCGGCAGCGGGCCGTAGAGGTGCGGGAACAGCGCGCCGCCGCGCGAGGGCTCGTAGCGCAACGCCGCGCCGAGCGCCTCCGCCTCGACCGCCACCAGCACGAGGTCGCGGGCACCGGCGAAGTGCTTGGCCGCCGTCTCGCGCACCTGCGCGGCGGTGGAGAAGTGGATGAACCCGTCCGCGAGGTCCACCGGCGCGCCGAGGAACTGGCCGGCCGCCTCGGCCTCCCGCCACGCCGGCGCGGAGGCGATCTTGTAGACCAGCGTCATCGGCATGCTCCGGCGTTCGGTCGAGGCCGGCGGCATACCGGTCCGGGACCGCCGCCGCAACGGCGTTGCCATTCTGGTGACCTGCGGTAAAGTTCACGCCTCGGGCCCGTCGCGCGGGATCGTTCCGATCGATCGGGGCTCCGCCGGTGGATCTTCCGGCCATGCTGTCACACGAGCGGATCTGGTCCGCCATCGATCACCTGGCGCACAGGCACGGGCTCACCGCGTCGGGCCTCGCGCGCCGCGCCGGGCTGGACGCCACGAGCTTCAACCGATCCAAGCGGGTGACGCCGGACGGGCGCAAGCGCTGGCCTTCGACCGAGTCGCTGGCCAAGATCCTCGCGGCGACCGGGGCGAGCCTCGACGAGTTCGTGCACTTGGTCGATCCGCAATCGGTGCGCGCACGCGCGATGCTGCCGCTGATCCGCAGCCGCGAGGCGGATCGCTGGATCGGGCCGGACGGGCTGCCGGCCGGGGCGGACCGGGAGGAGATGGACTTTCCCGACCTCGGGGCGCAGCGCTGCTTCGCCATCGAGATCCAGGGCGGGGGCCTGCGGCCGCATTACCGCGACGGCGACGTGCTGGTGGTCAGCGCCGGGGCGAGCCTGCGCAAGGGGGACCGGGTGGTGGCGTGCCTCGACAGTGGCCTCGTCGCGGCGAACCTGAAGCGCCGCACCGCCCGGGCGGCCGAACTCGCGCCGATCGCCCCGGGCGAGCCGGAGCGCGTCATCCCGGCGGCCGAGATCCGGTGGATGGCCCGCGTGATGTGGGTGCGGCACTGAGCCGGGACCCGCTTGCGGAGCGAGGCCGACCGGGGGCGCTCCGCATCACTCCGCCGCCACCCGCGTGGCGCGCCACTGCGTCAGCAGCGCCCGCAGGGCGGCGGGCTTGAGGGGCTTGGGCAGCACCTGGACGCGCTGGGCCTGCGCGGTCTCGCGCACCGGCGGCGAGCGGTCGGCGGTGAGCAGCACCGCCGGGATGTCGGCGGCGAGCGCGGCGCGCAGGGAGGCGATCAGGTCGAGGCCGTTGCCCTCGTCGAGGTGGTAATCGGCCACGAGCACGTCCGGCCGCAGGCCCTCGCCGAGCACCCGGCTCACCGCCTCGCCGAAGGAGCCGGCCGTGTGCACGGTGCAGCCCCAGCTCGCCAGGAGCCGCGCCATGCCGCCGACGATGGCCGGCTCGTTGTCGATGCAGAACACCGACAAGCCGGCGAGCGCCACCGCGGGCGGGCGCGGCGCCTCGCCCGCTGCCTCCGCCACCGGCCGGACCGGGGCGAGCGGCACCGTGACCGAGAAGACCGAGCCGCGGCCCGGCTGCGAGGCGAGGGCGACCGGATGGTCGAGGAGCCGGGCGGCCCGCTCGACGATCGACAGGCCGAGCCCGAGCCCGCGCGCCACCTTGGCGCCCTGGTCGAGGCGCTGGAATTCCTGGAACACCAGCTTCTGCTTCGAGGCCGGGATGCCGAGCCCGGTGTCGCAGACCATCAGGACGAGGTGGTCGCGCCTGCGCCGCGCGCCCACCAGGATCCGGCCGGACGGGGTGTACTTGATGGCGTTCGACACGAGGTTCTGCAGCAGCCGCCGCAGCAGCGGGCGGTCCGAGCGGATCGCGAGCGAACAGGGCATCACCGTGAGGACGAGGCCCTTCTCCCGGGCCATCGGCTCGAACTCGCGGCGGATCTGGCGCAGCAGCTCGGCGACGCCGAAATTCGAGAATTGCGGCTTGAGGGCGCCGGTATCGAGGCGCGAGATGTCGAGGAGGGTGGTGAGGATCTCCTCCACCGCGTCGAGGGAGGCGTCGACGTTCTCGGCCAGCGTCGGATCGCCCGCGCGGTCGCGCTCGACGAGGGCGGTGGCGTAGAGGCGCGCGGCGTTGAGCGGCTGGAGGATGTCGTGGCTCGCCGCCGCGAGGAAGCGGGTCTTGCCCGCATTGGCCTCGTCGGCCTCGGCCTTGGCGCGGGTCAGCGCCTGGTTGAGGCGGGTCAGTTCCTCGGTCCGCTCCCGCACCCGGCGCTCCAGCTCCTCGTTGAGGCGGGTGCGCGCCTCCTCGGCGGCGACCGCGTCGGTGACGTCCGTGTAGGTCGCCACCACGCCGCCGTTCGGCAGGGGATTGGCGCGGATCTCGATCACCCGGCCGCGGGGATGCAGGCGCAGGCGCCGCGGCCCGGTCTCCTCCCGGAAGGCGGCGATGCGCTCGCGCACGAGGTCGTCCGGGTCGCGCTCCCCGTAGGCGCCGCGCGCGGCGTTGAAGCGCACGATCTCGTCGAGCGTCGTGCCGGTGCGGATCATCTCCGGCGGCAGGTCGTAGAGGTCCGCGAAGGCGCGGTTCCAGGCGATCAGCGTCATGTCCCGGTCGAAGACCGTGATGCCCTGGCCCGCGTGGTCGAGCCCTTGCTGGAGCAGGTCGCGGCTGTACTGGAAGGCCGCCGAGGCGTCGTCGAGGAGCCGCAGCGCCGCCCGGGGCGAGACGTTGCGCCGCCCGAGCAGCAGCGAGAGCGCGAGGCGGGCCGAGGCCGCGCCGATCGCCGAGGCCAGCAGATGCTCGGCATGGCGCAGCTCCGGCAGGCCCGCCACCGCGTCGGGCCTCAGGGCGGGGCGCCCGCTGCGGGCCGCGAATTCCTCCAGCGCCCGGGTGGCCCGCTCCTCGCCGAGGAAGCGGGCGACCGCGGCGCGCAGCTCCGCCACCGTGAGCGTGCTGCCGATGAGCCGGAAGGTCGGGGCGCCGGTGCCGGCCTCGTGCCCGAAGGCCTCCGCCTGCAGCCGCTCGATGGCGGTGGGCGGCCGCACCAGCGAGAAGACGACATAGGCCAGGGTGTTGAGCCCGAGGCTCCAGAGCGTGCCGTGCACGAGGCGCGGCAGGTCGTCGACGCCCATCAGCGCCGTGGGGCTGAGCGCCGCGATCCCGAAGGGACCGTCGCTCATGAGGCTCGCCCCCCAGGTGCCGCCCGCCTCGGTGATCAGGCTCGGCAGGAGCAGCGTGTAGACCCAGACCGCGGTGCCGGCGACGAGCCCGGCCACCGCGCCGAGCCCGGTGCCGCGCCGCCACAGCAATCCGCCCAGGAAGGCGGGGGCGATCTGCGCCACCGCCGCGAAGGACAGGAGGCCGATCGAGGCCAGCGCCGCGGTGCCGGCGATCCGCGAATAGGCGTAGGCCGCCAGCACGACGACCACGATCGCCACCCGGCGCACCGCCAGGACCACGCCGCCGAGATGCGAGGCGCCGTTGCCCCCCGGGCGGCGGCGCAGCACCACCGGGATCACGAGGTGGTTCGAGATCATGATGGCGACCGCCACCGACTCGACGATCACCATCGCGGTGGCCGCCGAGAGACCGCCCACGAAGGCGACGAGCGCGACCCCGTCCGCCCGCTCCGACAGGGGCAGGGCGAGCACGGTCATGTCGCGGGCGAGCACCCCGTCCGGGAACAGCGCGAGGCCCGCCACCGCGAGCGGAACCACGAACAGGTTGATGAGCACGAGGTAGAGCGGGAAGGTCCAGGCGGCGCGGCCGACATCCTCCACCGCCCGGTTCTCCACCACCGCCATGTGGAACTGGCGCGGCAGCAGCAGCACCGCGCAGGCGGCGAGCAGCGTCTGGACGAGGAGCGTCGCCGGGCCGGAGGTCTCCTGCGCCAGGGCGGCGGAGCCGGCCAGCAGCGCCTCGGGGGTGAGCCGCGGCGCGTCGCGCAGCACCCAGCCGACCACGAAGCCCCCGACCACCAGGAAGGCCAGGAGCTTGACGAGCGATTCGAGGGCGATCGCCAGGGTGAGCCCGTCCTGGTGCTCGGTGGCGTCGGCGTGCCGGGTGCCGAAGGCCACCGCGAAGCCCGCCAGCACCAGCGCGGTGACGAGGCCGAGATCGCCCACCATCGCGGAGGAGAGCCCGCCGGTGCCCCCCTCGGTGGCCTGGAGGAAGACCTGCAGCGACGCCGCCACCGCCCGCAATTGCAGGGCGATGTAGGGGATCGCGCCCACGATCGCGATGAGGCACACGAGGGCGGCGATGCGCTCGCTCTTGCCGTAGCGGGCGGCCACGAAGTCGGCGATGGAGGTGGAGTTCTGCGCCTTGGCCACCCGCACCACCTGCGCGACGAGGCGGTGCCCGAAGCCGATCACCAGCACCGGGCCGACATAGATGGTGAGGAAGTCCAGGCCCGAATGGCTGGCGAGCCCCACCGAGCCGAAGAAGGTCCAGGAGGTGCAGTAGACCGCCAGCGAGAGCGCGTAGATGGTCGGGCGCACCCGCTCGTCGCGCATCAGCCGGCGCCCGGACACGTCGCCCCAATGCGCCACCGCGAACAGGGCGCAGATGTAGAGGAGCGCCGTCAGCACCACCACCCAGCCCGCGATCATCGGCGCCATCCGCCCTCCGGGCCGATCCGCCCGGTTTGTCCAGATTCTGCGGAGTCTTAGCCCGAACCGGACGGGAGCGCCATCGCGGCCGGGGAGCCGCCGTCCGGGACCGCGCCCTCCCGGGCGATGGCGAGTAGCCGGTCGCACGCCACGTGCCGCTCCAGATGGTCGGCCAAGCGGTCGAGCACCGCCTCGATGCCGGCCTCGTAGGCCTCCCCGCCGGGGGCGGCCCCCAGGCGCGCGAGCCACAGCGCCCGCTGGCGGTCGTCCGCGAACAGGCCGTGCACGTAGGTGCCGCAGACCCGCCCGTCGGGCGAGACGGCTCCGTCCGGGCGCCCGTCCGCGAGGCGCAGGAGCGGGCGGGCGGCGTCGGGCCCCGCGGTCTCGCCGATATGCATCTCGTAGCCGCGGAACGGCGTGCCCTCCGGCAGGCTCGTGCCCGTCACCGCGGCGAGGCGCTTGTCCGGCGTCATCACGGTGGCGACGTCGAGGAGGCCGAGGCCCTCGACCTCGCCCGGCTCCCCCTCGATGCCGTGCGGGTCGGATAGGCGGGTGCCGAGCATCTGGTAGCCGCCGCAGAGCCCCAGCACCCGGCCGCCCCGGCGCACATGCGCCTTGAGGTCGATGTCCCAGCCCTGCGCGCGCAGGAAGTGCAGATCCGGGATGGTGGTCTTCGAGCCGGGCAGGAGCACGAGGTCGGCCGCGGCCGGGAGCGGCGTGCCCGGCTCCACCAGCACCACGCTCACCCCCGGCTCCGCCCGCAGGGGATCGAGGTCGTCGAAATTGGCGATGCGCGGCAGCACCGGCACCGCCACCACGCGGCCGCCCGGCCGCTCGGCGCCGCGCAGGCCCAGCACGTCCTCGGCGGGCAGCCGCGCCGCCTCGGGGAAATGCGGCACGAGGCCGAGCGAAGGCCAGCCGGTGCGCGCCGCGATCAGCTCCATCCCCTCGGCAAACAGGCTCGGATCGCCGCGGAAGCGGTTGACGAGGAAGCCGCGCACCAGCGCGGCATCCTGCGGATCGAGCACCGCGCGGGTCCCCACGAGGCTCGCGATCACGCCGCCGCGGTCGATGTCGCCGAGCAGCACCACCGGCGTGAGGCTCGCGCGGGCAAACCCCATATTGGCGATGTCGCCGGCCCGCAGGTTGACCTCGGAGGCCGAGCCCGCGCCCTCGACCAGCACGAGGTCGGCCTCGGCGGAGAGCCGCGCGAAGCTGTCGAGGACGGCACCCATCAGCCGCGGCTTCCAGGCCTGGTACTCCCGCGCCCGGGCGGTCCCGGCCATCCGGCCCTGCACCACGACCTGCGCGCCGATCTCGCTCTGCGGCTTGAGCAGCACCGGGTTCATGTGGACCGAGGGCGCGACGCCCGCCGCCCGCGCCTGGAGGGCCTGCGCCCGCCCGATCTCGCCCCCGTCCGGCGTGACGGCGGCGTTGTTCGACATGTTCTGGGGCTTGAACGGACGCACGCGCAGGCCGCGCCGCGCGAAGGCGCGGGCGAGGCCGGCGACGATCAGGGACTTGCCGACATCCGAGCCGGTGCCCTGGATCATCAGGGCGCGCGGGGTCATCGGCGGCGCACCGGGGGAGCGTCCGGCCGTCGCGTGTCTCGCGGGTGGGGCATGAGGTGTAAGGCCGGGTCGGGGGAATCGGGCGCCCGACGCTTAGCACCGCGTGCAGCGGGCGCAACCGCAGCCGCAGATTGGGCCGAACAGTGGCAAAGCTGCCATAGGAGACGCCCAAGCGTTGCTATACATTGTGGCAATCTCGCCGTCGCAACAGGCAGGCCCCGATGCTCAAGACGCTCGCTCTCACCGGTGCCGCCACGGCACTCCTCGCCGGAACGGCGCTCGCCGCCGACCTGCCGGTCCGTGCCGCTCCGCCGGTCTTCACGCCGGTGCCGGTCTTCACCTGGACCGGCTTCTACGCCGGGCTCCACACGAATTATGCCTTCACCGACCGGCAGCGCATCACCACGCGCGGCAACGACCTCGCGCCGACGAACACCATCGCCAACGTCGCCACGGGCCGGCGCCCCGCGGTCGTGTTCAACGAGACCGACGGCCTCGCCAATATCGGCGGCGGGTTCGGCTACAACTATCAGTTCACGCCGGGCAGCGGCTTCGTGGTCGGCATCCAGACCGACTGGGCCTGGACCGATCTCAGCAAGCGCACCGTGTTCTTCTCGGCGCTCAACGATCCCAGCCTCTACCAGCAGAGCCTCGACTGGCTCGGCACGGTGACGGGTCGGGTCGGCTACGCCTTCGACCGCTTCCTCGTCTACGGAATGGGCGGCTTCGCCTACGGCAACGTGGAGTATGCGGCGAGCTTCTTCAGCAATGCCGCCGGCAACCCGCTCGCCTATGCGGGCCGCTTCAACGACCTGCAGACCGGCTTCGCCTATGGCGGCGGCATCGAGTACGCGATCCCGACCGACAGCTTCCTGGCCCGCTTCAACGTGCTGGGCCTGCTGGGCATCAAGTCCGAGGCGGTGACCCTCAAGGCGGAATACCTGCGCTACGACCTCGGCAGCCGGAACGTGTTCGTGAACAACGTCGGCCTCGTGCTGCCCGGGGCGGCCGCCAACCCGCGCGGCTCCTACACCTCGCGCTTCACCACCGAGGGCAACCTCGTGCGCGCGGGCTTCACCTACAAGTTCGGCGGGCTCTGACGCCGCCTCGGGGCGGGACCGCACGGGCACCCGGTATCGGGGTCCTGGCCGGTCGCACCACCCTCGCCCTTCTCATCGGGGCCGGACGGCAGGGCTGTCCGGCCCCGAATTCGTTCGGGCCGCACGCGATGCCGGGGCGATCAGAACTCGATGCCCTCCTGGGCCTTCACGCCAGCCGCGAAGTGATGCTTGACCAGCGTCATCTCGGTGACGAGGTCGGCGGCAGCGATCAGCTCCGGCTTGGCGTTGCGGCCCGTGACCACGACGTGGAGATCCGGGCGGCGGGCCTGCAGCGTCGCGACCACCTCGTCGCGCGGCAGGTAGTCGTAGCGCAGCGCGATGTTGAGTTCGTCGAGAATCACGAGGCGCAGGCCGGGGTCGTCCATCAGGCGCCGGGCCTGGTCCCAGGCCGCGCGCGCCGCCGCCACGTCGCGGGCGCGGTCCTGCGTCTCCCAGGTGAAGCCCTCGCCCATCGTGTGCCAGACCATCTGATCGCCGAAGCGGTCGAGGGCGAAGCGCTCGCCGGTCTCCCAGGCGCCCTTGATGAACTGCACCACGCCGACGCGCCAGCCGCGGCCGAGCGCCCGCAGCATCAGCCCGAAGGCCGCCGTCGACTTGCCCTTGCCCGGGCCGGTATGGACGATGAGCAGGCCCTTCTCGATCGTCTTGCCCGCCACCTCCGCATCCTGCACGGCCTTGCGCTTGGCCATCCGGGCGCGGTGGCGCGCGGCCTCCTCGTCGGTCTCCATCGTCAGTCTCCCTTCACGACGAGGGGCAGCCCCGCCACGGTGAGCACCACCCGGTCGGCCAGGGCCGCGAGGCGCTGGTGCAGCCGCCCAGCCTCGTCGCGGAAGCGCCGGGCGAGCGCGTTGTCCGGCACGATGCCCAGGCCGACCTCGTTCGAGACCAGCACCAGCGGGCCGGGATGGCGGGCGCAGGCCTCGATCAGGGCGGCGGTCTCGGCGGCGAGATCAACCTCGGCCAGGAGCACGTTGGTGAGCCACAGCGTCAGGCAGTCGACCAGCACCGGCCGGCCGGTCGCGGGGCCGGCGAGCACGCCGGCGAGGTCGCGCGGCGCCTCGCGGGTCTCCCAGCCGGCGGGCCGGCGGGCGCGGTGCTGGGCGATGCGCGCCCGCATCTCGTCGTCCCAGGCCTCGGCCGTCGCCACGTAGAGCCAGGGCGGGGGCAGCGCCTCAATCAGGCGCTCCGCGTAGGCGCTCTTGCCCGAGCGGGCGCCCCCGAGCACCAGGGTGAGCCGCGGCGCCCTCGATCCGTCCTGCGTCACCGCCTGCCCCTCAATGTCCGGCCCGCCGACCCCTGTCGGGCGGGAGGGCGCCGATTGCAAGCCCGGTGGCGTGTTGCAAGCCCCGGGGCTTGCCGCTAGGGTCGCGCCCGACGGTGCCTCGGCGACGAGGTGAAAAGGGAACGCGGGACGGAGGAGGGCCTCCGGGAGCCGCGGCTGCCCCCGCAACTGTGAGCGGCGCGCGCCCGCCTTCGGCCACTGGAGCGATCCGGGAAGGCGGCGGGATGCGGACACGCCGCGAGCCAGGAGACCTGCCGTCGCCCGCATCCTCTCGACGCCGCCGGCGGGGCGGCAGGAGTTCGTCATGGTCGCCATCACCCGTACCCTTTCCCCCGCGCTGGCCGGCGAGCGGCTGACCGCGGTGCTCGTCGCCGGGTTCCTCGGCCTCGGGCTGCTGTTCGTGTCCGGGTTCGCGCCGGCCTCCGCGCTCCACAACGCGGCCCACGACTGGCGCCACGCCCACAACTTCCCCTGCCACTGACGCCGGGCCGGGTCGCCCGGCTGCCGCGGCCCCGCGCAGGGTTTCCTCATGACGATCCGATTGCTGTCGGCGGCCCTGGTCGCCGGCTTCCTCGCCGCTTGCGTCGCCTCGGGGCTGCAATTCGCCCTGACCTCGCCGCTGATCCTGCGGGCCGAGCGCTACGAGCAAGGCGGCCCCCCGCACGCGCAAGGCGCCTCCGACCAAGTCGCGTCCCTCATCGTCCTCGCCCATTCGGGCCATTCGGCCGAGGCGGCTCCGGCCGGCGAGGAGTGGCAGCCCGGCCCCGGCCTGCCGCGCCTCGCCTTCACGGCACTCGCCACGCTGGTGAGCGGCGTGGGCTACGCGCTCCTCCTCGGCGCGATCCTGGTCGCGGACGGGCGCCGGATCACGCCGGGCGAGGCGCTGCGCTTCGCGGTGGGCGGCTTCCTCGCCGCGAGCCTCGCGCCCGCCATCGGCCTGCCGCCGGAACTGCCCGGCATGGGCGGGGAGGCGCTGGAGCTGCGCCAGGCGTGGTGGGTCGCCACCGCGCTGGCGACCGGGGCGGGGCTCTACCTCCTGGCGACCCGCCGCGGGGCCTTGGCGGTCGCGCTCGCCCTCGTGCTCATCGTGGCGCCGCACCTCTGGGGGGCGCCGCATGCCGGGGAGGGCGGGGGGGCGCTGCCCGCCACCATGGCGGCGCAGTTCGCCGCCCGCTCGCTCGCGGTCTCCTTCGCGTTCTGGGCCGTGCTCGGGCTCGCCTTCGGCTGGGCCTGGGAGGCGGTGGCGCGCAGCCGGGCGGGAGCCGCCGCATGAGCCTCACCCTCTACGTCTGCACCACCTGCCGGGCCGCCACCGACGACCCGGACGGCCCGCGCGCGGGCGCCCGGCTGCTCGACGCGCTCACCGCGGCCCTGGCGGAGCGCGACACGCCCGTCGCGGTCGAGGCCGTCGAGTGCCTATCGGTGTGCAAGCGACCCTGCACGGTGGCGGTGGCCTCGCCGGGGCGCTGGACCTACGTGTACGGGGACCTCGACCCGGCGAGCGCGGCCGACACCATCCTCGACGGGATCTCGCGCTACGCCGCGACCCCGGACGGCCTCGTGCCCTGGCGCGAGCGCCCGGACGCCTTCCGCAAGGGCGTCGTCGCCCGCATCCCTCCCGCACCGGTCAGGTCCGCATGACGATCCTCCAGAAGATTCCCTGCACGATCGTCACGGGCTTCCTCGGGGCCGGCAAGACGACGCTGGTGCGCCACGTGGTGGAGCACAACGACGGGCGGCGCCTCGCGATCATCGTCAACGAGTTCGGCGACATCGGCTTCGACGGCTCGCTGCTGGCCTCCTGCGGGGTGCCGGGCTGCGACGAGGACGCCGTGGTGGAGCTGCCGAACGGCTGCATCTGCTGCACGGTCGCGGACGATTTCGTGCCGGCGCTGAACCGCCTGCTCGACCGCCCCGAGCCGCCCGAGCACATCCTGATCGAGACCTCCGGCCTCGCGCTGCCGAAGCCCCTCGTCCAGGCCTTCAACTGGCCGGCGATCCGCTCGCGGGTCACGGTGGACGGCGTGGTGGCGGTGGTGGACGGGCCGGCGGTGGCGTCGGGCGCCTTCGCGGACGATCCCGAGGCGCTCGCCGCCGAGCGCGCCGCCGACCAGTCCGTCGACCACGACAACCCGCTGGAGGAGGTTTTTGAAGATCAGCTCCTCTGCGCCGACCTCGTGGTGATGAACAAGGGCGACCTCCTCGACGCCGAGAGCCGCGCCCGCGTGCGGGCCGAGGTGGAGGCCCACCTGCCGCGGGCCGTGAAGCTCGTCGAGACGGCGCACGGCGCCATCGACCCGCGGGTGCTGCTCGGCCTCAGCGCGGGCGCCGAGAGCGATCTTGCCTCCCGTCCCTCGCATCACGAGACCGAGGCGGACCACGACCACGACGATTTCGAGAGCACGGCGGTGCCGGTGCGCGCGGCCGGCTCGCCCGACGATCTGGCGGCCCGGGTGGCGCGGGCCGCGGAGGTTCCGGGCGTCCTGCGCATCAAGGGCTTCTGCGCCGTGGCGGACAAGCCGATGCGCCTCGTGGTCCAGGGCGTCGGCCGGCGCGTGGCGCACCATTACGACCGTCCCTGGCGGCCGGGCGAGCACCGCGACGGGCGCCTCGTGGTGATCGGCCTCAAGGGCTTCGACCGCGATGCGGTGGCGGACGCCCTGAGGGGTTAGGATCACGGGAGTGCAGAGGGCGGGACGCCCTCTGCCGGGGTCCCGGGGCGGACGCCCCGGGTCTTGAGGGAGCAGGCATCATGCCGGAGCCCGCGGCGCGGCGCTGGACCGTGCAGGAGTTCTTCGCCTGGCAGGAGCGCCAGGAGGCGCGCTGCGAACGCGTGGGCGGGGTGCCGGTGCGCCCGATGGCGGGCGCCCGGAACGTCCACGACGACATCGTGGTGAACCTGCTGGCCGAGTTCCGCACCCGGCTGAGCGGCACGCCGTGCCTCCCCTTCACGGGCGACGGCAGCATCGAGACGCTGCCGGGCCAGATCCGCCGGCCGGATCTCGGCGTGGATTGCGGCGCGCGCGACCCCAACGGGCTGACGGCCGCCGAGCCCCGTCTCGTCCCCGGACCCGACGCCTGATGCATCTCCTGCGGGTCGATACGGTCTCCCTCGACGAGGGCGAGGCGGCGGTGGATCTGGGCCAGACGCCCGGCGATGTCGTGGCCCTGTCCTTCACCGATTCGGACCTCGCCGGGCTCGCCTTCGCGCAGGCCGAGGAGAGCCGGGCGGCCGCGATGCCGAGCCTGCGGCTCGCCAAGCTCGCGGCCCTGCGTCACCCGCTCTCGGTCGATCTCTACGCGGACAACGTGGTGGCACGGGCGCGGTTCGTCCTCGTGCGCTGCCTCGGCGGCCTCGACTACTGGCGCTACGGCATCGAGCGCGTGGCCGAGATCTGCCGCGTGGGCGGCATCCCGCTCGCGGTGCTGCCCGGCGACGACCGGCCCGATCCCCGCCTCGACGCCCACAGCACCGTCGCGCCGGCGCTGCGCGCGGCCCTCGACGGCTATTTCCGGGCCGGCGGGCCGGAGAACCTGCGCCGGCTTTTGCGCCGCATCGCGGCCGAACTCGGCCACCCGGTCGCGGCGGAGCCGCCGCAGGCGCTGCCGCGGGGCTTTGGCTGGTGCCCGGGCTGCGGGGTGATGGAGGTCGCGCGGGTGCCGCCCCGGCCCGCACCCGATCCCAGCGGCACCGCCCTCGTCCTCGTCTACCGCTCGGCGATCCTGGGCGGCGATACGGCGCCCGCCGCGGCGCTGGCGGCGGCGCTGCACGCACAGGGGCTGGCGCCGGTGATCGTGGCAGTGGCGAGCCTGAAGGACCCGGAGGCGGCGGCGGCGGTGCGGGAGGCGATCAAGGCCCGCCCGCCGGACGTGATCGTGGCCGCCACCGCCTTCTCGGCGCGGGACGATGCGGATTTCGTGCTCGACGCGGCCGATTGCCCGGTGATCCAGGCCTTCACGGTGGGCGCGCCACGGGCCGCCTGGGCGGCCTCGGCGCGGGGCCTGGGCGCGGCGGACCTCGCCATGCAGGTGGCCCTGCCGGAATTCGACGGGCGGCTGTCCGGCTTCCCGATCTCCTTCAAGGAGGAGGTGCGCCGCCTCGACGGCTTCGCCGAGCGCCGGGCGGTGCCGGATTTCGCCGGCATCGCCGCAACCGCCGCGCGCGCCGCCGCCTGGGTCCGGCTCGCCCGCACGCCGAGGCCCGCGCGGCGCCTCGCCCTCGTGCTCTCCGATTACCCGGCACGCGGCGGGCGGGCGGGGTTCGCGGTCGGCCTCGACACGCCCGCGAGCGCGGTCGCGATCCTCGATCACCTCGCGGCCGAGGGCTTCTCGGTGTCGGACATCCCCTCGCCCGAGGCGCTGATGCGCGCCCTGACAGGGGGGAGCGCGGACGTCGCGGTGCCGCTCGACGCCTATCGGGCGTGGCTCTCCGCGCAGCCGCCCGCGCTGCGCGACGCGCTGGCGGAACGCTGGGGCGCGCCGGAGGAGGACCCGGTGCTGCGCGACGGCGCTTTCCGGTTCCGCGCCGTGCGGGCCGGCGCCGTGCTCGTCGCGCTCCAGCCGGACCGCGGCCGGTCGGAGGATCGCAAGGCCGCCTACCACGACCCCGACGCGGTGCCGACCCACGCCTATCTGGCCTTCTACCTCGGCCTGCGCACGGCCTGCGACGCACTCGTGCATCTGGGCACCCACGGCACCACCGAGTGGCTGCCCGGCAAGGCGGTGGCGCCCTCGGCCCAGTGCTGGCCGGCGCTGGCGGTGGGGGCGCTGCCGGTGGTCTATCCGTTCATCGTCGACGATCCCGGCGAAGCGGCGCCGGCCAAGCGCCGGCTCGGCGCCGTGACGGTGGGCCACCTGACGCCCGAGACCGCCGCCGCCGGGCTCGACCCAGAGGCGGGCGCGCTGCGCGACCTCGTGGAGGAATACGCGGCCGCCACCGTGCTCGACCCGCGCCGGGCCGGGCTGATCGCCGCGGGCATCCTGGAGCGCGCGGAGGAGGCGGGCCTGCTCGCGGCGGCGGGCATCGACCGCGCGACGCCGCTGGAGGAGGCGCTGACCGCGCTCGACGCGCATCTGTGCGACCTCGCCGAGGTGACGATCCGCGACGGCCTGCACGTGTTCGGGCAGGCGCCGGAGGCGCAGGCCGCCTGCGGGGCGGGCGAGCGGGCGGGGCTCGTTGCGGCCCTCGACGGGCGCTTCGTGCGCCCGGGGCCGGCGGGCTCGCCCGCGCGCGGGCGCACCGACGTGCTGCCCACGGGCCGCAACCTCGCGACCCTCGACCCGCGGGCGCTGCCGACCCGGGCGGCGAGCCTGCTCGGCGAGCGGGCGGCGGCCGAGGTGGTGCGCCGCTACCTGCAGGACGAGGGCGAGTACCCGGCCCGGATCGTCATGGACCTGTGGGCCTCGCCGACCTTGCGCACCGGGGGCGAGGACGTGGCCCACGCGCTGGCGCTGATGGGCGTGCGCCCGACCTGGGATCATGCCTCGACGCGGGTGACGGGGTTCGAGGTGCTGCCGCTCGCCCTCCTCGACCGGCCGCGCATCGACGTGACGGTGCGGGTCTCGGGGGCCTTCCGCGACACCTTCCCGGAGGCGATGGCGCTCCTCGACCAGGCCGCCCGCGCGGTGGCGGCCCGCGAGGAGGAGGAGACGGACAACCCGCTCGCCGCCGCCCGCCGCCGGGGCGAGACGCTCGTGCGGGTCTTCGGCGCCGCCCCGGGCCGCTACGGGGCCGGGGCCGGGGGCCTCGCCCTCGACGGATCCTGGAGCGAGCGGGCCGACCTCGCCCGGGCCTATCTCGACGCGACCGCCGCCTCCGTGGGGCAGGGAAATTCGGGGCAGGGAAATTCGGGGCAGGGCGAGTCGGGGCAGGGCGCATCCGGGGACGGCGACTTCGCGGCCCGCGTCGCGGGGGCTGACGCCTTCGTGCACGCCTTCGACGTGGCGGAGCGCGACCTCCTCGACGGCGACGCGGCGGCGGACGCGCTCGGGGGCTTCGCGGCGGCGGCCGCGCTCGCCGGATCGGCGCCTGCCCTCTACAGCCTCGACGTCAGCCGGCCGGAGGCGCCCCGGGCCCGCAGCGTGGCCGAGGACGTGGCCCGGCTGGTGCGGGGCCGGCTCGCCCATCCGCGCTGGATCGCCGCGCAGCTGCGCCACGGCTGGCGCGGCGCGCAGGAACTGGCGCAGGGGCTCGACGCGGTCTTCGTGCTCGCCGCGACCACGGATGCGGTGAGCGGCGCCGATCTCGACCGGCTCTACGGCGCCTATGTGGGCGATCCCGCCGTGTTCGAGCAGGTGGAGGCCGCCAATCCGGCGGTCGCCCAGGCGATCCTCGACCGCTTCGAGGACCTGCGCCGCCGCGGCCTGTGGCACAGCCGGCGCAACTCGCTCGCGGCCCTCGACGCCCGGGAGGCGGCGGAATGAAGCCCGCGCCGCGCCGCGGCTGGTGCCCCGGCATCGGCCGGCCGATGCCGACCGGGGACGGGCTCCTCGTGCGCGTGCATCCGCCGGCGGGCGTGCTCGGCGCGGCGCAGGCCCGCGCGGCGGCCGAGGCCGCGGCCCTCGGCAACGGCCTCATCGACGTCACGGCCCGGGCCAACCTGCAGATCCGCGGCGTGACCGAGCGGACGCATGGCCTGATCGCCGCGCGCCTCTCGGAGGCCGGCCTCGGGGACGTGCGGGCGGATGGCGGTCCGCAGCGCCTCACGCTCGTCTCGCCGCTGGCGACGCTCGACCCGGCGCTGATGGAGCTGGTGGAGGCGATCGAGGCGGCGGGCCGCGCGGTCCCGGGGCTGCCCGCGAAGGCGCTGGTGGCGGTGGAGGGGCGGGGGCTCGGGGCGGTGGAGGCCGACATCCGGGTTCGGGCGGTCGGCCCGTCCGATCACGCGCCCGAGCTGCTGCCCGCACCTCGATCCGGGAGGGTCGCGCTCGCGACCGCCGGCGGTCCGCTCTGGACGGCGCCCATGGCGGATGTCTTGCTCACGGACGCCCTCGCGGCGTTGCTGCGCGGCTTCGCGGCTTCGGGCGCGCGGCGCCTGCGGGACCTCGGCGAGATGGCGCGCGCGGAGCTTCTGGCGGCCGCCGGCCTCGCGCCCGCCGCCGCGCCGCCGCCGGAGGAGCCGCCGCCGCCCGGCCCGCATCCGCTGCCGCAGGGCGGTCCGGCCCTGCTCGCCGAGTTCCCGTTCGGGCGCTGCGGCGCCGCCCTCCTCGCCGCCCTCGCCGGCCTGAGCGAACGCCACGGCGACGGACGCCTGCGCCTGACACCCTGGCGCGGCGTGATGCTGGTCGCCCGCGACGCGCCCGCCGCAGCCGCCCTCGATGCGGCCGCGCGGGACCTGGACCTGATCGTCGCGGCGCAGGATCCGCGCCGGGCCGTGGCGGCCTGCCCGGGGGCGCCGGCCTGCGCGTCCGGCGGCACGCCCGCGCAGGCCCATGCGGCCCGGCTCGCCGCGCGGCTCGGGCCCCGGCCGGCGGGCCGCATCCACGTCTCGGGCTGCCCGAAGGGCTGCGCGCATCCGGGCCGGGCCGACCTGACGCTGGTCGGCCGGCCGGACGGGCGCTACGGGGTGGTGCATGGGGGACACGCCGGAGACCCGGAGGCGATGGTGCTCACTTTCGAGGCGGTGCTTGAGGGGCTAAACAGCCCCGGAGCCGCCCTCCACCCAGACCGGGAGCCCGCATGAGCACGCGCCTCGACTACATCCGCGACGGCGCCGCGATCTACGCCCGGTCCTTCGCGATCATCCGCGCGGAATCGGACCTGTCGCGGTTCGCGGGCGCGGCCGAGCGGGTGGTGGTGCGGATGATCCACGCCTGCGGCATGACCGACCTGCCGCGCGACGTCGTGGCCTCCCCGGGCTTCGCGGAGGCCGGCGAGGCGGCGCTGCGGGCGGGCGCGCCGATCCTGTGCGATGCCCGCATGGTGGCGGACGGGGTGACGCGGGCGCGGCTGCCCGCCGGCAACGCGGTGGTCTGCACGCTGGGCGACCCGCGCGTGCCGGGCCTCGCCGCGGATCTCGGGACCACGCGCACCGCCGCCGCGATGGAATTGTGGCGCGAGCGCCTGCCCGGCGCGGTGGTGGCGGTCGGCAACGCGCCGACCGCGCTGTTCCGCCTGCTCGAACTCCTCGACGAGGGCGTGGCGCCGCCCGCCGCCGTCATCGGCGTGCCGGTGGGGTTCGTGGGGGCGGCCGAATCGAAGGAAGCGCTCGCCGAGGACGGCCGGGTGCCGTTCCTGATCGTGCGCGGGCGCCGCGGCGGCAGCGCGATGGCGGCGGCGGCCGTGAACGCGCTCGCGAGCGAGGCCGAGTGATGGACGGGGTGACGGACCTGCCGCGGGCGGGCGCCGCGGAGGAGGGGGCGCGGCCGGCGGCCGTCGTCACCGGCACGCTCTACGGCGTCGGGATGGGGCCGGGAAACCCGGACTACCTGACGGTGCGGGCCGTGCGGGTGCTGGAGCGCGCCCACCACCTCGTGCATTTCTGCAAGGCGGGCCGGCGGGGCAACGCGCGCACCATCGCGGACGCGGTGGTGCAGGATCCCGCCCGCGAATGGGCGCTCGCGTACCCGTACACGACCGAGTTGCCGCCGGACGACGCGACCTACGTGTCGGCGCTGGCGCGGTTCTACGACGAGGCGGCCGCCAGGATGGCGGACGAACTCGGGGCGGGTCGCGACGTGGCGATCCTCTCCGAGGGCGACCCGTTCTTCTACGGCTCCTTCATGCATCTGTGGCGCCGCCTCAAGGACCGCTTCCCGGTCGAGGTGGTGCCGGGCGTCACCGGCATGTCGGGCTGCTGGACCCGTGCGGGCACGCCGATCACCTGGGGCGACGACGTGCTCACCGTGCTGCCCGCGACGCTGCCCGCCGCCGTGCTGGCCCGCCGCCTCGCAGAGACCGACGCGGCCGTGATCATGAAGCTCGGCCGCCACCTGCCGAAGGTGCGCGCGGCGCTCGCCGAAGCGGGCCTGCTCGGCCGCGCGGTCTACGTGGAGCGCGGGACGATGGCGGGCGAGCGCATCGCGCTCCTGGCCGACAAGCCCGACGACCAAGCGCCCTATTTCTCGATGGTGCTGGTGCCCGGCGAAGGCCGCCGGCCATGAGCGGCCCCGTGGTGCAGGGGCCGGCGGCCCCTGCCGGGGCCGGGATGCAGGGGCCGGCGGCCCCCGCCGGGGCCGGGGGCGGAGCCCCTGCTGGGCCGGGGCGGAGCCCGGGGGGGGCGGTCTGCGTCGTCGGGCTCGGCCCGGGCGATCCGCGCTATCTCACGCCCGCCGCCGCCGAGGCGCTGGCGGCGGCCACCGACCTGATCGGCTACGCGCCCTACGTCGCCCGCATCCCGGAGCGGCCCGGGCTCGTGCGCCACGCCAGCGACAACCGGGTCGAGGTCGAGCGGGCGCGCCACGCGCTCGCACTCGCGGCCGTGGGCCGGCGGGTGGCGGTGGTGTCGGGGGGTGATCCCGGCGTGTTCGCGATGGCGGCGGCCCTGTTCGAGGCGCTGGAGGGGGGCGACCCCGCGTGGCGTGCGCTGCCGATCACGGTGGAGCCCGGCATCACCGCGATGCTGGCCGCGGCGGCGCGGGCCGGAGCGCCGCTCGGCGGCGATTTCTGCGCCCTCTCGCTCTCGGACAACCTGAAGCCCTGGGAGGTCATCACGGCGCGGCTCGACGCCGTGCTGCGGGCCGATCTCGTGATCGCGCTCTACAACCCGATCTCGCAGGCGCGGCCCTGGCAGCTCGGCGCCGCGCTCGGGCACGCGGCCGAACACCGCGCCCCCGACACCCCGGTGATCCTCGCCCGCGCGATCGGCCGGCCGGACGAGTCGCTGCGCATCCTTCCCCTCGCGGAGGCGCGCGACGCGCCGGCCGACATGGCGACCCTGGTGATCATCGGGTCGAGCGCGACGCGCCTCGTCCCGCGCGAGGGCGCGCCGCCCTTCGTCTATACCAGCCGGCGGGTGGAGGCGGCGCGATGAGCGGCGAGCCACGCCAGCGCCTCCTCCGGCCGCTCCACCCGCGCGGTCGCGGGCGCCTCGGGCTGGCGCACGATCACCACCGGCAGGCCGAGCGCGCGGGCCGCCGCGACCTTGCCGTAGGTGGCGGTGCCGCCGGAATTCTTCGTCACCAGCACGTCGATGCGGTGGCGGCGCATCAGGTCGCGCTCGGCCTCCTCGGAGAAGGGGCCGCGGGCCTCGATCACGGCGAGGTCGGGGAGGGCGAGCGCATCGCCGACCGGCTCGATGGTGCGCACGAGGTAGGCGTGGTGCGGGGCCGCCGCGAAGGCCGCGAGTTCGAGCCGCCCCACCGTGAGGAAGACGCGGCGCGGCATCTCCCCCAGCGCCGGCGCGGCCGCGGCGACGCTCTCCACCTCCTGCCAGCGGTCGCCAGCGCGCGCCGGCCAGGGGGCGCGGCGCAGGGCGAGAAGGGGCAGGCCGAGCGCCGCGCAGGCCGCGGCGGCGTTGCGCGAGATCACCTGCGCGAAAGGGTGCGTGGCATCGACCACGGCCGCGACGCCCTCGGCGGCGAGCCACGCGGCGAGGCCTTCCGCGCCGCCGAAGCCGCCGATGCGGGTCTCGATCGGCGCGGCGGCCGGCGACGCGGTGCGGCCGGCGAGCGACAGGATCGGCCGGAAGTCCGGGTTCGCGGCGAGCCGCCGCGCGAGGCCGCTCGCCTCGGTGGTGCCGCCGAGCAGGAGGATGCGCATGAAGGCCTTCTCTCCTGAGCCGGACCGCCTGTCGAGCGGCAGTCCCTGGCTGACCATCGTCGGCATCGGCGAGGAGGGCCGGGCGGGGCTGTCGCCCGCCGCCGCGCGGGCGCTCGATGCGGCGAGCCTCGTCGTCGGGGGCCGCCGCCACCTCGCGCTGGCGGCCCCGCTCGCGGCCGAGACGCTGGCATGGCCGAGCCCGATCCACGACGCCTATCCGGCGATCCTGGCCCGGCGCGGACAACCGACCTGCGTGCTCGCCACGGGCGACCCGTTCCATTACGGCATCGGGGCCGAACTCGCCCGGCTGGTGCCGGCGGCCGAGATCGTCTGCTTCCCGCAGGCCTCCGCCTTCAGCCTCGCGGCGGCGCGGCTCGGCTGGCCGCTGGCGGAATGCGCCTGCCTGACCGTGCACGGGCGGGCGCTGGAGCGGGTGATCCCGCATCTCCAGCCCGGCGCGCGGCTGATCGTGCTGTCGTGGGACGGGACGACGCCGGAGCGCCTCGCGGCCCTCCTGGCGGAGCGGGGCTTTCCGGAGTCGCGCCTCACCGTGCTGGAGGCGATGGGGGGGCCGCGCGAGCGGCGCCGGGAGGCGACCGCCGCCGGCTTTGCCGAGACGGAGATCGACCAGCTCAACGTCGTGGCGGTGGCGGTCGCGGCCGGTCCGGACGCGCGGGTGATCCCGCTCGCGCCGGGCCTCGACGATGCGTGGTTCGAGAGCGACGGCCAGCTCACCAAGGCGGAGGTGCGGGCGGTGACGCTGGCGGCCCTGCGGCCGCGGGCGGGGCAGCGCCTGTGGGACGTGGGCGCGGGCTCCGGCTCGGTGGCGATTGAGTGGTGCCTGCGGCATCCGGCGAACCGCGCGGTGGCGATCGAGGCGCAGGAGGCACGGGCGGAGCGGATCGGCCGCAACGCGCGCGCGCTCGGCGTGCCGGACCTGACCGTGATGCGCGGGCGGGCGCCCGCGGCGCTCGACGGCCTGCCGCCGCCGGATGCGGCCTTCATCGGGGGAGGGGTCTCGGACCCGGCGGTGATCGCCGCCGTCTGGGCGGCGCTGCCGCCGGGCGGGCGGGTCGTCGCCAACGCGGTCACGCTGGAGAGCGAGCCGGTGCTGATCGAGGCCCATCGCCGCCACGGCGGCACGCTGCGCCGGATCGCGATCGCCCGCGCCGAGCCGGTCGGGGCGATGCATGGCTGGCGCCCGGCGATGCCGGTGACGCAGTGGGCGGCGACGAAGCGGTGAGGGGCGCCGGCATGGTCGCGGGAGGCCCGCCGTTCCTCACCCGCGGCGTCCCCTTTCCGGCACCGTGGGTCCTGCGCACGCCCGGCGAGGGCGCCCCGCCCGGGCCGCCCCCGCGCGTCGCCTCTGCCCCGGATCCCTCGGCTGCGGACGCCGCCCGCCCGCCGGTCATCGCGGGCGTCGGCTTCCGGCACGCGACCGGCGCGGAGGAGATCGCCGCGCTGGTGCGCGACGCACTCGACCGGGCGGGCTGCGCGGCCGGGCAGCTCGGGGCGCTCGCCACCGCCGAGGACCGGGCCGGGGAGGCCGCCGTGCAGGCGGCGGCGGCCGCGCTCGGGGTCGCGGTGGTCGGCATCGGCGTCGAGGATCTGCGCGAGGCCGGACGGCGGGGGCTGACGCGCTCGGGCCGCATCGAGGCCCTGCGGGGCGTGGGCTCGCTCGCCGAGGCGGCCGCGCTCGCCGCCGCCGGACCGGAGGGGCGGCTGGTGCTCGCGCGCATCGCCAGCCCCGGCGCCACCTGCGCGCTCGCGCGCGCCGCCACGAGCGCGGGAGACACCGCATGACCATCCACTTCATCGGCGCCGGCCCGGGCGCGGCCGACCTCATCACGGTGCGCGGGCGCGACCTGATCGCGCGCTGCCCGGTCTGCCTCTATGCGGGCTCGATCGTCGCGCCCGAGATCCTGTCGTGGTGCCCGCCGGGCGCCCGCCGCATCGACACGGCGCCGCTCGACCTCGACGCGATCCTGGCCGAGATGCGGGCGGCGCATGCGCGGGGCGAGGAGGTGGCGCGGCTGCATTCGGGCGACCTGTCGCTCTACAGCGCGCTGGCCGAGCAGACGAGGCGACTCGACGCGCTCGGCATCCCGTACACGCTCACCCCCGGCGTGCCGGCCTTCGCGGCGGCGGCCGCCGCGCTCGGGCGCGAGCTGACCGTGCCGGAGGTGGCGCAATCCGTCGTCCTCACCCGCACGAGCGGGCGGGCCTCGGCGATGCCCGAGGCCGAGCGGCTGGCGGCCTTCGCGGCCACGGGCGCGACGCTGGCGCTCCACCTCTCGATCCACGTGATCGACCGCATCGCCGCCGAGCTGATCCCGCATTACGGGCCCGATTGTCCGGCGGCCGTGGTCTACCGCGCCTCCTGGCCCGACGAGCGGGTGCTGCGCGGCACGCTCGCGCGCATCGCGGGTCAGGCGGCGCAGGCGCGCCTGGAGCGCACCGCGCTGATCCTGGTGGGACCCGCCCTCGGGGCGGAGGATTTTCGCGAGAGCGCACTCTATGCGGCCGGCTACGACCGGCGGTTCCGGCCGGGCGGCGCCGTCGGCGGCTGAGCCGCCTCACCCCGCCGGATGGAACGGCGCGTGACCGACGAGGCCGCCGTCGCGGTCGAACACCGCCACTTCGAGGGCGATGCCGGCACCCGCGAGGGCCCGGGCGGCCGTGGCCCAGGCGTGGCGGGCGACCACGTCGCCGAGGGGCAGGTCGTGGGCGCGGGCGATCTGCAGCACTTCGAGGGCCGTGTTGGCGCTGAGCGCGCGGCGGGCGAGGTCCGGGCCGGCGCCGGCCTCGGCGAGGCGCTCGCCCAGCCACGCGAGGTCGACCGGGCCGGCCCGGGAATGCAGGTCGAGAAGCCCGGCGCCGAGCTTCGCCATCTTGGCGATGCCGCCCGCCACCGTGACGCGGGGCACCGGGTGGCGGCGCAGGTACTTCAGCATGCCGCCCGCGAAGTCGCCCATGTCGATGAGGGCGGGGTCGGAGAGCCCGTGCATCCGCTGCACCGCCGCCTCCGAGGTCGAGCCGGTGGCGCCCGCCACGTGAGTCAGGGCCGAGGCGCGCGCCACGTCGATGCCGCGGTGGATCGTGTCGATCCAGGCCGCGCAGCTGTACGGCACCACGATGCCGGTCGTGCCGAGCACCGAGAGCCCGCCGACGATGCCGAGGCGCGGGTTGAGGGTGCGGGCGGCGAGCGCCTGTCCGCCCGGGATCGCGATCTCGACCACCGCATCGGGCGGGGCCGTGCGCTCGGCCGCCTCGGCCAGGGCCGCGGCGATCATGCGCCGCGGCATCGGGTTGATGGCGGGCTCGCCCACCGGCAGCGGCAGGCCCGGCCGGGTCACGGTACCGACGCCCTCGCCGGCCCTGAACACGACGCCCGAACCGGGAGGGCCGGGGCGCAATGTGGCGACCACGAGGACGCCGTGGGTGACGTCCGGGTCGTCGCCCGCATCCTTGACGATCCCGGCGCGGGCGCCGCCCGGCACCGGCTCGGCCAGCGCCAGCGCGAAGGCCGGGCGGGCGCCGCCCGGCAGGGGAATGGCGACCGGATCGGGGAACACGCCGGTGCGCAGGCCCTGCCACGCGGCCTTGGCCGCCGCCGCCGCGCAGGCGCCGGTGGTCCAGCCGCGCCGCAGGGGGCCGCTCGGTCGGGTGTCGTCCATGGGCGGCGTGGTATCACCCGGGCGCGCCGGGGTAAAAGGCGCCCCTCGTTGGAGATCCCGCCGTGACCGAACCCGCCGCCCGCGGCCTGCTCGTCGCCGCGCCCCGCTCGGGGTCGGGCAAGACCACCGTGACCCTCGCGCTCCTGCGCGCGCTGGCGCGGCGGGGCCTGCGCGTCGCCGGGGCGAAGTGCGGGCCGGACTACATCGACCCGGCCTTCCACGCCGCCGCCACGGGCCGCCCGAGCGTCAACCTCGACAGCTTCGCGATGACGGACGCGCTGCTCGACGCCGCGGCCGGGATGGCCGGGCAGGGGGCCGACCTCGTGGTGGCCGAGGGCTCGATGGGCCTGTTCGACGGGGTGGCGGCGGCGGAGGGCCGCAGCGGCGCCAACGCGGACGTGGCGGCCCGCTACGGCTGGCCGGTGATCCTCGTCCTCGACGTGTCGGGGGCGGCGCAATCGGCCGCCGCCGTGGCGCTCGGCTGCCGCCTGTACGATCCGCGGCTCACCGTCGCCGGGGTGATCCTCAACAAGGTCGCGAGCCCGCGCCACCGGCGGCTCGTCGAGGCCGGCCTCGCCCGGGTCGGCCTGCCGGTGCTCGGGGCGCTCGCGCGCGACGCGAGCCTCGTGCTGCCCGAGCGCCATCTCGGCCTCGTGCAGGCGGAGGAGACCGGCGACCTCGCGGCCCGCCTCGACCGGCTCGCGGAACTGGCCGAGGCGGGGCTCGACCTCGACGCGATCGCCGCCGCGGCGGCAGGCCGGGTGCCGCCGGCCTCCGGCGCCCTGCCGCCGCCCCCCGGCCAGCGCATCGCGCTCGCGCGGGACGCGGCCTTCTCGTTCGTCTATCCGCACATGGCGGCGGGCTGGCGGGCGGCGGGAGCCGAGATTCATCTCTTCTCCCCGCTCGCCGACGAGGCGCCGCCGGAGGCCTGCGATGCCTGCTGGCTGCCCGGCGGCTACCCGGAGTTGCAGGCCGGGCGCCTCGCGGCCGCCGATACTTTCCTCTCCGGCCTGCGGGCCTTCGCCCGCACCCGCCCGGTCCACGGGGAATGCGGCGGCTACATGGTGCTCGGCGAGGGGCTGGAGGATGCGGAGGGCGTGCGCCACGCGATGGCGGGCCTCCTGCCGGTCGCCACCTCGTACGCAAGGCGCAAGCTGCATCTCGGCTACCGGGTGGCGACGCTGCTCGCCGACGGCCCGCTCGGCCGCGCGGGCGCGCGCCTCGTCGGGCACGAATTCCACTACGCGAGCGAGCTGACGGCCCCACCGGACGAGACCGAGGCGCTCGCCCGCGTCACCGACGGCGAGGACCGTCCGCTCGGCCTCGCCGGGCACCGGCGCGGACAGGTCAGCGGCAGCTTCTTCCACCTGATCGGGCCGCGGTGAGACCGGGGAGCGGTGGCTGATTCGCCCGCGCCGGATTCCGGACCGGTCGTGGAGGACGTCCCGAGTGTCATCTTCGGCGCAGTGGCCGTCGCCCCCCTTCAGCGCCGCGACGCCACGTAGGCGCGCCAGCCGCCGAACTCCGTGACCTCCTCGGCCTCGGCCACCGCATGCGCCTCGCAGAGGAAGCCCGACACCGCCGTGCCGTCCTCGAGCGTGATGCGGCCGATGCCGAGCGGCGCGGGGATCGCCGCCGCGAAGCGCCCGAAGGCGGCGGGGTCCAGCGACCAGACCTCCACGGCGAGGCCCGGGCCGGCAAAGCCCGGCGCGCGCACGAGGCCGGGCTTCGGCGGCGTGGTGCCGGGCAGCGCGTAGAGGCGGTAATCCGGCGCCGTGCGCGCGGCGCGCACGAGGCGGCCGCCGAGATCGGTGAGTTCGCGGTTGAGCGGCAGGCCCGTGAGATGGGCACCGACCACCACCAGGGGGATGCGCCCGTCGGCGGGCGGCGCGACCCGGCTCTCCTCCGGCAGCGCCGCCTCGCGCAGGCGGCCGAGGCCCGGGGCGGCCTCGCGGTGGAGCGCATCCGCCAGCGGCGCGAGCGCGTCGTCCGAGAAGGCGCGGCCGACCAGCGTGACGCCGGCCGGCAACCCGTCCGGCCGGAACCCCGCCGGCACGGCGATGGCCGCGCAATCGAGCAGGTTCGCGAAGTTGGTGTAGAGGCCGAGCCGCGCATTCAGCGTGATCGGGTCGGCCTGCATCGCCTCGACCGTATAGGTGGTGGGGGCAGTGGGGAGCAGCAGGGCATCGACCGCGGCCCAGGTCGCCTCGGTCTGCCGGCGCAGCGCCTCCAGCCGGTACTGGCCCCGGAAGGCATCCACCGCCGAGTAGGCCCGGGCCGACTCGACGATGCGGCGGACCGCCGGGTCGATCGCGTCCGGGTTCGCCGTCGCGAAGGCCTCGATGGCCGCCAGCCGCTCGGCCACCCAGGGGCCGTCGTAGAGCAGGCTCGCGGCCTCGCGGAACGGCGCGTAGTCGAAGGGCACGAGGGTCCAGCCGAGGCGCTCGGCCCGGGCGCAGGCCGCGTCGTAGAGACGCTCGGCCTCGGCATCGCCGAAGAACTCCCGCTCGGCCCCCGCGAGCACGCCGATCCGCGGGGCGGCCGGAAGGGCGCGCGGCGCGGGGCGGCGCGCATACGGATCCGCGGGATCGAAGCCCTCCGCCACCCGCCGCACCGTGACCGCGTCGCCGACCGTGAGCGCGAAGACCGAGATGCAGTCGAGGCTGCGGCAGGCCGGGACGAGGCCGGTGGTGCTGATGAGGCCGCGGCTCGGCTTGAGGCCGACGAGGTTGTTGAAGGCCGCCGGCACCCGGCCCGATCCGGCCGTGTCGGTGCCGAGCGCGAAGGCCGCGAGACCCGCCGCCACCGCCACCGCCGAGCCGGAACTCGACCCGCCGGAGATGAAGGCCGGATCGAACACGCTGCGGGGCGCCCCGTAGGGCGAGCGGGTGCCGTTGAGCCCGGTGGCGAACTGGTCGAGGTTGGTCTTGCCGACCACGAGCGCGCCGGCCGCCTTGAGCCGCGCCACCGCCACCGCATCCGTCTCCGGCGTGAACGCGAAGGCCGGGCAGGCGGCGGTGGTGGGCAGGCCCGCCACGTCGATGTTGTCCTTGACCGCGAAGGGCACGCCCCAGAGCGGCAGCGAGCCCGGCTCCGGCGCCCGCGCCATCAGGGCGGCGGCCGCCTCCCGCAGGGCGGCCGGCGAGACGGGCGTGATGAACGCGGCCGGGTCGGCGGCGGCGATCCGCTCGGCGAGCGCCGCCGCGAGATCGAGCGGGGTGAACGCCCCCGACGCGTAGAGCGCCCGAAGACGCGTCAGATCGAACACCGCCGGCAGCATCACGCGCACCCGTCCTTGACCCCGGCGCAATTGGCGCCGCCGCGCCCGCACAGGCAAGAGCCGGGCCTCACGGAGCCCGGCCTCGCCATGCGCCCGGCCTCACGTGACGGCGCGCGGCATCCGGAACGGCAGCATCAGCCGCACCAGCGGGTGGCGGAAGCGGTCGAGGTCCAGGGCCTCGTGGACCGGCTGCACCGGCTCGCCGCAGATCCGGGCGGAGAGGAGCGAGCGGGAGTAGAACGGCGCGTCCTCGAAGCGGCGCAGCACCGCGGCGGCGCCGTCGTCGCTGCGCGTCGCGCGCGGCAGGCGCCAGAGCGTCCGGGGCAGGGCGGCCGGCACCGGCGGTTCGATCGGCCGGGGCGTGCCGTCCGGGTCGAAGCGCAGCGAGAGGTCCTGGCGGGAGCCGTCCCGGCGCAGCACGTCGTAGAGGATCGCCGCGCCGCGGCGCAGGGTGGAGCGCGACCACGTCCAGCTCCGGAAAGAGTCTTCCAGCGGCCCGTCGCCGTCGTTGGTGTCGAAATAGGCGTGGCCCTGCCAGCGCAGGGCCGGGCGCTCCAGCGCCACCTCGATCCGCGAGGCCGGCGCGAGCGGCCACCAGCGGTGGCGCCCCTCGGCGTCGAGGGTGAAGGGGCCGGGCGTGATCCCCTCCGGCCGCACCGTGATGGTGCCCGACAGGCGCGAGGGCAGGGGGGCGGTCACCTCCGCGACCCGGATGCGCAGCGCCGTGCCGTCCCATTCGAGGGAACTCGGGCCGATGGCGAGGGTGCGGGCGTCGCGGATCACGCTGCGGCGGCGCCGCTCGGTCATGGCCCAGCGGCCGGGGGAGCCGTACAGCACGACGTTGACGGCGCAATGGTCGAGCGGGTCGCGCCAGCCGCTCCAGGCGTAGTAGGGCGAGAAGACGCTGCCCAGGAAGGCGATGACCGTGAGGCCGTGGCGGCCGTCGTCGCTCACCCCGTCGACGTACCACCACGCGTAGCCGCCCGGGGCGACGGGCGCGTCGAAGCGAGGTCCTGCAGGATGCTCGCCGCCGCGAGCCGGCCCGACTGCGCCGCCATCGGCACGCCCGGCCCCGGATGGACGCTCCCCCCCGCCAGGTAGAGCCCCGGCAGCCGCGTGCGCGCCCCCGGCCGCCGGAACGAGGCCATCCATCCATGCGAGGCACGGCCGTAGAGCGCCCCGCCCGTCGCCGGGAAGAGCCGCGCGAAATCCTCCGGGGTGGTCGTTGTGCGGGCCTCCTCCGTCAGCGTCAGGCCGCAGGCCGAGAGGCGCCGGGTCATGGTGGCGTGGCATCGGGCGATCTCCTCCGGATCGGCGGGGCCGTCGCGGGCCGGCGCGTTGACGAGGCAGAGCAGGGGCTCGGGGCCTTCGGGCTCCGGCCCGTCATCGCCGCGCGCCTGCGCGCAGACGTAGACGGTAGGGTCCCGGGGCGGGCCGTGCGCCAGGTCGGCGAATTCGCGCGCGTAGTCGTCCGAGAAGAAGACGTTGTGGCGCACGAGCGGGAAGCCCGCGGGCCGGGCCGCGAGCGCGAAGGTGATGGCCGAGAGCGAGCGCTCGGCGGCCGGCACCGGATCGACGGCGCGCGCCGCGTCCGGTCCGAACAGGCCCGCGGCCAGGGCCGCCACGTCCGCGTTCGCCACCACGCGGGTGGCGGGCAGGCGCTCGCCGTCGTCGAGGTCGACCCCCGCGACCCGCCCGCCCTCGACCACGATGCGCCGCACCCGCGCGCCGTAGCGGATCTCCGCGCCGCGCTCCGCGGCGAGGTCGGCGCAGGCCTGGGCGAGCCGCGACAGGCCGCCCTCGATGGTCCAGACGCCGTCGAGTTCGACATGCGCGACCAGCATCAGGGTCGCGGGCGCCGAGAAGGGCGAGGAGCCGCAATAGGTGGCGTAGCGGCCGAAGAGCTGGCGCAGGCGCGGATCGCGGAAGGTGTCGCAGAGCGCGGTCCAGAGGGTCACGAAGGGCTGGATGCGCCACAGGTCCCCGAGGCCCCACGGCCCGACCCGCATCGCGAGGTCGACGGGGGTGGGGCGGAAATCCCGGATGAAGGGCTTTTCCAGCGTCCGGTAGATCTCGGCGGCGCGGGTGCGGAACTGCCGGAAGCCCTCCGCCTCGCGCGGGCCGGCGAAGTCCGCGATCGCCGCCTCCGAGCGGGCCGGGTCGGCGAAGAGGTCGAGGCGCTCGGAGGCGGTCCAGGCATGCCGCGCCAGGATCGCCGCGGGGGCGAGGCGCACCCGCGCGGCGAGATCGGCCCCGGCCTCGGCGAAGATCTCCTCGAACACCCAGCGCATGGTGAAGACGGTCGGTCCCGCCTCCACCGAGAGCGGACCGGCCGGCACGCGCCGCATCTTGCCACCGGGGGCCGGAGCCGCCTCCAGCAGGGTGACGGGCAGCCCGGCCGCCGCCAGGCCGAGGGCGGCCGCGAGCCCGCCTACCCCGGCACCGATCACCACCGCCCGCTCCTGCACCACCGCCGCAACCCCGCCGTTGATCTCGCGATCCGATAGTGTCAATCATAGTGGACAGTTTCAGACGTTCAAACGAAATGACACTTGAACGCGATGCCCCGAGGGAGGCGCCTATGGACGACGGTCAGCGGATCGAGCGAGCCCTTGACGTAGCCGTGGCCCACGCGGAGGCACCCGGCGCGCCGCCGCTCCTCGCGGAGGCGATCCGCTACGCGGTGTTTCCCGGCGGGCACCGGATCCGGCCGCGCCTGTGCCTCGCGGTCGCGCGGGCCTGCGGCGACGACGATCCGGTCGCCGCCGACTCGGCAGCCGCCGCGATCGAGCTTCTGCACTGCGCCTCGCTCGTCCACGACGATCTGCCGTGCTTCGACGACGCGCCGATGCGGCGCCAGAAGCCCTCCGTGCACAGGGCCTTCGGCGAGCCGATCGCGCTGCTCACGGGCGACGCGCTGATCGTGCTCGCCTTCGAGACCCTGGCGCGCGGCGCCGCGCGCGTTCCGACGCGCCTCGCCGCGCTCGTCGGGCTGATGGCCCGGGCGGCCGGCTCGCCGAACGGCATCTGCGCGGGGCAGGCCTGGGAATCGGAGCCGAGCGTGGGCCTCTCGGCCTACCAGCAGGCCAAGACCGGGGCGCTGTTCGCCGCCGCGACGGTGGCGGGCGCGGCGGCGGCCGGGGCCGAGCCGATGCCGTGGCGGCTCCTCGGCGAGTATCTCGGCGAGGCCTACCAAGTGGCCGACGACCTGCGCGACGTCGCCTGCCGCCAGGAGGAGGTCGGCAAGCCGGTCGGGCGCGACGCCACCCTCGGGCGGCCGAACGCGGCGGCGCTGCTGGGCATGGAGGGGGCGCTGCACCGCCTCGCCGACCTCGCCCGCGAGGCCGTGGCGGTGATCCCCGACTGCCGCGGGGCCGAGCGCCTGCGCGAGGAGATCCAGGCCCAGACCCGGCTGTTCCTGCCCGCGCGGGTGACCGCGGAACTGGCGGCGTAGGCGGCGCGGGAATCCTCGCGCTCAAGGGAAGAGCGCGGCGGCCGACGAATGCCGGGGAGGGGCGGGCTGCCCCGCAGCCACAGCCCGAGGGCGAGCACCCATCATGGCGCGAGCGACCCCTGAAGCCGACCTGTCGGCAGCCCCGCCGCCCCGCGCAGCCGGCTGGCGCGAGCGCTGGCTCGCCTTCCGCCACCGGCTGGTCGCGCGCCCCGCCTTCCAGCGCTGGGCGGCGGGGTTTCCCCTCACGCGGGCGGTGGCGCAGCGCAACGCGCGGGCGCTGTTCGATCTCTGCGCCGGCTTCGTCTACGCGCAGGTGCTGACGGCCTGCGTGCGGCTCGACCTGTTCCGGATGCTGGCCGACGGGCCGCTGCCGCCGGAGACGGTCGCCGGCCGCGTGGGCCTGCCGCCCGACTCGGCCCGGCTGCTCCTGCGCGCCGCCGCTTCCCTCGACCTCCTCACGCCGCTGCCGGACGGGCGCTACGCCCTCGCCGATCTCGGCGCCGCGCTCCTCGGCAATCCCGGCGTCGCCGCGATGATCACCCACCACGCCATGCTGTACGACGACCTGCGCGACCCGGTGGCGCTGCTGCGCCGGGAGGGCGGGCCGACGCGGCTCGCGGCCTACTGGGGCTATGCCGGCGCCGCCGATCCGGCGGGGCTGCCGGACGAGGCCACCGGCCCCTACAGCGCCCTGATGGGCGCCTCGCAGGCGCTGATCGCGGGCGACATCCTCGACGCGTGGCCCCTCGCGCGGCACCGGCGCCTGCTCGACATCGGCGGGGGCGAGGGCGCCTTCGCGATCGCGGCGCTGCGGCGCCATCCGCAGCTGCGCCTGACCCTGTTCGACCTGCCGCCGGTGGCGGCCCGAGCCCGGGCGCGATTCGCCGCCGAGGGGCTGGCGGAGCGCGCCGAGGCGGTCGGCGGCAGCTTCCACGCGGGCCTGCCGCCCGGCGCGGACGCCGTCTCGCTCGTGCGCGTGGTGCACGACCACGACGACGCGCCGGCCCTCGCCCTCCTGCGCGCCGCCCACGCGGCGCTCGCCCCCGGCGGCACGCTGCTGCTGGCCGAGCCGATGGCCGGGACCCCCGGGGCCGAGCCGGTGGGGGATGCGTATTTCGGCTTCTACCTGCTGGCGATGGGCAGCGGGCGCCCCCGCACCGCCGCCGAACTCGCCGGCATGCTCACCCGCGCCGGCTTCTCGGCCGTGCGCGAGGTGCCCACCCGCCGGCCGATGCTCACGCGCCTGCTCATCGCCGAACGGCCGCCGGAACAGCGCGTTTCCCACTCACATGTGTAAACTCAACTTGACGCTCTCTAGTGCACCACTAAGATGACACTTGCTGCACAAAGCGGCACGCGCCCGGCGAGGGCGGAGACGGCGGACCCCATGCACGCGCTGGCCGTGATCCTCGACAGACCCGAACGGCTCCGCCTCGACCGGCTGGCGCTCGCCGCCCCGGGCGCGGCCGACGCCGTGGTGGCGGTGGCCTGGAGCGGCATCAGCACCGGAACCGAACGCCTGCTCTGGTCGGGCCGCATGCCGGACTTCCCCGGCATGGGCTATCCGCTGGTGCCGGGCTACGAATCCGCCGGCTGGGTGGTGGAGGCCGGTCCCGCCTCGGGCCGCCGGGTCGGCGAGTTCGTGTTCGTGCCCGGCGCCCGCTGCTTCGGGCCGGTGCGCGGGCTGTTCGGCGGGGCGGCCTCGCACCTCGTTGTCGAGGGCGCGCGGCTCCTGCCCCTCGACGAGGGCCTGGGCGAGCGCGGCATCCTGATGGCGCTCGCCGCCACGGCCTACCACGCGCTGTCGGGCAGCGAGGGCGGGGGGCGCCACCTGATCGTCGGGCACGGCACGCTGGGGCGGCTGCTCGCGCGGCTGGCCCTCCTGGCGGGCGCCGAGCCGGTGGTGTGGGAGCGCGACCCCGCGCGGCGCGCGGGCGCGCACGGCTACGCGGTGATCGACCCCGAGAGCGACGAGACCGATTACGCGCGCATCACCGACGTCAGCGGCGATGCCGGACTCCTCGACGCGCTGATCGCCCGGATGCGGCCCGGCGGCGAAATCGTGCTCGCGGGCTTCTACGAGGCGCCCCTCGGCTTCGCCTTCCCGCCGGCCTTCCTGCGCGAGGCGCGCCTGCGCGTCTCGGCCCAGTGGCGCCCCGACGACCTGCAGGCCGTCGCCGCCCTGGTGGCCGGAGGCGCGCTCGGCCTCGACGGCCTCATCACGCATCGCCGCGGGGCGAGCGAGGCGCCGGGGGCCTACGCCACCGCCTTCGGCGACCCCGACTGCCTCAAGATGGTCCTCGACTGGAGAGCCTGTTCATGACCGCAGCGCTGAACGGAGCCGTCCTGCGCTCCGCCGGTCCGCCGGCCGCCCTCCTGCGCGCCGAGGCCGCGATCGCCCCCGGTCCGGTGCCGGTCGCGGCCACGCGCGAGACACAGATCATCGCCATCTACGGCAAGGGCGGCATCGGCAAGAGCTTCACGCTCGCCAACCTCTCCTACATGCTGGCCCAGCAGGGCAAGCGCGTGCTGCTCATCGGCTGCGATCCGAAGAGCGACACCACTTCGCTGCTGTTCGGCGGGCGGGCCTGCCCGACCATCATCGAGACCTCGACCCGCAAGAAGCTCGCGGGCGAGGCGGTCGCCATCGAGGACGTCTGCTTCAAGCGCGACGGCGTGTTCGCGATGGAGCTGGGCGGGCCGGAGGTCGGTCGCGGCTGCGGCGGACGCGGCATCATCCACGGCTTCGAGCTGCTCGAGAAGCTCGGCTTCCACGACTGGGGCTTCGACTACGTCCTGCTCGACTTCCTGGGCGACGTGGTCTGCGGCGGCTTCGGCCTGCCGATCGCCCGCGACATGTGCCAGAAGGTCGTGGTCGTCGGCTCGAACGACCTGCAGTCGCTCTACGTCGCCAATAACGTCTGCTCGGCGGTGGAGTATTTCCGCAAGCTCGGCGGCAATGTCGGGGTGGGCGGCCTCGTCATCAACAAGGACGACGGCACGGGCGAGGCGCAGGCCTTCGCGGAGGCGGTCGGCATCCCGGTGCTGGCCTCGATCCCGGCCGACGACGACATCCGCAAGAAGAGCGCGAACTACGAGATCATCGGCCGGCCCGACGGGCGCTGGGGCTCGCTGTTCGCCAGCCTCGCCGGGAACGTCGCGGACGCGCTCCCGCACCAGCCCAGGCCCCTGAGCCAGGACGCGCTGCTCGGCCTGTTCAAAGGCGAGGCGGTGGGACGCGGCGTGGTGCTGGAGCCCGCGAGCCTGGAGGACATGTGCGGGCGCCCGCTCACGCAAAAACTCTCCCTCGAAGTCGTCTACGACACGGTGTGAGCATGGGCGCCACCCTCGACATCGCGGCGCTGCGCGCCCGGAGCACCGCTCCGCCGGAGGGCGTCGACCTCGCGGCGGCCCGGGAGGACGGCCACGGCTGCCATTCGGGCAAGGCGGCCCTCGACAAGGCGGCCCTGCAGGCGGCGACTCAGGCCGCGGGCCTCGGCGAGACCCTGGCGGCGCTCAAGCGCGACTACCCGGCCGGTCCCCACGACCAGCCCCAGAGCATGTGCCCGGCCTTCGGCTCGCTGCGGGTGGGCCTCAGGATGCGGCGCACCGCCACGATCCTCTCGGGCTCGGCCTGCTGCGTCTACGGCCTCACCTTCACGTCGCACTTCTACGGCGCGCGCCGCACGGTCGGCTACGTGCCGTTCAACTCCGAGACCCTCGTCACCGGCAAGCTGTTCGAGGACATCCGCGAGGCGGTGCACGCGGTCGCCGACCCGGCCCAGCACGACGCGGTGGTGGTGATCAACCTGTGCGTGCCCACCGCGTCCGGCGTGCCGCTGCGGCTGCTGCCGCGGGAGATCGACGGGGTGCGCATCATCGGCATCGACGTGCCGGGCTTCGGGGTGCCGACACACGCCGAAGCCAAGGACGTGCTCGCCGGCGCGATGCTGAAGGTGGCGCGCGCGGAAGCGGAGCGCGGGCCGGTGGCCGCCCCCCGCCAGGGCCGCGACGGACGCCCGAGCGTGACGCTGCTCGGCGAGATGTTTCCGGCCGACCCGGTCCAGATCGGCGCGCTGCTCGACCCGCTCGGGCTCGCGCTCGGCCCCGTGGTGCCGACGCGGGAGTGGCGGGAGCTCTACGCCGCCCTCGACGGCACGGCGGTCGCGGCGATCCACCCGTTCTACACCGCCTGCACCCGCGAGTTCGAGGCGGCGGGCCGCCCGGTCTTCGGCTCGGCCCCGGTCGGCCACGACGGCACCGCCGCGTGGCTCGACGCGGTAGGGGAGGCCTGCGGGGTGGCGCGCGCCACGGTGGCGGCGGCCAAGAACCGGATCCTGCCGGCGATCCGGGCGGCGCTTGCCGCAAGCCCGATCCGCGGGCGGATCACGCTTTCGGGCTACGAGGGCTCGGAACTCCTCGTCGCGCGCCTCCTCGTCGAGAGCGGGGCCGAGGTGCCCTATGTCGGCACGGCCTGCCCGCGCACGCGCTTCTCGGATGCCGACCGGGAGTGGCTGGAGGCCCGCGGCACGCAGGTGCGGTTCCGCGCCTCGCTGGAGCAGGACCTCGCGGCGCTCGACGACCACGCGCCGGATCTGGCCGTCGGCACGACCCCGGTGGTGCAGAAGGCCAAGGAGCGGGCGATCCCCGCCCTCTACTTCACCAACCTGATCTCGGCCCGCCCGCTGATGGGCGTGGCGGGCGCCGGTTCGCTGGCGCAGGTGGTCAATGCCGCGCTCGGCAACCGCGACCGCTTCGCCGCCATGCGGGCGTTCTTCTCGGGCGTCGGCGAGGGCGACGCGGCCGGCATCTGGGAGGACGTGCCCAAGGCTCCTCCGGCGCTCAAGGTCCTGCCCAAGCGCCCCGCTCCGCCGATCGGGGAGATGGCCTGATGCTCGTCCTCGATCACGACCGCGCGGGCGGCTACTGGGGCGCCGTCTACATCTTCACGGCGATCAAGGGCCTGCAGGTGGTCATCGACGGCCCGGTCGGCTGCGAGAACCTGCCGGTGACCTCGGTGCTGCACTACACCGACGCGCTGCCCCCGCACGAACTGCCAATCGTGGTGACGGGCCTCGCCGAGGAGGAGCTCGGCCGCCACGGCACCGAGGGGGCGATGAAGCGCGCCCACGCGACCCTCGACCCGACCCAGCCGAGCGTGGTCGTGACGGGCTCGATCGCCGAGATGATCGGCGGCGGCGTGACGCCCGAGGGCACCAACCTGCAGCGCTTCCTGCCGCGCACCATCGACGAGGACCAGTGGCAGGCCGCGGACCGTGCCCTGTCCTGGCTCTGGAACGAGTACGGGGCGAAGAAGGCGGGCCGCAAGGGCAGCGTTTCCAAGGGCGCCGCGCCGCGCGACCCCGCCGCCCGGCCGCGGGTCAACCTCATCGGGCCGGCCTACGGCACCTTCAACATGCCCTCCGACCTCGCGGAGATCCGCCGCCTCGTCGAGGGGATCGGCGCGGAGGTGAACCTCGTCTTCCCGCTCGGCTCCCACCTCGCGGACGTGCCGCGGCTGGCCGAGGCCGAGGCCAACATCTGCCTCTACCGCGAGTACGGGCGCCTCCTCTGCGAGGCCCTCGACCGGCCCTACCTGCAGGCGCCGATCGGCGTGCACAGCACGACCAAGTTCCTGCGGGCGCTGGGGGAGATCCTGGACCTCGACCCCGAGCCGTTCATCGCGCGCGAGAAGCACACCACGCTCAAGCCCCTGTGGGACCTCTGGCGCTCGGTGACGCAGGACTTTTTCGCCTCGGCGAGCTTCGGGGTGGTGGCGAGCGAGACCTATGCGCGGGGCCTGCGCCACTTCCTCGAGGACGAGATGGGGCTGCCCTGCCGCTTCGCGGTCGCGCGCACGGCCGGCACCAAGCCGGACAACGCGGCGGTGCGCCAGGCGATCCGCGAGACGCCGCCGCTGGTGCTGTTCGGCTCCTACAACGAGCGCATGTACCTCGCCGAGTGCGGGGGCAGGGCGGTCTACATCCCGGCCTCCTTCCCGGGCGCGGTGGTGCGCCGCCACACCGGCACGCCCTTCATGGGCTTCTCGGGCGCGACCTACCTCGTGCAGGAGGTCTGCAACGCGCTCTTCGACGCGCTCTTCCACATCCTGCCGCTCGCCCGCGACCTCGACGCCGTCGAGGCCACCCCGGCGCGGCTGCAGGCCGAACTGCCCTGGGACGAGAACGCGCGGACGCGGCTCGACCTGGCGGTCGGCGAAAGCCCAGTCCTGGTGCGGATCTCCTTCGCCAAGCGGCTGCGCGACGCGGCCGAGCGCGAGGCGCGGCGGCTCGGCACCGATCACGTCACCGAACTCTGCGTCGAGCGCGCCCGCTCGACGCTCGACGCGGCCGCCTGACGCCGCCGCGACACGCCATCCCGCCGCGGCGCAGGCCGCGGCGGCCGCCAGGACATCGGGCCGGGAACGGCCCTTGCGACGCACCCGCCGTCCGGCGGGAGGAGGAGGTTCGACGCCATGACCCGTCCGTTCGCCACGGTCTCGCGCGCGCATCAGGAGCAGGTCCAGTTCCGCATCATCCTGGGAGCGACCTACCCGGTCTTCCTGGTCGCGGCGGTCGTGCAGCGCCTCCTCCCGGGCCGCGGCGCCGCCCCCCCGGGCCCCCGCCGCTCCGTGTTCGGCGAGGCGCGGGCGATGGCCCTCTCGGCCATCCCCTTCGCCTTCATGGGCTAGAGCCCCTCGGGGGCTGCTGCCCTTCGGGCCGAGGCCTCCCGTGCTGAGACACGGCCGGTTTCCGCCGCCCCGGCGGCGGAGAGACCGCCCCTCTGGCCCCGTTCGGGGCTTCGAGGGGCGACACACCCCGCGCGGGATCTCCCGCGCGGCCCTGCACCCGGAGGTTCGGCAATGGCCAACGGTATCGACAAACCTAGTACCCTCTCAGGGCTCACCGAAGCGGAGGCGAAGGAGTTCCACGGCATCTTCGTCACCAGCTTCATCATCTTCACGGCCATCGCGGTCGTGGCGCACTTCCTCGTCTGGCTGTGGCGGCCGTGGCTGCCCGGACCGAACGGCTACACCTCGCTGCAGGACGGCGTGACCTACGCCGCCCACGGCCTGCTGCCGTTCATCTCCTGAGGAGGACGCGACCATGCACAAGATCTGGCTCCTGTTCGATCCGCGCCGCACGCTCGTGGCGCTGGCGACCTTCCTGTTCGTCCTCGCGATCCTGATTCACTTCATCCTGCTCAGCACCAGCCGGTTCAACTGGCTGGAGGGGCCGGCGGTGAAGAAGGCCGAGGCCCCGCACGCTCTCGTGCTGCCGACCTGACGGTCGGGCCGGAGCGCGCGAGCGCTCCAGACCGCGGACGGTGACCCGGGCCGACCGGCGCACCGCCCGCGGGCGATCCACTGCTGCCGAACGGCGACCGGGGAGGGCCGCGCCATGGCCATGCTGAACTTCGAGCGGAAATATCGGGTGCGCGGCGGCACGCTGCTCGGGGGCGACCTGTTCGACTTCTGGGTCGGGCCGTTCTACGTCGGGTTCTTCGGCGTCACGACGCTGTTCTTCACGCTGCTCGGGACCGGGCTGATCGTCTGGGGCGCGGCGATCGGGCCGACCTGGAACGTCTGGCAGATCAACATCGCCCCCCCGGATCTGAAGTACGGGCTCGCGCTCGCGCCCCTCAAGGAAGGAGGCCTGTGGCAGCTCATCACGGTCTGCGCCATCGGGGCCTTCGTGTCCTGGGCGCTGCGCGAGGTGGAGATCTGCCGCAAGCTCGGCATCGGCTATCACGTGCCGGTGGCCTTCGGGGTGGCGATCTTCGCCTACGTGACGCTGGTGGTGATCCGCCCGATGCTGATGGGCGCCTGGGGTCACGGCTTCCCTTACGGGATCCTGAGCCACCTCGACTGGGTGTCGAACGTCGGCTACCAATATCTTCACTTCCACTACAACCCGGCGCACATGCTCGGCGTGACGTTCTTCTTCACGACGACGTTCGCCCTGTCATTGCACGGATCGCTGATCCTGTCCTCGACCAATCCCGGCAAGGGCGAGGTGGTGAAGACGCCCGAGCACGAGGACACCTATTTCCGCGACACGATCGGCTACTCGATCGGCACGCTCGGCATCCACCGGCTCGGTCTGTTCCTGGCCCTCTCGGCCGGGTTCTGGAGCGCGGTCTGCATCGTGATCTCCGGCCCGTTCTGGACGCGCGGCTGGCCCGAATGGTGGGGCTGGTGGCTCAACCTGCCGGTCTGGCGCTGACGCGCCGGCCCAACCCCACGCTCCCGACGCCACTCGCACGGAAGGTCGAGACCGCCATGGCGTATTATCAGAACATCTTCACGCAGGTTCAGGTCCATCCCCGTCACCCCGAGCCCGGGGTGACCATCCAGGAGGGCGAGAAGCGCGTCGGCCGGGGCCAGTTCAGCTACCTCGCGGGCCTGATCGGCAACGCGCAGGTCGGGCCGATCTATCTCGGCACGCTCGGCACGCTCTCGCTGGTGAGCGGGATCATCGCCATCGAGATCATCGGCCTGAACATGTGGGCCTCGGTGAACTGGGATCCGATCCAGTTCCTGCGCCAGCTCCCCTGGCTCGCCCTCGAACCGCCCCGCCCGGAGCACGGGCTCAAGATCCTGCCTCCGCTCGCCGAGGGCGGCTGGTGGCTGCTCGCGGGCTTCTTCCTCACCGCCTCGATCCTGCTGTGGTGGGTCCGGCTCTACCGCCGCGCCAGGGCGCTCGGGCTCGGCACCCACGTGCCCCTGGCCTTCGCCTCGGCGATCTGGCTCTACCTCGTGCTCGGCTTCATCCGGCCGATCCTGATGGGCTCGTGGAGCGAGGCGGTGCCGTTCGGCATCTTCCCGCACCTCGACTGGACCGCGGCCTTCTCGCTGCGCTACGGCAACCTGTTCTACAACCCCTTCCACATGCTCTCGATCGCGTTCCTGTACGGGTCGACGCTGCTCTTCGCCATGCACGGCGCCACCATCCTGGCGGTGAGCCGCTACGGCGGCGAGCGTGAGATCGAGCAGATCGTCGACCGCGGCACCGCCACCGAGCGCGCCGCCCTGTTCTGGCGCTGGACCATGGGCTTCAACGCCACGATGGAATCCGTCCATCGCTGGGCGTGGTGGTTCGCGGTGCTCACCACCCTCACGGGCGGCATCGGCATCCTGCTCACCGGCACGGTGGTCGACAACTGGTATCTCTGGGCCATCAAGCACGGCGTCGCACCGAGCTATCCGCAGATCGGTGCGCCGGTGATCGATCCCCTGAGCGTCACGGGAGGTGTACGATGAGAATCGCCCTTCAGCTCCTCGGCGTCGTTCTCGCCGTCCTCCTCACCGGCGCCATGCTGGGCACCGCGGGCTGGGTCCTGCCCCCCGTGCAGTCCGAGCAGGTGGGCTTCCGCGGCACCGGCATGGTGCAGGTGCACAGCCCGAAGGCGCAGGCCGCGCTTCTGGCCCGCAACGAGGCGCCGGCCCCCCAGGATCCGGCGCCGCCCGGCGGCGAGCCCGCGACCAAGACCTACCAGAACGTGCAGGTGCTGACCGACCTCAGCACCGACCAGTTCAACCGGATCATGGCCTCGATCACCGAGTGGGTCTCGCCCGAGCAGGGCTGCGCCTACTGCCACAACGTCGAGAACATGGCCGACGACAGCGTCTACGCCAAGACGGTGGCCCGGACGATGTTCCGCATGGTCCGGGCCATCAACGGTCCGTGGAAGAACCACGTCGGCGAGACCGGCGTCACCTGCTACACCTGCCACCGCGGGCAGCCGGTGCCGGCGAACGTCTGGCACATCAATCCCGGCCCGGCCCATCCCGGCGGCTTCGCGGCGCGCGACGCCGGGCAGAACCACCCGAGCCTCCAGGCCGGCCTCTCTTCGATGAACTACGACCCCTACCGCGAACTCCTCGGCGACAAGGCGGTCGGCGAGCGCGCGGTGCGCGTGGCCGCCACCACCGCGCTGCCCGAGACCCGCGGCGAGAGCCTGCAGCACACCGAGCGCACCTACGCGCTGATGATCCACATGTCGGAGGGCCTCGGCGTCAACTGCACCTACTGCCACAACACCCGCGCCTTCTCGTCGTGGAGCGAGAGCACGCCCAAGCGCGTCACGGCGTGGCACGGCATCCGGATGGTGCGCGACATCAACGGCACCTACATCGACCCGACCGCCGCGGTGCTGCCGCCCGAGCGGCTCGGACCCGAGGGTGATCCGGCGAAGGTGAACTGCACCACCTGCCACCAGGGTCTCGCCAAGCCCCTCAACGGCGCGCCGATGCTCAAGGACTATCCGGAACTGGCCGGCCCGGTCGCGGCCAAGCCCTGAACGGATGCGTGACTTACCGGACCCGCCGCGCGCCGCCGCGGCGGGTTCCGTTCGTTCCGGGGTTCACGGCCGCCGCCTCCTGTCCGACCCGCTTGCCGGATGCGCTGATCGCTTCGGGACGGCGGAGCCCAGCCTCCGCCGCGTCGGCTTGCCGATACGCCGCGCCCCATACCGTCCCACCGGCGAGACCGCGCCGGGCTCTGCGTCCGGCGGTTGCCCGCCCGCCGCGGCGCCGCAAGCATCCACAAGACCAAGCGAGGCCGTTGCGAAGGAATTTATTCTCTCCATTGCGGACGTGCCGGATCAGGATTGCGGTCCGCGCCGCGATCACCGGCCAAGACCAAGACAATCTGCCGCAACGCCCCCGACGGCTCGCCTGCGAGTTGTGACAGGGAGTGCGGCGGCCGGATGCGCGGCCGCCCGAACGACTTCGGCGAACGACTTCGGGAGGTAAACCCATGGGCGATTCCGGCCTGATCTACATGTTGGCCTTCACGACCTTCCTGCTGGTGATCGGCGTCCTGATCTGGCAGCGGGCGCGGGTGGAGCGGGCGAAGCGGACCGGCGAGCGGTCGACCTTCACCGATCACCACGGCGGCCCGCCGCGTCCCCAGCACGGGATCGATCCCACCTGACGGCGGCCCTTGCGGCGGACGCCGATCTCGCCCCAGAATCCGGCCCCGCTTGACCGAGGCGGGCCGGTGCGCCGGCCCGGCTCGGGCGGCCGGAGGAGGCGCGGAGCGGCGCGATGCAGGTTCGCTTCTACGGAACGCGGGGCTCCCTGCCGATCCCAGGGCCGCGCACCATCCGCTACGGCGGCAACACGTCCTGCGTGGCGGTGCGCACCGCCCGCGGGACGCTCGTCATCCTCGACATGGGGACGGGCGCCTACGCGCTCGGTCAGGAACTCGCCGCCGAGGGCCGGCCGCTGCGCGGCCACGTCCTGATCACCCACACGCATTGGGACCATATCCAGGGCGTGCCGTTCTTCGCGCCCTTCTTCACCCCCGGCAACGAGTGGGACATCTACGCGCCGCGCGGGCTCGGCGCCTCGCTGCGCGAGACCCTGTCGGGCCAGATGCAGTACAGCTACTTCCCGGTGGCCCTGGAGCAGCTCGGCGCGACGATCCGCTACCATGAACTCGTCGAGGGCGGCCTCGCGCTCGGCGAGGCCGACGACGTCGCGGTCACGACCCATTACCTCAACCACCCGGCCCTGACGCTCGGCTACCGGCTCTCAGCGGACGGCGCGACGCTCGTCTACGCCCTCGACCACGAGCCCTTCTGCACCGAGGCCGCCGTGGGCGGGCGCGACTTCGACGGGCAGGACGGGCGCCACGTCGCCTTCCTGCGCGGCGCCGATCTCCTGATCCACGACGCGCAGTACACGCATGCGGAGTACCCCTCCAAGGTCGGCTGGGGCCACAGCACCGTCGAGTACGCGATCGCGGTGGCGGAGGCGGCGGGCGTGCGCCGGCTCGCCCTGACGCATCACGATCCGCAGCGGGACGACGACAGCCTCGACGCGCTGGTGGCGCGCTACCGGGACACGACGGGCGTCGCGGTGTTCGCGGCGGCGGAGGGGCGGAGCATCGACCTCGCGGCGGGGAGCACCGCCGGGCCCGCGGTCGCGCCGGACCCCAGTGCCCGCGAGGCCGTGTCCTCCGCCCTCGCCGCACAATCGGTGCTGATCGCCGCGGCGGATCCCGCGCAGGCCGCCCGTCTCGCCGAGATCCTGCGCGGCGACGGCATCGCCCTCCACGAGGTCGCGCTGTCCACCGAGGCCGTGACGGCGGCGGTGGCGCGGCACCGGCCGGCGCTCCTCGTGGTCGAGAACGGCCCGGAGCCGGCCGAGCGCCTCGCCGGCCTCTGCGGCGCCCTGCGCGCGCTGGGGCCGGCCGGCCGCGACCTGCCGGTCGTGCTCGTCAGCCGCTCGGGCGACCGGCGCGGAGACGAGGCCATCGGCATCAGCGACCGTCTGGTGGCGCCCTTCACCCCGAGCTACGCGCGTACGCGGCTGCGGGCGTGGCTGATGCGCACCGCCTGCCGCTGGACGCGGGCGGCCAAGCCTCCCCGCGAGGCGGCACGGCTCGCGGCCCTGCACGGCCTCGGCCTCCTCGACACCCCGCCCGAGGCGCGCTTCGACCGCCTCGTCGCCCTCGCGGCGGAGGACCTCGCGGTGCCGTATGCCGCCCTCACCCTCGTCGACCGCGACCGGCAATGGTTCAAGGCCAGCCACGGCCTGCCGTTCCGCGAGACCGGCCGCGACGTCTCGCTCTGCGCCCACGCGGTGGCGGCCAGCGACCGCAGCGGGCGCGGCGATCCGCTGGTCGTGCCGGATGCCCGCCTCGACGAGCGCTTCGCCGACAATCCCGCCGTCGCCGGGCCGCCCTACCTGCGCTTCTACGCCGGTCAGCCGCTGATCCTGCGCAACGGCCATTGCATCGGCACGCTCTGCATCGCGGACACGCGCGCCCGGGTGCTGGATGCGGAGGGCGAGGCGAAGCTGCGCTGGCTCGCCGACCTCGCCCTGCAGGAGATCGAAAGCGAACCAGCGGCGCACCTGCCCTGAGCGCCGGCCGCGCCGGACGGGCGCGAGCCGCTGGCGATGATGCCGTCGCCGATCGCCCCTCGGACGGCCGTGCGGGTGCAGGGCGTGGAGCCGCTGGCGTGCCTCGGCGCCCCCGCAAGCCCGGGCGGACGAGGCGCCGCCCCGCCTCAGCGCTTGTCGAGCGGGCGGCCGAGGAGGCGCGCGAACTCGGCCTCGATCTCCTCGACGGAGAATGGATTCTGCACGCTGGAGGCCGCCTTCGGCTCGGGCTTGGGCTCGGGCTCGGGCTCCGGAGGCGGCGGGGGTGGGGGCGGTTCGGGCGGAGCGGGCTCCGGCGGCGGAGGCTCCGGCGGCAAGGATTCGGGCGGCAAGGGCTCGGGGGCCGGCGGCGCAGGCTCGGGCGCCGGGGGCTCGAACACCACCGGGACGGGTTCGGGCGGCGGCGCCTCCGCGACCGGCGCCGGGGCGGGCGGCACGACGGGCTCCGGCTCCGGCGCAGGTTCCGGCGGTGCGGGTTCAGGGACGGGCTCCGGAACGGGCGTGGGCACCGGTTCCGGGGCTGGCGGCATGACCGCTTCCGGCTCCGGCGCCGGCGGCGGGGGTGGCGGCGGAGGCTCCGGTTCGGGCGCCGGCGTGGAGGCGAGGACCGAGAAGTCGGGCTCGGGCGCAGGCGGGCGCTCCATCACCGGCACCTCCGGTGCACGCGGCGCCGGGGCCACGGCCGAGGAGGGCCGCCGCAGGGCCTCTTCGAGCTGGCGCGCCATGTCGTTGAGGATCGCCGCATCGACCAGGCGCGGCTCGGCCCCTCTGGTTCCGGCCGGCGCGGGGGCCGGTGCGTCCGGAGCCGGCAGATCGGAAGACGGGATGCCGGGAGACGGCATCTCCAGGGGTGGGGGGGTCTGGCGGGCGGTGCGCAGGCTCGGCGGCTCGACCCGCCGCGAGGCGTTGAAGCGCGCAGCGCCGCGCGCCGGGGCGGCGGGCCGCACCGGCTCCGCGGGCGGCTCGGGCGCGGGCGGCGGTGGAGCCGCGGGGGGCGGCGGGAAGGTGAAGGTGGGCTCGGGGGCGGCCGCCGGCTGCGGCAAGGGCGGCTGGGAGAAGGGCGGCGGCGGGAAGGGCGGCAGCGGCGGCGGCAGCGAGGGCGGCTCCGCCTCGGCAGGCAGCGGCAGCGGCGGCTCGGGCTGCGCCTCGTCGCGCTCGTCCGCCTCCGCGGGCAGGCGGGCCCCCGCCACGCGCACGATGTTGCGCTCCACCACGACGTCGTTCGGCCCGCCCACGAGCAGGAGGTGCTCGACGTTGTCCCGCCGCAGCAGGATGAGCTGGCGCTGCCGGTCGAGCTCGTAGATGTCGACGATGCCGAGCCGCGGCTGGCGCCCGCGCTGACCGCCCCCGCTGCTCAGGCTCAGGCGTCCGCGGGCGAAGCGCTTGGCCCCGAAGGCGAAGGCGCTGAGCAGGACGACCATGATCAGGAAGACGACGAGATAGGACATCAGGGGCGAACCGTCCGTCCCGAAGAGCGAGGAGAGCAATGCACGGTCTCTCACGAGTAGGGTGCCCGCGGCACCGACGCGACATGGAGCGTATGTAACACGGGGTTCCGGCGCGTGCGCAGGGCGAATGACGGCATCTTAACAACATCATGGGCCGGGCCGCGCCGCCGGCGGGCGCACCCGCCCGGTTTAACCGCCCCTTAACCAAGAACCCGGCATTTTTTGCCGGTCCCGCCGCCGCGGCGGTCGAACTGCAAGGCCGCTCCCGTGCCCGTCGCCGATCTCCCGCTCGTGAGCATGCTGCGCAACCGCATGCAGTGGAACCAGACGCGCCAGAAGGTGCTGGCCGAGAATGTCGCCAACGCCAACACGCCGGGCTTCCGCGCCCGGGACCTCAAGGCCCCGGCCTTCCGGCCGGACGGCAGCCTCGCGGCGGCGCTGCCCGCGGGCTTCGGCATCACGCAGACGAACCCGCTGCACCTCGCCGGCAGCGGCGCGGGCAGCCCCACGGAGGAGCGCCAGCGCACCCGCTTCGACGTGGTGCCGAGCGGCAACGCGGTCAGCCTGGAGGACGAGATGCTCAAGGCCTCCGAGAACCAGGCGGACTACCAGCTCGCCGCCTCGCTCTACCAGAAGAGCCTGCAGATGCTGCGCACGGCGGTCGGCCGCTGACCGTCGTTCGCCGCCATGCTCAGCGGTCCGGTTTGAGGGGAGGGCGCCGTGGATTTCATGAAGGCGATCGGCATCGCGGCCTCGGGCCTGCGCGCGCAGTCCGGGCGGATGCGGGTGATCTCGGAGAACATCGCCAACGCCGATTCCGAGCCGAAGAGCGCGGCGGCCGAGCCCTACCGGCGCAAGGTGCCGACCTTCTCCCAGCGCCTCGACCGGGAGCTCGACGCCAGCGTCGTCGATCTCGGGCGGGTGCGCCGCGACGCGACGCCCTTCCGCACCAAGCACGATCCCGGCAACCCGGCCGCGGATGCCCGCGGCGAGGTGCGGCTGCCCAACGTCAACCTGCTCGTCGAGACCGTGGACATGCGCGAGGCCCAGCGCAGCTACGAGGCCAACCTCAACATGATCTCGACCGCCCGCCGCATGATCTCCCGCACCATCGACATCCTGAAGGCCTGACCATGCCGACCAACGCCTTCGCGGCCGGCGCCTACGCGGCGGTCCAGAATCTCGGCCGGGCCGGCCCGGCCCTCTCGACCCCCGCGGCCCCGCAGGCGGGCTTCGGCCAGATGCTCACCTCCGTCCTCGACGGCGTGGCGCAGGCCGGGACCCGCAGCGAGGCGCAGGCGATGGCGGTGGGCGCCGGCAAGGCCAACGTGGTCGACGTCGTGACCGCCGTGGCCGAGAGCGAGACCGCGCTCCAGACCCTCGTGGCCGTGCGCGACCGCGTGATCTCCGCCTACGAGGAGATCATGCGGATGCAGATCTGATCCCGACGGCCCCGGATGCCGACGCATCGATCTCGATCCCGGGCAAGCCCGGGATGCCGACGCATCGATCTCGATCCCGGGCAAGCCCGGGATGCCGACGCATCGATCTCGATCCCGGGCAGGCCCGGGATCGACGGGGCCGTTGAGCCATCACCCGACCTCCCCGCTCCAGCAGGGCTTCCATGACCGGCCTCGCCATCCTCGACATCGCCCGCGACGGCATCCTCACCTTCATCAAGGTGGCCGGCCCCCTGATGGTGGTCGCCCTGGTGGTGGGGCTCGTGGTCTCGCTGCTCCAGGCCCTGACCCAGATCCAGGAGCAGACCCTGATCTACGTGCCCAAGATCGTTGCGGTCTTCGCCGCCATGCTGCTGATGCTGCCCTTCATGGGGGACGCGATGGCGGGCTACATGACCCGGATCGCCGCCCGGATCGCCGCGGGCGGCTGAACCGGAGACCTGTCCGCCCGTGAACCTGCTCCTGCCCGGCATCGCGGCGGCCTACCTCCTCACCTTCGCGCGGGTGGGGACCCTGATCATGCTGATGCCCGGCATCGGCGAGACGGTGGTCTCGCCGCGGCTGCGGCTCGCCTTCGCGCTGCTCGTCGCGCTGGTGCTGTTTCCGATGGTGCGCCCGCTCCTGCCGCCGATGCAGGGCGCGGGCGCCGGCCCGGCCCTGATCGGGCTGCTGATCGGCGAGATCGCGGTCGGGCTGGTGCTGGGCCTCAGCGTGCGGGCGGTGCTGGCCGCGCTCCAGACCACCGGCACCATCGTGGCCCAGCAGCTCGGCCTGTCCTACGCCATGACGGTCGACCCGACGACCGCGGGCCAGCAGGCGACGCTCGGCACCTTCCTGACGCTGCTCGGCATCACCCTGGTGCTCGCCGCCGACCTGCACCACCTCGCGCTCGCGGGCATCCGCGACAGCTACGCGATGATGCCGCCGGCGGGCGTGCCGGCCACCGGCGACGCAGCCTCCGTCGCCATCCGGGCGGTGGCGCGGGGCTTCGCCCTGGCGGTGCAGATCGCCGCGCCTTTCATCGCCTTCGGCATCCTGTTCAACCTCGGGCTCGGCGTGCTGTCGCGCCTGATGCCGCAGATGCAGGTGTTCTTCGTCGCCACCCCGGCCTCGATCCTGATCGGCATGCTGGTGCTGCTCGCCACGCTGGGCGTGATGATGGCGGTGTTCGTGGACGATCTCGGCCGCTGGCTGGCGCAGATCGGGAGGGCGTGAGCGCATGGCCGGCGACACCGAGCAGGAGGATCGCACCGAGGAGCCGACCCAGAAGCGGCTCGACGACGCGATCCGGCGCGGCGACGTCGCCAACAGCCAGGAGATCAACACGCTCTTCCTGCTCGGCGGCTTCACGCTGGTGCTGCTCGTCGCCTCGGGCTGGATCGCCCGCACCCTGACGCTCGACCTGCGCGGCCTGCTCGCGACCCTCCACCAAGTCCCCGCGGATGCCGCCGGCTTCGCGGGCGTGGGCCAGCGGGCGATGCTGGCGCTCGGCCTCGCCCTGGTGGTGCCGGCGGCGGCCGCCATCGCCGCGAGCCTCGCGGGCGGGCTGCTGCAGCACCCCTTCGTGTGGTCCACCGAGAGCCTCGGCGCGAAGTGGGAGCGCGTCTCGCCGATGGCGGGGCTCAAGCGCCTGTTCGGGCCGGAGGCGTGGTTCCAGTTCGGCAAGGGGCTGGTGAAGATCCTCCTCGTCGGCGCCGTCGCGGGCCTCGTCCTCTGGGGCGAGCGCGACCGGCTGGAGGCCTTCGCGCGCCTCGACCCCGGGGCGGTGCTGCAGGCGACGCTGGCGCTGGCGCTGCGGCTGATGGCCTGCATCCTGGCCGCCTACGTGGTGATCTCGCTCGGCGATGCCCTCTACCAGCGCTTCCGCTGGCGCTCGCGCCTGCGCATGTCCAAGGAAGAGCTGAAGGAGGAGATGAAGGAGAGCGAGGGCAACCCGGAGGTGAAGGGGCGCCTGCGCCAGCTGCGGATGGCCCGCACCCGCAAGCGCATGATGGCGGCGGTGCCGGGCGCCGCGGTGGTGATCGCCAACCCGACCCACTTCGCCGTGGCCCTGCGCTACGAGACCGGCATGAATGCCCCGGTCTGCGTCGCCAAGGGCGTCGACGCGCTGGCGCTGAAGATCCGCGAGGTGGCCGGCCAGCACGGCGTGCCGGTGGTGGAGAACCCGCCGCTCGCCCGCGCGCTGCACGCCAGCGTCGAGATCGATGAGACCATCCCGACCGAGCACTACAAGGCGGTGGCGGAGGTGATCGGCTTCGTGCTGCGCCGGCGGCGGCGGTGAGGCGCGCCCCGTGATCCGCCGGATCGGACAGGTTCGGCTTGCCGCCCCGGCCCGGTCGGGCATAACCGCACCGGAGAGGTGGGCGCGATCCGTGCCGGGAACCGCCGCGGTTCAGGCTCCGGAAACGCCTCCGCGGCATGCTATTGAGGTCGTGCGAGGCGCCGCGCGCGGTCGAGACCGAGACAATCGCGGCGTCGTGACTGACCCGAGCCTCCCGTGATGTCCGATGCTGTCTCCCTCGATCGCTCCGAGCGCCCCGGCCGGGTCAGCCTGCTCCTGCTGCTCGCCGGCCTGCTCGTCGGGGCGGCGGTGGGCCTCAGCTTCGTCGCCAACGAGCAGGCGCAGCCGCTGATCCTCGGCCTCCTGGCGGTGCTGGCGATGGCGGGGGTGTTCTCGCTGTTCGCGCTCGCCATCGGGGCGCTGCAATTCACCGGGCAGGGCACGCGCAACGACGTGACCAAGGCGGTGGTGGACGCCGCCCCCGAGGGCATGATCGCCGTGGAGGACGGCAACCGGCCGATCTACGCCAATGCCGCCTACCTGGCGCTCGCCGGCAGCGACAGCTTCGCCAACCTGCGGCCGGTGGAGCGGGTCTTCGTCGGCAGCCCCGACGTGTCGGAGGCGGTCTACCGGCTGGCCCAGGCCGCCCGGGAGGGCCGCAGCCTCTCCGAGGAGATCCGCATGGCGCCCCCGCCCGGCGGCAGCGCCGAGCGCGACGTGGCGTGGTACCGCATCGGCGTGCGCCCGCTGCCGCTGCCGCGCCGGCCGGTGGCGCTGTGGAGCGTGAGCGACATCAGCCACGAGCGCGAGCGCCAGGAGAACGTCTTCCAGGAGCTGCAGCACGCGATCGACTACCTCGATCACGCCCCTGCGGGATTCCTGTCGGTCGATCCGCGCGGCGCCGTGGTCTACATGAACGCGACGCTCGCCTCCTGGCTCGGGCACGACCTCGCGCAGGTGGGCTCCGGCGGCCTGCGCCTCTCCGAGATCCTGCCCGCCGCGGTGGGCGAGGTGCTGGTGGCCGGCGACGGCCGGCCCGGCGAGGTGCGCACCGACGTGTTCGACCTCGACCTGCGCCGCCGCAACGGCCACCCGCTGCCCGCCCGCATCTACCACCGGGTCGCCTACGGGCAGGACGGCCGGCCCGGCGCCTCGCGCACCCTCGTGCTCAACCGCTCGGGGGGCGAGGAGGCGGACGATCCCCAGCGCGCCGCCGAGGTGCGCTTCACCCGCTTCTTCAACACCAGCCCGATCGCCGTGGCGACGCTCGACGCCGAGGGGCGGCTGGTGCGCGCCAACGCCTCCTTCGCGCGCCTGTTCGGCACCCTGCCGCGCACGGGCGAGGGCCGCGAGGCCGCCGCCCCGGTGCGCGACTTCGTGGCCGAGCGCGACCGCCCGAACCTCGACGCCGCCTTCGCGCTCGCCGCGGAGGGCCGCGGCGACGTGGCCCCGATCGAGATCGGCGTCGCCGCACCCGGCAACCGCTCGGCCCGGATCTGGCTCAGCCCCGAGGCCCTGTCGGAGAGCGGCCTGGCCGAGGGAGAGGCCCGCGAGGCCGCCCGCGAGACGGTGATCCTCTACGCCCTCGACACCACCGCCCAGCACCAGCTGCAGCAGCAGATCAACCAAGCCCAGAAGATGGAGATGGTCGGCCAGCTCGCGGGCGGCATCGCGCACGACTTCAACAACGTGCTGCAGGCGATCATCGGCTACTCGGACCTGCTGCTGGCCAGCCACCGGCCGGTGGATCCGGCCTTCCAGGACATCATGCAGATCAAGCAGAACGCGAACCGGGCCGCGAGCCTCGTGCGCCAGCTGCTGGCCTTCTCGCGCCGCCAGACCCTGCGGCCGGAGGTGATCCATCTCGGCGAGGCCCTGTCCGACCTGACGCTGCTGCTCAAGCGGCTCCTCGGCGAGCGGGTCGAGCTCGACCTCAAGCACGGGCGCGATCTCTGGCCGGTCAAGGCCGACGTCAACCAGTTCGAGCAGGTGATCGTGAACCTTGCGGTGAACGCCCGCGACGCGATGCCGAACGGCGGCCGCCTGCTCATCCGCACCGCCAACGTCACGGCCGAGGCGGCCGAGCGGCTCCAGCTCACCGGCCTGCCCGCCGCCGAGTACGTGCTCGTCGAGGTGACGGATACCGGCACCGGCATGACGCCCGACGTGATGGAGAAGATCTTCGAGCCGTTCTTCACCACCAAGGAGGTCAACAAGGGCACGGGGCTCGGCCTCTCCACCGTGTTCGGCATCGTCAAGCAGTCGGGCGGCTACATCGACGTGAAGTCGGCGGTGGGCGAGGGCACGGTGTTCGGCATCTACCTGCCGCGCCACATCCCGGTGCCGGAGGCCGAGCCGGCCCCGGCCGAGCCCGCCGAGGCTGCGGCGCCGGCCGCCGGGGCCGCGCCCGAGCCCGCCCGCAAGGCGCCCGCCGCCGACCTCACCGGGCGGGGCACCATCCTGCTCGTCGAGGACGAGGATCCGGTGCGCGCGGTCAACGCCCGGGCGCTCGCGGCGCGCGGCTACACGGTGCTGGAGGCCGCCTCCGGCGTCGAGGCGCTGGCGATCATGGGCGAGCGCGACACGGCGGTGGACCTCGTCGTCTCCGACGTGGTGATGCCCGAGATGGACGGCCCGACCCTGCTGCGCGAGCTGCGCAAGCGCTATCCCGACCTCAAGGTGATCTTCGTCTCCGGCTACGCCGAGGACGCGTTCCAGAAGAACCTGCCGGAGGGCGAGGAATTCAACTTCCTGCCCAAGCCCTTCAGCCTCAAGCAGCTCGTCGAGACGGTGAAGACCACGATCGCCGGGTAGGGCCTTGCCGGGTGGGGCCTCGCCGGCGGAGGCGGCGGCCGGGGACAGGTCCACCGGCGCGCTGGCGCCGAGATGGTTCTTATGTAAACTATCTCGCATGGCCACGACCTCGCCGCGCCCCGTCCCGCCGCCCGCGCCCGATCCGATCCGGGCGTGGTTCCGCTTCCTGCGCCTGCACCGGCGCGTCTCGGCGGCGATCGCCGCGGAGCTGAAGGCGCTCGGCCTCTCGATCCCCCAATTCGACGTCATCTCGACTCTCTCCGAGCAGGAGGGCCTGACCCAGCAGGACCTCGCCCAGCGGCTCTACGTGACGAAGGGCAACGTCTCGGGGCTGATCGACCGGCTGGTGGAGGCGGGCCTCGTGGAGCGCCGGCCGATCCCCGGCGACCGGCGCTCGCACGCCCTGCACCTGACGCCGCCGGGGCGCGACCTCGCCCGGTCCGGCATGGCGGCGCAGAGCGCCTACGTCACCCGCACGCTGGGCAGCCTGCCGCCGGGCGACGTGGCGGAGCTGGAGCGCGTGGTGCTGGCGTGGCGCGCGGCGGCGCGGGCCGACGAAGCCGCGCGGGCGTGAGCGCATGGTCGACGCGGTAGCGTTCGCGGGCGGCGGCAACCGCTGCTACTGGCAGGGCGGCTTCTGGGTCGCGGCGGCCGAGCGCCTCGACCTCGCGCCCGCCCTCGTCGTCGGCGTGAGCGGCGGGGCCTTCGCGGCCTGCTACAGCCTGCTCGGGCAGGGGCGGGCGGTGATGGAGCGGGTGGCGCAGGGCTGCGCCGAGGGCCGCCCCAACATCGACTGGGTGGCCGCCTGCCGGGGCTGCCGGCCCTTCCCGGTCTCAGGCATGTACCGCGACCTCCTCGACGCGGTGCTCGGGCCCCGGGGCTTCGCGGCCCTGCGGGCGGGCCGGACGGAGGTGAGGATCGCGCTCTCGCGTCCGCCGCGGCGCCTGCCGCTCGCGCTCGCGGTGCCGCTCGGGATCCTCACCTACCAGATCGAGAAGACGTGGCGCGCGCCGGTTCACCCGCGCGGCGGCCGGGCGCTCGGCTTCCGGGAGGAGTTCGTCGCGGTGCGCGACCTCGCGGCGCCCGAGGAACTCACCTCGGCGCTCCTGGCGAGCGCGAGCGTGCCGCCCTTCCTGCCGGTGGGCCGGGTCGGGGGTGCGCCCGCCCTCGACGGCGGCCTCGTCGACAACGTGCCGGTGACGCCGCTCGCCCCGATCGAGGCGGCGGGCGGGCGCACGCTGGTCCTGCTCACCCGCCGCTACCGCACGCTGCCGGAGCATCCGGGCCGCACCTACCTGCAGCCCTCCGCGCCCGTCGCCATCGGGCAGTTCGACATCACCGACCCGGAGGGCATCCGCCGGGCCTTCGCGCAGGGGCTTGAGGACGGGGCCGCCTTCGCGGCCGCGCAGCGCACGCGCCGGCCCGTCAGGCCGCAGCCGGCACCTTCTCCACCTCCAGGATGATCCCGGCCGGCGTGGCCCGCTCGCGGGCGACCAGCCGGTCGCCGGGGGCGAACTCGCCGAGCGGCACGTCGCGGTCGGGCAGCACCACGGTGGCCTGCCGGTTGACGAAGACGAGGACGTGGCGCTGGCGCGGCAGCGAGGCCGCGGCCCAGCGCTTGAGCTGCCCGTAATAGGGCTCGCGCCGCCATGCCGTCGCCTGTCCGGGATCGACCTGGACCTGCAGGAAGCGCGTGACGGGATCGAGGCTCAGCACCATCTTGGCCCGCTCTGGCTTCCATTCCGGCCCGAGCCAAGCCTCCGTCATCCAGAGGCAGTGGAAGGCGCGGCAATGATGCGGGCGCTCGGCGTGGATGGCGCAGCCGCGCCCGCTGCGCGCGTGACGGCACCACTGGCCGGCGACGCTCTCCACCGCCGGCACGTCGTAGACCTTGCAGCAGAGCGTGCAGGTGCCGCAGGCGCGGCCGGGCGCCGGCTGGGAGACGATCTGGGCGGGGTCGATCATGGGACCGGGACCTGGGCAAGGGCTTCTGGATAGGAGCTTGGTGAGCTGGGGGCTCGCATGCGCGCGGCCGCCTTGGTGCGGGGGCATCGCGCCGCTAATGTGACGGCGTGCCCGATTTCCCCCGGTCAGGTCCCCCGGCCTGCCATGTCCTGCAGGAAAGCGCTGAGCCGATGCTGTCGAACCTCGCCGCCCGCGACGTCGAAACCCTGATCCATCCCTACACCAACCTCGCGCTCGTGCGCGAGACCGGGCCGCTGGTGCTGGAGCGGGGCCACGGCGTCTGGGTCTACGACACGGACGGGCGGCCCTACCTCGAAGGCATGGCGGGCCTGTGGTGCACCGCGCTCGGCTACTCCAACGAGGAGCTGGTCGAGGCCGCCCGCGACCAGATGGCCCGGCTGCCCTTCTCCCACCTGTTCTCGGGGCGCAGCCACGACCCGGCGATCGAACTCGCCGAGACCCTCAAGGAGATCGCGCCGATCCCGGTGTCGAAGGTGTTCTTCACCTCGTCGGGCTCCGAGGCGAACGACACCCAGGTCAAGCTGACGTGGTACCTCAACAACGCGCTCGGCCGGCCGCGCAAGAAGAAGATCATCGCCCAGCGCAAGGGCTACCACGGCGTCACGGTAGCCTCGGCCTCGCTCACCGGGCTGCCCGCCAACCACGCCGACTGGGACCTGCCGCTGCCGGGCTTCCTGCACGCGGCCTGCCCGCACCATTACCGCGGGGCGGAAGCCGGCGAGAGCGAGGAGGCGTTCTCGGCGCGGCTCGCGGCCGAGCTCGACGCCTTCATCCAGCGCGAGGACCCGGACACGGTGGCGGCCTTCATCGCCGAGCCGGTGATGGGGGCGGGCGGCGCCATCGTGCCGCCGAAGGGCTACTTCGCGGCGATCCAGCCGGTGCTCGCGCGCTACGACATCCGCTTCATCGCCGACGAGGTGATCTGCGGCTTCGGGCGGCTCGGCACGTGGTTCGGCGCGGAGGCGATGGGCGTGCGCCCCCACAGCCTGTCCTTCGCCAAGGCGGTGACCTCCGCCTACATGCCGCTCGGCGGCGTCACCGTGGAGGAGCCGCTCTACCAGGCGATGCTGGACGAGAGCCGCAAGATCGGCACCTTCGGGCACGGCACGACCTATTCCGGTCATCCGGTCGCCTGCGCGGTCGCCATCAAGGCCCTGGAGATCTACCGGCGCGACCGCATCGTCGAGGGGGCGGCCGAGAAGGCGCCGCACTTCCAGCGCCGGCTCTCGGCCCTGGCCGAGCACCCGCTGGTCGGCGAGGCGCGCGGCGTCGGGCTGATCGGCGGGCTGGAGATCGTGGCCGACAAGGCCTCGAAGCGGCAATACGACCCCAAGGCGGGCGTCGCCGCGCGCTGCGTCGCCTTCGCGCAGGGAGAGGGGCTGATCGTGCGCTTCCTGGCGGGCGACCGGATCGCGCTCTGCCCGCCCCTGGTCATCGCCCCCGACGAGATCGACACGCTGTTCGACCGCCTCGGCCGCGCCCTCGACCGCACGGCCGAGTGGATCCGCCAGGAGGGGCTGCAGGCGGTCTGAGCCGCTCCGGCCGGGCCGGGCCAGCGTGGGGCCGCTGCTGCGGGCGGCGAAGGCGATCGTCCGAAACAATCCATCGCAGACCGTGCGATGCGGCGGCGAGGCCTATCTCCAATCATGCGCCGCGCGGGCCGAATGATCGCGCGGCGCAGGACTTCGACGACATTCCACGCGCCCGTGTCGGCCGCATCGGCAAGACGATTGGATCGGCTTGAAAGATGCCCGGCCATTGTGATCGTCGGCGCTCGCGCGCCCAGAAAATCGATCATTCGCTTGCCGCGATCGTCCATTCGCCTTGAATTTGCGAATATTCGTCGTGCAATCTCGGGTAGTGGCGCCACTTCGCTTATTAACTCTGCGTTATGAAAAGTATTCTAGGGTATATCCGCTCCGGAGATCCCCTCATGACCGCACTCTCACGCCGTACCGCCCTGATGATCGGCCTCTCCGCCGCCGCGGCGGTGGGCATGCCGCATGTCGCCAGGGCGGCGACCCGCAGGCTGCGCTTCGGCGTCGCCTCGGTCCCGGGCAGTACGACCCACCGATACGCCGCCACCTTCGCACGCGCCGCGGCCGAGCTGTCCGGCGGCAGCGTAGTGGTGGATGTCTACCCGAACGCCCAGCTCGGGGACGAGCTGCAGATGCTGAAGGCCGTGGGTGATGGCTCGCTCGATGTGACCGCGATGACGCCCGGGCCGGCCAGCCGCCACAGCAAGGAGGTCGGCCTGTGCGAGCTGCCCTACCTGTTCGACTCCGTGGCTTCCGCCCGCCTCGCCTTCGACCAGCAGCTCGGTCGCCACTGCGCCGACCTGCTCCAGGCAAAGGGGTTCCTCACCCTGAGTTGGGGCGAGTCCGGCTTGCGCCATTTCACCGCCAACAAGCCGATCAGGAATCCGGCAGACCTGAAGGGCCTGAAGCTGCGGGTGCCGCATTCCGAGCCGATCCGCCAGACCTTCCAGGCGATGGGGGCATCGGTCGAGTCGTTCTCCTTCGCGCAATTGCCGGAGGCGTTGCGCATCGGGCGCTTCGAAGCCCAGGAGAACCCCATCAACATCATCGTGTCGGCCGGACTGAACCGGTTCCAGTCGCATCTGTCGTTGACCGGGCACATCTACACGCCGCTCCTGGTGCTGTTCTCCCCCGACGTCATGGACGAACTGTCGCCCGCCCAGCAGGCGGCGCTCCGCAAGGCCGGCGAGGCGGGCTCGGCGGCTTCGCGGGACTACGCCGAGGCCAGCCAGAGGTCGGACATGAGCAAGCTCGTCGCGGCCGGGATGACGGTGATCGAGGATATCGACCGGCGCGCCCTCCGGGAGGCGGCCGCCGCGGCGATCGAGACGCTCAGTGCGGAGTTCGGCACGGAGGCGCTGCGGCGCATGCGCGGCCTCGTCGCCTGACCGCCTCGCCCACGCATCTCCGGAGCAGCGCATCATGCTGGCGTCGGTTTCCCTCCGGACCGGCATCATGGCCGGATTCCTGGTCGTGTTCGCCCTGGCGGCGGTGGCGTTCGGGGCGGTCCTCGTGACTGCCCGCATCGCCCGCGACGCCGGCGTCGAGCGCGATGCGGCCGGCCTGCAGGCGGGCGCGGCCCACGCGATCGACCGGGCTGGCCTCGTCGCCGCCGCCCATCTCAGCAGCTATCTGCGCACGGGCTCCGTCGGCGACCGTGCGCAGATGATCGCGAGCTTCGAGGCACTCGCGGACGCGGTCGATACCAAGCCGGCCTTCGGCGACACGAGGGAGCTGCGGGGCCTTGCGGCCAGGGCGGTCGAGGCGATCGGCCGCGCGCGGGAGGCGGGTGACACCTTGAACAACACCGCCGCGAGCCTCGCGAGCCCGATCTCCGTCATCGCGGAGGCCGCGATCCGGACGGGAGACCTCTCCCTGACGAGCGCCGCCATCCTGCTGTAGGGGCCGGGCGCGCAGGTCGCGGCCGTCGCGGCGCACCTCGTCCTGGCGCCCGAGGCCCGGCTGTTCAACGCCCTCGCGGAGGACAGCCGGCGGCTGCGGGAGAGCGTGGCGGACTCCATGACGCAGCCGAGCATGACGCCGCGGCTGCGCAAGGTGGGCACCGGACTCGCGACCTCGGTCGAGGTGCTGGAGACGGCGGCACGGGCGTACCAGGCGGCTGTCGACGCACGGCTCGCCGCCGCCGAGGGCATCCTCGGCGCGGTCGAGCGGATCGCGAGCGCCGCTAAGGCTCACACGGCCGAGGCCGATGCCCTGACCCGGCATGCCGCCGAGGAGGCGGCCCGGGCCCAGACGCTCCTGCTCGCCGCGCTGTTCGGCGGCGGCGGCGCGACCTGCGTGCTCGGCATCCTGCTGGCCGTCATCCTCGGCCGGTCGATCGCGCGTCCGGTCGTCGCCCTGAAGGTGGCCATCGAGCGGATCGCCGCGGGCGATCTCGCCACGGCGGTCCCGGGCCTCCACCGCCGGGACGAACTCGGCGAGATGGCGCAGGCGGTGCAGGTGCTGCGGGAATCCTCCGAGGAGCGGCTGCGCCTGCAGGCGGAGAGCGAGACGGCCCGGTCCGAGCGCGACCGCCGCGCCCTGGCCGTCGACGCGATGATCGGCACCTTCGACGACACCGCCCGGGCGATCCTGCGCAGCGTCGAAGCGGCCGCCGCCGAGCTGGCCGGCACGGCCGCGGACCTGTCGACCATCGCCGAGGACACGGACCGGCGGGCGGGCGCGACGTCGGCCGCCGCGCTGCAGACCTCCTCCAGCGTGACGGCGGTGGCCCACGCGATGGAGGAGATGAGCCTGTCGATCCGGGAGATCGGCGGACGGATGACGGCCTCGACCGATGCGGCCCATACGGCGGCCACACGGGTGGACGCGACCTCGGCCGCGATGAAGCAGCTCGCCGAGGCCGCCGGCCACGTCGACGAGGTCGTGACCCTGATCGCGACCATCACCGCGCAGACCAACCTGCTGGCGCTCAACGCCACCATCGAGGCGGCGCGGGCCGGCGAAGCGGGACGTGGTTTCGCCGTGGTGGCGGGGGAGGTGAAGGCGCTGGCCGAGCAGACCGCGGCCGCGACGACGCGGATCTCCGAACGGGTGGCGGCCATGCAGCAGCACACCGCCGCGGCGGTCTCGGCCATCGACGGCATCCGCTCCAGCATCGGCCAGGTGAGCGAGGCGTCGGGGGTCGTCGCGGTGGCGGTGGTCGAGCAGGAGGCCGCCACGCAGGACGTGGCCCGCAACATCCAGCAGGCGGCGATCGGCACCGACGGCGTCACGCAGAACACGGTCTCGGTCTCGCGCGGCGCCGCCGAGGTCCGGGCCGCCGCGGACCGGGTGCGCGAGGCGGTCGATTCGGTCTCCGGGCAGGTCGGCGACCTCTCCGACCGGATCGGCGGCTTCCTGGCCGCCATCCGGGCGGCGTAAGCCGCCCCCGGGCGGCCCGAGCCGCGTCCCGGCGGCGGCGCCGAGCGCCCTGTTCAGGCCGGCGGGCCGCGCGCCGGCCGTCACCGTTCATCCCTCGTCCATCTCTGCGGCAGGAAGAGCCCCGGTCTTGCCCCGGGCGCGTCGCATTGGCGCCCGACCGCCGTCCCGATCGGCCGCTCTACCGGGGCGGCCGGCCGCGACGGGCCGAGGTGACGACAGGATTGAACGTGATGGTGTCGCAAGCGCAGAGCCCGAACGCCACGGCCGATCGCCGTCCGGCCGCGGCTGGCGTCGCGGTCTGCTTCCGCCCCCTGGCCCTCCCGGCACTCGCCGCCGCGGTCCGCGCCGCCGCCGGCACGCCGCGCGGCGCGGCCGGTCCGGCCAAGGCGGTCCGGCCGGCGGACCTGCGCTGGGAGCCGGCCGGCGAGTAGGGCCGGCCGCGCCGGCCCGCCCGGCCGTTGCGCCGCGGGCGGGACCGCCGGTTCCCGTCCGCCCTCCTCAGGGGCGCAGACCGGCGGCCCGCATGCCCCCGAGCCAGTCGCGCCGGCGCGCATAGGCGATGCCGAGCAGGAGCACCAGGAGCAGGGAGGCCGGGACGGCCATCGCCAGGGGGTCGTGCGCGCGCAGGTGGCTCACCACCGCCCCCACCATGATCGCAGCCAGGAGCAGCGCGCCGGCGCCGGCGAAGCGCCGCGTGAGCAGCAGCGCCGCGCCCGCGAGCTGGCCCGCACCGATCGCGACCATGAACCAGGGCGCGTAGCCGAAGCGCGCGAAGGCGGCGACCTCGAAGTCAAGGGCCGCGAGCTTCATGCCGGCCGCGATGAGGAACACCGCCGCGATCGCGACCCGCAGCGCGCGCTCCGCCCGTTCGAGCCCTCCCGTGTGACGCGTCATTGCCATTCCCTCGTGCACCGGGCCCCGCGCCCGCCGTCTCGGGGTTGTGCCTAGCGGGGTGTCATGTCCGGGTGATTGCGCCGTTCGTTGCGAGGCGGTGCGAGGCGCTTCCCTGCCGGACCTGCGGGCTTTCCGGACGGAGCCGGCCCGACGATCGGCGATGCCGTTCGGCCGGCGCGGCGCGGGCGTTAACGCGTCACTAACCACGCATCGGCAATTTTTGCCTACGGGCCCGGTCGGCCCCGGGATTGGGTTGGACGCGTCGTGAAGCCGGTTCTCGATCTGGTGACGAAGTTCGGGCCGGCGCGACTCGCCGCGATGGGGGCGGTGACCCTGACCCTGATCGGGTTCTTCGCCTTCGTGATCCTGCGCGTCTCGCGCCCCGACATGGGCGTGCTCTACGCCGACCTGTCGATGCAGGATGCGGGCGCGGTGATCCGCGACCTCGACGCGCGCGGCATCCGCTACGAGGCCCGCGGCGATGCCGGGCAGACCATCCTGGCGCCGCGCGCCGACCTCGCGCGGCTGCGCATGGACCTCGCCGGGAAAGGCCTGCCGAGCGCGGGCGGGGTCGGCTACGAGATCTTCGACAAGGGCGACGCCTTCTCGACCACCTCCTTCGTGCAGAACGTCAACCACCTGCGGGCGCTCGAAGGGGAACTGGCGCGCTCGATCCGGGCGATCGGCCGGGTGCAGGCGGCGCGCGTCCATCTCGTCATCCCGGAGCGGCGGCTGTTCGTGCGCGACCGCGAGGCGCCGAGCGCCGCCATCGTGCTCAAGCTCGCGGGCGACCTCGACGCCGGACAGGTGCGGGCGGTGCGCCACCTCGTCGCCTCCTCGGTGGAGGGGCTGAAGCCCGAGCGCATCTCCATCGTGGACGAGCGCGGCCGACTCCTGGCGGACGGCGCCCGGGGCGAGGAGACGCAGGGGCAGATCGGCCTGGACGAGCGGCAGGCCAACCTCGAACACCGCCTGCGGGCGCAGGTCGAGACCATCGTGGCGGGCGTCGTCGGCGCGGGCCGGGCGCGCGTGCAGGTGGCGGCCGAACTCGACGTGAACCGCGTCGAGAGCCGCTCCGAGACCTTCGATCCCGAGAGCCGGGTGGTGCGCTCGACCCAGACCCGCTCGGAGACGCAGCAGAGCCAGAGCGCGCCCGAGACCGGCGTGAGCGTCGGCAACGAATTGCCGGGCGCGCGCGACGGCGCCCCCGCCCCCGGCCCGCGCGAGGCGTCGAACAAGAACGAGGAGACCACCAACTACGAGATCTCCCGGGTGACCCGCACGGAGGTGGCGGAGGGCGGCCGGGTCAAGCGCCTCTCGGTGGCGGTGCTGGTGGACGGCGCCTACGCGCCCGGCCCCGACGGCAAGCCGGCCTACGCGCCGCGCTCCAAGGAGGATCTGGAGCGCATCGCCGCCCTGGTGCGCACCGCGGTGGGCTACGACAAGGCCCGCGGCGACCAGATCGAGGTGGTCAACCTGCGCTTCGCCGAGAGCCCGGCCGTCCCCGAGTTCCAGGAGGAGGGCCTGATCGCCTCGCTGATGAAGCCGAGCCGCGAGGACGTGCTGCGCCTCGTGGAGATCGGGGTCCTGGCCCTGCTCACCCTGGTGGTGCTGCTCGCGGTGGTGCGCCCGCTGCTGCGCCGGGTGATCGCGTCCGACGAGCCGCCCGCGCTGATCGTCGCCGGGGCGCCGGCGCTCGCGGCGGCAGGCGGGTCCGAGCCCGAGGCGCTGCCTGACAGCCAGGCCAAGCGCCTCGTCGAATATGCCAAGATCAACGGCAAGGTGCAGGCCGAGACCATCGAGCGCGTGGCCGAGATCGTGCGCACGAACCCGGCCGAGACCGCCGAGGTGCTGCGCAACTGGATCAACGACCGCTGAGCCGGACCGAGAGACCCCGCGAGAGGGCCTGAGACACCGTCATGGCATCCACCGCCCAACCCGCCCCATCCTCCACCCTGGCCGCCGCGCTGGCGAATTCGCGGCTGGCCGAGCTGCCCGGGCCGCAGCGGGCCGCGGCGCTGCTGCTGCTGCTCGGCGACGACGCGGGCGCGCCGATCTGGAAGCTCCTCGAAGAGGACGAGATCAAGAAGGTCTCGCACGCGATGGTCCAGCTCGGCTCGCTGGAGGTCGAGACGGTCGAGCAGCTCATCGTCGAGTTCGTCTCGAAGCTGTCGTCGAGCGGCGGCGTGTCGTCGAGCTACGAGCGCACCGAATCGCTCCTGCTCAAGATCTTCCCGCCCGAGCAGGTCTCGCTGATCATGGCGGAGGTGAAGGGCGCCTCGGCGCGCCGGGTCTGGAGCAGCCTGACCCAGATCGACCCCGAGATCCTCGCCTCCTTCCTGCGCAGCGAATATCCGCAGACCGTCGCGGTGATCCTGTCGCGGGTGCGGTCGGAATACGCGGCGCGGGTGCTCACCATCCTGCCGGAGGATTTCGCCATCGACGTCCTCAACCGCATGCTGCGGATGGAGACGGTGCAGAAGGAGGCCCTGCGCCACATCGAGGAGACGCTGCGCAGCGAATTCGTCTCGACCATTGCGCAGACGACGCGGCGCGACGCGCACGAACTGATGGCGGAGGTCTTCAACGCCTTCGACCGCCAGACCGAGGCCCGCTTCCTCACCGCCCTCGACCAGAACAACCGGGGCGCCGCCAAGAAGATCCGGCAGCTGATGTTCACCTTCGAGGACCTGCTGAAGCTCGACGCCGGCAGCGTGCAGACGCTGATGCGCAACGTCGACCGCGACACGCTCGGCCGCGCGCTCAAGGGCGCCTCCGAGCCGGTGCGGGCGTTCTTCTTCGGCAACATGTCGAGCCGCGCGGTGAAGAACCTCCAGGACGAGATGGCATCGCTCGGCCCGATCCGCCTCAAGGAGGTCGACGAGGCCCAGGCCAAGATGACCGAGATGGCCAAGGACCTCGCCGAGAAGGGCGAGATCATGATCGCCAAGAACAGCGCCGAGGAGGAGCTGGTCTACTGAACCCCTCAGAACCCCTGATCTCCTCCACTCTCCGGTGACCGATGGCCGCGGCCCAGCGCTTCCTCTTCGACAACGACTTCCGCATCCCCGGCGGCAGCGCGGCGCGCGCCCGCGAGGCCGCCGAGCAGGCGGAGGCGGCGAGCCGCGCCGAGGCCCAGGCCGCGGCGCACGCCCGCGGGCTGCAGGAGGGGCGCGCCCAGGCCGAGGCCCAGGTGCAGGCGCGCCTCGCCGACGCGCTGAACCGCCTCGCGGCGGCGGCGACCGGCATGATCGCGGCCGCGGATGCCCGCGACGCCGAGCGCGAGGCCCAGGCCCTCGACTTCGCGATGGCGCTCGCGCGCAGGATCGCGGGCGAGGCGCTCGCCGCCCACCCGATGGAGGCGATCCTGGAGACCGCCCGCAGCGCCCTCCAGCACCTGCGCGGGGTGCCCCACCTCGCCGTGCGGGTGAACGACGCGCTGGTGGAGGAGACGGAAGGCGTCCTGAAGCGGCTCGCGCGCGAGCGCGGCTACGAGGGCCGGCTGATCGTGCTCGGCGACCCCGATCTCCTCCCGGGCGACGCCCGCATGGAATGGGCGGATGGCGGCGTGGTGCGCGACCGCGCCGCCATCGAGGCCGCCCTCGCGCGCGCGCTCGACCGCACCTGACCCCTGTCACCCAAGGCCCCCGTCACCCAAGGCCCCCGAAGGATCCCCGCATGGCCCCCGACAACGACCTCGGCCTGCCGCAGCTCAGCGAATCCGACCTCGCCTTCGACCAGGGAGGTCCCGCCTCGATGCGGGACGCGCCGACCTCCGCCAAGAGCGCGGCCGATCTCGAACAGGTCTTCGACGTGCCGGTGGTGATCTCGGCGGTGCTCGGCGCCTCGCGCATGCCGATCGGCGACCTCCTGCGGCTCGGCCCCGGCACCGTGCTCGAACTCGACCGCAAGGTCGGCGAGGCGATCGACATCTTCGTGAACAACCGCCTCGTCGCCCGCGGCGAGGTCGTGCTGGTCGAGGACCGCCTCGGCGTCACCATGACCGAGATCGTCAAGGGCGACGGCTGACCCCGCCTGCTTCCTCCCATCCCCCGGCGCCTCGACGCGCCGCGCCGCCCGAACCGGAACCCGCGATGCGCCTCCTCATCATCGGCCGCCTGAACGGCGAACTCGTCACCGCCTCCAAGATCGCCATGAGCCGGGGCGCCGCCGTCACGCAGGCGGATGGCGTCGAGCAGGGCCTCGGCGTGCTGCGCGCCAAGGGCGCCGACCTCGTGATGATCGATGTCGGCCTGCCGATCCGGGCCTTCGTCACGGCGCTCGGCGAGGAGCGCATCCGCACCCCGGTCGTCGCCTGCGGCACCGGCTCGGACGCGCGGGCCGCGGTGGCGGCGATCCAGGCGGGCGCCAAGGAATACGTGCCGCTGCCCCCGGATCCGGAGCTGATCGCCGCCGTGCTGGAGGCGGTGGCGGCGGATGCCCGCGCCTTCGTGTGGCGCGACCCCGCGATGGAGCGGGTGGTGACGCTCGCCGAGCAGGTGGCGCGCTCGGACGCCTCCGTGCTGATCTCGGGCGAGAGCGGCACCGGCAAGGAGGTGCTGGCCCGCCACGTCCACGCGAAGTCGTCCCGCGCCCAGAAGCCGTTCGTGAGCGTCAACTGCGCGGCGATCCCCGATGCGCTGCTCGAATCCGAGCTGTTCGGCCACGAGAAGGGGGCCTTCACCGGGGCGGTGGCGCGGCGCATCGGCAAGTTCGAGGAGGCGAGCGGCGGCACGCTCCTGCTCGACGAGATCTCCGAGATGGACGTGCGCCTCCAGGCCAAGCTCCTGCGCGCCCTGCAGGAGCGGGTGATCGACCGGGTCGGCGGCGCGCAGCCGGTGCGCGTCGACCTGCGCGTGCTCGCGACCTCGAACCGCAACCTCGCCGAGGAGGTCCGCAAGGGCAGCTTCCGGGAGGACCTGCTCTACCGCCTCAACGTGGTGCACCTGCGCCTGCCGGCCCTGCGCGAGCGCCCGGCCGACATCCTGGAACTCGCCGGCCACTTCGCCCGCAAGTACGCGGAGGTGAACGGCGTGCCGGCCCGGCCGCTCTCGGCGGAGGCGCGCCGCCTCCTCGTCACCAATCCCTGGCGGGGCAACGTGCGGGAGCTGGAAAACACCCTGCACCGGGCGGTGCTGCTCGCGAGCGGAGCGGAGATCGGCCCGGAGGCGATCCGCACGCCCGAGGGCGATGCGCTCGACGGGCCGGTGGGCACCGCCGCGCGGGCGGTGCAGACCGCCGAGGCGGTGACGCGCAGCCTCGTCGGGCGCACGGTGGCGGAGGTGGAGCGCGACCTGATCCTCGACACCCTCGACCATTGCCTGGGCAACCGCACCCACGCGGCACGCATCCTCGGCATCTCGATCCGCACGCTGCGCAACAAGCTCAACGAGTACACGGATGCCGGCGTCCCCGTGCCGGAGCCGGGACAGGCGCGCGCGATCGCAGCGTATGGCTGAGCGGAACGGCGTTCCCCCTCACGGTCGCATCGCTCTCATCGTCGAAGCGATGGCCACGCCGGTGCAGGCGGCCCAGACGCGAAAAGCCCCTCTCCCGGACGGGAGAGGGGCCGTCGTCCCGCGCTTCAGGCGGGACGCGTCACACTGGAACGCGGGCTCCGGCCCTCAGCGCCGGTCGGTGCCCAGCGGCTGGCGGGCCGGCGGCAGCTCGTCCTCGATGCCGACGTGGCGATCGCGGGTGGTGCCGGCGAGGCTGTCGCGGTCGGTGGCGGCGTCGAGGGCCCGGGCAGCCGGGGGGGCGCCCGCCGCGTAGGGCGTGCCGCCGGTGGGAAGGCCGGCGCCGGTGTTGAGGCCGGTCGTGGTCGAGCCCGCCGCGCCGATCGCGGTGCTGCCGACCTCGCCGCTCGCGACCGAGGCGGGGTTGCTGTAGGAGGGCGCGGCCGGGTCGTGACGCCCGCTCCAGCCCTCGCTGCGCCAGCCCTTCGCGCGCTCGTCCATGTCGACCGAGCCATGCTCCTTGAGCACAGCCGCAACGCGGTCCGCCACGGCGTCGTCGGCCCGCACGGTGACGAGGGTGCCGCCGCGGCGCACGCCCTCGGCGTAGGAATGCGCCTCCTCCTCGCTAAGGCCCGCGCCGGTGAGCGAACCGAGGATGCCGCCCGCCGCCGCGCCGACGCCCGCGCCGGCGAGCGTGGTGACCAGCCAGCCCGCCGCCACGACCGGGCCGACGCCCGGGATGGCGAGGAGACCGAGGCCGGTCAGCAGGCCGGCGCCGCCGCCCAGCACCGTGCCGACGCTCGCACCGGCCCCGGCGCCGCTCGATGCCTTGTCGGCGGTATCGTGGTGGTCGGCGTGGCCGGCGGTGTGACGCGAGTAGCGGTCGCCCTCGTTGTTGGCCACGATGCTGATGTCGGCGTGGGGGACGCCGGCCGCCTCGATCTTGCGTACAGCGGCGGCGGCATCGTCGTAATTGTCGAACAGAGCCGAGAGGGTACGGGTCGCCATCGGGGCGTTCCTTTCAATCCGAGGAAGGGGTTCCGGGCCAAGGCCGGTCGGGTCGTGTCACTGCACGACGGCGACGTTGCCCTTGAAGTCCAGGCCGACCTGGACCGACTTGCCCGCATGCATCGCGGTGCCGCGCCAGATGCCCTGGTCGTCCTTCTTGAGTTCCTTGATCTCCGTGAAGCCGGACTTCTCCAGCCGGCTGCGGGCCTGGCCCTCGGTGAAGCTGTTGGCGCCGGGCTCCAGCTTGGCGTTGGTGAGCGTCCCGGTGGTGTTGGGGTTGGTGCGATCGACGGTGTCGGTGTTCGGCCGGGTGACGGCCTCCTGCCCCTGCGACTGCGTGCTGGGCTTGGCGTCCCGGGCCGGATCGCCCGTGACGGTGGTCTGCGCCTGCGCGATCCCGGCTCCCAGGAGGCTGAGCGCCGCAACGGTGATCAGGGTGGTGCGCATGATCTCCTCGACGTTGGTCGGTTTGGCTACCGTCTCAATCGTTACGCCGCCGCTTGGTTCCGCTTGTTCGGCCGGATCCCGCAACGCAAAGCGATTTTGCCGGCCAAGTCTGTCAAACTTGACCGTCGGATCCCGTGTCTTGTGCTTACTTTCTGTTGGGAAGCAGGGCGGTACGACATCGAGAATGCTGCAAAGCAACGAAGGGCGGCATGGGCAGATTTTGCATCGACGCGCCCGCCGCGCGCAGGCCTCTACGGCGGCGCGAGGCGGCCCGGCCGCTTAACGGATCCTTCACCATGCACCCGGCAGAACTTGCCGGGTGCGGGCCGGAGGGCGGGGCGGGATGAGCGGGGCGGGACCGACGGGGCTGGGGAGCCTGCGCGCCTTCGCGGTCCCGACGCGGGCCGACCTCATCGGGCTGACCAAGCGCAGCGACCTCGTGCTGGCCATCGCGGTGATGAGCATCCTCGTGGTGCTGATCTTCCCGCTGCCGGCGCTCATGCTCGACCTGCTGCTCGCGGTCTCGATCATCCTGTCCGTGCTGATCCTGATGACGAGCCTGTTCATCGAGAACCCGCTCGAATTCACGGTCTTCCCGACCATCCTGCTCATCGCCACGATGCTGCGGCTGGCGCTCAACCTCGCCTCGACCCGGCTGATCCTGGGCCACGGGCACGAGGGCACCGCGGCAGCCGGCCACGTCATCGAGGCGTTCGGGCACTTCGTGATGGGGGGCAACTTCCTGATCGGGATCATCGTGTTCGCGATCCTGATCATCGTGAACTTCGTGGTGATCACGAAGGGGTCCGGCCGCATCGCAGAGGTCGCGGCCCGCTTCAGCCTCGACGCGATGCCGGGCAAGCAGATGGCGATCGACGCCGACCTCTCGGCGGGACTGATCGACGAGAAGGCCGCCAAGTCCCGGCGCCAGGCGCTGGAGGAGGAGAGCGCCTTCTTCGGCGCCATGGACGGCGCCTCGAAATTCGTGCGCGGCGATGCGGTGGCCGCGCTGCTCATCACGGTCATCAACGTGGTGGGCGGCATCATCGTCGGCACGATGCAGCAGGGGATGGCCTTCGGGACGGCCGCCAAGGCCTACACGCTGCTCACCGTCGGCGACGGGCTGGTGAGCCAGGTGCCGGCCCTCATCGTCTCGACGGCCGCGGGCCTGCTCGTGTCGAAGGCGGGCGTGCGGGGGGCGGCCGACCGGGCGCTCGGGCGGCAGATCGCCAACTACCCGAAGGCGCTCGGCATGTCGGCGGCGGTGATGCTGCTGATCGCGCTCCTGCCCGGAATCCCGATGCTGCCCTTCCTGGCGCTGGCGGGCGGGGCCGCCTACCTGGCGCGGCGCATCGCCCAGATGCCGAAAGCCGTCGATCCCGATGCCCCGGCGGCCGCCGGCGCCGGCGAGGGCGGCGCGGCCGGGCCCAAGGAGGAGACCGTCTCCGACCTCCTCAAGCTCGACGACCTCAAGCTGGAGATGGGCTACGCGCTCCTCTCCCTCGTCAACGGGCCGGGCGGGCAGGACCGGCTCACCGAGCAGATCAAGGCCCTGCGCCGGCAGCTCGCGGCCGAACTCGGCTTCGTGATGCCCTCGGTGCGCATCCTCGACAACGTGCAGCTCGACGCCAACACCTACGTGGTGCGCGTGAAGGAGATCGAGGCGGGCACCGGCCAGATCTTCCCCGGCCAGTTCATGGCGATGGACCCGATGGGCGGCCAGGTGCAGCTCCCCGGCCAGCACCTGCTGGAGCCGACCTTCGGGCTGCCCGCCACCTGGATCGACGCCTCGCTGCGCGACCAGGCCCAGATCCGCGGCTACACCGTGGTGGACGCCGCCACCGTGGTCTCGACCCACCTCACCGAGGTGATCAAGGCCCATGTCTCGGAACTGCTGAACCACGTCGAGGTGCAGAAGCTCCTGAAGGAACTGCCCAAGGAGCACGGCGACCTGATCAAGGAGGTGGTGCCGAGCCAGATCGCCACCACGGGCGTCCAGCGGGTGCTGCAGTACCTGCTCGCCGAGCGGGTCTCGATCCGCGACCTCGGGACCATCGTGGAGGGCATCGCGGAGGTGGCCGGCCACGTGAAGAACCCGCGCGATATCGTCGAGCACGTCCGCGCGCGGCTGGGGCGCCAGATCTGCGCCCAGTACCAGGGACCGGGCGGCGTCCTGCCGATCATCACCCTCTCGCCCGCCTGGGAGGGCGCCTTCATGGAGGCGATCGTCGGCCAGGGCGACGAGCGCCACCTCGCCATGCAGCCCTCGCGGCTGTCCGAGTTCGTGAACGCGGTACGCGACCGCTTCGAGGAGGCGGCCCGGATGGGCGAGATGCCGGTCCTCGTCACCTCGGTGCAGGCCCGGCCCTTCGTGCGCTCGATCATCGAGCGCTTCCGGCGCGAGACCCCGGTGATGAGCCAGGCGGAGATCCACCCGCGGGCGCGGCTGAAGACCGTGGGGTCGGTCTGAGCGGAAAGGCCCCATGCCCTTCTGCCGAGGCTCGTGACGGCGCCTCGCGGGGCCCTGTCCCGACCGCATGATCGCGTGGCCGTCCGGCCCTTATCCCTTGCGGCCGTCCGCACCGATCGGCATCTGACCGGCATGGCTCGGACGATTCTCGACGAGAACAGCCTCGCTCCCTTCCTGGCGGCCTTCTACGAGGCCGTCCGCCGCGACCCCCTCATCGGCCCGGTCTTCGCGGCGGCGATCGCGGACGCCGACTGGCCGCAGCACATGGCAACGATCGAGGCGTTCTGGTCCTCGGTCCTCTTCAAGACGGGCCGCTACAAGGGCAACCCGTTCGGGAAGCATCAGGCGCTCGGCGTCTTGCAGCCCGAGCATTTCGCGCGCTGGCTCGACCTGTTTCGAGACACCGCGGCCGCGCGCTTCCATCCCGAGGATGCCGTCGCCCTCCAGGCGCGAGCCGAGCGGATCGGCGACAGCCTCCGGGCCGGCCTGTTCTTCAGACCCGAGACGGCGGTCGAGCCGCCTGTCGTGGGCGGAGCCGATGCACCGACCGGCACGACCTGAACACGTCGGCGTGCCGCGCCGACGCGCTCACGGGGTGCGAGACAGGCCCGTGACGGAGCACCGGGAGGCCGGGCCGACCTGCGGCCAGTCCGCCGGACCGGCCGGTGCGCCGCCGTACATCCGGCGGGCGGCCGCAGCCGCAGGGTGGGGTCCGCCCCCGTCACGGCTCGTCCGATGCTCCTGTCCCGCCTGCTCCCCGACCGCACGCCGCTGCTCCCCGGCCCCGCCCATCTGGCGATCCACCTCGCCCAGGCCGCCCTCTGCACCGCATTGGCGATCGGCCTCGCGCGGTCCTTCGACGGCCCGGTCTTCGATCTTCCGCCGTCGGGGTTCCTGCGCTTCTTCGCGGGCCTGCTCGTCGGGTGCGGCCTCGTGGCCGCGGGCTTCGCGGTGGCGGTGCACGCGCTCGCCCGGCGCCGCGGCCTCGCCTTCGTGCCACGGCCCGAGGCCCAGGCCGGGTTCCGGGCGTGGTACCAGGGCCTGTCGCGGGCGCGCTGGTGCCTCCTCTACGCCGCGCCGAACGCCGTGATCCTGACGCTGATGCTCACGCAGTTGCAGGCGCGCGAGAGCCTGCTGATGCGGCCCGGCCTCGTCCTGTCGCCGATGCCTCTCGTCACCTTCCTCCTCTTCGTGCTGATGTTCTGCCTCATGCGGCGGCGGCTGTTCGTGCTGGTCTGACGCGGCGGGAGGCCAAGCCCCGCCCTCAAGGCTGAGGTGGACGGCGCCCGGCGCGGCTGTCCCTGCCTGCGAAATGGTCTAAGTGCCGCCTTGGCGCGCATCCGGCGCGCATCCGGCGCGCATCCGGCGCGCGTGGCACGGACCCGGGAGGGCTGAGACGGTGGCGATCATCCGGGAGGCCGAGGGCGCGGGGCGGCACGGGCGCACCGGATGCGCGCCGGATGCGCGCCAGGGGGGCCTGCGCCGGCCGCTCTGGATCGCGCTCGGCCTGATGCTGATCGCCTTCAACCTGCGCCCGGCGCTCTCCAGCGTCGGTCCGCTGCTGGGGCCGATCCGGGCCGATACGGGCCTGTCGGGCGCGCTCGCGGGCGCGCTGATCACCCTGCCGGTCCTGTGTCTCGGCGTCTTCGGCCGCCTCGGCCCCCCGGTGACGCGCCGGCTCGGGCCGGATGCCGGCGTGCTGGTCTTCCTGCTGCTGATCGCCGCCGGACTGGCGCTGCGCGGGCTCGGCGGCCTGCCGGCCCTTTTTGCCGGCTCGGTGCTGGCCGCGGGCGGCATCGGCGTCGTCGGGGTGATCCTGCCCGGCATCGTCAAGCGCGACTTCCCCGACCGGCCCGGCCTGATGATGGGCCTCTACACGGCGGTGCTGTGCCTCGGGGCGGCCGCGGGGGCGGGCCTGAGCGTGCCGGCCGGGCAGGCGCTCGGGTCGTCCTGGCAGGGGCCGATGATGATCTGGGCGCTGCCGGCGCTGCTCGCGGCGCTGGCGTGGCTGCCGTTCGTGCGCGCCGCGCCGCCGGCGGCCGGCACGGCGCCGCGGCGCACCCTCGGGCGCCTGTGGCGCGACCGGCTCGCCTGGCAGGTCACCGGCTTCATGGGCGCGCAATCCTCGCTCGCCTACATCGTCTTCGGCTGGCTGCCCGCCGCCCTGATCGACCGGGGCGCCGACCCGGTCTCGGCCGGCCTCGTCGCCTCGCTGTCGGCGATGGCGCAGACGATCCTGGCGCTGCTCGTGCCGACGCTCGCCGCACGGCGGCGCGACCAGCGGGCCTGGGTGCTCCTCGTGGTCGGGCTCGCGGCGGGCGGCTTCTGCGGCCTTCTCGTCGGGCCGCCCGGGCTCGTCTGGCCCTTCGCGCTCGCGCTCGGCCTCGGGCTCGGCGGCTGCTTCGGCCTCGCGCTCACGCTGATCGTGCTGCGCGCGCCGGATCCGCAGACCGCGGGCGACCTCTCGGCGATGGCGCAGGGGGTCGGGTACTGCCTCGCGGCGCTGGGACCGTTCCTGATCGGGCTCGCGCACGACGGAAGCGGGGGCTGGGGCCTGCCCGCCGCGCTCTACGCGTGCCTCGGCGTCGCGGCGGCGACGCTCGGGCTGCTCGCCGCACGCGACCGCACCGTGCTGGCCCCCCGTGGGGGCGTGCCCGCCCCCTGAGGGGGCGGCCCCCTTGAGGGGGCTCAGCCGCGCCGCAGCGCCTCCAGCACCTTGGCGCCGGGGCGGCCGGTCTGCGGCATGCCGAGCCGGCGCTCGACGTCCTTGATCGCCTCGCGGGTCTTGGCGCCGACCCGCCCGTCCGGCTCGCCCACATCGTAGCCGCGCTCGGTCAGCGCGCTCTGCAGCGCCCGGCGCTCGGCGCGCGACAGCGGCGGGTCGTCGGTCGGCCACGCGGTCTGGATGCCGGCCTTGCCGCGCAGGCGGTCCGACAGCACCGCGATGGCGAGCCCGTAGGATTCGGCGGCGTTGTAGGAGTAGATCGCGTCGAAGTTCTTCGTCACCAGGAAGGCCGGGCCGTCCACGCCCGCCGGCGCGATGATGCCGGCCGGCCCCTCGCCGGTGAGGGGGCGCCCGTCGAGGCGGGTGACGCCGAGGCTCGCCCAGTGGCCGATCGGGCGCTTGGCCTTGCGCCCCGCCGCCGCGAGGTTGAAGCGCGCCGGCAGCCGCACCTCGTAGCCCCAGGGCTGGCCGTTCTGCCACTTGGCGACGCGCAGGAAGTTGGCCGTGGAGCCGACCGCGTCCGGCACCGAATCCACCACGTCGCGCCGCCCGTCGCCGTCGAGGTCGACGGCGAGGCGCTGGTAGGTGGTGGGCATGAACTGGGTCTGCCCGAAGGCGCCGGCCCAGGAGCCGGTCAGCCGGCCGGCGTCGATGTCGCCGCGCTGGATGATCTTCAGGGTGGCCATCAGCTCGCCCTTGAAGAACTCCCGCCGCCGCGTGCCGCCGCAGGCCAGGGTCGCGAGCGACTGCACCAGCGGCATCTTGCCGAGGTTCTTGCCGAAGTTCGATTCGACGCCCCACACCGCCGCGATGGTGTAGCGGTCGACATTGTAGCGCGCCTCGGCCTGCGCGAGCGCGCTCGCGTGCTGGCGCATGGCCGCGCGCCCGTCCTCCACCCGCTCCTCGTCCACGAGGGCCGCGATGTAGTCCCAGATCGGCGTCTTGAACTCGGGCTGGGCCTGCGAGAGTTCGATCACCTTCTCGTCGAAGGCGATGCCCGCGGTGGCGGCCCGGAAGGTCTCCGGCGAGACGCCCTGCTGGGCGGCCTCCTGGCCGAGCCCGGCGAGGCAGGACCGGAAATCCGCCTGCGCGGCGGCGGGCAGGGCGAGCCCGGCGAGGCACAGCAGGGTCGCGGCCGTGGTGCGCGCGCAGGTCGTCATCGGGTCGGCACTCCGTGTGCGGTCAGCCAATCACCCGAATAGGGCAGCATCAGGGTTAACGAAGCCCTGACGCGCCGGTGCCGGCCGGGCCGCGACGCGGGGGCCCGGGTCCGGGCGATCACGCCCAAGGCGTCACGCCCACGGGCGCTCGGCGAGCTTCGCCTCGTAGGCGTCGATGGCCGGGGCCTTCTCGAGGGTGAGCCCGATGTCGTCGAGCCCGTTGAGCAGGTTGTGCTTGCGGCCGGGATCGATGTCAAAATGCAGCACGCCGCCGTCCGGCCCGCGGATCTCCTGCCGCTCCAGGTCGACGGTGAGCGTCGCGTTCGCGCCGCGCGAGGCGTCGTCGAACAGCTTTTCCAGATCCTCGGGCGCCACGGTGATCAGCAGGATGCCGTTCTTGGCGCTGTTGTTGAAGAAGATGTCGGCGAAGCTCGTCGAGATGATGCAGCGGATGCCGAAATCGGCGAGCGCCCAGGGGGCGTGCTCGCGCGAGGAGCCGCAGCCGAAATTGTCGCCCACCACCAGGATCTTGGCGTTGCGGTAGGCCGGCTGGTTGAGGACGAAGTCCGGATTCTCCGTGCCGTCGTCGCGGTAGCGCATCTCGGAGAACAGGCCCTTGCCAAGCCCGGTGCGCGCGATGGTCTTGAGGTACTGCTTGGGGATGATGCGGTCGGTGTCGATGTTGACGATCCGCAGCGGCGCCGCGACGCCTTCGAGAACGGTGAACTTGTCCATGACCTGACGCTTCCCCGGACCCCCCGCCCCCGGACGGCGAGGCCCGGCGCGGGATGGCGCTCCGAGGGTTCTAGCAAGGCGAGGGGAGGGCGCAACCCCCGGGCGGACCCGTCGCGCCCCGCCCGCTCCGGGCTTGGGGTCAGAAGCGCGAGGGGCGCCGCGCCCGCATGGCGTCGAGGCTGAGCGGCCCCGGCCCCGCGAAGGCGATGTAGAGGAAGACGAAGCAGTAGAGGATCGCCGCGTCGCCGCCGTTGAGGACCGGGAAGACATTCCGCGGCGCGTGGGCGATGAAGTACGCGAAGGCCATCTCGCCCGAGAGCAGGAAGGCGACCGGCCGGCTGTACAGCCCGAGCGCCAGGAGCGCGCCGCCCACCAGTTCCATGAGGCCGGCGATGCCCGACAGCGACATCAGCGCCGGCGGGTTCGGGTGGGCCGGGACGCCCAGGATCTTCTGCGTGCCGTGGGCCATGAAGATCAGCGCCGCGACGATGCGCACGACGCTGAGCACGCGCGGCGCATAGCGGTCGGCGGCGGCGTAGAGTGTCGGGGACATCGGGGCTCCGGCGCGGCGCGCCCGGGGCAGGCCGGGCGGATGACTCGTCGTCCTGCCCCGTATCGGCCGGCGTGCGGCCGGGCTCAAGGGCAGCGGACGACGATCGTCCCCGCGCCGCCCCTGTCCCGGCCCCGGCACCGCCCGGTCGTCAGCGTGATCCGGAGAGTTCCAGCACGTCCTCGAAGGTGCGCAGGCCCGCCTTCTGGGCGTTGACCAGCACCGCCATGTTGCCCGGCGCGTGCTGGTTCTTCCACATCTTGGTGTGGGCGTGCGGGATCTTGTCCCAGGAGAACACCTCGCTCATGCAGGGATCGATGCGGCGATCGAGCACGAACTGGTTGGCGGCGGAGGCCTGCTTGAGGTGGGCGAAGTGCGAGCCCTGGATCCGCTTCTGCCGCATCCAGACGTAGCGGGCATCGAAGGTGATGTTGAAGCCGGTCGTGCCGGCGCAGAACACCACCATGCCGCCGCGCTTCACCACCAGGGCCGAGACCGGGAAGGTCGCCTCGCCCGGGTGCTCGAAGACGATGTCGACGTCGTTGCCCTTGCCGGTGATGTCCCAGATCGCCTTGCCGAACTTCCGCGCCTCCTTGGTCCAGGCATGGAACTCGGGCGAGTTCACCTTCGGCAGCTGGCCCCAGCAGTTGAAGTCCTTGCGGTTGATCACGCCCTTGGCGCCCAGGCTCATGACGTAGTCGCGCTTCGACTCGTCCGAGATCACCGCGATGGCGTTGGCGCCCGAGGCCGCGCAGAGCTGCACGCCGAAGACGCCGAGACCGCCCGACGCGCCCCAGATCAGCACGTTCTGGCCGGGCTTGATCGTGTGCGGCGCGTGCCCGAACAGCATCCGGTAGGCGGTGGCGAGCGTCAGCGTGTAACAGGCGCCTTCCTCCCAGGTCAGGTGCTTCGGGCGCACCATGAGCTGGCGCGACTGCACCCGGCAGAACTGCGCGAAGGAGCCATCCGGCGTCTCGTAGCCCCAGATCCGCTGCGAGGGCGAGAACATCGGGTCGCCGCCGTTGCACTCCTCGTCGTCCCCGTCGTCCCGGTTGCAGTGGACGATCACCTCGTCGCCGACCTTCCAGCGCTTGACCTTGGCGCCGACGGCCCAGACGATCCCGGACGCGTCCGAGCCGGCGATGTGATACTCGGCCTTGTGCACGTCGAACGGCGAGACCGGCTCGCCGAGGCCGGCCCAGATGCCGTTGTAGTTGACGCCCGCGGCCATCACGAGGACGAGCACCTCGTCGTCGCCGATCGACCACGTCGGCACGACCTCGATCTGCATCGAGTCCTCGGGAGGCCCGTGCCGCTCGCGGCGGATCGCCCAGGCGTACATCTTGGCCGGCACGTGGCCGAGCGGCGGGATCTCGCCGATCTCGTAGAGATCCTTCAGGTGAGCCGCGCGTCCTGCGCTCGTCTGCACCGCAGCGCCCGCACCCATGGCGGACCCTCCCTGCTTTGTTGCACTGCATCGATCCTAGCCGCGAACCCGAGGGCGTCAAATAGACCAAAAGCAGGGCAGACACCGGTGAGATCCTGGGCAGCCGGACTGTTGCCGCTGCGTCACGTTGCACCACCGTCTCACGGCCGGCCGGGGGCTGCTTAGGTCAAGGATGACGCCGTTCCGCCGCGCGGCTACGATGGTGCCCTGCGACAGGATCGGACGGTGACGAAAGGCGAGGGCGGCATGGGCCAGCACGCAACGGGCCAGCAGGCGACCGCTACGGCGCAGCGCGACAAGCCGTGGATCATCCGCACCTATGCGGGCCATTCCACCGCGGCGGAATCGAACGCGCTCTACCGGAAGAACCTCGCCAAGGGCCAGACCGGCCTCTCGGTGGCCTTCGACCTGCCGACCCAGACCGGCTACGACCCCGACCACGAACTCGCCCGCGGCGAGGTCGGCAAGGTCGGGGTCTCGATCGCGCATCTGGGCGACATGCGGACCCTGTTCCGGGACATTCCGCTCGCCCAGATGAACACCTCGATGACCATCAACGCGACCGCGCCCTGGCTGCTGTCGCTCTACCTCGCGGTGGCCGAGGAGCAGGGAGCGCCGATCGCCGCGCTGCAGGGCACGACGCAGAACGACATCATCAAGGAGTACCTGTCGCGCGGCACCTACGTGTTTCCGCCCGCGCCCTCGCTGCGGCTCACCAAGGACGTGATCCTGTTCACGACCAAGGAGGTGCCGAAGTGGAACCCGATGAACGTCTGCTCCTACCACCTGCAGGAGGCGGGGGCGACGCCGGTCCAGGAACTCTCCTACGCGCTCGCCATCGCCATCGCGGTCCTCGACACCGTGCGGGCCGATCCGGACTTCGACGAGGGCAGCTTCGAGGAGGTGGTCGGGCGCATCTCGTTCTTCGTCAATGCGGGCCTGCGCTTCATCACCGAGATCTGCAAGATGCGGGCGTTCTGCGATCTCTGGGACGAGATCACCCGCGACCGCTACGGCATCAAGGACCCCAAGAAGCGCATCTTCCGCTACGGAGTGCAGGTCAACTCCCTCGGGCTGACCGAGCAGCAGCCCGAGAACAACGTCCACCGCATCCTGATCGAGATGCTGGCGGTGACGCTCTCGAAGCGCGCCCGCGCCCGCGCCGTGCAGCTTCCGGCCTGGAACGAGGCGCTCGGCCTGCCGCGCCCCTGGGACCAGCAATGGTCGATGCGCATGCAGCAGATCCTCGCCTACGAGACCGACCTGCTCGAATTCGACGACATCTTCGACGGCTCCAAGGTCATCGACGCCAAGGTCGAGGCGCTCAAGGCCGAGACCCGCGCCGAGCTGGAGCGGATCGGCGCGCTCGGCGGCGCGGTGGCGGCGGTGGAGACGGGCGCCCTCAAGCGCGCCCTGGTGGAATCGAACGCCCGGCGCATCGCGGCGATCGAGCGCGGCGAGCAGGTGGTGGTCGGCGTCAACCGCTTCGAGAGCGGGGAGCCCTCGCCGCTGACGGCGGGCGAGGGGGCGATCTTCACGGTCTCCGAGACGGTGGAGATGGAGGCCGAGCAGCGCATCCGCGCGTGGCGTGCCGAGCGCGACGCGGCGGCGGCGGCCAAGGCCCTGGACGACCTGGAGGCGGCGGCGCGCTCGGGCGCCAACATCATGCCGGTCTCGATCGCCTGCGCGAAGGCGGGCGTCACCACGGGCGAGTGGGGCGCGCGCCTGCGCGAGGTCTTCGGCGAGTACCGCGCCCCCACCGGCGTCACCCCGGAGACCGTCACCTCCGGAGCTGCCGAGGAAGCGCGGCTGCTCATCGCGGATCTTGGCGCGCGGCTCGGCGAGCCCCCGAAGCTCGTGGTCGGCAAGCCGGGCCTCGACGGGCATTCGAACGGGGCCGAGCAGATCGCGCTGCGCGCCCGGGACGTCGGCTTCGACGTGACCTACGAGGGCATCCGCCAGACGCCGGACGAGATCGTGGCCAAGGCGCGCGAGCGCGGCGCCCACGTGATCGGCCTGTCGATCCTCTCGGGCTCCCACGTGCCGCTGGTGCGCGAGGTGAAGGCGCGGCTGCGCCGCGAGGGGCTCGACCATGTGCCGGTCGTCGTCGGCGGCATCATCTCGCCCGAGGACGAGCTTGTGCTCAAGAACATGGGCGTGGCCGCCGTCTACACCCCGAAGGACTTCGCCATCGACACCATCATGGTGGGCCTCGCCAAGGTGGTGGAGCGGGCGCTCGCCAAGCGCGAGGCCGAGGGCGAGCCGGTGCGGCGGGAAGAGGTTTTCTGACCGGGACGGGCGGCTCTCGCCGCCGCTCCGCCGGCCCGTGCCAACCCGGCGCGGGACGTGCCTTTGCCGTCCGCCGTTCTGCATGGTCGGGAGACATCCCCGTGGCCGATCTTCCCGCTCACCTGCGGACCCTGGCTGCCTACAACGCCTGGGCCAATCGGCGGCTCTATGCGGCCGCGGCCACCCTGCCGGATGCCGCCTACCGGCAAGCGGCCGGCGCGTATTTCGGCAGCCTGCACGGCACGCTGAACCATCTCCTCGTCGTCGACCGGCTGTGGCTGCGCCGCCTGACCGGCGAGGGCGCCGCACCGAGCCGGCTGAACGAGATCCTGTTCGAGGAGCTGGACGCGTTGCGGCAGGCGCGCGAGGCGGAAGACGTGCGCCTGGAGGCCTATGTCGCCGATCTGCGCCCCGCCCTGTTGGACGACGGTTTCGGCTACACGACGACGAGTGGCGTGGCTCAGCGCAGCACGCGCTCCGACGTGCTGACGCATCTCTTCAACCACCAGACCCATCACCGGGGCCAGGCGCACGCGATCCTGACGCGGCTCGGCATGGCCGAGCCGCCCGCGCTCGACCTGATGGCCATTCAGCAGGAGCGTGTGCGTCGCGCGCCTCTCTAGCTGCGCCCAACGGAACGGCACGGAGGGGCGGCGCGATGGGCCGGAGGCGGGCGTGCGGGCGCGCCTGCATCGGGTGCGGTTGCCGTCCGTCACGAGCGGCCTCGCCATGCGGCCTGATCCGTGGATCGACGACGGCCTCTGCCGTCGCCCGAGGCCGGCGACCCGGCGCACGAACCGCCTTTCCGCCGCGCCGCCAACGGCGTAGATCATCCGCATGCCGCCCGCTTCCCTCCTCGCCGCCATCCCGCTGGCCGCCCTCGCGGCGGCGGGGCTGATCGTGGCCCTGCGACCGCTGCTGCTGCGCTACGCGCTCGCACGGCCGAACGCCCGGTCGAGCCACCGGGTGCCGACCCCGCAGGGCGGCGGCATCGCGGTGATCGGGGCGGTCCTCGCGGTCGCGGGCGCGCTGTGGCCGCAGGCCCCGGGCGCCGAGGCGGTCACGCTCGTGCTCGCGGTCCTGGCGCTCGCCCTGGTCGGGGCCGTGGACGACATCCGGCCCCTGTCGGCGCTGCCGCGCCTCGCGCTCCAGGCGCTGGCGGTGGGCGCCGTCGTCACGGCGAGCGGCCTGCGCCTGCTCCCGGCCCTGCCGGGCGGGCTCGAATGGGGCCTCGCGGTGCTGGCCGGCGTGTGGTTCGTCAACCTCGTCAACTTCATGGACGGGCTCGACTGGATGACGGTGGCGGAGGGCGTGCCGCTCGCGGGCGCGCTCACGCTGTTCGGCCTCGCCGGCCATCTGGCGCCCGGGCCCACGCTGGCGGCAGCCGCCCTGCTCGGCGGGTTGCTGGGCTTCGCGCCGTTCAACCGGCCGGTGGCGCGGCTCTTCCTCGGCGATGTCGGCTCGCTGCCGCTCGGCCTCCTCCTGGCGTGGCTGCTCTATCGGCTGGCCGGGGAGGGCGCGCTCGCCGCCGCGATCCTGCTGCCGCTCTACTACCTGGCCGACGCCACCCTGACGCTGGCGCGCCGGGCGCTGCGGGGGGAGCCGGTCTGGCAGGCGCACCGGACGCATTTCTACCAGCAGGCCACCGCCAACGGCCGCTCCGTCCCGGAGGTGGTCGGCACGGTGTTCGCGCTCAACGCCGCCCTGGCGCTGCTCGCCGCCGTCACGCTCGCCTGGCCCTCCTGGCCCGTCGCCGCCGCGGCGCTCGTCCTCGGCTGCGGCCTCGTCGCCGGAGTGCTGCGCCACTTCGCGGCCCGCAAGGCCGTCGCGGTGCCCGCATGACCGCGCCCCTGATCGCCCTCACCGGGGCCACCGGCTTCATCGGCCGACACCTGCTGCGGGACCTCACCGCGCGCGGCTACCGCGTGCGGGTGCTGCTGCGCCGGCCGGTGGAGCTGCCCCCGGGCGCAAGCGGCGCCGTGGTCGGCGACCTCGCCCGGCCGCAGAACATGGCGGCCGCCCTCTCGGGCGTGCACGCGGTGGTGCACTCGGCGGGCCTCGCCCATGCGATGTCGGGGGCACCGGAGGACGATTACCGCACCTTCAACACCGAGGCGACGCGCGGGCTCGCCCAGGCCGCCGCGAAGGCGCGGGTGCGCCGCTTCGTCTTCCTGTCCTCGATCCGCGCCCAGTGCGGCCCGTCCGCCCCCGCCGTGCTCACGGAGGCGGACACGCCCACACCCACCGACGCCTACGGCCGCTCGAAGCTCGCCGCCGAGGAGGCGCTGGCCGAGGTCGACCTCGACTACGCGGCCCTGCGCCCGGTCCTCGTCTACGGTCCCGGAGTGAAGGGCAACATGGCCTCCCTCCTGGATCTGGCGGCCTCGCCCGTCCCGCTGCCCTTCGGCGGGCTCAAGGGGCGGCGCTCGATCGTCTCGGTGGAATCGCTCGCCGATGCGGTGGCGGCCGTGCTGGGGGCGGAGGGCGCGTTGCGTCGGCCCTTCATCGTCACCGAAGCCGAGCCGCTGACGGTGCCGGAGATGATCGCCGCGCTGCGCGCCGGGCTCGGCCGCGGCCCGGGCCTGGTGCCGGTGCCGGCGGGCGTGCTGGCCGCGGCCCTGCGTCTCGCCGGCCGCGGCGCGATCGGCGAACGCCTGTCGGGCTCCCTGGTGGCCCGCGCGGACGCGCTGGCGGGCCTCGGCTGGGCGGCGCCGCTGCGCAGCCGCGACGGCCTCACCGCGCTCGCCCGGGCCACGGCCGGGGCGGGCGCTCACTCCTCGTCGGCGTCGTCCTGACGGATCCCGTAGCGCTGCTCCAGGCTGGCGCTGCGCGCGGGCCCCCGCTCGCCGGCATCCCGCGGGGCGTCCGCGGAGGGCCGCAGCGGGCGCGTCGGGCGCTCGCCCTGGTCGCGGCCGATGCGCGGGATGAGGCTCACGATGTCGACGAAGTCGTCGGCCTGCCGCCGCAGCTCGTCGGCGACCATCGCGGGCTGGGTCTGGATCGTCGAGACCACCGTCACCCGCACGCCGCGGCGCTGCATGGCGGCGACGAGCGGACGAAAATCGCCGTCGCCCGAGAACAGAACCATGTGGTCGATGTAGGGGCTGAGTTCGAGGGCATCGATCGTCAACTCGATGTCCATGTTGCCCTTGACCTTCCGCCGGCCGCTGGAATCCGTGAACTCCTTGACGGGCTTGGTCACGACCCGATAGCCGTTGTAATCGAGCCAATCGATCAGGGGCCTGATCGAAGAATATTCCTGATCCTCGACTAGCGCCGTATAGTAGAAGGCCCGGATCAGGTTCTCACGGGCCTTGAAATCCGCCAGAAGTTTCCGATAGTCTATATCGAACCCGAGCGCCTTGGTGGTCGCGTAAACGTTAGCGCCATCGATGAAGAGGGCGCTGCGCGAATGTGTCATTTGTTAATCCTGACCGCACGATGGTCGTGCGTGAAAGTGCTTCGCAATTCCTCGAATGTCCGCGTCCGCAACAAGTCAGATGATCGTTGAAACGTCCACCGCTCCGGGTGCATCGGCCGTCATTCTTGCAATGCCCGACAGCTAAGGACCGCACCTGCGCGGAGTCAAGAACGGATTGCGGCGTCGCGACCCGCGTCAGGCCTCAGGGCGGGCGCGGCTTCCGGGCTTCACGGCCGGGATCGCGGCGAGGTCCGGCGGCAGCTGGTCGGCGGGGTAGTTCGGAATGTCGAGGGTGGCGAGGGCGACGAGCGGCGCCCCGAGATCGGCCCGCCCGCCCGAGCGGTCGATCAGGCAGGCGGCCCCCACCACCTCGCCGGGCTGGTCCTTGAGCGCCGCGAGGCACTCGCGCGAGGAGAGGCCGGTGGTGACGATGTCCTCCACCATCACGGCCCGGCTGCCGGCCGGGATCTCGAACCCGCGCCGCAGGGCGAACGGCCCGCCGGGCTCGCGCTCGACGAAGATCGCCTTCGCGCCGAGCGCCCGGGCGGTCTCGTAGCCCGGCACGATGCCGCCGATCGCCGGGGAGACCACGATGTCGACCGCGCCGTAGCGGTCGCGGATGAGCGCGGCGAGGCCGGCGCAGACCCGGGCGGTGCGCACCGGATCGCTGAAGATCGCCATCTTCTGCAGGAAGACCGCGCTGTGCAGGCCCGACGAGAGGATGAAGTGGCCTTCGAGCAGGGCGCCCGCGGCGCGGAATTCAGCGAGGAGGTCGTCGGGCGTCATCGGGGCGGGGATCCTCGGCTCACGGGTTCGGGGCTTGTGGCAGCGGGCGGCCCCGGGCGCAACCGGCGGCAGGGCTCCTCACCCGTTGACCCGATCGACGCGGCTCACCACGCGCTTGGCCCGCAGTTCCGACACGATGGCGTTGAGGTGCTTCAGGTCCCAGACCGAGAGATCGATCAGCACGTCCGTGAAGTCCTGGCTGCGGCGCTTCATCGAGATGTTGTCGATGTTGCCGTCGTGGTCGGCGATCACCTGGGCGATCTGGGCGAAGCTGCCGGGCTCGTTGATCGACTGGAGCGCCAGCCGGGCCGGGAAGCGCTGATGGGGGGCGCCGTCCACGTCCCAGCGCACGTCGAGCCAGCGGTCGGGCTCGTTGTCGAAGGCCGCGAGCGCGGGGGACTGGATCGGATAGATGGTGACGCCCTCGCCGGGGGTGAGGATGCCGACGATGCGGTCGCCCGGCACGGCGCCGCCGTTGGGGGCGAAGCGCACCGGCAGGTCGCTGTCGAGACCGCGGATCGGGATCGCCTCGGCCCCCTCGCGCTCCTCGCCGGACTCTTTCGACCCCTTGTCCGGCCCCTTGTCCGGCCTCTTGCCCGGCCAGGTGAGGCGCACGGTCTGGTCCTTGTCGAGGGAGAGCCGGCCCGCGCCGTTGACGTGGGGCCGCGGCCCGGTCGCGGCGGGCTGGCTGCGGCGCTCGTCCTTGTAGTCGGGATAGACCGCCTTCACGACGTCGCCCGAGAACATCTCGCCCCGGCCGACCGCCGCGAAGACGTCCTCGGTGGAGGTGCGGGCGAGGCGGGGCAGGGCGCCGCGCAGCTTCTCGTCGGAAAAATTCTTGCCGGCGCGCTCGAAGGCGCGGTCGAGGATCTGGCGCCCGAGCCCCGCATATTGCCGCCGCACCGCCGAGCGGGTGGCGCGCCGGATGGCGGCACGCGCCTTGCCGGTGACGACGAGGGATTCCCAGGCCGCGGGCGGGGTCTGCCCGTCGGCGCGCGCGATCTCGACCTCGTCGCCGTTCTGCAGCTCGGTCAGCAGCGGGGCGATGCGCCCGTTGATCTTGGCGCCGACCGCCGCGTTGCCGAGTTCGGTGTGGACCGCATAGGCGAAGTCGATCGGCGTGGCGCCCCGCGGCAGGGCGATCAGCCGGCCCTTCGGGGTGAAGCAGAAGACCTGGTCCTGGAAGAGTTCGAGCTTGGTGTGCTCCAGGAACTCCTCGGGGCTGTCGCCCTCGGCCAGGAGCTCGATGGTGCGCCGCAGCCACTGGTAGGCGCCGCTCTCGGTGGCGAGGTGGGGCGAGCCGTCCTTGTAGAGGGCGTGGGCGGCGATGCCGTACTCGGCCACGTCCTCCATCTCGCGGGTGCGGATCTGGAGTTCGACGCGCTGGCTCTTCGGCCCGATCACCGTGGTGTGGATCGAGCGGTAGTCGTTCTGCTTCGGGGTCGAGATGTAGTCCTTGTAGCGCCCCGGCACCATCGGCCAGGTCGTGTGCACGACCCCGAGCGTCCGGTAGCAGGTGTCGACGGAATCGACCACGACCCGGAAGCCGAAGATGTCGGAGAGCTGCTCGAAGGCGACCGACTTGCGCTCCATCTTGCTCCAGATGGAGTAGGGCCGCTTCTGGCGCCCGGTGACGCCGGCCGTGATGCCCTTGGCGGCCAGCCGCTGCACGAGGTCGCGCTCGATGCTCTCCACGAGGCGCTCGTTCTTGGCCGAGAGGTCGGAGAGCCGCTTGCTGATCGTCGCGTAGACGTCGGGCTTGAGGTTGCGGAAGGAGAGGTCCTCCAGCTCCTCGCGCAGCTCCTGCATGCCCATGCGGCTCGCCAGCGGCGCGTAGATGTCGAGGGTCTCCTGGGCGATGCGGGCGCGCTTCTCCGGCGGCATGTGCTGCAGGGTGCGCATGTTGTGCAGCCGGTCGGCCAGCTTGACGAGCAGCACCCGCACGTCCGCCGCGATCGCGAGCAGGAGCTTGCGGAAGTTCTCGCCCTGCGCCGCCTGCTTCGAGACGAGGTCGAGGCGCTTGATCTTGGTCAGGCCGTCGACGAGCGTGCCGATCTCGGGCGAGAAGGTGCGGTTGATCTCGTCCAGGGTGGCGGCCGTGTCCTCGACGGTGTCGTGCAGCACCGCGGCCACGATGGTGGCGTCGTCGACCCGCAGGTCGGTGAGGATGGCGGCGACTTCGAGCGGGTGGGCGAAGAACAGGTCGCCGGAGGCGCGCTTCTGGGTTCCGTGCGCCCGCATGGCGTACACGTAGGCCCGGTTGAGCATCGCCTCGTCGGCCGCGGGGTTGTAGGCCTTCACCCGCTCGACGAGTTCGTACTGGCGCATCATCCGCCGGTGGTCTCCTGGACGCCCTCGCGCCGTCGTCGGACGCGCCGTGCGGAGTTGCGCGGGCTCGCGCAGCAGCAGCAGCAGCACCGCGGCGGTGGAGGGGAGGTCCGACTATCGGGCGGATCGCGCCGCCGCGCCAGACCCTTGTCGTCGCAAGCGCCGCACATCAGCCCCGCCGGAAACGCAAGAGCCCGAAAGGCAAGAACCCGAAACGCAAGAACCCGAAACGCAAGAACCCGGCGCGGGGGCCGGGTTCTCGGGAGAGGTCGCGGGATCGCCGGGGCTTCAGTCGCCCTCGTCGTCCGTCTCGGTCGGCGGCGCGAGGTTCTCGAGGCCCCGCAGCAGGTCCTCCTCGCTCATGCGGTCGAACTGGATGTCGCCGTCGTCGCCGCCGGCGGCCTGGGGCGCCACCGCGGCGGCGGCGGGCGAACTCGACAGCAGCGGCACGGCCTCGGCCTCCGGCTCGTCGACCTCGACGTATTTCTGCAGCGAGTGGATCAGCTGCTCCTTGAGGTCGTCCGGGGTGATCGTCGTCTCGGCGATCTCGCGCAGGGCCACGACCGGGTTCTTGTCGCGATCGCGGTCCACGGTGAGGGGCGCGCCGGACGACAGCAGCCGGGCGCGGTGGCCGGCGAGCAGGACGAGTTCGAACCTGTTCTCGACCTTGTCGATGCAGTCTTCAACGGTGACGCGAGCCATGCGCGGCTCCTTCCTTCGTACGGACGGCGTGTCGGGATCGTGCCTGTCTACACGAGACGACTTTTCGCAACAAGCACCGGCCGTCGCCCTGTGCGCGGCCTCACCGCGGCGGGGCCGCGGACGCGGCAGGATCCGACCGTTCTCAAGGTCGGATCATGCCCCGCCGTCTCCGCTGCGTCTTCGCTCTCCTGTGCGTGCTCGACGCGATCACGGTCCACGGCCGCGGGCCGCGCCCGGTCTCGGTGTCGCAGCCGGAGGCGGCGGAGGCGGGCCGGCTGATCCGGAAATGGGCGGCGTGAGGCGGGTGGGCGTCGGGAGCCGGATGACCGCCCGGTAGGGCGGCGCTTCATCGCCCCGGTGTCCGGCTTCGCACGTCGCGCGATGCTCACAGCGAGCCATCGAAGGCGTCAGGCAGAGAGGCATCCCGGAAGGCCGCCGACGACTGCTCCGCCAAACGGCGGAAATGCAGGAGGGACGGTGCCGGGTCACCCTTGCGGTGCGCCAGCCCCAGGAACGCCTTCGGCTGCGCCGAGCCGAGCAGGCTGCAGAAGGTCAGGCCGTCCATGCGCAGATTGCGCAAGGACGCCGGCACGAGTGCGACCCCCAGACCAGCGGCGACAAGGCCCAGCGTCGTCGTGATGCGTGGGGCCGGCTGGCCGATGCGCGGACTGAAACCGCACGCGCGGCAGGCAGCCACCGTCTCGTCGTGCAGTCCGGTCCCGGGCGGACCGAACAGGATGAACGGGTCGTCGGCCAGCCGCGCGAGGTCCAGACCGAGGTGCCGCCCTTCCTCGGCCAGGGGGTGCCCGACCGGGAGCGCCGCGAGCATGCCCTCCTCGAGGAGCGGCGTGACGACGAGCCCGTCGGCGTGCGGGCGGGAGGCGCGGACGAAGGCGACATCCATCTGGTCGTCCATGAGGCGCACTGTCACCTCGTGGCTCAGGCCCTCCTCAAGGGTGACGGCGACCAAGGGGTAGGCTTCCCGGTAGGCCCGGATGATGCGCGGCACCAGCGGATGGAAAGGCGCGGTGGGCGCCACGCCCACGCAGAGCCGCCCTTCCTCGCCGCGCGCCGTGCGGCGGACCCGCTCGCGGGTCCGGTCGAGTTGCGCGAGGAGGCTGCGCGCATCCTGCACGAACACCGCGCCCGCTTCGGTCAGTTCGACGCCGCGCGACAATCGCCGAAGCAGCTGTACGCCGAGTTCGCTTTCGAGCTTGCGGATCTGCTGGCTGAGCGGCGGCTGCTGCATGCCGAGCCGCTCGGCCGCCCGAGTGATGTGCCCCTCCTCGGCGACAGCGAGCAGGTAGCGCAAGTGCCGAAGCTCCACGGCGGCATATCCTGCAAGTATCGATCGCGCCTCTTCCATAGTATGGCTCGCGGTTCAGCGGCTGGCTAGACTTGATTCATATCGACAACCCGAAAGTCAGCGCCATGATCATCAGCCGTCGCCAGTTGCTGGCGGGCGGGGGAGCCGCCTTTGCCGCCTCGCTCACATCGTCGCTCGGCTGGGCCGGGGCCTACCCGCAAGGACCCGTTAGGCTCGTGGTCGGCTTCCCGACCGGCGGTCCCGTCGACATCGCCGGACGCTCCATCGCGGCCTTCCTGTCGCGCAGACTCGGGCAGCCCTTCACGGTCGGAAACGAACCCGGCGAGAGCGGCAACCGCGCCACTCGGCAGGTTCTTCGGTCAGCGCCGGACGGCCACACCCTCTTGGTCTGCGGACCGGTGAACGTCATCAACACCATGCTCTTCCGCGATCTGGACTTCGACTTCGGGCGCGAGATCACGCCGATCGCCGGTCTCTACCGTGTGCCTCTCATCGTGGAGGCTCACCCGTCGCTGGGGATCAGAACCGTTTCCGAATTGGTGGAGCGCGCTCGGGCCGCGCCCGGCCGGCTCAGGGTAGGCTATGCCGGCAGGGGCACCCCGCAGCACGTTGGGATCGAGTTGTTCCGGATGATGGCGGGCGTCGACCTCACGCTCGTGCCGTATGCCGGCTCGGCACCGGCCTTGGCCGACCTGCTTGCCGAACGGGTGGACCTGATGTTCGACCCGATGCCGTCCTCGATCGAGCACATCAGAGGCGGGCGGCTGGTCCCGCTCGCGGTGACCACGCCCGAGCGCTCGCGGGCGCTGCCGGGCGTGCCGTCGGTGGCGGAGGTTCTGCCGGGCTACGAGGCGGGATCCTGGTTCGGTCTCGTCGCGCCGTCGGGGATCGACGCGGCCATCGTCGAGGCCCTCAACGCGGCCGTCAACGCGGGCTTGGACGATGCGGAGCTGCGCACGCGGATCGAGGAGCGCGGCGGAATCGTCCTGCCGGGCAGTGCAGCGGCGTTCGCGGCCTTCCTGGCGGCCGAGACGCAGAGATATGCCCGTGTGGTCAGGGAGGCCAAGTTGGCCGACCGATAGCGATGCCGGTCCCTGCGGGCGGGAGAGTGCTCGTCCGGCGGCGGGATCCGCGCGACGACATCCGTCCGGCACGCGCCGCGCGCCTCGGCATCCTGCGCCAGATCGGTTGGTCGGGCGCGCTCACTCCGCCGGCGGGCCTCGTCCGGTCTCGCTGTCGCAGCCGGAGGCGGCGGAGGCGGGCCGGCTGATCAGGACATGGGCGACGTGAGGCGGGCGGGGCATCGGGTGTGCCCTCCGGCCGCGGTCGCGGATCCTCCGCGAAGGGCAGTGCCGGCCCCGCTGCGGCGGGGCGCCGGATCAGGCCGCGGCGCTCAGCTGCGCGATCTCGGTCAGAACCTCGTCGCGGAGCGCGGACACCCTGGTGAGAAGGACGGCGAGATCCCGCTGCGTGGCACAGGCCTGCTCCAGGTCGCGGCAGAGATCGGACAGGCGCGTGAACCCGAGCTGACCCGCCGCCGACGCGGTCGCGTGCGCGTCCGCTGCCAGACGCTCCCGCCCGTTCGACGGCCCGAAGCGCGAGCGCAGGTCGGCCGCCAGCCTCACCAGCAGCCCGAGCATCGCCTCGCGACCGGCCGCGCCGAGCATCTCCTCGTAGACGGTCCGATCCAGCACCGGCCCGTTCCACGGGTCAGCGACCGGGAACGCCCCCGGCACCTCCGGCCGCCCGGCCCGCGACCAGTGGGCCACGACGGCGAGCAGATCCTGGCGGCGGAACGGCTTGCCGAGATGGCCGTCCATGCCCGCCGTGAGGAACTGCGCCACCTGCTGCGGCAGCACGTTGGCCGTCATGGCGATGATCGGCAGGCGCGCGGCCGGGTGGTCAAGCGCCCGAATGCGCCGCGTGGCCGTGAGCCCGTCCACGCCCGCCATCTGCACGTCCATCAGCACGAGATCGTAGCGGCCGGCCCGCACCGCCTGGATGGCCTCCTCACCGTCGCCGACGACGTCGACGGCGTGTCCCGCCGCCTCCAGCATCGCGCGCGCGATGTCCTGGTTGATTGCATTGTCGTCGGCCAGGAGAACGCGGGCGGGGCGCAAGGGAGCGGCCTGCCCCCCGTCGGCCCCGGCCGGATCCTCGCGCCCGCCCACGGCACGCGGCAGCACGACCTCGAACCAGAAGGTCGATCCCTCGCCCGGGAGGCTCTCGACGCCGATCTGGCCGCCCATCGCCTCGATCAGCCGCCGGCTGATGGCCAGCCCGAGCCCCGTGCCGCCGTATTCGCGCCGGATCGAGCCGTCGACCTGGCTGAAGCGCTGGAACAGGCGCGCACGCTTCTCTGGTGCGATGCCGATCCCGGTGTCGCTCACGCAGACCCGGATCCGGCAGGCCCGGGCCGGCCGGGGCTCGGCCGAGAGCGTGAGCGTCACGCCACCGGCGGCCGTGAACTTGATGGCGTTGTTGAGCAGGTTGAGCAGCACCTGCCGCAGGCGGTCCGGGTCGCCCACGACGCGGCCCGGGCCGGTGGGATCGATCCGGACCGCGAGGCTGAGGTGCTTGGCGTCGGCCGCCGATCGCACGATCCCCACGGCCTCCTCGATCAGCGCCTCGGGGGCGAAGGGCTGGGGATCGAGGTCGATCTGGCCCGCCTCGATCTTCGAGAAGTCCAGAACGTCGTTGACGACCGTCAGCAGCGCCTGCCCGGCGCACTGTATGCGTTCGGCGTGGTGGCGCTGGCGTTCGCTGAGGCCGCCCTCCCGGAGCAGCAGGTCGGCATGGCCCAGCGCGCCGTGAAGGGGCGTGCGGATCTCGTGACTCATGGTGGCCAGGAACTCGCCCTTGGCCAGGCTGGCCGCCTCCGCCTGGGCCAGGGCACGCTCCGCCCGCTGCCGGCTCTCTTCGAGCGCCTGCTCGATCTCCTTGCGCGCGGTGATGTCGGTGTAGGTGCGCACCGCGCTGCCGTCGGGCAACGGCACGGTGCGGATCTCCAGCACCCTGCCGTTCGGGCGCGTGCGCTCGTAGACATGCGTGCGCCGCCCGTCGATCCCCTCCGCGGAGATGACCGCCCGCATGGCGTCGCTGGCCAGCGCGAACTCGCCCTTGCGGATCTGGTAGGCGATGATCTCGTCGCTGGTCGGCTGATCCCGGACCATGTCCGGGTCGAGGTCGAGCAGCGCGACGGCGCGTTGGCTGACCACCTTGGCCCGGCGGTCCCGGTCCACCAGGATCAGGCCCTGGTCCATGTTGTCGAGCGTGGCGCTCAGCAGCGCCTGCTGTTCGGCCAGCTCGCGGGTGCGGGCGGCCACGCGGCTTTCGAGATCCCGGTTGGCGGCCTGGAGATCGTCGGCCTGTTGCCGCAGCTTCACCGAGGCGGCGGCGAGCGTGGCCCCGATCTCGGTGACCTCCCGGACGGCCGTGGTCACCCCCGCGGTCTCGCGCCCGTCGCCGACGGCCCGGGCGGCGGCGACGAGGCTGCGATGCGCCTCGAGGATCTGCCGCCTGACGATGGCCGCCAGCGCCAGGGCGACGTAGACGAGGGCGAGGATGATCGGGATGATCACCCGCAACGAGGCGTTCAGCGGCTCCTGGAGGGCCGCGCTCTCGATCCCGATGCTGATCAGCCAGCCCGACAGCGTCGAGCGCTTGAACGTGGCGAAGACGGCGACGCCGAGAGGGTTGCGACCGGACCACGTCCCTTCGGAGCCGGTGACGTCGCCGAAGCCCGGAAGAGGTTTCCCCGCCGTCGTCTCCGTGTTGAGCGACCGGGCGATGATGATGCCGCGCCGGTCGGTCACGGAACCCGAGTATGGCGCGACGATGCCGGCCTTCTTCAGCAGATCACCGATGACATCCACCGGGATGCTTGCGTTCAGAAAGTAGACGACCTCGCCGTTGCGGAGGACCGGCACCGATACGACCACGAGCGGATTGCCCGTCAGCGGACCTCGGACGAAATCCGAAACCGCCGGCAGCCGCGTCTTCAGGACAACCGCATCCGTCGGCAGGCTGTTCCGGGACAAGGGGGTGCCGAACGGGAGACGGGTGTTGACGACCTGTTGGTCGTTTCGGTCACGCAGGATGACGTCGATGTTCTGCAGGGCCGCGAGATGACGGGCCTGTCGATCGAATTGCCTGACATCGCCGGCATCGAGGGCCGGCGAGGTGGCCAGGGCCTGCAGCATCGCGATCTGACTCGTCAGGAACGTATCGACGTCGGCGAGCACCCGGGCCGCAAAGGCCGCAGTGCGATCTTCCAGGCGCCCCTGCGCCTCGGTCACCCACTGGTGCCCGAGCAGACCGATGATCAGGAGACAGGGAAACAGGACCGCACCGACGACGCCCGAGATGTAGCGCGACAGCGGTCGCCCGCGCGGCGTGATCATTGCAATCCGTTCCGACAATCGACCATCGTCCGCGCGCACCGCGTATCTGCACAAGAGCCCTGATCGGGTTTACAAGTCTTGTACAGCAATCACCGGGGATGAGTTCTACGCCATTCGGCGTAGCCGAGAGCTTTCGTTCGGCCTAGGCCGGGTGATGACTGCGCCGCAGCAGCTGCTCGCCCGCGTCGCGCCCGGGACTGGCAGACCGGGCGCTGCCGATCACGGGAGGAAGCGGGGGACGCCCGCGTCCCGACCGGACCCGTGCGGGCACGCGTGCGCTCACTCCGCCAGCGGGGCGCGGCGGCAGCAGCCGACATAGTCGCCGTGCACCCAGCCGGTCTCTCCCGAACGCAGGCGCACCTTGAGCCAGATGCCCTGGCTGCCCTCCACGGTGAACAGCGCCTCCGGCCCGAGCTTGCGCAGGCGCTCGCCCTCCCGCGCGCTCGGCCGGCTGCGCAGCGCGAGCCAGTTGTCGCCCCGCGGATCGAGCATGATCGGGTGGTTGAAGAGGCCGGACCGCGCGTCGCGGGAGGCCGGCGGCCCGGCGGGAGGCGGGGATGCGGCCGCGACGGCTGCGGGAGGGGCCGGGGCCGGGCGCTCCGCCGGCTGCGGGAAGGGGGCCGGCGGTGCCGCAGCCGGCATCGCGGTGGCGGGCGGCGCCTCGCCCGCGAGGCTGATGAAGCGGGCGCCGCGCACCTCGTTGTAATAGGCCGGCACCTGCTTGTGCGGCACCGTCTCGGCGAGCTTCACCACCTCGTCGCGGACCGTCTCGCCGAGATCGATCAGGTTGAGCCCGGGGCGCTTCAGCTGCTCGACGAAGACGCGGGTGAACACCGAGTTCGGGCTGGCATCCCGGCCCGGCAGGCGGTCGAGGGCCTGCTGGCCGGCTCCCGCCGCGTAGAGCGAGAAGACGCCCTCGGCGGGCTCGCTGCGCGCCAGCCCGCGGGCGAGCCCGAGGCTGCGGGTGCCGGTGCGCGGGAACGGGTTGTCGCGGCAGGCATCGATCACCATCACGACCACCCGCGCGCCGCGCTCGCGCAGGGCCGCGCTCAGGTCCGCCTCGGCGAGCGCCCGGGTGCGGGCGAGCAGCTCCTGGCCGGGCTCGATCGCCGGGATGTCGGCCGGCAGCAGGTAGTTCGTGCCCTGCAGCGCGATGCCGTGGCCCGCGAAGTAGAACAAAGCCGTGTCGCCGGGCTGGACCTGATCGGCGAAGCGGCCGAAGCGGCGCAGGAAGGCTTCCTGGGTCACCTCGGCGGTGAGCAGCGTGACCCGGTAGCCGAGGGCGTCGAGGGCCGCCCCCACCGCTCGCGCATCCGCCACCGGGCGCTCCAGCCGCGCACCGGCCCCGAGATTCGGATAGGCGTCGACCCCGACCACGAAGGCATGGCGGCCGGCCGCCCGGGCCACACCGCCGGCCACGCAGACGAGAAGCACCAGCCCCAGACAGATCAGCCGCCGCACGCCCACCCTCCGTCGCGGCCACGATAAGCACGGCCCCAAGCCGCGTGCAACGCGAGCAAACCCCGCGTCCAACGCGAGGAGCCCGGCGTGCGGCGCGAGGAGCCCGTGGCGCGGGCGGGGAAACCGCCTATGCTCGCCTCCTCACCAGGGGGTGCCGCACCGACCATGACCGCCACCGCTGATCCGACCGAGTCCCGCCCGAGCGGCGACCTCACCGTCCGCACCATCGCGATGCCCGCCGACACCAACGCCAACGGCGACATCTTCGGCGGCTGGGTGATGTCGCAGATGGACCAAGCCGGCGGCATCGCCGGGGTGGAGCGCGCGCAGGGGCGCGTCGTGACGGTGGCGGTGGAGGCGATGAGCTTCATCCGCCCGGTGCGGGTGGGGGATGTCCTGTGCGTCTACACCCGGGTCGGCCATGTCGGGCGCACCTCGATGAAGATCCAGATCGAGGCCTGGGCGCGGCGCTTCCGCACGCAGCACCGCGAAAAGGTGACGGAGGCGACCTTCACCTTCGTGGCGATCGACGACGAGGGCCGCCCGCGCCCGGTGCCGCCCCCGCCGGTGCCGGATCGCGACTGAGGCGGAAGGGGACCTTTCACGGCTGCGCTGCATTGTCGGAGTCCCCCGCCGCGTCGCGCGGCCCCGGAGTCCGGCATGTTCGAGTTGTGGGTTCAATCCGTCCTGCTCACCGTCGAGGCGCAGGGCGTCATCGCGCAGCGTCTCGCCCTGCTCGCCGTCGGCGACGCGGCAGCCACCGTGGAGGCGCACAGGATGGTGAGCGAGAAGGTCGGGGCGCTCTGCGAGGCCTGCGGCACCCTGATGGGCGGCGGCGGCGCGGTGGCGGTGGTCGCGCGCTACCGCGAGCACGTGGCGGCCAATGCCCTGCGCCTCGCCGGGCCGGGTCCCGACGCCGCGTGACCGCGGCGGCGTTCGACTGCCGGACCTGCGGGGCCTGCTGCGCCTATTCGGCCGAATGGCCGCGCTTCTCCACCGAGGACGACGCGGCGCTGGCGGCCATTCCGGCCGGCTTCGTGGACGAGGCCGCCGGGCGGATGCGCTGCGAGGGCGATCGCTGCTCGGCGCTGGCGGGCCGCATCGGGGTGGAGGTCGCCTGCCGGGTCTATGCGGTGCGCCCCGAGGTCTGCCACACCTGCGAGCCGGGCGACCCCGAATGCCTGATCGCCCGCCGCCGCTTCGGCCTGCCCCTCGGCGCGGCGCCCTGAACCCTTGTGCGGGCGCCCGGGCGGCGGCACATCGGGCGCATGATCGATCATCCCACCCGAGACGTCGGTTTCGGGGTCTACCTGCACTGGCCGTTCTGCGCGGCGAAGTGCCCGTACTGCGACTTCAACAGCCATGTCCGGCACGCCCCGCCGGACGAGGCGGCGTGGCGCGCGGCCTTCGCGCGCGAGATCGCGCACGTGGCCGCGCTCACGCCGGGCCGCACGGTCACCAGCATCTTCCTCGGCGGCGGCACGCCCTCGCTGATGCAGCCCGCCACCGTCGGGGCGCTGCTCGATGCGGTGGCGGGCGCCTGGAGCCTCGCCCCGGACGCCGAGGTGACGCTGGAGGCGAACCCGACCAGCGTCGAGGCGGAGCGCTTCCGCGGCTATCGCGCCGCCGGGGTCAACCGGGTGTCGCTCGGCGTGCAGGCCCTCGACGATGCCTCCCTCAAGGCGCTCGGCCGGCTGCACAGCGCCGAGGAGGCGATGCGGGCGGTCGAGACCGCCGCCCGGCACTTCGCGCGCTATTCCTTCGACCTGATCTACGCCCGCCCCGGCCAGACGCCGGCCGCCTGGGCGGCGGAGCTGCGCGCGGCGATCGCGCGGGCGGCCGAGCACCTGTCGCTCTACCAGCTCACCATCGAGGAGGGCACGCCCTTCCACGGCCTCGCGGCGGCGGGCCGGCTGGTGGTGCCGGAGGAGGAGACCGCCCGTGCCCTGTTCGACGTCACGCAGGAGGTCTGCGCGGCGGCGGGCCTGCCGGCCTACGAGATCTCGAACCACGCCCGGCCCGGCGCGGAATCGCGCCACAACCTGCTCTACTGGCGCTACGGCGAGTATGCCGGCCTCGGGCCGGGGGCGCATGGCCGCCTCGTGCGGCCGGAGGGCCGCATCGGCACCGTCACCGAGCGCCGCCCGGAGGCGTGGCTCGACCGCGTCGCCCGCGACGGCCACGGCCTCACGGCGACCGAGATGCTGTCGCCCGCCGAGGAGGGCGACGAGTTCCTGCTGATGGGGCTGCGGCTGCGGGAGGGCATCGATCCGGCGCGCTACGCGGCGCTCTCCGGCCGCGCGATCGATCCGGACCGTCTCGGCGGCCTGATGGCGGAGGGGCTGGTGCGGCGCACGCGCTCGGGCCGGATTGCCGCCACCGCCAGGGGCGCGCCGGTGCTGAACGCCGTCGTGGCGGAGCTGGCGGCGTGACGCCGCGCCGGTCGGCGCCGCGCCGACCGGCGCCGCTCAGGTCCCGGACGGGCCCAGCGCCCGCGGGGCCGGGCTCACCACCGCGGCCGCGGTGCCGCGGATCTCGAACACCGCCAGCGCCCGGTCGCTCAGGCCCTCGGGCCGGAACCGGAAGGTGCCGTCGATGCCCGCGAAGCCCGAGGGATTCGTCAGGGTGGTCTCTGCGAAGCGCTGCGACCCGTACTGCCGGTTGAGCGCCGCGGCGAGCGACACGGCGTCGTAGGCGAGCGAGGCGACGCGCACCGGATCGCTGCCGAAGCGGGCGCGGTAGCGCTGGGCGAAGCTGGCGTAGCCGGCCGGATCGACCGCCGCGAACCAGCCGCCCTGGAGGGCCGGCAGGGCGAAGACCCGCGGGTCGTTCCAGAGCGCGGTACCGACCGGCTTGACCCGGGCCGGGTTGAAGCCCGCGCGGGTCAGCGCGCCCGCCGCCGCGCCCAGGCCCTCGGGCGTGTCGGGCAGGAAGAGCACGTCGGCCTGCGCGCCCGGCCCGGCGATCAGCGGGCCGAGCCGCGCCACCGCCGGCCCCGGATTGCCGGCCGGATAGCGTTCGAGCGCCACGAGCCGCCCGCCGCGGCGGGCCACCGCCTCGCGGAACTGCGCCTCGACGGCGTTGCCGTAGGTGGTGTCGGGGATCAGCGCCGCGAAGGAGCGCCGCCCGGCACTCGTCACCTCGTCGACCACGCGGTCGACCTCCGGCTGCGGCAGGAAGCTCAGGAGATAGACGCCCCGGGCCGCCACGCTCGCGTCGGTGGAGAAGGCGATCACCGGCTTGCCGGCCGGTCGCAGGGTCGCCGCAGCGGCCTGGACGCTGCCGGCGAAGAGCGGGCCGATGACGAGTTCGGCCCCCTCCGCCAGCGCCGCCGCCGCCGCCTCGCGCGCGCCCTCGGGCGAGCCGCGGTCGTCCTTGACGACGAGCCGGAGGTCGGGGTTCTGGAATTCCTGCACGGCGAGCTGCGCGGCGTTGCGCATCGCGGCCCCGGCCGCGGCCCCCGGCCCGGTGAGAGGCAGGATCAGCGCGACCTTCACGCTGCCCGCGCCGATCCCCGTGCCGTCCGCGAGGCCCGGCGCGGGGGGCGCCTCGGCCACCGGGCGGGTCGCCATCACGGGGCTCTCCATGCCGCCGCAGGCGCCCAGGCCGAACGCCAGCGCCAAGACCGGCACCAGGACCGGCGCAAGCCGCCGCACGCCGCCCCGCAGGGCGGCCGTGACGCCGCCCGAGCGCAATCCTGCCATCGCCCCGCCCCCCGCTGCGGCCCCGCCGCCCTTCGCCGCCGCGCAAAAGGGTAGACCACGGGCTGGCCGGGCGCGAGGGGAGGCGGCGTTTCCGGCACGAGTGCGGCCTGCGCGTCACAGGCCCGCGCCGCCGCCCGCTGCCGACCCTCGCCCGCCTGCGCCTGCGGCTCCCGGCAGCGGGACGCATGGGCGGGCGGTTGAGAACAGTTCTACGAAGTTGTTATTGGTGGGTGCCGTGACGGTCGTGTAGCCGTCCGCTGGGGCCGGCTGCGGCCGACACGAGGGGACGTTGCCATGAGAACGACACGCATGCTGCGCGCCGGCGCCGCGCTGGCCGCCGCCCTCGCCGCACCGGCCGCGTTGGCGCAGGACGCCGACCCGCAGGCGATCGTCGCCGGGCAGTTCGCGATCGGCGGCAACCATCCGGGCGTGCGCGCCAGCGGCGCCAAGGGCACCTGCGTCAGCGGCACCTTCACGCCGACCCCGGAGGCCGCCGGCCTCTCGAAGGCGCCGCACTTCGCCAAGCCGACGCCCATGACGGCGCGCTTCTCGATGGGCGGCAGCAACCCGAAGATCTCGGACAAGACCAAGGCGGTGACCCGCGGCTTCTCCATGCGCTTCAAGGACACGAGCGGCGACTTCGTGCTGGTGTTCATCTCGGCGCCGGTCTTCGGCACGAGGACGCCCCAGCAGCTCCTCGACGCCCTCACGGTGCGGCTGCCGGGCCCGGACGGAAAGCCGGATGCCGAGAAGGTCAAGGCCTTCGTGGCGGCGAACCCCGAGACCACGCGGCAGGCCGCATGGCTCAATGCCCGCCCGGTGCCGGCGAGCTTCGCGGGCGTCGATTACTGGGGCGTGCACGCCTACACGCTCACCGACGCCAAGGGCAAAGCCACCGTGATGAAGCTCAAGACCGCGGCGGCGGCGGGCCAGCTCGGCCTCTCGGACGACGAGCTGAAGGCCAAGCCCGACAGCTTCTACGCGGACGAGCTGACGGAGCGCCTCGCCAAGGGGCCGGCGACCTTCGACCTCGTCGGCATCCTGGCCGAGCCGGGCGACCCCACCAACGACGCCACCGCCTCCTGGCCGGAGGACAGCCGCAAGACCGTGAAGCTCGGGACGGTCGCGGTGGCGGCGATCGAGCCCGCCGCCACCTGCGACGGGGCCACCTTCGATCCCGTCGTGGACGTGCCGGAGGGCGTCGCGGGCCCGGCCGACGACCCGATGTTCGCCATCCGCTCGCCGGCCTACGCGGTGTCCCTGTCGCGCCGCTCGCAGTAAGAGTGCGCGAGCCGCATCCGGCGGTCCGCTGCCCCTGGCCCGGGGCGATGCTTCCGTGCGAGGCTCGGGGCCGAGATGACCCAGCGCAACGATGCCCCCTCCCGCCGACCCGAGGCCCCCGGCCGCGGGCCGGCCGTCTTCACCGCCTTCGGCCTGGCCGCGGAGGCCGAGCCGCTGGCGCCCGGCCTGCACGTCGTGGCGACGCCGATCGGCAACCTCAAGGACGTGACCTTCCGCGCCCTCGCGACGCTCGCCGCCGCCGACGCGGTGCTGGCGGAGGACACCCGCGTCACCCGCACACTGCTCGCGCATTACGGCATCACCACCCCGCTCGTGGCCTATCACGAGCATTCGGGCGAGGCGGTGCGCGAGCGGATGATCGCCCGCATGCAGGCGGGCGAAGCGCTGGCCCTGGTCTCGGACGCGGGCACGCCGCTGGTGTCGGATCCGGGCTTCAAGCTGGTCCAGTCGGCGATCGAGGCGGGGCTCGCCGTCACGCCGGTGCCTGGCCCCTCCGCGGCGATCACCGCGCTGATGGCCGCGGGCCTGCCCACCGACCGCTTCTTCTTCGAGGGCTTCCTGCCGCAGAAGGCCGGCGCCCGCCGCAACCGGCTCGCCGCCCTGGCGGCGGTCCCCGGCACGCTGGTGCTGTTCGAGGCGCCCCACCGCCTGCCCGAGATGCTGGCCGACGCCGCCGAGGTGCTGGGCGGAGCGCGCCGCGCCGCGGTGGCGCGCGAACTCACCAAGCTGTTCGAGACCGTGCGGCGCAGCGACCTCGCCGGGCTTGCGGCCGACTACGCCGCCTCCGGCCCGCCGAAGGGCGAGGTGGTGGTGGTGATCGGCGCCGCCGTCGAGGCGCCCCCGGGGCCCGAGGCCGATGCCGATCTCGACGCGCGTCTCACCGCGGCGCTCGCGCGGCACTCGATCAAGGACGCGGCGGCGCTCGTGGCCGACGAGACCGGGCAGAAGCGGCGGGACGTCTACGCCCGCGCCCTGGCGCTCGCCCGCCGCGCCGACGAGGACCCGTGAGCCGCGAGGCGCCGGAGCGCCGGCACCGGCGCCGCACCACCTACCTGCGCGGGCTCGGCGCCGAGCGGCTCGCCCTGCTGGCCCTCATGCTGAAGGGCTACCGCCCGCTCGCCCGGCGCTTCGCGGCGGCGGGCGGCGAGGTCGACCTCGTGGTGCGGCGGGGACGCGTCATCGCCTTCGTGGAGGTGAAGGCGCGCCCGACCCTGGACGAGGCGCTGGCGGCGATCGATGCGCGCAAGCGCCGGGCCTTCTCCCGGGCGGTGCGCGCCTGGATCACCCGTCACCCGGCATCGGTCGCCCTGACCCTGCGGGCGGATGCGGTGGCGGTGGCGCCGGGCCGCTGGCCGCGCCACGTGGTCTCGGCCTTCGAGATCGAGACTCTGTAGCCGACGTCGCAGTGCCGTTCATCTGCTGTGCATCGCAGCATCGATAGGCTAGACCACAAGCTCGGCAGGACCTCGGCCGGGGTTGCTGCGCCGTGGAGGCATCATGCGGAGTGGATTCGGTTGCGACGCCTGCGGCAGCCCGGCCGTGCGGCTGCCTCTGGACCTGCATGAGGACGCGCCGATCCAGTGCGACGGCTGCGGCTGCACGCTGATGGCCTGGGGGGCGTTCAAGCGCCGCGTCGAGGCCGAGATGTCCCGGGAGGCCGGCGAGCGGAGCACCGCCGCGGTACGCCCGGCCGAGCGCGCGGCCGACACGCCGTTCCGTCCCTGAGACCCTGCCGGACCGTCGATCCGGCCGAGCCCGGACTGGCGGCCGGGTCAGGCGGTGGTGGCGCCCTGGATCGCGGCGATCAGGGTGCGCTTGAGGTCCTGCTGGCTGAACGGCTTCTGCACCACCGGACGGTCGCGGAACGGCTCGCGGATGCCCGCGCCGCCATAGCCCGTGGAGAAGACGAGCGGCAGCCCGCGCCGCACCACGGCCTCGGCCACCGGGTAGATCGGCTCGCCCGCCACGTTGACGTCGAGGATCGCGACCGCGAAGGTCTCCTTCTCGGCCATCTCCAGCGCCGTGCTCAGGCGCGCGGCCGGTCCCACGACGTCGCAGCCGAAGTCGAGGAGCATGTCCTCCAGGAGCATCGAGATCGCCGCCTCGTCTTCCACGACGAGCACCCGGGCTCCGTTCAGAATCTGGTCGCTTGTGTCCGTGCTCACGCCGGAGGCTCTTTCCTCAACGCCTCGCACCGAGGCCAACGCCGTTACCCTGTCGATGTCGGGATCGCCGATGGCCGGCGGCGCGGCGAACCCGCTCGCCCGCGCCCGCAGTCGAACCGTGCCGTCCCGGGTCGGGAAGGCGAACGAGGCCTCGCCTGGAAAGGCAGTCATGTCAAGCGTGGCAGGAGCGGTTCTCCGGCCCGGCCGGAGCACAGGGTTGCCAGGGGACAAACGATGAACTCCGTGTCCTCGCGATGGTTCTTCCGACGGGATGCCCGGCGCGCGGCCGGGGGCGACGTTTCGCCCCGGGTGAGCCGGCGCGGGCTGGTCCTCGGCGGGCTCGGGCTGATGGTGCGACCGGCGCGCGGCCAGGATTCTGGAAGCCAGGATCCTGGAGGCGACGCCACACCCGTCACGGTGGCCTCGAAGGGCGACGCGGAAGGCACGCTGCTGGGCCAGATGATCCTCCAGACCCTTCAGCGCCTCGGCCTCCCGACCCGCGACCGGCTCCAGCTCGGCCCGACCCGGATCGTGCGCGCGGCCCTTCTGGCGGGCGAGATCGACGCCTACCCGGAATACACCGGCAACGTCGCGTTCTTCTCCGGCACCGAGACGGATCCGCTCTGGAAGAGCGCGCAGGCCGGCTACGAGGCCGCGCGGCGCTTCGACGCCCCGCACGGCCTCGTCTGGCTCGCGCGCGCGCGCGCGAACAATTCCTGGCAGATTGCCGTCAGGGGCAGCCTCGCGCGGGCGCAGGGCCTCGCCACGATGGCGGATTTCGCCCGAGCGGCGCGGGCCGGGCTCATCAGGCTCGCGGCCTCGGCGGAATTCGTCGAGAGCCCGGCGGCGCTCGCCGCCTACGAGGCTGCCTACGGCTTCCACCTGCCGCGCGAAGGCATCGTCACCCTGCCGGGCGGCGACACCGCCGTGACCCTGCGGGCCGCCGCGCAGGGCATCAGCGGCGTCAATGCCGGCATGGTCTACGGCACCGACGGGGCGATCGACGCCCTCGACGTGGTGGTGATGGCCGATCCGCAGGGCGCGCAGATCGTCTACGAGCCCGCTCCGGTCTTCCGGCAGGCGGTGCTGGCCCGCCACCCCGCCATCGCGCCGGCGCTCGACCGGATCTTCTCCGGCCTCGACCTGCCGACCCTGCGCCGGCTCAACGCCCGCATCGCCGTGGAGGGCGAGACCCCGGACGCGGTGGCGCGGGCCTATCTCGGCTGAACCCCCGCCAGCCACGCCTGCGCCCGGGCGAGATCCGCCTGGGTCAGGCCGTGCCCGGCCGGCAGCACCTCGTGCGTCACCGCCGCGCCCGCCGCGCCGAGCTGCGCGGCGAGCCGGGCGGCGTTCTGCGCCGGGACGATGGGATCCAGGCTGCCGGAGAGGATCAGCACCGGCCGCCCGGCGAGGTCGGCCGCGGGCGGCTCGGCGAGGGGCACCATCGCGCGGATCAGGAGCGCGCCGGCCAGCACCTCGGGATGCAGGAGGAGCATCGCCGCCGCGATGTTGGCGCCGTTCGAGAAGCCGACCGCGAGCGGCGCCGGCAGGCCGTAGGTCTCCCGCGCCGCGCCCACGAAGGCCGCAAGGTCCGCCGCCCGGCGGCGCAGATCCGCCTCGTCGAACACGCCCTCGGCCAGCCGGCGGAAGAAGCGCGGCATGCCGTTCTCCAGCACCGGCCCGCGGGGCGAGAGCAGCGCGGCGCCGGGGGCGAGCATCCGGCCGAGGGGCATGAGGTCGGTCTCGTCGCCGCCGGTGCCGTGCAGCAGCAGGAGCGGCGGCCGGTCCGGCGCGCCGGCGGGCTCGAAGCGATGGACGAAGGACTGGATGCTCACGGCGTCGCCTTCTCCTTGGTCGCCTTCTCCAGGAAGCGCACCAGGGCCTCCCGGTCGCCCGGATCGCCGATCGTCTGCTCGGGCATCTTGGTGCCGGGGGTGTAGCGCGCCGGTCCGACCTCGAACAGCCGGGCGATGGTCTCGGCGGACCAGACGATGTCGAGGTGCTTGAGCGCGGGCGAATAGGGATAGCCGGGGGCCGTCGCGATCCGGCGGCCGAAGACCCCGTGCAGGGTCGGCCCGGCGCGGTTGCCGCCGTCCGGCGTGAGCGTGTGGCAGGCGACGCAGGCCTTGAAGACCTCGGCCCCGCGCTCTCCGTCGAGGCCGGCGAAGACGTCGGGCGGGCGGGTCAGCGCCAGCGGGCCGATCGGCTCGCCGCTCGTCATGTCCCAGCGCCGCACGAGGCGGTCCGAGCCGCCGGTGAGCAGCTCGCCGTCGGGCCGGAAGGCCACGGACCAGACCGGCAGGCCGGGGCCGACGAGGGTGAAGCGCAGGACGGCCGCCTTGCGGTCGATCACCGCCACCGATCCCCCGACCGTCGCGGCCGCGATGCGGGTGCCGTCGGGCGACAGGACGAGCGCGATCACCGGCCGCGGCCCGAGCGCGACGGCTGCGCGCTCGCGCCCGTCGGGGGCGAGCAGCCGCACGCTGCCGTCCGCCCCCGCCGCCGCGATCTCCCCGTCCGGGGCGGCCGCCACCGCGTTGAGCGGGGTCGGCAGCGCCACCGCGAGATCCGGCCCGTCCCCGGCCGGCCACAGGCGCAGGGTCGCGTCGTAGCCCGCCGTGGCCAGCCGGCCGTCGGGCAGGAACGCGACTCCGTTGACATTGCCCCTGTGCCCGGAGAGCTCCCGCACCGGCCCGCCCGCGAGCGGCCGCACCCGGGCGGTGCCGTCCCAGGAGGCCGAGGCGAGCAGCAGCCCGTCCGGCGACACCGCGAGGCCCGCGACCGGCCCGGCATGATCGGCGAAGACCTCCAGCGGCTCGGGGCGGCCGAGCCGCCAGAGGGCGATGCGCCCGTCCTCGCCCCCGGTGGCCATGCGCCCGTCGGGCAGCGCCGCCACCGCGTTCACCGCCCCGTCGTGGAAGCGCAGCACCGCGAGCGCCGCACCCTCGTCGATGCCCCACAGGATCGCCGACTGGTCGAAGCTGCCGGAGATTGCGAGCCGCCCGTCCGGGGCGACCGCCAGCGCCCGCACGGGGCCGCCATGCCCGCGCATCGGCGCCTCGGACCGTGCGGCCGGGGCGAGGGCGAGGAGGGCCGCGCAGGTGAGGAGGAGAGGACGGAGCATCGGGAACCGGGCGGCTGCGCGACGACGGAGAGGGGACGCCGGACGCCCTCTCCCGAGCGGGGAGGGGTTCCCGACGCCTCAGCCGTGCGACGGGGACCGGAGCCGCGTCCCAGGCTTACGGACGTTCCCGCGCGTGTCAAACGGGGACGCCCGCGCGACCTCGTCGCGCGCGAGAGGGTCGCGGCCCCGAGACTCAGCCGCGAGGGAACCGGGCGCGCCGACATTCGTAGCCCCGGGGGAGCAGCTTGCTCCCTCGGAGATCCGCTCATGTTCATGCGCATCGACCGCCTCCAGGCCGCCTTGCCCGAGCCCAAGAAGCCGGACCCCAACGCGGCCGCCGCCCTGCAGGAATTGCTCGGCGGCAAGTACGGCGAGATGTCGACGCTCGGAAACTACATGTTCCAGAGCTTCAATTTCCGCAACAAGTCGAAGCTGCGGCCCTTCTACAGCCTCGTGTCGAGCATCTTCGCCGAGGAACTCGGCCACGTCGAACTCGTCTCGACCGGCGTGGCGCTGCTGAACAACGGCCCGGGCGACCCGACGCCGGACGTCGACGTGTCGAAGGCGCCGTTCGAGGACATGAAGGACATCCGACTCGCCGGCAGCTTCTTCAGCAACGGCGGCGGCGCGATGCCGATGAACTCCAACGCGGCGTCGTGGAACATGGACATGGTCACGACGACCGGGAACATCATCATCGACCTGCTGCACAACTTCCACCTCGAATGCGGCGCGCGGCTGCACAAGCTGCGGGTCTACGAATCGCTGACGGCGCCGACCGGCCGCGAGGTGTGCGGCTATCTCCTGGTGCGCGGCTCGGTGCACGCCCACGCCTACGCGCTTGCGCTCAAGAAGATCACCGGCGTCGAGATCGAGAAGATGCTACCGACGCCCAACATCGATCTCAGCCGCATCCCCGAGTGCCAGAAGTACCTCGACGAGGGCAGCCACCGCCGGCTCTACCGCTTCAGCCCGCAGGATTACGCCGAGTCGGCCGGCGTCTGGTCCAACGACGAGGTGGCGCTGCCGGGCGATCCGCCGGGCAGCCTCGAAGTGGTGGACGGCCTGCCCGAGGGTGGCAAGATCCCGGAACTCGACGGCAATTACGGCGCCTTCGCGCCGAACTACGCGCCCGAGGAGATCTTCGAGATCGCGAGCAAGCTCTACAAGAAGAGCCGCTGAGGCGGTGCGCCCGCGGCCGGGATAACTCCCGGCCGCCCGGGCTTGATCGCCGGCCGGCGATGCCGCATCCGGGGCGCGCCGGTGCCCCATGACCAGTCCCGCCCGCCCTCGATGACGCCTCGCCTCGCCTCCGCGACGCTGATGCCGCTCGCCGACGCGCTGGCGCGCCTCGCATGGCCGCCGGTCCCGGCGCGCGCCGTTCCCGTCGCGGAGGCGGTCGGGGCGGTCGCGGCCGCGGACGTTCTGGCGCCACATCCCCTGCCGCGCGGGCGCACGGCCCTGCGCGACGGCTTCGCCGTGCGTGCCGCCGACGTGACCGGCGCCTCGCCCTACGCGCCGGTGCCGCTCCCGGCTCCCCCGGACTGGGTCGAGGCCGGAGCGGCCCTGCCGCCGGGCACCGACACCGTGCTGCCGCCGGAGGCCCTGGCCGGGGACGAGGCGGTGGCGGATGCGCCGGCCGGGGAGGGCACCCGCGCGGCGGGGGCCGATGTTGCGGCGGGGGCGCTTGTTGCGGCGGGCGAACGGGTCTCGGCCCTGCACGCCGCCGGCCTCGCTCTGGCGGGGGTGGCCACGCTGGCGGTGCGCTCCCCCCGCCTCGCCCTTCTCGTCACGGGCGAGACGGCGCCCGACGCGCTCTCGCCCCTCGTCGCCGCGCTCCTCGCCCGCGAGGGCGCGCGGGTCTGCGCCACGATCCCGGTTCCGGACGACCCGGCGGCGATCGCGGCCGGGATCGCCGCCGCGCAGGCGGATGCCGTGCTGGTGCTGGGCGGAACCGGCTTCGGGCGGGGCGACCGCAGCGCGGAAGGCCTCGCCCGGGCGGGCTCGCTCGCGGCCCACGGCATCGGCCTGCGGCCGGGCGAGACCGCCGGGTTCGGCGAGGCCGGCGGCCGGCCGGTGCTGCTGCTGCCCGGCCGGCCGGACGCCATGCTGGCCGCGACCCTGGCGCTCGCACGGCCGCTGGCGGCGGCGCTGGCCGGGCGGCGGGCGGAAGCCGGCACCGTGCGGCTGCCGCTTCTGCGCAAGCTCTCCTCGGTGATCGGGCTGTCCGAGATCGTCTTCCTGCGCCGCCAGGACCAGGGCGTCCTGCCGCTCGGCGGGGCCGAGATCCCGCTCCACAGCCTGCTGCGGGCGGACGGCGCCGTGCTGGTGCCGCCCGACATTGAGGGGTATGCCGGGGGCACGATGATCGAGATGCTGCCGTTGTGAGCGACGCTCCGCCCGCCGACGATTTCGCCGCCCGCCTCGCCCGGGCCGCGCGCCAGGAGCAGTTCCTGAGCGTGGCCTCGCGGGAGGAGGCGCTGGCGCGCTTCCGGGCGGCGGTGCCGCACGCGGCCCTGGAGGCGGAGGAGGTGGCGCTGGCCGAAGCGCTCGGCCGGGTGCTCGCCGCCGACGTCGTCTCGCCGATCGACGTGCCGCCCTTCGACCGTGCCCTGGTGGACGGGTTCGCGGTGCGCGCCGCCGACACCGAGGGGGCGAGCGACGCCGCGCCGCGCCGGCTCGCGCTCAACCGGGAGATCCTGGCCTGCGGCGTCGCCCCCCGTCTCGCGGTGGCGCCCGGCAGCGCGACGCCGATCGCCACCGGGGGCGTGATGCCCCGCGGGGCCGACGCGGTGGTGATGGTCGAGGCGACCGAGTTCGTGGAGGGCACGCAGCCCGCCGTCGAGGTCGCCCGGGCCGCCGGCCCGGGCCAGTTCGTCGGCTATGCGGGGGCCGACATGGCCCGCGGCGAGACGGTGCTGCGCCGCGGCACCCTGGTCACGGCGCGCGAGATCGGCATGCTTGCCGCCTGCGGCCTGGCGAGGATCGCCGTGGTGCGCCGGCCGCGGGTCGCCGTGCTCTCGACGGGGGACGAACTCGCCGCCCCCGGCGCGCCGCTCCCGCCGGCCGCGATCTACGATTCCAACGGGGCGATCGTGGCTGCTGCCGTCGCCGAGAACGGCGGCGTGGCGCTGCCCCGCGGCATCGTGCGGGACGACGAGGCGGCGCTCGATGCCGCGCTGCGGGCGGCGCTCGCGGAGAGCGACGTGGTGGTGCTGTCGGGGGGCACCTCGAAGGGGGCCGGCGACGTCTCGCACCGCATCCTGTCGCGGCTGGGACCGCCCGGCATCCTCGTGCACGGGGTGGCGCTCAAGCCCGGCAAGCCGCTCTGCCTCGCCGCCGTGGGGACGAAGGCCGTGGTGGTGCTGCCGGGCTTCCCGACCTCGGCGATGTTCACCTTCCACGACGCGGTGGTGCCGCTGATCCGCGCCCTGGCCGGGCTGCCGCCGCGCGAGGAGAGCCGGGTCGAGGCGCTCCTGCCCCAGCGCCTCGCCTCCGAACTCGGCCGCACCGAGTTCGTGATGGCCTCCCTGGCCGAGAGCCGCCGGGGCCTCGTGGCGCTGCCGCTGCCCAAGGGCTCGGGCAGCGTCACGGCCTTCTCGCAGGCGGACGGCTTCTTCGCGGTGCCGGCAGCGCGGGCCGGGATCGAGGCCGGCGAGAGCGTGGCGGTGACGCGGCTCGGCGCCGGCGTCCGTCCACCGGACCTCACGCTGGTGGGGAGCCACTGCCTCGGCCTCGACCGGCTGGTGGGGCGGCTCGCCGAGCGGGGGGTGCGGGCGCGCACCATCTGGGTCGGCTCGGCGGGCGGCCTCGCGGCGCTCAAGCGGGGCGAGTGCGACGTGGCGAGCCTGCACCTGCTCGACCCCAGGACCGGGCGCTACAACGAGCCCTACCTCACGCCCGGGCTCGCGCTGGCGCCCGGCTGGCGCCGCCTGCAGGGCGTGGTCTTCCGCGAGGGCGATCCGCGCTTCGCGGGCGGGCGGGCCGAGGAGGCGGTGCGGCGCGCGCTCGCCGACCCGCAGACCGTGATGGTCAACCGCAACACCGGCGCCGGCACCCGGGCGCTGATCGAGGAACTGCTCGGCGGCGCCAAGCCTCCCGGCTACTGGAACCAGCCGCGCTCGCACAACGCCGTGGCGGCGGCGGTGGCGCAGGGACGGGCCGACTGGGGCGTGGCCATCGCGACGGTGGCCCGCGCCTACGGGCTCGGCTTCCTGCCGCTCTCGGAGGAGCATTACGACTTCGCCTACGCGGCGGAGAACCGGGACCGGCCGGCGCTCGCTGCCTTCCTGGCGCTGCTGGCCGCCCCCGAGACGGCCGCCGACCTGCACGATCTCGGCTTCGCGCCGGCCGCGAGGGGATGAGATGCGCGTGATCGGCCTCGCCGGCTGGAGCGGCGCCGGCAAGACGACCCTGCTGGGACGCCTGATCCCGGCGCTCACCGGCCAGGGCCTGCGGGTCGCGACGCTCAAGCACGCCCACCACGCCTTCGACGTCGACCAGCCGGGCAAGGATTCCTACCGCCACCGGGAGGCGGGGGCGAGCGAGGTGATCGTCTCGTCGAGCCGCCGCTGGGTGCAGATCCACGAGGTCGGGGAGGGGGCGGAGGCGACGCTGCCCGAACTGCTGGCGCGGCTCACGCCGTGCGACCTCGTGCTAGTCGAGGGCTTCAAGCGCGAGGCGCATCCCAAGCTCGAAGTCTTCCGCGCCGCCAACGGCCGCCCGCCGCTCCACCCGGAGGATCCCCGCATCGTCGCGGTGGCGAGCGACCGGCCCTTTCCCGAGGCCCGGGTGCCGGTTCTGCCCCTCGACGACGTGGCGGCGATCGCCGCGGCGGTGCGGGCACGGGCGGAGCCGCTGCGCACGGTGATCGACAGGCTCGAAGGTCATGGCGCAACTCTCTGACGATTGCTTCGCCTTCGGCGGGCCGCTCCTCTCGGTGGAGGCGGCCGCCTCCCTGATCGCCGAGCGGGTGCCGGTGATCGCCGGCAGCGAGACGGTGCCGCTGTGGCGGGCCGATGGGCGCATCGCCGCCGAGACGGTGCACGCGCGGCGCGATCTGCCGCCCTTCGCCAATTCCGCGGTGGACGGCTACGCGGTGCGCTTCGCGGACCTCTCCGCCGCGGGCGAGACGCTGCTGCCGGTGCGCGGGCGCCTGGCCGCCGGGGGCTCGCCCGCGGGCCTCTCCGCGGTGGGCGCGGCCGTGCGGATCTTCACCGGTGCGCCGATGCCGGCCGAGGCCGATACGGTGTTCATGCAGGAGGACGTGCGGATCGAGGGCGACCGCGTCGGCCTGCCCGCCGGCCTGAAGCGCGGCGCCAACAGCCGCCCGGCGGGCGAGGACATCGCGCAGGGCGCCGTGGTGATCGAAGCGGGCCGGCGCCTCACCCCCCCCGATCTCGCGCTCGCGGCCGCGACCGGGCATGCCGGGATCGCGGTGCGGCGCCGCCTGCGGGTCGCGGTGTTCTCGACCGGCGACGAACTCGCCGAGCCGGGCGCCCCCCTCGGGCCGGGCGCGATCCACGATTCGAACCGCGTGCTCCTCGCGACCCTGCTCGCGCGGCTCGGCGCGGAGGTGGCGGATCTCGGCATCCTGCGGGACGACCCCGCGGCGTTGCGCGGCCGGCTGAGCGAGGCGGCGCGGGCGCACGACCTGATCCTGACCTCGGGCGGCGTCTCGACGGGCGAGGAGGACCACGTCAAGGCGGCGGTCGAGGCGGTGGGGCGCCTCGTGCTCTGGCGCCTCGCGATCAAGCCCGGCCGGCCGGTGGCGATGGGGCTGATCGGATCGACGCCGGTGGTGGGCCTGCCGGGCAACCCGGTCGCCGTCTACGTCACGCTGCTCGTCGTGGTGCGCCCGCTGCTCGCGCGCCTCGCGGGCGAGGCGTTCAGCCCGCCGCTGCCGCAGCCGGCCCGCGCCGCCTTCCGCTACCGCAAGAAGACGGGCCGGCGCGAATACGTCCGGGTGTCCTTGCGCCGTGCACCGGACGGCACGGTCGAGGCCGTGAAGTTTCCCCGCGACGGAGCCGGTGTCCTGACCTCGCTCACCGGCAGCGACGGCCTCGCCGAACTGCCGGAGGACGCGACCGGCGTCGAGGAGGGGCAGACGGTCGCGGTCTTCCTGCACCCGCTGCTGTGGTGAGGCGGTAGCGACGCCGGTTCCCGACGTCCCGGGATCGCCTCTCCCGCTCAGACCGGCCGATACTCGCCCTCCAGCGAGGGCTCCCCGTCCGTCGTCGCCCGGCCGCGCGCCACGAGGTCCTCGAGATGGGCGTAGACCGAGAGGCCGGCCGCCCCCGTCAGGGCCGGGTCGAGGCCGCGGTAGATCGCCGCCACCAGCGCCGGGATGGTGCGCTCGCCCGCGCCGAGCCGGTCGAGGATCGCCGCCTCGCGGGCGCGGCGATGATGGGCGAGCGCCCGCACGAAGCGCTGCGGGTCGCGCACGGGGCCGCCGTGGCCGGGCCAGTAGACGGTTTCGGCCCGGCCCTTCAGCCGGTCGAGCGAGGCCATGTAGGGTCCCATCGCCCCGTCCGGCGGCGCCACGATGCTGGTGGACCACGCCATGACGTGGTCGCCCGAAAAGAGCGCCTGCTCCTGGGCGAGCGCGAAGGCGAGGTGGTTCATTGTGTGGCCCGGCGTCTCCAGGGCGGTCAGGGTCCAGCCCGGACCGTCCACGGTGTCGCCCTCGCGCATCTCCCGGTCGGGCCGGTGGTCCCGGTCGCCCGCGGCGTCGAGGCGGTTCTGCTCGCCGCTGTGCAGGGCGCGGGCGGCGCGGTGGGGGCCGCAGCCCAGGATCGGCGCCCCCGTGGCGGCCTGCAGGCTGCGGGCCCCCGGGGAATGGTCGCGATGGGTGTGGGTGACGAGGATCGCCGCCACGGTCTCGCCGTCGAGGGCGGCGCGCAACGCCTCCGCATGGGCGGGCAGGTCCGGCCCCGGATCGATCACCGCCACCCGGCCACGGCCGACGATGTACGTGCAGGTGCCGCTCTGCGTGAACGGCCCGGGATTGGGGCAGACGAGGCGGCGGACCAGGGGGGAGACGGTGTCCGCACGGCCGCTCGGCGGCGCGTCGCGGGTGAAGGCGGGCGCCTCCGCGGCGTCGGGCTGGCTCAACCGATGGGCTCCTCTGGGCTGGCGGCGGCTTCTCTGGGCTGGCGGCGCCTTCGGGTTAGTGCGGTTTCCCCCGCAGGGGAAGCAGCTTCCGCCACCGTCCTTCCGAACTGGACCGTCGGCGCGGGCCAAGCTAGGCTGCTGCACGTCGGCATGGTTCCGCAGAGGACGGGTCATGGCCTACCCGATCGACTCCATCGGCATCGGCCCGGTTCTGGCGGACCGGCTGCGCGATGCGGGCATCACCACCACGGACGAGTTCCTCGACCGGGCCGGAGACGCCGCGGCGCGGCGGGGCCTCGCGGCGGCGGTCCGCATCGACCCGGCGGTGCTGCTGGCCTGGGCCGGGCGGTGCGACCTGTTCCGCATCCACGGGCTGGGGCGGGCACGGGCGGAACTGCTGGAGGCGGCCGGCCTGCGCACGGTGGCGGATCTCGCGGCCTGGACGCCCGACCGGCTCGCCGCGCGCCTCGCGGAGATCAACGGCGGCGGCGCCTACTGCGCGGTGACGCCCGGGCTGCGCACCGTCGCCGACTGGATCACCCAGGCCGGCCTTCTCGCCCCTCGCGTGCGCTGCGGCCCGGAGCCGGTCGAGGCCTGAAGCGTGCCACCGTCGGCGCGCGAGGCTCAGCGGAACGGCGAGGGGACGACCACGCGCACGGGCGGGAACGAGGCATCTGTCGCCAGCACGGCAAACCCGCTATGCGCGGCGACGCGGATCGGCCGCTGCTCGGCCCGCGCGGTGCGCAGAGTCTGGCGAAACACCGCGAGAACCCGCTCGCGCCGGCTGACGTCGAGGACCCGGTCGAGGTCGCGGCGGGCCTCCGCCGACAGGTTGGGGGCGCGGCGGAAATCCATGAAGGCCGGACCGGTGAACACCGCGGCGCTGCGGCGGGTGGCCACGGCATCGCCCACCCGCAGGGTCCGATCCTGGCTGATCGGCAGGGCAGCGGCCACCAGGGCGCCGCCGGGCCGGCAGGAGCAGCCCGCGACGGTCCGGGTGCGGTACAGGTAGGCGCCCGGCAGGCGGTCGTAGGGGATGCCGGACAGGCTCACGGCCCGGTCGAGTTCCTGGCCCGCCCGCAGGGTGAGCAGGGCCGTCGGTGCACCCGGACAGGCCGCGGCACAGGCCGCCTCGTGGTGCTGCACCTCCTGCCGCGCGTCCTGCGACGCCCTGTGCTGCCCGTCGCGGTTCGCGAGCGGAAACAGGTAGCCGTCGCAGGTGCGCACGCAGATCGTGCGGTCGCCGACTTGGAGCGCGGCGGTCTGGACCCGTGCCGCCCGCACCTGCGCCACCGTGCGCCGCGGAGTCTGCGGCCCGCGCAGCGCGGCAGGGCGGGGGCCGGCGCGCGCGACCGTCGCCGCCTGGGGCGGCCTCGTCCGTTTGGCTCCGACACGCGGCGCGACCTCGGCACGCGGCGCGGGCTGCGCCAAGCCCAGCGCGCGCGCCATGCCGGAGAACAGCACGTCGAGGACGCCGGCATCGTCGGCGGCCCGCACGAGGCCGGTCCCGCCCACGACGCCGCCGAGACCGATGGCGATGCCGAGCAGCACGGTGCGCAGCAAGGCCCGGACGGGTGTGGGTTGGCTCGTCATGGCGGCTCCGCTGGGGACGGCTCCCAGCTACGCCCCCGGGCGGGTGCGGATCAATCGCGGCGGATCACGCAGGCCCGCCTGTGCCGCACAACGAAAAAGGGCGGCGCCCGGCCGCCCTTCACCGCTCGTCTTCGCTCGTGGTCCTGCCCTCCGTCGCGGGACCCTGCCCGCCGTCGCGGGCCGGTGATCAGCGTCGGCCGCGGCGCGCCCGCACGGGGATCGGCACCGGCCTGGGCGCCGGACGCAGGGACAGGCCCGCCGCCGCCAGAGCAATCGCCAGCGGGATGAGCGCGAAGGTCGAGGATCCGACCGCGAGGAGCCCGGCCATCAGGAGCCCGGCCATGAGAGCGAGGGCGGCCAGCAGCACAACGGATCGGTTCATCGAAAAGCCTCCATCCATGCACGGGAGCAACGTGCGTCGCGAAACACCGGTTCCGGCGCGTCGCCGCGTCCCTCTCCGACAGATGGGGATTGTCCCGCCGTTCGTCGCTGCGACAAAGCGGAACCGGACCGCAGGCTTGACGTTTTACCGGTCAAGATCGGCCGCGGGCCGATGACTTGATCACAGAGAGGTTCGCGCCATGCTCGGTTGGGCCGTTACTTTCCTCGTCGTGGCCCTGGTGGCCGCGCTGTTCGGTTTCGGCGGCATTGCCGGAACGGCCGTGGAAGCCGCGAAGATCATCTTCTTCGTCGCCGTGGTCCTGTTCGCGATCTCGGCCATCGTCGGCCTGCTGCGCGGGCGCTCGCCCACGCTCTGACCGGGGTCTCTCCCGCGGCGCGGGCGGCTCAAGGGGCGTTCTGCGGCCCCTGCGCCGCCCTTGCGCCGGAGGGCATTCCGCCGCCGGAGGACCGCCCGAGGCCGATCGGGCCGCGCGATGCGGCCTCCCCGCCGGTCAGGAATCGGCGGGCGGCGCCTTGGTGGCGCGGTCGAGATTGGCGATCAGGTCGACGAAGCGCTCCGGGATCGGCTGCTGCATCAATTCGTCGTAGAGCGCCCGCAGATGGGAGCCGATGCGACCCTGGGTGGTACGGTCGAGGCCGGGCTGATCGGGTCCGCCGGCCGGCCCGCGGTCCACGGGCGTCGGCGTGCCCTGACTCCCCTTGCAGTCGATCATGCAATTCCCCTTCGCCCTGTCCTCGACAAGCAGGCAAGGCGATGCCAATGCGCCCGTTGGCCGGGTCGCGCGCTTGGGCCGACAACGCGTTGGCGCGGGGTCGGTTCCACGCGCGCCCGGAACGAACGGACAGGCGCAGCGTTGAGGGACCAAGACCTTCGCCCGCGCGACAACGCGCGCCAGGGGAACTGCAAGGGGAACTGAATGTCGACAGCACAACTCGTCGTGCAGCACCTGCCGTACCTGCGCCGCTACGCGCGTGCGCTCACCGGTAGCCAGGTGGCCGGCGATGCCTACGTGGCCGCGACGCTCGAGACGCTGGTCAACGAGCCCGAGACCCTCGGCCGCAGCGCCAACGTCAAGGCGGATCTGTTCAGGGTCTTCACCCGGATCTGGAATTCCCTCTCGGTGAACGGCCAGAGCGACCAAGTCCAGCACGATCTGCCCGCTGAGGTGCGCCTCGGCCAGATCACGCCGCTGCCGCGTCAGGCCTTCCTGCTCTCCTGCCTCGAAGGCTTTTCGGAGGAGGACGCCGCCTCGATCCTCGGCGTCGACGTGTCGGAGGTGCGCGCCCTCGTGGACGAGGCCGGCCGCGAACTCGCCGCCGACATGGCGACCGAGATCCTGATCATCGAGGACGAGCCGCTGATCGCGATGGACCTCGAAGCCCTGGTGGAGGGCCTGGGCCACAACGTCACCGGCGTGGCGCGCACCCGCACGGAGGCGATCAAGCTCGCCGAGACCAAGCGGCCGGGCCTCATCCTGGCGGACATCCAGCTCGCGGACGGCAGCTCGGGCCTCGATGCGGTCAACGACCTGCTCAAGACCTTCGAGGTGCCGGTGATCTTCATCACCGCCTATCCGGAACGCTTCCTCACTGGCGAGCGCCCGGAGCCGGCCTTCCTGATCGCCAAGCCGTTCCAGCCCGCCAACGTCTCTGCGGTGATCAGCCAGGCGCTGTTCTTCCAGCAGAGCGCGCGCCGCCGCGAGGCGAAGGCGCCCGCCTAACGTTCAGCCGTCGGGGCTCTCCGCCAACACCATCAGTCACGAAGAAACGGGCCGGATGCGAATCCGGCCCGTTTTAAGTTTCCGGCCAATGCACAAGGGGAATGCGGGGAGGACCAGGTGGCCGGGTTATTCACTCAACGTCCCCCTGCCCGAAACGGTTCCAGCCGACGCGTTTTTTCCGACACCTGTTGCGCGGCCGCCGCACGGGGCGTGCGCCAGCGCACCCCGCACGGGTCAACGAAGCGTTACCGCGACCACTCGAAACGTCGCCCGAAACTGTGCCGTTCTCGCACGGCGGCACGGAACGACTTGGCCCTTCCCGGCGTTGATAGATCGACGTGTCAAGCTTCGCAGCGGGGACCACGCGTATGCTTCGCGCTCAGCTCTTCTTCGGCATCACCGTACCGTCCGCGTTGCTTGCGTTGATCGCCCAGCCCCTGGTCGAGCATTCGATCGAGGCGATGGCGCGGCCCGCCCAGAGCAGCGCTCAACTTGTCAAGGGCGACCGGCTCGCGGCGCGCCTGCCCGCCAGGGCGCCGGTGACGCCGGTGGCCGTCGAGATCACCGGTCTCGACGCCGCGAAGGTGACCCTGCGCAATGCCGCGGGCGACATCGTCTACCAGGCCGATTCGACCACCAACACGACCTGGGTGGCGCGCGACACCGCGGTGCCGCACGTCACGCTGCGCGCGCGCGACGGCGCGCCGGTGGTCGAGCGCAAGCCGACGCCCCCTCAGCCGCCCGCGACCGAGATCGGGACCCGCCAGCGCATGCCCGAGGGCTGCGAGGGATCGATCAGCGGACTGGCCGGCCAGGAGGCCAGGCGGCTGCGGCCCAGCCGCTGTCTCGCCGAAGCCGCGCCCGTCGTGCCGGCACCCACCGCGGGCTGAGGACGCCTCATGATTCCGGAGGACGATGATGCTGGGATATCGTGAGCACGAGGACCCGACGCCGCCGCCCGCTCCCGAGCGGATCCGTCACGAGGTCGCCACCTCCCTGTCGGAGAACGAGCGACTGGAGCGGCTGCTGGCAGGCTTGACGGTGACGCGCCCCTCGGACGATGCGATCTGCAGTGCGCTCGTGAAGCGCCAGCTCATCATGACCGCCCGCGCGGCCTGAACCGCGCGAGACCCTGTGCTCATGCGAAGACGGGCGCCTCGCGGCGCCCGTTCCGTTTTGTGCGGCAGATCTGACGATGACGAGCAGCGGTGCGCCTGAGCCGAGCGAGCTCAGTCACGGCTGAGCGAACGCGAAATCACGGCCAAGTGAACGAGCGTCCAGCGGGCGCGCTGCCGAAGAGACGAGCCCGAGCGGACGCGCCTCGACGCCGCGACCCGGAGCCGGGTCGCGGCGCCGCGGCTGCGATCATTCCTCGCTTGAGCGGCCAGAGCCCGACGCCTGGCCGCCCTTACGGCCGGCGGACGAGGCCAGTTCGCGGTCCTGCGAGAAGGAGCGCTTCTCGGCCGGCACGCTGCGACCGCCCTTGCTGGCGATCTCGCGCTGCCGCTCCAAGTCCATCGAGGCGAAGCCTCGCTTCGAGGTCGAATTTCCGGTTGCCATGATCGTCTCCTTGGCCGGTGTCCTCTGTGCTCTCAACCTTCAGCGCTATTGATGGTTCCTGGGGATGGGGCGCCGGGGCCGGAACCGGGCGGGCCGGGTGACGTTCGGTCGAAGCCGGCCCGGAGAGCGGCCGGTCCCAGAGCCGTCCCGCCCGTCCGCGAAGATCCGGATCGGGCCGAACCGGAGCCGCCGCCGATGACCAACCGGGACATGATCAAGCCGGAAGCCGCCGCCCGGCCCGGCACCGCACCGGCCCCGAACTGCGACGCTTCGCCGCCGGTGCCCGCCCCCGAGGACAGCCCCCGGCCGATCGCCGCGCAGGAGCCCGAGGATTCGCCGCATCCCCAGCCGCCCTTCGTCACGCAGCGGGCCGGCGGCCTGACCACGCGTAAGGATTAGCGGCCGAACGCCCTCGGACCGGTTTCCAGGCCCGCCGCCGCGCTCTAGACAGGAGCTGAACGAACGGGCGCGGGCGATGGCGGGGGCGAGAGCGGCAGCAGGCGACGCGACAGCGCGGCAGGGTGCTGCCGATCTCGCGGCCAGCGACCCGGAGGCGGCGGATGCCGCGGGCGGCCTCGACCGCAGCCTCTTCCGCTACATCTGGCGGCATTCCAAGCGCGACCAGATCCTGATCTGCGGGGTGGTCCTGGCCTCGCTGCCGCTCTACTTCGCCTCCCTCGACCTGCCGCGGCGCATCGTCAACGAGGCGATCCAGGGCCATGCCTTCGAGCACGGCAACCCCACCGCCAAGTTCCTCGTCCTGCGCCTGCAGACACCCGACTGGTTCGGCGGCGAGTGGCCGCTCTTCGACGGCTTCGACGTCGACCGGTTCGAACTCCTGTTCGGCCTCTCGTCGATGTTCCTGGCCCTGGTGCTGATCAACGGCGCCTTCAAGTATTGGATCAACGTGGCCAAGGGGGCGCTCGGCGAGCGCATGCTGCGGCGCCTGCGCTTCCAGCTGTTCGCCCTGATCCTGCGCTTCTCGCCGGAATCGGTACGCCAGTCGAAGGCGTCCGAACTCGCCACCATCATCCGCGACGAGGTGGAGCCGGTCGGCGGCTTCATCGGCGACGCCTACATCCTGCCGGCCTTCCTGGGCTCGCAGGCCGCCACCGCAATGGCCTTCATCCTGATCCAGAACGTCTGGCTCGGGCTGATGGCGGCGGGCGTGGTCGGGGTGCAGATCGTCGTCATCCCGCGCCTGCGCCGCGAGCTGCTGCGGCTCGGCCGCAAGCGCCAGCTCGCCTCGCGCCGCCTCGCCGGACGGGTCGGCGAGGTGGTGGACGGGATCGAGGCGGTGCACGCCAACGGCGCCGAACCGTGGGAGCGGGCCGAGATCGGCCAGCGCCTCTACGGCCTGTTCGACCTGCGCCTGCGCATCTACCGGCGCAAGTTCATGGTCAAGTTCCTGAACAACCTGCTCGCGCAGATGACGCCGTTCCTGTTCTACTGCATCGGCGGCTATTTCGCGCTCAAGGGCCAGCTCAGCATCGGCCAGCTGGTGGCGGTGATCGCGGCCTATCGCGACCTGCCCCCGCCCCTGAAGGAGCTGATCGACTGGGACCAGCAGCGGCTCGACGTGCAGGTCAAGTACGAGCAGGTGGTGCAGCAATTCCTGCCCGAGCGCCTGCTCGCCGTGGATGCGAGCGGCCGGGACGAGCCTCTGGCGGGCACGCTCGCGGTGGAGGACGTCTGGGTGCGCGAGGCCCACGGCCCCCTGATCGAGGGCGCGAATCTGTCGCTGCCCCTGCCGGTCCGGCTCGGCATCGTGAGCGACGGCAGCCCCTCGGCGAGCGCGCTCGCGCGCGTGCTGGCGCACCGGATCGTGCCGGCCCGCGGGCGCGTGACCGTCGGGGGGCACGACCTCGGCGAATGGGCGCCGCCGGCGCTGGCGCGCCGGATCGCCTACGCGAGCGTCGAGCCCGTGCTGTTCCCCGGCTCGCTGCGCGACAACATCGTCTACGGGCTCCTGCGCCCGCCGGACCCGGAGGCCGTCCCGTCCTCGCCCGAGGAGCGGCGGCGCCTCGCCGAGGCCCGGCGCACCGGCAACCCGCTCCAGAGCCTCGGCGGCGACTGGATCGACTACCGGCAGGCGGGCGTCGCGGACGCGATCGCCCTCGACGGCCTGATCCTCGACTGGCTGCGCCGGATCGGCATGGGCGAGGAGGTCTACCGCTTCGGCCTCCTGGGGCTGGTGGATCCGGCCCGCCACCCCGACCTCGCCGGGCGGCTGATCGAGGCGCGGGCGGCGCTGCGCGCGCGGCTCGAAGCGGACGGCATGGCGCATCTCGTCGAGCCCTTCGACAAGACCCGCTACAACCGCCAGGCGACGGTGGGCGAGAACCTCCTGTTCGGCGTGCCGACCACGCCGAGCCTGATCGGGCGGGCGCTGGCCGAGCACCCGGTGGTGCGCCGCGTGCTCGACCGCCGCGGCCTCACCCCCGCGCTCGTCACCATGGGCGAGCGCATCGCCGAGACCATGCTGGAGATCTTCCAGGGCCTGCCGATGGGCCACCCGCTGTTCGAGCAGTTCTCGTTCCTCTCGGCGGACGAGCTGCCGGAATACGAGGCGATCCTCGCGCGGCGCAGCGCCACCGTCGCCTCCGCGGAAGCGCACCACCATTCCTGGCTCACCCGCACCCGCCGCCGCTGGCTCGGGCTCGAACGCTACAGCCGGGCGGACGCGGCGCGCCTGATCGCGCTGCCGCTCGCCTATATCGAGCCCCGCCACCGCCTCGGCCTCCTCAACGACGATCTGCGCGAGGCGATCGTGGCGGCCCGCGCGGCCCTGCACGAGGCCCTCGACGCGGCGGGCGAGGGAGGCGTCGACTTCTACGAGCCCGACTCGGTCTGCCTCGCGGCGCCGCTGCGCGACAACCTGCTGTTCGGCCGCATCAACCACTCCTCGGCCGATGCCGCGCGCCTCGTGACCGCGGCGATCACCGCCACCATCGCGGCGATGGACCTGACCGACGCGGTGGCGCGCGTCGGCCTCGACCATCAGGTCGGCCCCTCCGGGCGCTTCCTGTCGGGCGGGCAGCGGGCCAGCGTCAGCCTCGTGCGCGCCCTGGTGCGGCAGCCCGACCTCCTCGTCCTCGACGGCGCCCTCTCGCCGATGGGCGAGACCCGGGCGCGGGCCGTGCTCGATCTCCTGCTCGACCGGTTCGGCCGGACGGCGAGTCTCGTGGTCGTGCTGCCGAACGAGCGGGTGGCGCACCTGTTCGACAGCGTGCTGGAGGCGAAGGGCACGAGCTTCGCGCAGCCCGCGGCGGGGGACGCGAACGCCACACCGGCCCGGCAAGTCGCGCCGGCAGGGGACGAGGCTCACCTCGACCGTTGAGCCTGCGGCGGCACGCGCTATGACGGTTGTGCGGAGCTCAACCAGATCATCCGCGCGTATCCGGAGCGTTCTCGCCAATCATGCCCCGATCAAGACCAGTCTCCGGGCCGGCTTCCCGCCTCGCCCGGGCCGCCGCGCTGATGCTGTTCGCCAGCGCCGTCGCGGCAACGCCAACCCGGGCCGCGCCGGGAGGCGGGCCAGCGGGCGGGCAAGGGAACGGCCGACAGAGCGGCCAACAGAGCGGTGAAGGGAACGGCCAACAGAACGGACAGAAGAACCAGCAGGAGCAGGTCGACACCGAGCACCTGTTCGGCTTCTCGGAGGGCGCCGAGACGGGGCAGAAGGGCGAGCAGGAGGTGGTGCTCGACACGGTGACGCGGATCGGCAAGCGGCGCGCCGGGCCCGGCCCGTCGACCTACCGGGTGCTCGACACCAAGCTCGGCTATCAGTTCGATCCCACGGACGGCTTCAGCATCGAACTCGGCGCCTTCGGCGACCTGCGCCGGGTGCGCACCATCGCCGATCTCGACGACAAGGCGTTCGGCACCTTCGACGGCGTCTCGGTGGAGCTGAAGTACCAGTTCCTGCACGCTTCGGCGGAGCAGCCGGTCGGCCTCGCGCTGGAGCTGCGCCCCCGCTTCGCCCGGGTGCTGCCGGTCGAGGGCAACGGCGCGAACGTGTTCGACATGGAGAGCGTGCTCCAGCTCGACGTCCAGGTGGTGCCCGGCCGGCTCTGGTACGGCGCGAATGTCAGCTTCGAGCCGGCGGCCGGGCGGCGGCGCGGATCGGGCGGGGCGGGATTCAGGTCCTCGACCTTCCTGGTCTCCCAATCCCTCGTCGGGCGCATCGCCGAGAACACCTTCCTGGGGCCCGAGATTCGCTACCTGCGCGGCTATGACGGCACCTTCCTCAACCAACTGGAGAGTGTGGCGCTCACCCTCGGCCCGGCGCTCCACCACCGCTTCACCGAGAAGACATGGCTGACGCTGGCCTATGCGGGGCAGGTCTGGGGCCGGGACACGGACCGGGCCTACGCCCGGCGCGCCCTCGGCCTCTCGCAGTTCGAGCGCCACGCCCTGCGGGTGAAGGTCGGCGTGGAGTTCTGACGCACCGGCCCGGACGGGGCTGGCGCCGGGCGCGGGCCTGCGGCAGTCTCTCGCGGAGCCGGATCGCGGCCGGGATGTGAGGCATGACGCTCGAGACCGAGGTGCAGTCGCTGCGGCAGGTGCCGATGTTCCGGGAGATCGACCCGCCCCGGCTGAAACTGCTCGCCTTCACGAGCGAGCGCGTCCATTTCGCGCCCGACCAGAAGTTCTTCGACCAGGGCGATGCGGCGGACGCAGCCTACCTGATCCTCGACGGCGAGGCGGCGGTGACGATCGAGGGGCCGGGCGGGGCGACGATCCGCCTCGCGCTGCTCGGCGCCAACGCCCTCGTCGGCGAGATGGGCATCCTCGCCGACCAGCCCCGCTCCGCCACCGTGACGGCGGTGCAGGCGACCACGGCCTTGCGCATCGACCGCCGGGTCTTCCTCGAACTCCTCACCCAATTCCCGCAGATCGCCATCGCGGTGATGCGCGAACTCGCCCACCGCCTCGAGATGACGAACCAGCAGCTCGCGCAGCGGCGCGCGGTCTGATCCGTCATCCGCCCGATCGCGGCGGATGGCGTATCGGCGAGCCCGCGCGGCGAAGCCCCGGCGGCGCACGCGTGAGGAAAGCCCGGATCCGCCGTCCCGAAGGGATCGACGGATCCGGCCGGCGCATCTGATATGTGGGCGTCACGGACATAACCGGGGGGTACGCCATGGATCTCGCAGCCGGCCTGAGGGGCCGCCACGTCCTCGTGACCGGGGCGTCGAGCGGCCTGGGCGATCATTTCGCGCGCCTGTGCGCCCGCTGCGGCGCCGCCGTCACGGTTGCGGCCCGGCGCAAGGAGCGGCTCGACGCCCTGGTGGCGGCCCTGCGCGAGGCGGGTGCGCCCGAGGCCCGCGCGCTCGCCCTCGACGTGGCGGACGCGGACTCGGTGGCGGGCGCCTTCGCGGACCTCGCCGGCGCGCTGCCGGACGTGGTGGTGAACAATGCCGGCATCGCCGAGGGGGGCGCGGCCCTCGACACCGACCTCGACACCTTCGACCGGGTGATCGCCACCAACCTGCGCGGCGTCTGGGCGATGTCGACGGCGGCCGCCCGGGCGTGGCGGGCGGCCGGGCGCGGCGGCACCATCGTCAACGTGGCCTCGATCCTCGGCCTGCGGGTGACCGGTGGGGTCGGCCCCTACACGGTCTCGAAGGCCGGGGTCGTGCAGATGACGCAGGCGCTCGGCCTGGAATGGGCGCGCCACGGCATCCGCGTCAACGCGCTCGCCCCGGGCTACGTCGGCACCGACATCAACCGCGACTTCTTCGAGAGCCCGCCGGGGCAGGCGATGATCAAGCGCATCCCGATGCGCCGCCTCGGCCGGCCGGAGGATCTCGACGGCGCCTTCCTGCTGCTCGCGGGCGACGCCTCGGGCTGGATGACCGGGGCGACGATCCCGGTGGACGGCGGACACCTCGTCTCGGGGCTGTGAGGAGAGGGCGGCGCACCGCCCTCACTGCGTCAGGCGGGTCTGGGCCAGGGCCTTGTCGAACAGCTTGTTGAGCGCCGTGGTGATATCGCCGCCGACCTGCACCTCGGTGTAGAGGTCGGGCGAGGCGCAGGCCGCCATGCGGGTGCCGATCGTCGGCTGGAACGGGGAGATCCACTTCCGGTACCAGTCGTTGTTGATCGGCCGGTAGGTCGTGTAGAGCACCGCCACCTTGATGCCGCGGTCCCTGAGCAGCTTGCAGGTCGATTCCTTGATCGGCTCCTGGCAGCGTGTCTTGCCCGATAGCTTCTTCGAGCAGGTGTAGGGGGTGTTGGCGTCCGCGACGCCGTCCGAGACGAAGAAGACCACCTTCAGCGGGCTGTTCTCGGTCGAGCCGTCGCCCGGGTTCTGGATCTTGTCGGACAGCTTGGCGAAGCTGCCGTCGAAATCGGTGCACTGATCGTCGTAATAGCCCTGATACGGAATCGTCATCAGGTCGATGTTCTTGGCCTTTTTCTTGTTGGCGGAGTGATCGCCGCTGAGGCCGGCGATCTCGGTCAGGCCGAGCTTGGTGCAGTCGACACCGGGCGTGTAGATCGCCGAGCGGAACTGCTTCTTCACCATGGACTTCTCGTCCATGCGGTCCATCAGGCTCATCGCCGCATTGCGGACGAAGTCGATGCGCATCTGCACGCCGAGCGACTTGGCCTTGCCGTAGAGGTCGTTGCCGTTGCTCGACAGGTCGTGGCAGGCGAAGGCGCAGCCGGTGGCGTTCTCCATCTTGGTGATGTCGGCCTGGGTCGCCGCGAGGCCCATCGACGGCGAGTTGTCGAGCAGCAGGTAGAAGTCCCGGTAGACCGGCGCCGGCGACTGCGCCTTCGCGACCCCCTCCAGCGACAGCGCCCTGAAGCCGAGGAGGCTCATGAGCGAGGTCGGCGTCACGGCCGTGAAGCGGATCTCCGCGGAGCGCACGCCGTCCTTGTCCTTGACGTCGGCCTTGACGCCGACGCTGTGGGCGGCGTGGGCGCTGCCGGCCGCGGCGAGAAAGTAGCGTTCGGCGGCGGCGCGGGCCTCCTCGGTGTTGAGCGTCAAGCCGCTGCGCGTGACGACGGACAGGACGGCCGCATCGGCCGCCGCATTGAGTTCGGCATTCGCCTTGGTCGAGGCGCTGTAATCGATCCCCATGCAGATCACGAGGAGCAGCGGCAGGAGGAAGAGGCCCATCATGATGGCGACGGCGCCGGACGCATCGTGCCCCAACGATGCCGCGCGGCCGCACAGGCGCTGCGCGCCGGCCCGAAGAATGCGCAGATCCATGACCCTGATCTCGTCCTGCCGTCATGCCTTCCACCGCCGGCGCTTCACGCCGCGGTCGGACAGTTTTGCGCGCGGCTGCATTGCAGAAGGCTTAAACTGATCCGGGAAAGCCTGCGGCTGGACTGGGATTCGGCTGCAGATCGATGCGGCGAACGAAAGAATTATGCCCTACGGGAAATGCTGCCGCGGGTCGCCGGATCGCTGAATTGAGCAACGGACGGCTCTGCCAGGACCAGTCGTCCGCACGGGCTCGCGGGCGCGCCGCCTCATCACCGCGCATCCAGGCCCGGCGCTGCCGCAAAGGACGCCCCGTGCTGTGGCCGATCGAGGTGATCCTGTCCTTACGGCACCGGGTAGGTGATGAATTCCATCAACGAGCCGTCGGGATCGCGAAAATAGACGCTGATCCCGGGACCGGCGGCCCCGGTGCGGGGCACGGGGCCGAGTTCGACCGGCACACCGTGGCGCTCCAGATGCGCGATGGCCTCCTCGATCGGCCCCGACCAGCGGAAGCAGAGATCGCTGCCGCCCGGCATCACCGGCAGCCGGGCGCGCGGCTCGCCGATCTGGCCGGGTCCGTGGACGTTGAGCTGCACGCCGCCGAAGCGGTAGGCGAAGCCCCGGCCCACCGGCACCGGCTCGGCCCCGAGGACGTCGCGGTAGAAGGCGGTGGCCCGCTCCCAGTCCGAGACGTGGATGACGCAATGGTCGAGGTGGATCGCCGGGCGCAGGGCCGTGTCGGGCAGCGCCTCGGCGAGGTCGGGCAGCGGCGCGGGATCGGGCATCGCGGGGTCGGGTCCGGCGCCGGGCGGCCCGGCTCCCTCCCGAGATAGCGCGTCCGGCGCGAACGTCAGCCCACCACGTCGTGCTCGATCGCCCCGAACAGGGAGTGGCCGGCGGCGTCCTTCATCTCGATGCGCAGGCGGTCGCCGGGCGAGAGATAGGGCAGGCGCGCCCAGCCGCTGCCCAGAACCTCGGCGGCGCGCGCCTCCGCCAGGCTGGCGAAGCCCGCGCCGCCCTCCGCCACCGGCCGGCCGGGGCCGCCGTCGATGCCGCGGTTCGAGACCGGCCCGGCGCTGACGAGGCTGCCGGCCCCGAGCGCATGGCGGGCCGCCGCCGCGGCGACCAGCGCATCGAACCCGGCGCCGAGATCGGACCCGGCCTCCGGGCGCCCGAGCAGGGCGCCGTTGCGGGTGACGCAGAGCGGGCGCTGCGCCATGCCGCCCCGCCATGCCGGCCCGAGTTCGTCCGGCGTCACCGCCACGGGGCCGAGGCTCGCGGTCACGCCCGCCGCCAGCGGGCCGTCCAGGTCGAGGCCGTCCGGCCGCAGCCGGTCGCGGCGGATCACCTCGCCCACCAGGGTGACCAGACGGATGGCCTCTGCGGCCTCGCCGGGGCCGGCGCCCGCCGGCACATCGCCGGTGATCACCGCGAGACCCGCCGCGAGGTCGAGGGAGGCGGCCGGATCGGCGGGGATCGGGTCGCGCGGGCCGAGGAACCCGTCCGAGACCGCCCGCCGCAGGCGGTCGGCCGGGTCGCTCGCCGGGGCCTCCGCCCCTTCCGCCTGCCGCAGCAGGGCCGTGTGGCTCGGCCACGCCGCCGCGTGCAGCCGGGCATAGGCGCGCGGCAGGGGCGCCGCGCAGGCATGCTCGTGGAAGCGGAACGAGGGCACGGATCCGTGTTCGAGCTGCTCGGCCAGGGCTTCGAGGGCCGGGGCGTAGCGGGGCCAGTCGTCGAGGGCCTGCCGCAGGGTCGGCACCACGATGAAGGCATCGGTGGCGCGGGTGAGGTCCCGCGAGACGACGACGAGGCGGCCGTCCCGGCCGTGCGCGAGGCTGGCGAGTTTCATGGGCGTCGGTGTCCTCCCGGCCCCTCGGACCGGAAGGCGCCGATGGCGTCGGACGCGCTCCCGCGGGGCTCGGCGCCCATCATGAACGCGTCCGCAGCCGGACGCCATGGCTCAGAAGGAACTGCGTCCGCGGGCCGGCTGCTTCGGGCTCAGACCCGCCCGTGGACGAGGTCGTGGATGAAGCCGAGCTTGGCGATGACGGGCGGCGCCAGCACGAAGGGATAGAGGTCGTTGAGCCCCATCGCCCGGTTGACGCTGTTGAGGGCGAAGACGACCGGCAGCCATGCATTCACGATCGTGTCGATGCCCTCCGCCGCGTAGGGGTCGAAGCCGATGCGGGCGGCGAGCGTCCCCGAGGCGTCGAGGAGCGGCTGCACCTGCAGGCCGAAGCTGGACGCCATCTCCAGGGTGTCGACGATGTGCAGGTAATGCGCCCAGGTCTCGGCGAAATCCTCCCAGGGGTGGGTGGTGGCGTAGGCCGAGACGAACTGCTCCTGCCAGTTCGGCGGCGTGCCTTCGGCGTAGTGGCGCTTGAGCGCCTGCTCGTAATCCTGCGAATCGTCGCCGAACACCGCCCGGCAGGCGTCGAGCTTGCCGCGGTCGCGCACCAGGATGTCCCAGTAATGATGCCCGACCTCGTGCCGGAAATGCCCGAGCAGGGTGCGGTAGGGCTCGCCCATGGCGGCACGGCGCTTCTCGCGCTCGGCATCGTCCGCCTCCACGAGCGCGATGGTGATGACGCCGTTGTCGTGGCCGGTCATCACCTTCGGCCCGTCGGCGGGCGGATCGGCCAGGAAGTGGAAGATCAGGCCGTGCTCGGGATCCTCGGCCCGCGTCCTGAGCGGCAGGTTCCAGCGCAGCAGGGAGTAGATCAGGCGGTGCTTGGCGACCTCCATCTTGCGCCACGCATCGAGATGGGCCGGGTCCGTGATGTCGGGGATCGTACCGTTGTGGCGGCAGGCGAGGCAGAAGGCGTCGCCCGAGCCCGGCGGCACCAGCCAGTTGCAGGCATCCGGCACGGCGTTGGCGCAGAAGCGGCTCGGCCGGTCGGGAGCCGCGAGCGGCCGCCATTCCTCGCCGCCGGCCGGCTCCAGCGCCGAGAGCGTGCCGGTCTCGGGCAGGTAGGCGAGCCGGTGGCCGCAGCGCTGGCAGGTGCGGTTCTCGAAGTACAGGATGTTGCCGCAGGACTGGCACTGGAACAGCTTCATCGGGGTCTCCTGGCGACCATTGCGTGGGGCGGACGGATTTCTGGCGGACGGGCTTCTCGCGAACGTGCCGCGACGCCCAAGGTTCAGCCGCGCGCAGCGGGCGGCCTTCGTGGATGCAGGAGGGCGGCCAAGCCTCGGGCGGCCGCCGTGTTTCCCGCGCCCCGGCCGGTTCGGTCGGGACCGGGCCCGCATCCCCTCGCGACCACTCGACGCGGCCACCCGGCCGCCGGCTTCTCGCCCCAGCGTAAGGGTGGCACCTGACGTTGGATCCATACTTGCATTGCTTGGATTCATGACCCTGCTACGTTCGCCGCACGCCAATGTATCGGAGTACCTGCGCCTCATCGACGGCTTCGATATGGTCGGCCTCTGGCAGTGGGATTTCGTGACGGATGAACAACACTGGTCCCGGGGCCTCTACCACCTGCTCGGCCTCGACGACCAGGCGGTCAGGCCGGACATCGCGCTGCTCCTGAGCCTGCTGCACCCGGAGGACCGCCTGCCGTCGGCGGAGTTTCGGCAGTTCCTGCTCGACGGGCTTCTCCTCGACCGGCGGGTGCGGCTGATCCGCCCGGACGGCACGTTGCGCACCGTGCGGAGCCGGGCGGAGGTGTTCGTCGATCCGGCGGGCCGCCCCCTGCGGGCTGCGGGCGCGCTGATCGACGTCAGCAACGAGGAGGCGCTCGCCAAGGCGCGCAGCGCCAGGCGGCGGCGGCGGAAGGCGCTGTTCGAGCAGGCGCAGCTCTATGCCGGCTGGACCGATCGCGTCCCGGTCGTCGAATGGGCGCCGGAGTTCCGCGCCCTGACCGGCCGCACCAACGAGGAGCTGAACGACGACTGGACCTGCTCTTTGGCACCGCAGGAGCGTCCAGCCTTGGGCGATCGGCTGTGGGCCTTGCATGCCTCGGGCAAACCCTTCTCGGTCACCGCCAGCCTGCGCCTCGCGGATGGGACGACCCGGCGCTTCGTACTGGTGAGCGCCGTCGTGCGCCGGAGCGACGGGTCGATCGAGGGGTGGGCCTCGGCAACCTATCCTCAGGACGCCACGCCGCCCCGGCCCGCGGGCCGGCTGCGCGAGGGCCTGGAGCAGGGCATCGCGCCGCGCCACCTGCGCGCCGCCCGCGCCCTCCTGGGCTGGACCCTGGAGGATCTCGCGCGGGCGAGCGGTCTCTCGCTCTCGACCGTCCGGCGCCTGGAGGAGGATCCGGAGGCCGGACGGCGCAGCCGCCCCCTGGCGCTGACGGCCCTGCGGCAGGCCGGCATCCGATTCTCCCTCGTCGAGGGCAGCCGGATCGCCGTGGCGCTCATCGACTGAATCCTCCCGCGCGGGCAAGCGGGGTGCCCTCATCCAGGCGCATCGATCTTGGCATCATGGGCTCCCCGAAGGACGGGGCGATCGCGCTCGCGATCCCGCCGCGCCGCGGGGACCTTGACGCCGGACCCGCGAACGGCAACCGGGACGAGCGCGGGCGAGTTGGCGTCGGTTGCCCGCAGAAGGAGAGGCGCATGGCGATGAACGGTGCCGAGAGCTTGGTCCGCACTCTGGTGGCGGGAGGCGTCGAGGTCTGCTTCACCAATCCGGGCACGTCGGAGATGCACTTCGTCGCGGCGCTCGACCGCGTCGAGGGCATGCGCGCCGTGCTGTGCCTGTTCGAGGGCGGCGCGACGGGGGCCGCCGACGGCTATGCCCGCATGGCCGACAAGCCGGCCTCGACCCTGCTCCATCTCGGCCCCGGCCTCGGCAACGGCATCGCCAACCTGCACAATGCCCGCCGCGCCCGCTCGCCCCTCGTCAACATCGTGGGCGAGCACGCCACCTACCACCGGGCCTTCGACGCCCCGCTCACCTCCGACATCGACGGGCTGGCGCGGCCAGTGTCGGCGTGGGTGCGCACCGGCATGAGCGCGCGGGAGGTGGCGGCGGACGGGGCGGCGGCCGTGGCGGCGGCCCTCGCGCCGCCCGGCGGCGTCGCCACCCTGATCCTGCCGGCCGACACCGCCTGGGAGGAGGGGAGCGGCATCGCTCCGCTGCCGCCGGTGCCGGCGCGGGCGCGCGTGCAGGAGGAAGCGATCTTGCACGCGGCCGCGGCCCTGCGCAGCGGCGAGCCGGTGCTGCTGCATCTCGGCGACCGGGCGGTGCGCGGGGAGGGGCGGCGCATCGCCGCGCGCATCGCCCGCAAGACGGGCGCGCAGCTTCTCGCCATGACCTCGAACGCCCGCATCGACCGCGGCGCCGGCACGGTGCCGATCGAGCGGCTGCCCTATCCGGTGGATCCCGCCCGGGCGGTGCTGGAGCCCTTCCGGCACATCATCCTGATCGGCGCGACGCTGCCCGTCGCCTTCTTCGCCTATCCGGGCAAGCCGAGCGCGCTCGCGCCGGCCACCTGCGACGTCTTTGCCCTCGCGACCCCGGAGCAGGACCAGATCGATGCGCTGGAGCGGCTGGCCGAGGCGGTGGGTGCCCCCGCGGAGGCCCCGCTGCCCGCAAGCCCCCGGCCGGACCTGCCGGGCGGGGACCGCCTCGACCAGGACGCGATCGCCCGCGTGCTCGGCGCGCTGATTCCCGAGGGCGCGATCGTCTGCGACGAATCGATCACCACCGGCCGCAACTTCTTTCCCGCGACGCACGCGGCGGCCCCGCACACGTGGCTGCAGCTCAGCGGCGGGTCGATCGGGCTCGGCATCCCGATGGCGACCGGCGCGGCGGTGGCCTGCCCGGACCGCAAGGTGATCACGCTCCAGGCCGACGGCAGCGCGCTCTACACCGCGCAGGCCCTCTGGACGCAGGCGCGCGAGCGGCTCGACGTCGTGACGCTGATCTGGTCGAACCGCTCCTATGCCATCCTGCGGGCGGAACTCGCCAATGTGGGCGCCAATCCGGGCCGCAAGGCCATCGACATGCTCACCCTCGACGACCCGCCGATCGACTGGCCGAGCCTCGCGCGGGGCTACGGCGTCGAGGGCCGCCGGGTGGAGACGCTCGCCCAGTTCATCGACACCTTCCGGCAGGCGCTCGCGCGGCGCGGGCCGTTCCTGATCGAGGTGGCGCTCTGACGGCATCTCCATAAGAAATCGAGGCGATCGAAAAGTATAGCCGTCGAAATTTCAAGGTCTCTTAACGGCACCGCACGTAACGGGGATCGATCACCCCGCACGAGAGACCGATGAACGACACGGCTGACCCGGTTCGGGCGGAAGCCCTGCTGCGGCGCTGGCATTCCGCACGGCTCACGTCGCGTGGCGTCCCGGCCTACGAGGACGTGGTCCTGGGCAATCTCGGGCGCGCGGCCGGCCGCGTCGCCCTGGTGGCCGTCGTGCCGGAGGGCGCCGCCACGATCCTCTGGGGCGGGGACGAGTTCGAGGCCTGGCTCGGCGGCCCCGCGCGCAACGTGGCGGTCGCGGGCCTGCGCGAGGGACTCGGCCATTCCCTGTCCCAGATCGTCGCCGATGCGGGGACGGGCGAGGAGCCCGTGCGGACGCGCTGCAACCGGGTGAGCGGCGGCGTCGTGCTCACCACCGACCTCATCGGGCTGCCGCTGCGCGAGCGCGGGGGCGGACGCTTCGTCCTCCTCTGCCTCGCCGGCGAGACGACCCGGACCAACCTCCTGCGGGCCGTCTTCCGGGCCACCGGCCAGGGCATGCTGGCGCTCAGCGCCCTGCGCGACGAGGGCGGGCGGGCGATCGACTTCCAGATCGTCGCGCTCAACGAGGCCACCGCGACGATGTTCGGGCGGCGCGTCGAGGAGGTGCTGTGGCAGCGCCTCACCGCGGTGCTGCCGGACCTGCCCGCCGCCACGACGCTCGCGCGCCTGACCGACGCCCTCGGCCGGCAGGGCCGGCTCGTCTACGAGACGGCGTACCGCCGGGACGACGGAACGCTGCTTCACCTCAGGGTGGAGGTCGCCTCGCTCGGCGATCTGCTCGGCCTCACGCTCACCGACATCGGCGACATGAAGGCCCGGGAGGCCTCCGCCCGCCTCCTGTTCGAGACCAACCCGCTGCCGATGTGGGTGTGCGGCGAGGACGGTCTCTTCCTGGCGGTCAACGATGCGGCCGTGGATCATTACGGCTACGCGCGGCGCGACTTCCTGGCGATGTCGGTCGCCGATCTCGGCGCGTCCGGCGCGGACCCGGCGCCCGGGGGCGTGGTGGCGCACCGCCGCCGGGACGGCGGCGCGATCGAGGTGACGACCTACTCGCGGGCGATCCCCTTCGAGGGACGGCCCGCGACGCTGACGGCCGTGGTCGACGTCACCGAGATGCGGCGGGCCGAGGCCCGCATCGTCCACATGGCGCACCACGACGCGCTCACGGACCTGCCCAACCGCGTGCTGTTCCGTGCGCGCCTGACCGAGGCGATGGCCGGGCTGCCGGGGCGTGCGGGCTGCGTCGGCCTGCTCTGCCTCGACCTCGACCATTTCAAGGTCGTGAACGACTCTCTCGGTCATCCGGCCGGCGACGACCTGCTGCGGCAGGTCTCCTCCCGCCTGCGGATCTGCGCCGCGCAGGCCGGGACGGTGGCGCGGCTCGGCGGCGACGAGTTCGCGATCGTGGTCGGGGCCGAGCGGCCGGAGGCCGTGGTGGCCTGCGCCGAGGCGGTGGTCGCGGCCCTCTCCCGGCCCTTCGGCCTGGCCGGCCAGGAGGTCACGGTGGGGGTGAGCATCGGCGTCGCCCTCGCGCCCGAGCACGGAACGGATCCCGACCTGCTCCTGCGCAAGGGCGACATGGCGCTCTACGCGGCCAAGGCGGAGGGCCGGCGCACGGTCCGGCTGTTCGAGCCGACGATGGATGCGGCCCTGCAGGCGCGCCGCGCGCTGGAGGCGGATCTGCGCGCCGCGGTGGCGGCAGGGGCGCTCGACGTGCACTACCAGCCGATCCTCTCGGTCCGCAGCCTCGCCGTGACGGGCTGCGAGGCGCTGCTGCGCTGGCACCACCCGGAGCGGGGCTTCGTTTCCCCGGCCGAGTTCGTGCCGGTCGCCGAGGAGGCGGGCCTGATCGGCCAGATCGGCGAGTGGGTGCTGCGCACCGCCTGCCGGGAGGCCGCGGGCTGGCCGGAGCCCCTGCGGATCGCCGTGAATCTCTCGCCGGTGCAGTTCCGCAACCCGGGCCTGGCGCTCGGCGTGGCGGCGGCGCTCGCGGCGACCGGCCTGCCGGCGCACCGGCTCGAACTGGAGATCACCGAGACCGTGCTCCTGTCGGAGAACGCCGCCAACATCGCGATGCTGCACGCGCTGCGTGATCTTGGGGTGCGCATCGCCATCGATGATTTCGGCACCGGCTACTCGTCGCTCAGCTACCTGCGCGCCTTCCCGTTCGACAAGATCAAGATCGACCGCTCCTTCACGCGCGCCCTCGGCCTCGACGGCCATTCGACCGCGATCGTGCGGGCCGTGATCGAGCTGGGGGCGAGCCTCGGCATCACCACCGTGGCCGAGGGCGTGGAGACGCAGGAGCAGTTCCTGCACCTGCGCGCCGGCCCCTGCGACGAGGTGCAGGGCTTCCTGTTCGGACGTCCGGTGCCTGCCGCGGAGCTGCGCCGCCTCCTCGCCACCTGCGCGGGAAGTGCGGCGGCAAGTGCGGCGGGTAGCGCGACGGGAAGCGCGGCGGCCTGAGCCGGCGTGACGGATCGGCCGCGCCTGCGGCCCGAATGACACATCCCGGCGGCGCGCGAACGGCTAGGCAGGACTCGCCATGACCGCTCCTCACCGAATCGGGGTGTCCTGATGCCGTCGCGCCGGATCCTCCTCGTCCTCCTGGCGGGCCTGCCGCTCGCCGCCTGCAACGCGCATGCGCCCGCGCGGGTCGCGGCCGTGGACGAGGATGCCGCGTGGTACATCGGCACGATGCCGGACCAGCCCTTCGACGTGCCCCTCGTCGACCGCAGCCGGATGGACCCCAAGTACCGGCGCCAGACCGTCGCCTACACGGGGCCGGAAAAGCCCGGCACCATCGTGGTCGACATCGACGAGCGGCACCTCTACCTCGTGCAGGACGGCGGCCAGGCGATCCGCTACGGCGTCGGGGTCGGCAAGCTCGGCTTCTCGTGGAAGGGCGTGGCCTCGGTCGGCCGCAAGGGCGTCTGGCCCGATTGGGGGCCGACCTCCCGCATGGTCAGCCTCAATCCCGACCTGCCGCGCTCGCGCAGGGGCGGGGTCGACAATCCGCTCGGCGCCCGAGCCCTCTACCTCTACCAGGGCGGGCGCGACATCCTGTTCCGCATCCACGGCACCAACGAGCCCTGGAGCATCGGCGAGCAGATGTCGTCGGGCTGCGTGCGCATGCTGAACGAGGACGTGGTGGACCTCTACGCGCGCGTGCCGGTGGGCACGACCGTGCTAGTCAAGCGGCACGGCCGGTATCGAGTCTGAGGCGCCCGGGCCGGCCGCGCGGAATGATCCGGCCCGCCCGATGTCGGCCCGGGGCGGCCTCGTTCGTCTTCACCACGGGAGCGGGGCCGCGGCGGCCCCGCCGGAGGGGAGCAGGCGATGCGTGTGATGGTTCTGGTCAAGGCGACCCCCGAGAGCGAGGCCGGCCTCATGCCGACCCACGACCTCCTGGAGGCCATGGGCCGCTACAACGCGGACCTGACCGAGGCGGGGATCCTGCGGGCCGGCGACGGCCTGCGCCCGTCCCGGGACGGCAAGCGGATCGTGTTCGACGGCCCGAGCCGCACCGTCCTCGACGGCCCCTTCTCGGCCACGCAGGAACTCGTCGCCGGGTACTGGATCTGGGAGGTGAAGGACATGGCGGAGGCGGTAGCGTGGGTCAGGCGCTGCCCCAATCCCATGCCGAGCAGGAGCGAGATCGAGATCCGCCCGCTCTACGAGATGGCCGACTTCTCCTGAGCCCAGGCCGGGCCTGAGGAGCGCCTCCGCGCGCATCCCAGCGCCTCATGAGGTCTTGGCCATCAGGAAGTCTTGGCGAACAGCGCGCCGGTCCGCGGGCCGTCGGCATCGAGGCCGAGCATCTCGGTCTCGAGCCGCCGGTCCAGGCGCCTGAGGCGCAGGAGAGGCTGGCCGGGCCGGTACACGGCGACCCCGTAGGCGTTCACGGCCCGCCCGTCGCCGTAGCGGCGGAAGGCCACGGTGATCTCCTGCGCGGAGCCCGTCACGTCGCACAGGATCGTGGTGTCGGTCTGGAACCCCGCGCTGGTGAGCCGGCAGGACCGCCCGGCGGCCGGCGACAGCCGCAGGGTATGCACGACCACGACCGCGCTGCTCCCGGCGGTGCGCCCGCTATCGGCGGCGTATTCGTAGGTGCCCGCCCATCCGCCCAGGACGTCCGGTGCCGACCCGGCAGGCGTGCCCGCGAGCGCCACCACAAGCGTCAGGGCCGGACCCATCGCCCTCTCGACCATGTGTCGCACTGGATCTCCCGTCGTCACGGCCTCTCCCGCCCCGGCCTTATCCGACCTGACGGCCGGCGCCGCAACGGCCCCGGCGCGGGGAGGACCGGCCGGCCGGGGGGGCCGCCCACGAGACCTGCGGCACGCAGGTGAGCGGCCGGTGGGCGCAGGTGCGGAGCCGATCGGTTCAGCTTGCGTTGTGCCGAGGGATGGTCCAACCCCGGCGAAGCTCACGCCTGCAACCCGGACGAACGGACGAACACCATGACGAAGTGGGTCTACACCTTCGGTGACGGCAAGGCCGAGGGGCAATCCGCGATGCGCAACCTCCTCGGCGGCAAGGGGGCGAACCTCGCCGAGATGTCGAATCTCGGCCTGCCCGTGCCGCCCGGCTTCACCATCACCACCGAGGTCTGCACCTACTTCTACGATCACGGCCGCGAGTACCCGCCGGAGCTGCAGGAGCAGGTCGACACGGCGCTGGCGGCCGTGGGGGCGCTCACCGGGCGCCGCTTCGGCGATGCCGAGATGCCGCTCCTCGTCTCGGTGCGCTCCGGCGCCCGGGCCTCGATGCCCGGCATGATGGACACGGTGCTCAACCTCGGCCTCAACGACGTCACGGTCGAGGCGCTGGCGGGCAGCGCCGGCGACCCGCGCTTCGCCTACGACAGCTACCGCCGCTTCATCACCATGTATTCGAGCGTGGTGCTCGGCGTGGAGCACCACGCGTTCGAGGAGGTGCTGGAGCGCTACAAGGAGACCAAGGGCCATACCCTCGACACCGACCTGTCGGCGCAGGACTGGAAGCACCTGATCGGCGAGTACAAGGCGCTGGTGAAGCGCGAGCTCGGGGAGGAGTTCCCGCAGGACCCGCAGGCCCAGCTCTGGGGCGCGATCGGGGCGGTGTTCGGCTCGTGGATGAACCCGCGGGCGAACAAGTACCGCGAGCTGCACAACATCCCGGCGAGCTGGGGCACGGCCGTCAACGTGCAGGCGATGGTGTTCGGCAACATGGGCGACACGTCGGCCACGGGCGTCGCCTTCACGCGCAATCCCTCGACCGGCGAGAAGGCGCTCTACGGCGAGTTCCTGATCAACGCCCAGGGCGAGGACGTGGTGGCGGGCATCCGCACCCCGCAGGACATCACCGAGGCCGCCCGCATCGAATCGGGCTCCGACAAGCCCTCGATGGAGAAGGCGATGCCGGAGGCCTATGCCGAGCTGGTGCGGATCTACGGCCTGCTGGAGAACCACTACCGCGACATGCAGGACATGGAGTTCACGGTCGAGACCGGGAAGCTCTGGATGCTGCAGACCCGCAACGGCAAGCGCACCGCCAAGGCGGCCCTGCGCATCGCCGTGGAGCTGGCGGGCGAGGGCCTGATCACGCACGAGGAGGCGGTGGGCCGCGTGGAGCCCGCCTCCCTCGACCAGCTCCTGCACCCGACCATCGATCCCAAGGCCGAGCGCCAGGTGATCGCCACCGGCCTGCCGGCCTCCCCGGGCGCGGCCTGCGGCGAGATCGTGTTCAACTCCGAGGAGGCCGAGGCCGCCAAGAAGGCCGAGCGCAAGGTCATCCTGGTGCGCGTCGAGACGAGCCCGGAGGACATCCACGGCATGCACGCGGCCGAGGGCATCCTCACCACCCGCGGCGGCATGACCTCGCACGCCGCCGTGGTGGCGCGCGGCATGGGCAAGCCCTGCGTCTCGGGCGCAGGCGCGATCCGGGTCGACTACGCGGCCCGCACCCTCTCGGTCGGCGGCGTGACGCTGAAGGCCGGCGACGTCGTCACCATCGACGGGTCGAACGGGCAGGTGATCCGCGGCGAGATGCCGATGCTGGAGCCCGAACTGTCGGGCGACTTCGCGACCCTGATGGGCTGGGCCGACGCGGTCCGCACCATGAAGGTGCGCGCCAACGCCGAGACGCCGGCGGATGCGCGCGCGGCCCGCACCTTCGGGGCCGAGGGCATCGGCCTGTCGCGCACCGAGCACATGTTCTTCGACGAGGGCCGCATCACCGCCGTGCGGGAGATGATCCTGTCCGACGATGCGGAGGGCCGGCGCGCTGCGCTCGCCAAGCTCCTGCCCTACCAGCGGGCGGATTTCGTCGAGCTGTTCACCATCATGTCGGGGCTGCCGGTGACGATCCGGCTCCTCGATCCGCCGCTGCACGAGTTCCTGCCCAAGGAGGAGGAGGTTGGGGCCTTCGCGGCCGAGACCGGCCTGTCGGCGGACAAGCTGCGCCGCCGCATGACGGAGCTGCACGAGACCAACCCGATGCTCGGCTTCCGCGGCTGCCGGCTGGCGATCCTCTTCCCCGAGATCGCCGAGATGCAGGCCCGCGCGATCTTCGAGGCCGCGGTCGAGGCCGGCAAGCGGACGGGCGAGCCGGTCATCCCGGAGGTGATGGTGCCGCTCGTCTTCACCAAGGCCGAGTTCGACCTCGTGAAGGCGCGCATCGACGCCATGGCGAAGGCCGTCTCGCAGGAGACCGGCACCCAGGTGGAGTACCAGGTCGGCACGATGATCGAGCTGCCGCGGGCGGCCCTGCGGGCGGGCGACATCGCCGAGACCGCGGAGTTCTTCTCCTTCGGCACCAACGACCTGACGCAGACCACGCTCGGCATCAGCCGCGACGATGCCGGCACCTTCCTCGGCCCCTACGCCAAGAACGGCATCCTCAGCGCCGATCCCTTCGTGTCGATCGACCAGGAGGGCGTGGGCGAACTGGTGAAGCTCGGGGTGGAGCGCGGCCGGGCGGTGCGGCCGGGGATCAAGCTCGGCATCTGCGGCGAGCACGGCGGCGACCCCGATTCGATCGCCTTCTGCCAGGAGGTCGGCCTCGACTACGTGTCCTGCTCGCCCTACCGCGTGCCGATCGCGCGGCTCGCGGCGGCCCAGGCGGCGCTCCAGGCCAAGCCCCAGAGCCAGGCCTGATACCGGCGGTCGCCGTCGGCGACCGCCGGTTCAGTTCTCGATGTTTCGTCGGATCGTTGATCCGGCATCGAAAATTCGAGAACTGAACCAAGGGTCGTCTTCACCGACCGTTGGGAGTTAACCCCCTCTCAACCATGCTCCCCGACAGTGATCCGGACGCCGCGCGGCGCCCGGACACCACCGGCGCCGGCCCGGCCAGGATCAACGGGTGCGGGACGGGCGCGTGGCCAGACGGGCGGCGAGACGGGCGGCGAGTGCGACGGACAGGCGGCGGGCGCGCCGGGCCCGGGGCCTGCGCTGGATCTGGGCGGCGACCGCACCCTGGGTGCTCGGCGCCGGGCTCCTCGTCTCCTTCACGGCCTCGGCGGGTTTCGAATCCGCCCCCGGGGCGAGCGCGATCCCGGGCCTCACCGCCCGCGCGGTGCCGCCGCTGCCGCCCGGCGGCCTGATCGGGCCGGTGCATCGGGCCCTCGGCATCCTCGACGCCGCACCGCTGCGCGATGACGCGAAGGCGCAGGCCGAGGCTCCGCCGGTGCCGCAGCGGGCCGCCAAGACCGACGCGCTCGCCGGTCTGCACCCGGGCACGGAGCGGCCGCTGCCCGCCCGCAGCTGGATCGGCGGGAGCGCGAGCGGCATCGCCGCCTCCCTCACGCCCGGCCCGGCCACCTGGAATCCCGACCTCGACGCGGCGAGCGGCTTCGTGCCCTTCCCGGACGGCGAGGGCGGGGACCGGGCGGCCGAGAGTTCGCCCGCGAGCGCCGCCTCCGACGCGACCCGGGGCGGCGCGGACGGGGGACGCACACGCGAGACCCGCCAGGAGAGCGGCCAGGACGGCGCCACGCCCGCGGTGCCGCGGGCGGTCGCCCTGTCCTCCGCCACGCCGGCCCCCGCCGATGCCACCCCCGTCGAGGTGCTGGCGGGCGGGCAGGCGTCGCCGCGCCTCGACCGCGCGGGCCGGGGCGAGACGCTGGCGGCCAAGCCCCTCGCCCCCCCCGACGAGGCGCGGCGGCGCTACGCCGACCTGATCACCCCGGACAGCGCCGAGAAGGAGCAGCGCTGCCTCGCGGAGGCGGTCTATTTCGAGGCGCGCGGCGAGCCCGAGCAGGGACAGGCGGCGGTGGCCCAGGTGGTGCTCAACCGCGCCAAGAGCGGCCTCTACCCGTCGAACATCTGCGGCGTCGTCTACCAGAACCGCCACCGCTACCTCGGCTGCCAGTTCTCCTTCGCCTGCGAGGGCCGGTCCCTGCGCGTCACCGACGAGGGCTCGTGGGCCACCGCCACGCGGGTCGCCCGGGCGGTGGTGGAAGGCCGCACCTACCTCGCCGATGTCGGCGGGGCCACCCACTACCACGCCGACTACGTCAAGCCCCGCTGGTCGCGCCGGCTGAAGAAGATGGACGTGATCGGCCGCCACATCTTCTATCAGCTCAAGCCGGGACAGACCTGACGCGTCCCGCCCGTCAACCGATCCGCACCGTCATCCTCATGCGGATCGCGCATTAAGATTGACGGCCTACCCTGTATTTGATCGCAACCTTCGGCGGACGGCAGCGGCGGGCGCGACCGGCAGGCGGCAATGAGCGGAACCCTGCAGGATGCACCGAAATACGTAGTATTTTACGAGGGTGACTTTACCCTCTGGCGGGTTTCGACTTGCCGCAGGGGCGGGCACGCGGCTTCCATGACGGGCAAGCGCGGCGGGCGATCCGGCGCGCCGTCGTCCCGTTCTGCGTGAGGCCCCTCGATGACCGCTGCGGTCACCCGTCTTCCCCTGTCGCTCGCCGCCGCGGCGGGCGCCGTGCTCGTCGCCCTGCCGGCCGCGGCCGGCGGCTACGGCTGCACCACCGCCGAATGCTACCGGCGCGTCTCCACCCCGCCGGTCTACGGCACCGTCTCCGAGCAGGTGATGGTGCGCCCGCCCCGCACCGTGACGCATGTCGTCCCGCCGGTCTATGACACCGTCGCCGAGAAGGTGCTGGTGTCGCCGGGCGGCCGCGTCTGGCAGACCTCCTACGACGCCTACGGACAGCTCGTGGGCTGCTGGGTGACGACGCCGCCCCGCTACGCCGTGCGCCATCGCCGCGTGCTGGTGCGCCCGGCCGAGGTGGTGCCGCAGGTGATCCCGCCGGCCTACGCCTCCTTCCAGCGCCGCGTCCTCGTCGAGCCGGCCCGCTCGGCCTGGGTGCCGGCCGGCGGGACCGGCTACGGCGGAGGCGGCTACGGCGGCCCCGCGCCCTATGGCGGCCCGGGCTATCCGGGCACCTACGGCCCGGCGGGCGGCGTGGTCGGTGCCGGGCTCGGCCTTGCGGGGGCGGGCGTCGGCCTGGGCGTGGCCACCGCCGGCGCGGCGGCGGGCTTCGCCCTCGGGGGCGGCAGCCCCTACGACGGCTACTGAGGCGCGCCGGCCCCGGGGCGGCGCTCCGGGGCCGCACTCCGAGGCTCTCCCACGCCTTGCCGGGCCGGCCCGCCCGCCCCACAAGAGCGGGCGGGACACATGGGAGACCCGGATGGCGACGTTCAAGGCGGTGGTGATCGAGAAGGCCGAGGGCGGGCAGCGCGCCGCGCTCACGACCTTCGACGAGGCCGACCTGATGGAGGGCGACGTCACCGTGCGGGTGACGCACTCGACCCTGAACTACAAGGACGGGCTCGCGCTCACCGGCCAGGCGCCGGTGGTGCGCCGCTTCCCCATGATTCCCGGCATCGACTTCGCGGGCGTGGTGGAGCAGTCGAGCCATCCCGACTGGAAGCCGGGCGACGCAGTGGTGCTCAACGGCTGGGGCACCGGCGAGACGCATCTCGGCGCCTATGCGGAGAAGGCCCGGGTGAAGGGCGACTGGCTGGTGCCGCTGCCGGCCAGCCTCACGCCGCAGCAGGCGATGGCGATCGGCACCGCCGGCTACACCGCCATGCTCTCGGTGCTGGCGCTGGAGCGCCACGGGCTCAGCCCCGCCTCCGGCCCTGCGGTGGTGACGGGAGCGGCGGGCGGCGTCGGCTCGGTGGCGATCGCGCTCCTCGCCAAGGCCGGCTGGCACGTGATCGCCTCGACGGGGCGCGCCGCGGAGGCCGAGTATCTGCGCGGGCTCGGCGCGGCGGAGATCATCGGCCGCGAGGAGCTGGCCAAGCCGGCCAAGCCGCTCGCCAAGGAACGCTGGGCGGCCGGCATCGATGCGGTGGGCGCCACCACGCTCGCCAACGTGCTGTCGATGACCCGCTACGGCGGCGCGGTGGCGGCCTGCGGGCTTGCGGGCGGCATGGACCTGCCGACCTCGGTGGCGCCGTTCATCCTGCGTGGCATCGCGCTCTACGGGATCGACAGCGTGATGGCGCCGCAGGCCCTGCGGCGGGAGGCCTGGAGCCGGCTCGCGCGCGACCTCGACCACGCGGCGCTCGCCGCCATGACGACCACGATCGGCCTCGACGCGGTGATCGACCAGGGTCCGGAGATCCTGGCCGGCCGGACCCGCGGGCGCGTGGTCGTGGCGATCAGCTGAGCAGGCTGCCTGCGCGGACGACAGATCGCCCGCGATGGAACCTTGACGGTGATTCGCGCATTGCCTGCTTCATGAGCATCGCCTTCGTCCGTGAACCGGAGGGCGGGGAAGCCTTCGAGGATCTCCCCGACCGTCCGCTCTCTCCGCACCCGAACTTCGTCACGCCCCAGGGGCTCGCCCTGATCGAGGCGGAGCTGGACCGGCTGCATGCCGAGCATGCCGGGCTGGCGCCCGACGACAAGGCGAACCTCTCGCGGGTCAATCGCGACCTGCGCTACTGGACCGCCCGGCGCAACTCCGCCCAGGTGGTCGAGCCGACGCCCGGCGACACGGTGCATTTCGGCTCGACCGTCACGATCGAGCGCGAGGGCGGCCAGCGCCAGACCTTCCGCATCGTCGGCGAGGACGAATCCGACCCCGCCAAGGGCAGCATCGCCTACGTGGCTCCGCTCGCGCGGGCGCTCACCGGCAAGCAGGCCGGCGACGTGGTGACGGTGGCCGACCACGAGGTCGAGATCATCGAGGTGCGCTGAGAGGCTCCCGGCCCTCGATCAGGTGTCGCTCGCGGGCGATCTCGCCCGCCGCGAAGTCGAGGAAGGCCCGCACCCGGGCCGAATGGCGCAGGTCCGCGTGGGTGAGGAGCCAGAGGCCGGCGGCGAGGTCGGGCTCGGGCGCCGAGAGCCGCATCAGGCCGGGCCGGCGGTCGCCGGTGAGGCAGGCGAGGGGGGCGATGCCGATCCCCGCCTCGACCGCCTCCGCCAAGCCCGCCACCGTGTCGAGCCGCACCGCGATGCGGGCCGGGCCGGCGCGGGCGGCGACGTAGCGGGCGACCTTCGCGGCGCCCGTCCCCTCCGCGAGCGACACCCAGCGCCGGGCTGCCAAAGGCGCCTCGGCGCCGTCCTCGGCCCGCCCGTACAGGGCCCAGGCGATGGTGGCGAGGCGCCGCCCCACCAGGGTGTCGGGCGGATCGTCGGTGGCGCGCAACGCCACGTCGGCGTCGCGCTTCGAGAGGTTGAGCGGCTGGTTCGACAGGACGACGTCGACCCGCACCTCCGGGTGGCGCGCGCAGAACCGCCCCAGGATCGGCGCCAGGAGTTCGTTGAACAGCGAATCCGCCGTGGTGATGCGCAACTCGCCCGAGACGGCCAGGACCTGCCCGTCGAGCTTGCGCGAGAAGGCCGCGACGTCGTCCTCCATCCGCGCGGCGACCTGGGCCATCTCCTCGCCGGCGGGCGTCGGCGCGTAGCCGGTGCGGTGGCGCTCGAACAGGCTCGTGCCGAGCGCGGCCTCGATCTGGCCGAGGCGCCGGAAGGCCGTGGAGTGGTTGATGCCGAGCCGCTCGGCGGCGCTCGTCAGGCCGCGATGGTCGGCGATGGCCTTGATCAGCCGGAAATCGTCCCAGGCGAGGGGAGGCGCCACGGCAGCCTGTGCGTCCTTGCAAGCTCGGGCTTGCAGACTAGCGCATTCCGCTCCGGCACGCGATGGCCGATGGTGCGGCCACGACGGCGCGCGCCGATGGTCGGCGGAGCGGGCAGATGACGGGGACGTCCGATGGCGAAGGTTCTGGTGCTCTACTACTCCACCTACGGCCACATCGAGCAGATGGCCTACGCGGTGGCCGAGGGCGTGCGCGAGGCGGGCGCCGAGGCGGTGGTCAAGCGGGTGCCGGAACTGGTGCCCGAGGCGGTGGCGCGCAACAGCCACTACAAGCTCGACCAAGCGGCGCCGATCGCCAGCGTGGACGAGCTGCCCTCCTACGACGCCATCATCATCGGCACGCCGACCCGCTTCGGCAACATGGCCGCGCAGATGAAGAACTTCATCGACCAGACTGGCGGCCTGTGGATGAAGGGCGCGCTCGTCGGCAAGGTCGGCTCGGTCTTCACCTCCACCGCCTCGCAGCATGGCGGCCAGGAATCCACCATCCTGAGCGTCCACACCGTGCTCCTGCATCAGGGCATGGTGGTGGTCGGGCTGCCCTACAGCTTCCAGGGCCAGCTCGGGGTGACGCAGGTGATGGGCAACTCGCCCTACGGCGCCTCGACCATCGCGGACGGGGACGGCAGCCGCCAGCCCTCGGCCGTGGAACTCGACGGCGCCCGCTACCAGGGCCGTCACGTGGCCGGAATCGCCGCCAAGCTCGCCGGCTGACGCACCGGACGGCCGTCCGGCAGGCGTGCATCACGACGGCGCGAGCCGTGACGCGGACAAGAAAAAGGCCCGGATCACTCCGGGCCTCTGCAAGGGGGAAGGCCGATGGGGGCTTGAAGTGGCCTTCAATGGCTCGATAACGCCGCGTCCCACGCATCGGTTCCGGAGCCGATGCGAAAAAAGATTCGCGCGTCAGCGCGGCGCGGCGGCGCGCTGCAGCCGGTCGGCGATGGCCTCGCCGAGGCCGCTCCGCGGGATCGGCGCGACCGCGATCGTCGCCGCCCCCGAGGCGTCGAGCCGGCGCAGATGGGCGAACAGGTTGGCGGCGGCCTCCGCGAGGTCGCCCGCCGGGCTGAGGTTGAGCTGCGCCCGCGCCCGCGCGAGGCCCGGCGGGGCGACTGGCCCGAACAGCAGCGCCGCCTCGCCCGGACGGATCTCCCCGGCGTCGAGCCGCACGCCCGCGCGCGGCGCGTAGTGCGAGGCCAAGAGGCCCGGCGACAGCGGCGCGGGGCCGCCGCCCGGCAGCGCGAGGAGCGCCCGGCCGAGCAGGGCCTCGATCGCCTCCCGCGGCACGCCGCCCGGCCGCAGCAGGCGCGGCGCCCCGTCGAGGCAGGCGACGATGGTCGATTCGACCCCGACCGGGCAGGTGCCGCCGTCGAGGACGGCCGCGATGCGGCCGTCGAGGTCGCCCAGCACGTGCGCGGCCGCGGTCGGGCTCACCCGCCCCGAGCGGTTGGCGGAGGGCGCGGCCACGGGCCGGCCCACGCGCATTAGGAGGTCGCGGGCGAGGGGCGCGGCCGGCACCCGCAGCGCCACGCTCGGCAGGCCCGCCCGGGCGAGGTCGGTGACGCGGCCGCCCGCGGCGCACGGCACCACCAGCGTCAGCGGCCCCGGCCAGAACGCCTCGGCGAGCCGCAGGGCCTCGGCGTCGAAGGCGCCCTCGCGGCGGGCGGCGTCGAGATCCGGCAGGTGGGCGATGAGCGGGTTGAAGCGCGGACGCGCCTTGGCGGCGTAGAGGGCCGCCACCGCCGCCGGGTCGGTGGCGTCGGCCCCGAGCCCGTAGACGGTCTCGGTCGGGAAGGCGACGAGGCGCCCGGCGCGCAGCAGCCCCGCCGCCTCGGCGAGCCCGTCCGCGTCGGGGCCGAGCCGCCGGGTCGTCCCGCCCGTTGACCCGAGATCGTTCACGTCTAAACTATCTCCAGACATGGATGCGGCCCTAGCGTCGCGGGCCCTCTCGCGTCAAATCGGGCCCGCCGCATTGCCGCATCCGGGAGGACAGCACGCCATGACCTATCGCGCGCCCGTGGCCGAGATGGCCTTCACCATCCGGCAAGTGGCCGGGCTCGACCGCGCCGTGGCCGAGGGGCTGCACGGCGACCTGACGGCCGATCTCGCCGAGACCATCCTGGAGGAGGCGGGGCGCTTCGCCAGCGACGTGCTGGCGCCGCTCAACCGCGTCGGCGACCGGCACGGCACGCCGCTCCGGGACGGGGTGGTGACGATGCCGCCGGGCTTCCGCGAGGCCTACCGCGCCTGGAGCGAGGCCGGCTGGAACGCCCTGCCGGGACCGGAGGCCTATGGCGGGCAGGGCCTGCCGCTCCTGCTCAATGCCGCCTGCATCGAGATGTGGAACGCCGCCTCGATGTCCTTCGGGCTCGGTCCGCTGCTGACCGCCGGGGGCGTCGAGGCGCTCTCGCAGCACGGCTCGGAGGACCTGCGCGCGCGCTACCTGGAGAAGCTGGTCACGGGCGAGTGGACCGCGACCATGAACCTGACCGAGCCGCAGGCGGGCTCGGACCTCTCGGCCCTGCGCAGCCGGGCGGAGCCCGCGGGCGACGGCTCCTACCGGATCCGCGGCGAGAAGATCTACATCACCTGGGGCGAGCACGACCTCACGGACAACATCATCCACCTCGTGCTGGCGCGCCTGCCCGACGCCCCGGCCGGCACGCGGGGCATCTCGCTCTTCCTCGTGCCGAAGGTGCTGCCGGACGGGCGGCGCAACGACCTGCGCTGCGCCGGGATCGAGCACAAGCTCGGCATCCACGGCTCCCCCACCTGCACGATGGTGTACGGCGAGGGGGAGGGGGCGGTCGGCTGGCTCGTCGGCGAGCCCAACCGCGGCCTCGCCTGCATGTTCACGATGATGAACAACGCCCGCCTCGGCGTCGGCCTGCAGGGCGTCGCCATCGCCGAGCGGGCGACCCAGCAGGCGCTCGCCTATGCGCGCGACCGGCGCCAGGGCAAGGCCGGCACCGCCGCGGAGGGCATGAGCCCGATCATCGAGCACCCGGACGTGCAGCGCATGCTGCTGACCATGAAGGCCTACACGGCGGCCTCGCGCGGGATCTGCTACCTCACCGCCGAGGCCCTCGACCGGGCGCACCGCGCCGCCGACGAGACGGAGCGCCGGGCGGCGCAGGACCGCGCCTCGCTGCTCACCCCGGTGGCCAAGGCCTTCTCCACCGACATCGGCGTCGAGGTGGCCTCGCTCGGGATCCAGGTCCATGGCGGCATGGGCTTCGTGGAAGAGACGGGCGCCGCCCAGCACCTGCGCGACGCCCGGATCGCGCCGATCTACGAGGGCACCAACGGCATCCAGGCCATCGACCTCGTCACCCGCAAGCTGCCGCTCCAGGGCGGCGCGGTGGTGCGCGCCCAGATCGCGGCGATGCGTGCCGTCGCCGAGCGCGTGCTGCGCGAGGGCGGCCCCGCCTTCGGGCACACGGCGCCGCGCCTGCGCGAGGCGATCGAGAGCCTCGACCGGGCGACGAGCTTCCTCCTGCGGGCGCTCGCCTCGAACCGGCCCGAGGAGGCGCTGGCCGGCGCCACGCCCTACCTGCGCCTGTTCGGCCTCGCGCAGGGGGGCGCCTGCCTGGCGCAGGCGGCGCTGGCCGCCCAGGCCGAGGCCGCCGCCGGCAGCACCGACCCGGCCCACCCGGCCCGGATCGCGCTGGCGCGCTTCTTCGCAGAGTCCCTCGCCACCGCCGCGCGCGGCCTGGAGGAGACCGTCACGGCCGGCGCCGGCTCGCTGCACGACGCCGCGCTGGCGCTGGCGAGCTGACGGCGCTCAGCACACCTGCGGGGCGCCCCGTCCGGACCGGAGCGGGGCGCCCCGCCGCCCCTCCGACGCATGGCCCTGGCCAGGAACCGAGACCCCATGACCGAGCACGTCACGATCACCCGGGAGCCGGGGGGCGTCTGCCTCGTGCGGATGACCCGGCCGGAGAAGAAGAACGCCCTGACCGGCGCGATGTACGACGCCATGCGCGAGGCGCTGGTGGCGGCCGACCGCGAGGGGTCGGAGATCGGCGCGGTGGTGTTCGCGGGCGTCGAGGGCGCCTTCACGGCGGGAAACGACATCGCAGATTTCGTCGCCCGCGCCAGCCAGTCCGTCGGGGAGGCGCCGTCCCTGCGCTTCATCCGGCAGCTCGCCGCCACCCGCACCCCGATGGTGGCGGCGGTGGACGGGATCGCGGTCGGCATCGGCACGACGCTGACGCTCCACTGCGACCTCGTCTACGCGACGCCGCGCGCGCTGTTCCGGATGCCCTTCGTGGATCTCGGCCTCGTGCCGGAGGCGGGGTCCAGCTACCTGCTGCCGCGCCGCATCGGCACCGCCAAGGCGACCGAACTCCTGATGCTCGCCGAGCCCTTCGGCGGCGACGAGGCGGTGCGGCTCGGCCTCGCCAACGCGGTCGTGCCCGCCGACGCGCTGGTGGAGCACGCGCTCGCGCAAGGGGCCAAGCTCGCGGCCAAGCCCCGGGCCGCGCTCGCCGCCACGCGGGCGCTGATCCGGGGCGACCACGCGGCGGTCGCGGCCGCGATGGACGCCGAGGCGCAGGCCTTCGACGCGGCCCTGCGCACGCCGGAGGCGCAGGCCGCCTTCCGGGCCTTCCTGGACAAGGGCAGGGCGCGCGCGTGAGGCCCGCCGGCGTCCCGGACCTCGCGGACCGCGTCTGCCTCGTCGCCGGCGCGTCGCGGGGCGTCGGGCGCGGCATCGCGCAGGCGCTCGGGGAGGCGGGCGCCACCGTGATCGTCACCGGGCGCTCCAGCGAGAGCGGCCCGCGCACGGACGGGCGCAGCGAGGTGCTGGAGGATGCCGCCCGCGAGGTCGACCTCGCGGGGGGGCGGGGCCACCATTACCTCTGCGACCACATCCGCGAGCAGGCGGTGGACGGGCTGGTGCACTGGGCGCTGCGGCGCTTCGGGCGCATCGACCTGATGGTGTCGAGCGTCTGGGGCGGCAACGAGGGCTACGACGGCACCCGCTACCCGGACGGCGCCGCCTGGGGGGCGCCGTTCTGGCGCCGCGCCGCCCATCCGCTCGGGCACGCCCTGCAATCCGGCCCCTTCGCGGCGCTGCTGCTCGCCCGCGCGGTCGCGCCCGCCATGATCTCGGCCAAGCGCGGCCTGATGGTGTTCGTCTCGGCGGACACCGAGGCCTATGCCGGCGACCTGGTCTACGACCTCGCGATGGCGGCGACCAACCGCCTCGCGCTGGCGACCGCGGCCGAACTCGGCCCCCGCGGCGTCACCGCCCTCGCCCTCGCGCCGGGCGCCGTGCGCACCGAGCGCGTCCGCGACGCGGGCCTCGGCGCCTCCGCCACCGAGAGCCCGCTCTATGCCGGCCGCGCCGTCGCGGCGCTGGCCGCCGATCCGATGACCGCCGCGCAGGCCGGCCTCACCCTCCACGTCGCCGACCTCGCCCGGCGCTACGGCTTCACCGACGCCGACGGCACGCAGCCGGCGCGACCCGGCCGGTAGGGAAACCGCCCGTCATCCAACCCCGGAGATCCCGATGTCGCTCAACGGCAAGACCCTGTTCATCACCGGCGCATCGCGCGGCATCGGCCTCGCCATCGGGCTGCGGGCGGCGCGGGACGGTGCGAACGTGGCCATCGCCGCCAAGACGACGCAGCCGCATCCGAAGCTCGAAGGCACGATCCACTCGGCCGCCGAGGCGATCGAGAAGGCGGGCGGGCGGGCGCTGCCCCTCGTGGTCGACTTGCGCGAGGAGGCGCAGGTGAAGGAGGCGGTCGAGGCCGCGGCGGCCCGTTTCGGCGGCCTCGACATCGTGGTCAACAATGCGAGCGCGATCGCCCTCACGCCGACGCCGGCCACCGAGATGAAGCGGTTCGATCTGATGCATCAGATCAACACGCGCGGCACCTACATGGTGTCGAAATACGCGATCCCGCACCTGGAGAAGGCGGCGAACCCCCACATCCTGATGCTGTCGCCGCCCCTCGACATGCAGGAGAAGTGGTTCGCGCCCCACCTCGCCTACACGATGGCGAAGTTCGGCATGTCGCTGTGCGTGCTCGGCCTGGCGGGCGAGCTGCGGCCGAAGGGCATCGCCGTGAATGCGCTGTGGCCGCGCACCACCATCGCGACGGCGGCGGTGCGCAACCTCCTCGGCGGCGAGGCGCTCGTCCAGGCGAGCCGCACGCCGGAGATCCTGGCGGATGCCGCCTGGCACGTCTTCGCCAAGCCGGCGCGGGACTTCACCGGGCGCTTCCTCATCGACGACACGTTCCTGGCCGAGGAGGGCGTCACGGAGTTTTCGCGCTACCGGGTCACACAGGGCACGCCGCTTGCGCCGGACTTCTTCGTGCCGGATACGAGCGTGCCCCCGCCCCACGCCCTCGACTGAGTCCGCCCTTGATCTTCGTCCACCAGCCGAACGCCTGCGCCAGCACGGGGCAGCCGCTCCTCGAACGCCGCCTCCTCGATCCGAACGAGCCGATTCCCCCCGATTCGCTGTGGATCGACCTCGTCGAACCCTCGCGGCAGGAGGACCACCGCGTCGAGGCGTTCATGGGCATCTCCATTCCCACCCGGGAGGAGATGCAGGACATCGAGCCCTCCGAACTCCTCTACGTCGAGAACGGCGCCCGCTACATGACCGGGCGCCTGCTCTGCCGGGTCGACACCGACGAGGCGATGCTCACCGGCGTCACCTTCATCCTGCGCGACAACCGCCTCGCCACGGTGCGCTACGAGGACCCGCAGGCGTTCCGGATGTTCGTGCAGCGCGCCGCGCGGCCGGCCGGGGTGATGCTCGGCGGCGAGGCGATCCTGGCCGCGCTGATCGAGACCGTGATCGACCGGGCCGCCGACGTGCTCCAGCTCCAGGGCGAGCGCATCGACGCGCTCTCCCGACGCATCTTCGACGAGCCCCACGACCCGGGCGCCCGCAATGCCGAGCTGCAGGAGACCCTGCGGGGCCTGGGGCGCCACAACGAGCTCCTGTCCAAGCAGCGCGAGAGCCTCGTCTCGATGGAGCGCATCCTGCTCTCGCTCTCGGCGAGCTACCGCGCCAGCAAGGCCCCGCGGGAGGTGCGCGAGGAGGTCCGCTCGACGCTGCGCGACCTCCAGTCCCTGGAGGAGCACGCGACCTTCCTGTCGGCCAAGATCCAGTTCCTGCTCGACGCCACCCTCGGGCTGGTGAACCTCGAGCAGAACAACATCATCAAGCTGTTCTCGGTCATGGCGGTGGTGTTCATGCCGCCGACCCTGATCGCCTCGATCTACGGCATGAACTTCGAGGCGATGCCCGAGCTGAAATGGGTGCTGGGCTACCCGATGGCGATCGTCATGATGGTGGTGGCGGCGATCCTGCCCTACGCGTTCTTCCGGTGGAAGCGCTGGCTGTAGCGCTTGGAGGGCGGCGGGATTCCTGCGAGGGACGGGGCTGGTCCGAGACCGAGCGGGACAGGCGCGATGTGCGGCCGGTTCGTCATCCTCTCCTCGCCCGAGGTGTTCCGGGCGACCTACGGCTATGCCGAGCGGCCGAACTTTCCGGCCCGCCACAACGTGGCGCCAACCCAGCCGGTGGCGGTGGTGACCGCCGAGCACGGGCGGCGGCGCTTCGTGCTGATGCGCTGGGGCTTCCTGCCGGCCTGGGTGAAGGACCCGGCGGACTTCCCCCTGATCGTCAACGCCCGGATCGAGACCGCCGCCGAGAAGCCGAGCTTCCGCAACGCCCTGCGCTATCGCCGCTGCATCGTCCTGGCCGACGGCTTCTACGAGTGGCGCCGCGGGGCCGGGCGCGGGCAGGCGCCGTTCCTGATCCGGCGCGCGGACGGCGGCCCGATGGCGCTCGCCGGCCTGTGGGAGACCTAGAGCGGCCCGGACGGCTCGGAGATCGACACCGCGGCCATCGTCACCTGCGCGGCGAACGGGATGCTCGCAGCCCTGCACGAGCGCATGCCGGCGATCCTCGGACCCGAGGCCGTGGCGGGCTGGCTCGACCTGCGCGCGGTGGAGGCCGGGGCGGCCGCCGGCCTCTGCCGGCCCTGCCCGGACGAATGGCTCACCCTGGCCCCCGCCGACCCGCGGGTGAACGATCACCGCAACGACGATCCCGGCCTGCTCTCGGCCCCGGCCGCCCCGTTCCCCGCACCGGTCCGTCCGGAGGCGCAGGGCCGATTGCTGTGAGCCTCGTGCCGCGGCCGGCCGCACGCGCCTGCCGGGCCGACCTTCCGGACTCGGCCACGGTTCGGGAAGGCGCGCGTTAAGGATCCGCCGCTAGGCTCAGCCCTTCCTAACCCAAGGGTGCAGCCAAGGGTGCAGCCGGTGTCCCTGCGTCTCAACCTCGCCATCGCCTCGCTCTCGGCCTTCGGCGTCGTCAGCGTCTGCGCGGTGTCCGCCGTCCAGCTGGAGCGGGACGCGGCGGCGCCGCGTCAGGTCGCCGCCGTTGCGGCCGCACCGGCCCCGGTCCGCCCGGTCCCGGGCCGGCCGGCCGAGGAGCCGGTCGCCACCGGCGCGATCAGCCCGGCCCCGCTGCCGCCGGCCAAGCCCAAGGCACAGGCCAAGGCGGAGCCGAAGCGCGATCCCGCCTTCGACTCCGAGCGTCTCGCGGCCCTGCTCAGCGCCGCGGCGGCCGGCACGGCCAAGCCGGTCGGGCGCTGACGTCGGGCTTCGGGATCCAGCCGGCGGGCGACGGGCGGGACCGCGCAGCGCGGACGATCGGCACGAGAGGGGCATGATGCTGACGAGAGCAGCGCAGGACGCGGGGGTGAGCGGGCGCCGGGAGGGTCCGGCCGTGGCGTCCCTCGGCGAAGCGTCCCCCGGCGAGGCGGGCTTCCGCGCCATCGCCGAGGATCTGCCGGAGATGATGGCGCTCGTGCGCGACAGCGACGGACGGCTGGTCTACGCGAACCGCCGCTTCCATGCCTATTTCGGCCCGGTCGCCTGGGACGGCCGGGCGTTGCGGGAGCGGATCCATCCCGACGACCTCGCCCGCCTGCAGAGCGGCTGGGCTTCGGCGCAGACCGGCGGCGAGCGGGTTCAGGTCGAGGCGCGGCTGTGCCGCCACGACGCCAGCGCGTGCTGGCACCGGATCTCGTTCGTGCCGATCCGCCTCGCGGACGGCGCCGCGGCCTGCCTCGCGACGGCCCTCGACATCGACGACATCGTCCTGGAGCGCGACCGGTTCGCCCAGACGATGGACCTGCTGCAGCTCGCCCAGGAAGCGATCGGCGCGGCGATCTGGGATTGGGACCGCGCGAGCGGCGCGATGCGGCACTCCGCCGGGAGCGCCCGGCTGATCGGCCTGTCCGGACCGTGCGGACCGGACGGCAGCGTGCGGATCCCCGCGGAGGACATCTGCGCGCACATCCATCCGGAGGACCTGCCCGGGGTGCTCGCCGCCTACGATCGCGCGGTCGCGACCCGGACCACCTTCATGTGCGAGTACCGGGTGACGCCGCCCGGAGCCGAGGGCGGCGAGCCGCGCTGGCTGCAGTGCTTCGGGCGGCTGGTCTTCGCGCCGCCGGAGACGAAGCCGGTCCGGGTCGTCGGACTGCAGATCGACGTCAGTCACCGCAAGGCGGCCGAGGAGCGGATCGCCCGGCTCGCCCGTCACGACCCGCTCACCGATCTGCCCAACCGCACGATGTTCCGCGAGCGGCTGGACCAGACGCTGGCCGAGCTGCGCCGGACGGGATGCGGCATCGCGGTGCTGTGCCTCGACCTCGACCGCTTCAAGGCGGTGAACGACACCCTCGGTCATCCGGTGGGCGACGCGCTGCTGCAGGCGGTGGCCGCGCGCCTGCGCACGGTGCTGCGGTGCGAGGACACCGTGGCGCGCCTCGGCGGCGACGAGTTCGCGGTCATCCAGACCGGCGCCGACCCGCACGGCGCCCGGGTGCTGTGCGAGCGCTTGATCGCGGCGCTGTCGATGCCGGTCGCGGTCGGCGACCACCGGATCACGGTCGGCCTGAGCATCGGCCTCGCGCTCGCCCCCGGCGACGGGACCGACGCGGACACCCTGTTCAAGCGCGCCGATCTCGCGCTCTACCGTGCCAAGGCCGAGGGCCGTGGCACCTTCCGGTTCTACGAGGCGGCCATGGACGAGGCCGCCGAGGCGCGCCGCCGCCTGGAGCTCGATCTCGGTGCGGCGCTCGCGCGCGACGAGATCGAGGTGCATTACCAGCCCGTGGCGGCCGCGCGCGGGGACCGCATCCTCGGCTTCGAGGCCCTGATGCGCTGGCGCCACCCCGTGCGCGGCCTCGTCCCGCCCGGGAGCTTCGTCCCGCTCGCCGAGGAGACCGGACTGATCGTGCCGCTCGGCGAGGCGCTGCTGCGGCAGGCCTGCCGGACCGCGATGGCGTGGCCCGATCCCGACCTCAAGGTCTCGGTCAACGTCTCGGCGGTGCAGTTCCGGGGGGAGGGGCTGCTCGCCAGCGTGGCGGGGGCGCTCGCCGCCTCGGGCCTGCCGGCCCGCCGGCTCGAACTGGAGATCACCGAGACGCTGCTGCTGCAGGATTGCGCGGCGGTGCTGCACCTCCTGCAGGGCCTGCGCACCCTCGGGGTGCGGATCGTGCTCGACGATTTCGGGATCGGCTATTCCAGCCTCAGCTACCTGCGGCAGTTCCCGTTCGACAAGATCAAGATCGACCGCTCCTTCGTGGAGGACGCGCAGAGCCCGGTCACGGCGGCGATCATCCGGTCGGTGGTGGGCCTGGGCGGGGAACTCGGCATGGCGATCTGCGCCGAGGGCGTCGAGACGGAGGCGCAGCGGGCCGCGATGGCGCAGGCCGGATGCGGCGAGATCCAGGGCTACCTGATCAGCCCGCCGCTGCCGGCCGCGCAGGCGGCCGTCCTGGCGGCCGGCGGACGGCTGACGCGGGCGGCCTGAGCCTCTGCTCCCGCGACCGGCCTCAGAGGCCGGCCGAGCGCCAGAACAGGGCGGTGATGGCCGCCAGGATCGCGAACCACGCGCCCAGGAGCAGCGGCACCGAGCGGCGCCGCGAGGAGCGCCGGTTGTCGTTGCCGGGACGCGGCAGCCGTCCGCGCGCCACCCCGTAGCCATAGGTCGTCGCGACCACGTCGCGGCGCGCGGGAGCGGGTTTGCGGAGACTCGTCATGGCGGCAAGGTAGCACGCGGCGCGATGAACGGGAGATGTCCCGTCGCATCATCTTTCGGCGATTTCGCGGCGTGGCCTTCCGCTCAGCAGAGCCAGCGCTGCGCGATCCAGGCGCGCAGGCCGCCCGCCGGATGCCCGGCCTCGCGGGCGTGCCGGTCGATCCAGTGCGGGCTGAGGATGTCGCCGTCCTCGGTGACGATCCAGGGCAATGCATCGGGATCGCCGGCGCAACCCGCGGCGGCCGCGAGCGCCTCCCGCAATGTCGGGTAGAGCCGCGCCTCGGCCGGGGGGGCGGCGCGCTCCCCGTGCCAGATCATCAGTTCGGCCGGGCGGTCCATCTGCGACATCGGCATCGCTCCGTCGTTGGCGATGCCCGACGATGCCGCGGCCGAGCTGTGGGCAGCATTGCCGCGACATTGCCATCCCGTAATGTGCGCCCGCGCCCCGGCCGGCCGCTCATGCCAACGGCCCAGGATTCCGACGCATCGATCTCGATCCCGGGCAAGCCCGGGATGCTGACGCATCGATCTCGATCCCGGGCAAGCCCGGGATCGACGGGGCCGTCGAGCCATCTCGCATTGCCGACGTCAAGCCAAGGGCTTGGCGAAGACCCGAGAGCGGCACAACGGTCATTGGCAATGACCGTTGGTCTCACTCGCCGCCCGTCGCCTCCCGGTGCGGGCGCAGCTCCGGGGCGCCCTGGCCCGGCGCCGCCTGGGCCGCCGGATCGCCGCGGCTCTCGGCCCGGCTCGTGTCGACGAAGACCCGCGCCTCGCCCTCGCTGATGCCGAGGCTGCGCAGGGCGTAGAGGGTCATGCCGAAGGCGAGTTCGCGCTCGGCCATCAGCACGAGGCCGACGCCCTCGTCCTCGAGGTGGCGCCGCTCGATGTCGCTGTGGGTGCGCACGAGCGTGTCGATGCCGGGATTGGCCTGCCGGGCGATGGCCACGAGGCGGCGCGCCTGATGCGCGTCCGGGCTCGCCACCACGAGGAGCCGCGCCCGGGCGATGTCCGCCGCCGCCAGGATGCCGGGCGCGGCCGCATCCCCGAATACCGCCGCGGCACCGGCCGCGCGCAGATCCTCCACCCGGCGCCGGTCGCGCTCGACGACCACGACGGGCAGCTCCCAGGCTTCGCACGCCCGCGCGATGCTGCTGCCGACCCGGCCGTAGCCGACCAGCACCGCATGGCCCGAGACGCCCGCCTGCGCCGGGGCGAGCACCGGAAGGTCCGCGGCCCCGCGCCGCTCGATGCGGGAGGCGAGGTCCGGCCGCTCGGCCAGGACCCGGGCGAGGCGCTCGATCCCGGCGAAGAACAGCGGGTTGATGGTGATCGACAGGAGCGCGCCCGCCAGGATCAGGTCGCGCCCTTCGGGCGGCAGCAGCTTGAGGCCGATGCCCAGCCCGGCGAGGATGAACGAGAATTCGCCGATCTGCGCGAGGCTCGCCGCGATGGTGAGCGCGGTGCCGAGAGGATAGCGGAAGGCCAGGACGATCGCGACCGCCGCGATCGACTTGCCGACCAGGATGATGCCGATCACCGCCAGCACCGCCAGGGGCGCGCGCAGCAGAATCCCGGGATCGAACAGCATCCCGACCGAGACGAAGAACAGGACCGCGAAGGCGTCCTGCAGCGGCAGCGAATCGGCGGCGGCCCGGTGGCTGAGATCGGATTCCGCCAGGACCATGCCGGCGAAGAAGGCTCCGAGCGCGAAGGAGACCCCGAACAGCGCCGCGGACCCGAAGGCGATGCCGAGCGCCAGCGCCAGCACCGCCAGGGTGAATAATTCCCGCGAGCCGGTGCGGGCGGCCTGATCGAGCAGCCAGGGCACGACCCGGCGCCCCCCGACGAGCATCACGCCCGTGAAGGCCGCGACCTTGGCCAGGGTGAGCCCGAGGCTCGCCCACAGATCGCCGCCGCCGCGACCGTGCCCCGCTTCGCCGCCGAGCGCCCCGGCGAGCGCCGGCAGCAGCACCAGGGCCAGCACCATCGCCAAGTCCTCGACGATGAGCCAGCCCACCGCGATCCGGCCCTTGTCGGTGTCGAGCAGGCCGCGCTCCTCCAGCGCGCGCAGCAGCACCACGGTCGAGGCCACCGAGAGGGCGAGGCCGAAGACGAGGCCCGCGCCCAGCCCCCAGCCCCAGGCAAGGCCGACCCCGAGCCCCATCAGCGTCGCGACGGCGATCTGCACCACCGCGCCCGGCAGCGCGATCGCGCGCACCGCCATCAGGTCGCCGATCGAGAAGTGGAGCCCGACCCCGAACATCAGCAGGATCACGCCGATCTCGGCGAGCTGGCCGGCGAGCTCCGCATTGCCGACGAAACCGGGTGTGTGGGGGCCGATGGCGATGCCCGCCACGAGGTAGCCGACCAGGGGCGGCAGACGCAGCCGCTGGGCGATCAAGCCGCCGATGAACGCGAAGACGAGCCCGATGGCGATGATGGCGATCAGCTCGGTGGCATGCGGCACGGGCGCGGTTTCTCCTTGCGGGCGACGGGAGGGGGCTCCCGGCCGGGATGCAGGATTGCGCGCGCGAAGCCAAGAGCCGGCGAACCGGCCGGCGAACCGGCCGAGGCACGCTGGTCGAGGGGAACCGGCTCAGTGGCGCGGGAGCGGCGGCTCGGCGCCCGCGCCGCGCGGGGCGCCGGTGTCCCCGAGGCCCGCCCCGGGGGGGCGCGAGCCGCGCAGGGCGAGGCGGCGGCGGCCGGGTCGGGCCGCCACGACGATCGCGATCGCGCCCACGGCACCGGAGGTCATCACCAGGATCTCGATCGGGATCATGCGGCTCGTGCCCTGCGGCCGGCGGACGGGCGCGTCGGGAATCTCGGGGACCGCGGGGCGATTGCCCCCGGCGAGGCCGCTCTAGCTCGCCGAGGGGCGGGGGAGCCATGTGACATCCGGCCATGTGACATCTGGGCCTGCGACAACCGGGCCTCATGAACCGGGCCTCATGACGGCCCGCCCCGAGGCGGCGCGTCGGCCGTACGGACTCCTGGCGGGTTGCGGCCCCGGCAGGCTGGCCTTAATGCGGCTGCGGCTCCGCCACGGAGGATATCCTGCATGATGAATCCCCTGACCTGCGGTCTGGCCGCCCTCGGTCTGCTGCTGCCGGTCGCGGCCCTCGCCGCGCCGAAAGATCCGAGCGGCACGTGGCTGACCGAGGACGGCCGGGCCCGGATCCGCATCGAGAAGTGCCTGACCCGCAGCGACCGGATCTGCGGCTACGTCGTCTGGCTGAAGACGCCCCTCGACGACAAGGGCCAGCCCCGGGTGGACTTCAAGAACACCGACGCCAAGAAGCGCACCCGTCCGTCGCTCGGTCACCAGCTGATCATGGGGCTCAAGCCGAATGCCGAGAACCGGCACGAGGGCCAGATCTACAATTCCGAGGACGGGAAGTTCTACGACGTGTCGGTCTGGGTCGAGGATCCGGGCGAGCTGAACGTGCGGGGCTGCCTGCTCGGCTTCCTGTGCGGGTCGCAATCCTGGACGCGGGTGACCGATGTCGCGCCCGGCCAGCTCACCGGTCCGACGAACCAGCCGGGCGGCCCGCGCCCGGACGCGGAGTGGACGCCCAAGCCGCCGCCGCCCAAGCCCGCCGCCGCCGCGCCCGCTCCCGCCGGCCCGACGGCCTCCGGCAAGGCCAGCGAGAGCAAGCCGGCCGACGCGCCCAAGCCCTGAGCCGGCGGGGAGCGCCGCACCGGCGCGCCCCGATCGCGCTTGTCCACAGCCTGGGCCGGCCCGGCCCGGCCACGTAGGGCCTCCGGCATCTTCCCGCTTTGGTTGTGGCAACCACAGCGGCCAGGGCGTCCGTCGCCGCTCCCCGGGCGACACGGCCCGGCGCCGGAGCCGCGATGACCCGGCGCGGCCCGGGCCGCTCCTCGATTTCGCAAATCCCTGATATCGTGAGACTTTTTACCCTGCCTGGATGGTCCCGGGCGCAGGCCCGGACCCTCCGCGCCATGCACTCGCCATCACTTTTGATCAAAAAGCATCCAAGAAAAGAGCAAATCCGCTCCTGACCCGAGAGAACCTGCCGAAACAACTCTAAATTTGGAACGTACTTACCGGCGCTCCTTCGAGCGCATCGCCGTTACAAAGTGGAGGTAACATCGTATCCCGAAATATTCGTTGACGCCCTGATTTTTTTCGCGCATCTGCAAAACAGCTTTCTGGCAGGATGCGCCCATGACGACCGACGAGCTTTCGACCCAGTCAGACCTCATCAATCTGTCGGCTGATATCGTTTCGGCTTACGTCTCGAACAACTCGGTGCCGATGGGTGAGCTGGCCGGGCTGATCGTCTCGGTGCATTCCTCTCTGTCGCGCGTCGTCTCGCCGCCTCCGCCCGAGCCGGAGAAGCCGGTGCCGCCGGTGCCGATCAAGAAGACCGTGACCCTCGATCACATCATCAGCCTGGAAGACGGCAAGCCCTACAAGTCGCTCAAGCGACACCTCACCACCCGAGGCCTCACCCCGGACCAGTACCGCCAGAAGTGGGGGCTCCCCCCCGACTACCCGATGGTGGCCGAGGCCTATGCCCGCCAGCGCTCGGAACTCGCCAAGTCGCTCGGCCTCGGGCAGCTCCGGCGCGAGCGCGCCGCCAAGCTGGCGGAGGGGGCAGGTGGAGAGCCGAAGAGGCGCGGACGCCCGCCCAAGACGGTCGCGTAAAGGACGGTCGCGTAAAGGACGGCCGCGTAGGACTCCGCGCGTCCGCCGCGGAGCCGGCGGACGGCTCCTCGCCGGATACGGCGTGCGGTCACGCACGGCCGGGCTGGCCGATGGTCCGCCGCGCCGGCGGCCGGGACGACCGGCAGGACGATCCGCACGAGGCGTCCGGCATGGCAATGGCCGGCCCGCAGCCGCCGGGGTGGTGAGCGCTTCGGCGGCAGACTGGCCCGAGGCTCGTTGGCCGCGAGCGGCCTGCGGTCACGCCGGCGCGGATGCGGCTCCCAAAGCTCGGCCGCATTGTCTGCAACGCACCGGCCTCCGCTTCGCCGGACGAGGCGCCGGGATGCCGGACGCCGTGCGGCGCCCGCGGACGGCCGGCGCCGTCGTGACGATCCGTCGTCCGGCGCGGGCCGTCGGCCGGCCCTGCCGGAGCGGCTGCCGCTACTTCCGGCGGGCCTTGCGGGCGGCGTAGCGGGCGTCGCGGGCGGCCTTGCGCTCGGCCTCGGCGGCCGCCTCCCGCTCCGCGGCTTCGGCGGCCTCGCGCTCGGCGCGCTCGCGCGCTTCGGCGGCCTCGGCCTCCTGGCGCGTCTTCTCCTCCTGCCGCGCCGCCTCGCGGGCGGCCTCGCGGGCGGCCCGCTCCTCGGCGATCCGCTGGCGCTCGGCCCGGCGGGCGACCACCGTCGGGTCGTCCTCGGCCGGCCGCGCCTTGAACTTCTCCAGCATCGCCCGCTTGGCCTCGGCGGAGGCGCCCCGCCGCTTGTCGAATTGCTGGTCCTTGAAGCCGGCCATCGTGTTGGTCTCGTGAATCCTCGAATCGGGCAAGGGCGCCCGGGAGCAGGTGAAGGCTCGTCCTGTAACGCCCGCGGCGGCAGGATTCAAAGCCAATCCCGCCTCGCAGAGAGGCAATCGCGCGGGAGCGGCTCCCGGTTTCCGTCTCGTCCCGGGCGGGTGCTGCGGCTTTGCGGCGCCTCGCGCGCGGGGGGAGGCGCAGCCTTGCAGCTTTCGCAGGGCGTCGAGCAGAACTTGTCAAGGTTTCGCGGGCACGGTGCCGCGGCGGCAGCCCGTTCGGCCGCCAGAGGGACATCGATGCGCGCGCTCGTCCTCGACGATGCCGAGTTGAACAACCTCGTGATGGTGGAGGCGCTGCGCCCCATCCCCGACTGCGCCGCGGAGGCGTTCACCCGGCCGGCCGACGCGCTGGCGCGCATCCATGCGCAGGCCGACGAGATCGGCGTGGTGCTCACCGACTACGAGATGCCGGAGATGGACGGCATCGCCTTCATCCGCGCCGCGCGCGCCGTGCCGGGCTTCGCGCATGTGCCGATCGTGATGGTGACGAGCTACGACGCGCGGGCGCTGCGCCGCGAGGCCCTGGAGGCCGGCGCGACGGACTTCCTCAACAAGCCCTGCGATCCGGTCGAGATCCGGGCGCGCGTCACCAACCTGCTGGCGCTGAGCCGGGCCTACCGCGAGCAGCAGGAGCGGGCGGCGTGGCTCGCCCGCGAGGTCGCAGCGGCGGTCGCCCTGGTGGAGGCGCGCGAGCGCGAGATCATCACCCTGCTGATGCGCGCTGCCGAGCACCGCGACACCGACACCGGCAACCACATCGCCCGGGTGGCGGCCTATGTCGGCCTGATCGCCGAGGCGCTGGGGATGCCCCCGGAGCGCTGCCGGCTGCTCAGCCTCGCCTCGACCATGCACGATGTCGGCAAGATCGCGATTCCCGACGCGATCCTGCTCAAGCCCGGCCCGCTCGACCCGGAGGAGCGGCGCGTGATGGAGCGCCACGCCGAGCGCGGCGCGCGCATCCTCGAGAGCAGTTCCTCCGAGGTGGTCCGGGCCGCCGCCGAGATCGCCGTGAGCCACCACGAGCGCTGGGACGGAACCGGCTACCCGCGCGGGCTTGCCGGCGAGGCGATCCCGCTCCCCGGCCGCATGGTCGCGGTGGCGGACGTGTTCGACGCGCTCACCACCGAGCGGCCCTACAAGCGGGCCTGGAGCCTGGAGGCGGCGCGCGCGCACCTGATCGAGGAATCCGGCACCCATTTCGACGCCGCCGTGGTGAGGGCCTTCGTGAGCCGCTGGGACGCCGTCACGGCGCTCGCCGGACAGGCCGCGGTCCGGGCGGCGTGAGGCGGCCCCCGCCGCGGGCATCGGTCGGCAGGAGCTTGGCCCCATGACAGCGAGAGCCTCCCGGGGCGCCACACCCGCCACACCCGCGGGTCCGCCCGCCAGCACGTCCCTGGCCACGCGGCTCGGGCGCGCGGTCGTCGGCGCCGTCCTCGTCGCGCTCGCGGTCGCGGCCGTTCTCGGGACGTGGCGCGAGGCCTCGCGCTACGCCGCCGACAAGCGCGAGTGGCTGCACGGGCTCGCCACGGTCTTCGCCAGCGCCAGCGCCCGGGCCGCCGTGGCGGAGGATGCCGCGGGGGCGCATGCGGCCCTGCGGGCGATCGCGCTCAGGCCCGGCATCGTCTACGCGGCGCTCACGCGGCCGGACGGGTCGGCGCTGGCCGAGCAGGGGCTGGGCCTCCGGCTGGCCCGGGACCTCGATCTCGACCGGGCGGAGGGCGTCTCGGTCCTCGACCTCGTCACCACCCGCACCGTGCGCCTGAGCGTCCCGGTGCTGGAGAACACCCGCGAGGTCGGGCGCGTCACGCTCATCGCCGAGACCGCCGACCTGGTCGGGCGCCTCTACGACGTGCTGGCCACCACCGCCATGACGGCCGGGCTCGCGGTCGCGGTCGGGCTGCTCGTGGCGTGGCGGCTGCAGGCGGCGCTCACCCGGCCGCTGACGGCGCTCACGCAGGCCATGACGACCGTCCAGGCGAACCACGATTACCGCCACCGCGTGCCGGTGGAGACCCGCGACGAGGTCGGGGCGCTCGCCTCGACCTTCAACGGGCTCCTCGACGCGGTGGACGAGCGCGACCGGCGGCTCGCCGCCCACCGGGCGCGGCTGGAGCAGGAGGTGCAGGACCGCACCGCGGACCTGAGCGAGGCCAAGGAGGCGGCGGAATCCGCCAACGCCGCCAAGTCGACCTTCCTGGCCACCATGAGCCACGAGATCCGCACGCCGATGAACGGCATGCTGGTGATGGCCGAACTCCTCGCCGCGGGCGACCTGCCGCCCCGCCAGCGCCGCTACGCCGAGGTGATCGCCCGCTCGGGGCAGAACCTGCTCGCGATCATCAACGACATCCTCGACTTCGCGAAGGTCGAGGCGGGTAAGCTGGACCTGGAGCGCATCCCGGTCGATCCGGCGGAGATCGCCGACACGGTGGCGACGCTGTTCGGCGAGCGGGCGCGGGCCAAGGGCCTCGACCTCGCGGCCCTCGTCGCCCCGGACGTGCCGCGCGCCATCGCGGGCGATCCCGTGCGGCTGGGGCAGGTGCTCGGCAACTTCGTCAACAACGCCCTCAAGTTCACCGAAGCCGGCCACGTGCTGATCCGCATCGAGACCGCCGAGGCCGGCCGCGCCTTGCGCCTGTCGGTCACCGACACGGGGATCGGCATCCCGGCGGCGACGCTGGCGACCCTGTTCACGGCCTTCTCGCAGGCCGACCAGTCCACCACGCGCCGCTACGGCGGCACCGGCCTCGGCCTGTCGATCGCCCAGCGCCTCGTCGCCGCAATGGGCGGCCGGGTCGGCGTGACGAGCCGCGAGGGGGAGGGCTCGACCTTCTTCGCCGAGATTCCCGTGGAGGTGCTGGAGCCGGCCGCCCCGCTCCGGCGCGACCCGGCGGTGGTGTCCGCGGTGGTGGTCGGCGTGGCCGGCGCCGCCACCCGCGCGGCCCTGGAGGCGGGCCTGTCGGCGGCGGGCTTCATGCCCCGCCAGGATGGGACGGGGCCGGCGCACTGGATCCTGGCGGCGAGCGACCTCGCGGCCCGCGGGCGCCCGGCGGGCGCCGCCCGGGTGCTCGCGCTCTGCCCGATGGGCGACGCGCACGGGCCCGAGGTGCTGGCCTCGGGCGCCGCCGACGAGGTGCTGCGCTGGCCGCTGGCGCAGGCCGAGTGGCGTGCGGCCCTCGGCATCCTGGCGCGCGGCGGGACCTTCGCGGGCGCCGCCGAGCGGCGCGAGGCCTCAGGCCCGGCGCCGGCCGCCTTCGCGGGCGCCCGGGTGCTCGTGGCCGACGACAGCCCGGTCAACCGCGAGGTCGCCGTGGAGGCGCTCACCCGCTGCGGCGTCACCCGCATCCAGACCGTGGAGAACGGGGCCGAGGCGGTGGCGGCGGCCGAGGCCGGCGGGCTCGACCTGATCCTGATGGACGGCAGCATGCCGGTGCTGGACGGCTTCGACGCCGCCCGCGCCATCCGCGCCCGTGAGGCCGAGACCGGCGCGCGCCGGGTGCCGATCGTCGCGCTCACCGCCCACGTGATCGGGGAGGGGGCCGAGGCCTGGCGTGCGGCCGGCATGGACGGCGTGCTCGCCAAGCCCTTCACCCTGGCGGACCTCGCCCGCACGCTCGCGGGCGTGCTGGAGCCCGGGAGCGCGCCGGCCGCCGCTCCCGCGGACACCCCCGTCGACGCGCCCGCCGCCCTGCTCGATGCAGGGACGCTGGCGAGCCTCGACGAGATGGCGCAGGCGAGCGGGACGGCCTTCATCGAGCGGCTGCTGCGCCTGTTCTGCGAGCACGCCCCGCAGAGCCTGGAAAGCCTGATCGCCGCCGAGGACGCGCCGGCGGCGGCGCGCGCCGCGCACGGACTGAAATCGATGAGCCTCAACGTCGGGGCGAGCGCGCTCGCCGGGGCGCTCGCCGCCATCGAGCGGACGGCCCGCACCGAGGACGCGATGCCGGACGCCGCCGCGCTCGATCCGCTGAGGGGCCTGCTGGCGCAGACGATCGCGGCGCTGGACCTGCACTTCCGGGCGCTGCCGCGGGCGGCGTAGGGGCCGCGCGTTGCGCAAGCTCCGCCTCGGCACAGGCCCAATGCTCTGCTTCCACATTGACGCCGTCCGCAGCATCATGCGAGTGCGGACGCAACGGACGGAGCGAGCCATGGAGCATGACGACGTGCCGAGGCGCTTGGCAGACCGGCCGCTCCTGCGCATCCTTGCGATGGGCTTGAGCGCACCGTCATTCCTGACCGTTCCGGCGATGAAGCTTCAGGCGATCCAGCGAACCGACGGAGTTCAGCATGCGTGGCGCAACGTTGGCCGCCACCTGACGCGGAGCCTGGGACGTCTCGGCGATGAGCCGCGATCCAGATGACGGCCCGCCCGCGAAGGGCGGCATCCCGGTCGAGGTAAGGCAACAACTTCTAGACAAGATCGGCCCAGCACTTGATGGACTTGTCGATCCCGACAAACAGCCGGAAGTTGTCAAGCGGCTTCTTACGATTTTGCAGGCCAGAGTTTCGTTACACAGACACAGGTCGCAGAATCGCTGCATCAAGGCTCGCTGCCCGCGCCAGAAACGCTTGAGCGGTATTAGCGGCTGCACCCCGGAATGGCGGATCGCCTCCTTCGGATGGCCGAGCGCGCGCAACAGGCCGAGATCGAGTCCGTGCACGATGTCAACCGGCGGACGGACCGCTATCAGCTCCTGGCTCTGCTCGCCGGCTTCACAGGCCTGCTGATCATCCTGTGCTTCGCCTACGCCCTTGCGGAGAGAGGGCACGATTGGATCGCCGCCGGCGCACTCGGGATAGGCGTCAGCGGCATCATCGCGACTCTCGTCAACGCGCCGTTCACCCGGCGACTCCGTCCGGACGAGGAAAGAACGGACAAGTCCGCGCCCTGAACAGGTCCGTGGGCCGACGCGCCACGCTCACCCCCGCATGGCGTTCATGGTCAGGAGTTCGTAGGTCGCCGCCGTCTCGCCCGCGCCGGTGAGGATCTCGACGTCCCAGCGCACCTCGCCGTATTGCGCGTTGCGAGGCGACTTCTCCTTGGCGGTGAGGCGGACCCGGATCGCCTCGCCGGGGCGCAGCGGCTTGAGGAAGCGCAGCGAATCGAGGCCGTAATTGGCCAGGACCGGGCCCGGCTCGGGATCCACGAACAGGCCGGCCGCGAAGGAGAGCAGCAGGTAGCCGTGCGCCACCCGGCCGGGGAAGAACGGGTGGTCCTGCACCGCCTCGTCGCTCATGTGGGCGTAGAAGGTGTCGCCCGTGAAGGCCGCGAAGTGCTCGATGTCCTCGACCGTGATCGTGCGCTCGCCCGAGTGGAAGGTCCGGCCGATCTCCAGTTCCTCGAAGCGGGCGCGGAACGGATGCGCCGCGGCCTCGATCACCGGCGCGCCCTTGACCCAGCTCCCGGTGAGCGAGGTCAGCATCGCGGGCGAGCCCTGCAGGGCGGTGCGCTGCAGGTAGGGGCGCAGCGCCCGCATGCCGCCGAGTTCCTCGCCCCCGCCCGCGCGGCCCGGCCCCCCGTGGACGAGATGCGGCACCGGCGAGCCGTGGCCGGTCTGGTCCTTGGCGCAGTCGCGGTCGACCACGAGCAGCCGCCCGTGGAAGGCGCTGGCGCCGAAGACGATCTCGGCCGCCGCGGCCGGGTCGTGGGTGTAGAGCGAGGCGACGAGGCTGCCCTCGCCGCGATTGGCCAGCCGCACCGCCTCGGCGGGGTCGGCATAGCCCATCACCGTGCAGGCCGGCCCGAACGCCTCGACCTGGTGGACGCGCGTCGCCCGGATCGGGTCGGGGCAGTGCAGCAGGATCGGCGGCAGGAAGGCGCCGCGCGCCGGGTCCGCGCCCTCCACGGCGAAGTCGTCCGGATCGCCCGCGACCCGCTCGGTCTCCGGGGCGAGGAGGTCGAGCTTGGCCCGCACGTCGCGCCGCTGGTCGAGCCCGACCACGGGCCCCATCCGCACGCCTTCGAGCGCCGGATCGCCCACCCGCACGCCCGCCAGGCGCTGGCGCAAGGCGTCGATCACCGCCGGCACCTGGGCGCGCGGCGCCATCGCCCGCCGGATCGCCGTGCATTTCTGCCCGGCCTTCACGGTCATCTCCTTGGCGACCTCCTTGATGAACAGGTCGAACTCGGGCGTGCCCGGGACCGCGTCGGGGCCGAGGATGGCGGCGTTGAGCGAGTCGCGCTCGGCGTTGAAGCGCACCGCCTCGCGGGCGATGACGGGATGGCGCTGCAGGCGGGAAGCGGTCTCGGCCGAGCCCGTGAAGGCGACCACGTCCTGGCCGGTGAGGTGGTCGAACAGGTCGCCCGTCGCGCCGATCACGCATTGCAGGGCGCCGTCCGGCAGGATCCCGGATTCGGCGATCATCCGCACCAGCGCGTGCGCCACCTGCGCGGTCACGGTGGCGGGCTTGGTGACGACCGGCACGCCCGCGAGCAGCGCGGGCGCCAACTTCTCCAGGAGGCCCCAGCACGGGAAGTTGAAGGCGTTGATGTGCACGGCCGCCCCGGCCCGGGAGGTCAGCACGTGGCGGCCCGCGAAGCGGCCGCTGCGCGCGAGCGATTCCGCCTCGCCGTCGAGCAAGAACGTCGCGTTCGGCAGTTCGCGCCGGCCCTTGGAGGCGAACACGAACAGCGTGCCGATGCCCCCGTCCACGTCGATCAGGCTGTCGCCGCGCGTGGCCCCGGTCTGGAGCGAGAGGGCGTAGAGCGCCTCCTTGCGCTCGGTGAGATACTGCGCCAGCGCCTTCAGCATCGCGGCGCGGTCGTGGAAGGTGAGGCGGCGCAGGGCCGGACCGCCGACGCGCCTGGCGTAGTCCAGCACCTCGTCCATCGCGAGGCCGCCGCTCGCGACCTCCGCCACCGGCTCGCCCGTGACGGCGCTGCGCACGAGCACGAGGTCGGTGCCGGGCGCGGCCCAGCGGCCCTGGACGTAGCTCTCCAGTCTCATCGGCGTTCCTCCCGTGTCGTTCTGGTCGCGTCCTTCCGGCGCATTATTGACCGACCGGCCGGTTGGTCAAGGCGGGACGCGTCGTCTCGACAAGCGCCGGCGGACCACCGATATCCGTGCGGTCTCGGCCGGCTGCCGGGTGGATCGGACGAGCGCGAGACCTCCTCTCCCGTACGGGAGAGGGCATGCTCCGCGCGCCATTCCTCGACCCCAGGCCGCAACCCACCCCGAGGAGTGCGCCGCCGGATGGCCGCCTACGTCCAGTCGCTGCTCGACCAGTTTCACCAGCGCACGCCGCTCCGGGTCGGGTCGCTCGTGGTCACGGTGTTCGGCGACGCGGTGGTGCCGCGGGGCGGGGTGCTGTCGCTCGAATCCCTGCTCGCCGTGACCCGCGCCTTCCGGATCGGCGACGGGGTGGTGCGCACGGCGCTCTCGCGCCTCGTGGCGGACGGCTGGTTCGCGCGCTGGAAGGTCGGCCGCAACAGCTTCTACCGGCTCACCCCCGTGGGCGCCGCGCCCTTCGCGCGGGCGACCGAGCGCATCTATGCCGGGCGTCCGCCCGCGTGGCGGGGGAGCTTCGACCTCCTCCTCCTCGACGGGGCCGACGATCGGGCGGGTGTGCGGGCGGAGCTCGCCGCCGCGGGCTACGGCATGCTCGCGCCCGACCTGATGGTCGGGATCGGCGAGCGGGCGGGCGAGGGGGGGTTCCTGCGCCTCGCGGGCGCCCCGGACGACCTCGCCACCGCCCGGCGGCTCGCCGCCCGCGCCTGGCCCCTCGACGCGGTGGGCGCGCGCTACGCCCGCTTCGTCTCCGCCTTTGCCCCCGCCGCCGAGGCGCTGGAGGCGGGCCGGCAGCCGGACGATCTCGAGGCCCTGGTGGTGCGCCTGCTGCTGATCCACGAGTTTCGCCGCGCCGTGCTCAAGGACCCGCTCCTGCCCGCCCCCCTCCTGCCCGAGGACTGGGCCGGCGAGGCGGCGCGCGACCTCTGCGGGCGGCTCTACCGCAGCCTCGCGCCCGCGGCCGAGCGCTGGCTCGACCGGCATGCCCGCAGCGATGCGGGCGCCCTGCCGCCGCCCGGCCCCGCCTTCGCGGCCCGGTTCGCCGCACCGCTTCGTGTTACGGAAAATCTTGCAATCTAGATTTTCTGTGACATATTGAAAGGCGAATCCTCGGGAGGGATCGCTCATGTACACGCAGGCCCTGAACGCCAAGGACGCCGTCGTGGAGGCTGCCGGCCCCGAGGAGGCCGGCCGCAACGGGCGTTTCCAGGCGCGGGTCGATGCCGAGGAGCGCATCGAGCCGAACGACTGGATGCCGGAGGCCTACCGGCGCACCCTGGTGCGGCAGATCTCCCAGCACGCCCATTCGGAGATCGTGGGCATGCTGCCGGAGGGCAACTGGATCACCCGCGCGCCCTCGCTCAAGCGCAAGGCGGCGCTGCTGGCCAAGGTGCAGGACGAGGCCGGCCACGGGCTCTACCTCTATGCCGCGGCCGAGACCCTGGGGACGAGCCGCGAGGAGCTGGTCGACCAGCTCCTGTCCGGCAAGGCGAAGTACTCGTCGATCTTCAACTACCCGACGCTGTCCTGGGCCGATATCGGGGCGATCGGCTGGCTCGTCGACGGCGCGGCGATCATGAACCAGATCCCGCTCTGCCGCTGCTCCTACGGCCCCTACGCGCGGGCGATGATCCGCATCTGCAAGGAGGAGAGCTTCCACCAGCGCCAGGGCTACGAGATCATGCTGACGCTGTGCCGCGGCACGCCCGAGCAGAAGGCGATGGCGCAGGACGCCCTGAACCGCTGGTGGTGGCCCTGCCTGATGATGTTCGGTCCGCCCGATGCCGAGAGCCAGCATTCCGAGCAATCGGCCCAATGGAAGATCAAGCGCTTCTCGAACGACGAGCTGCGCCAGAAGTTCGTGGACGCGACGGTGCCCCAGGGCCACCATCTCGGCCTGACCTTCCCGGACCCGGACCTCACCTACGACGAGGCCGCCGGCCACTGGCGCTTCGGGGCGATCGACTGGGAGGAGTTCCGGCAGGTGCTCGCCGGCAACGGCCCCTGCAACCGCCAGCGGATGAAGCAGCGCCGCGACGCCCACGCGGCCGGCGCCTGGGTGCGCGAGGCCGCGATGGCCCATGCCGAGAAGCGCGCCCGCCGGGCGCGGGAGGCCACCGGCGCCGTCGCGGCGGCCGCCTGAGGAGGGGATGATGGCCGAGGCGAAGATCCCGCTCTGGGAAGTGTTCATCCGCTCGCGCAACGGGCTCGCGCACAAGCACGTGGGCTCGCTGCATGCGGCGGATGCCGGCATGGCCCTGCAGGCGGCGCGCGACGTCTACACCCGGCGCGGGGAAGGCCTGTCGCTCTGGGTCGTGCCCTCGGCCGCCATCGTGGCCTCGGACCCCGCCGACAAGGAGATGTTGTTCGAGCCCACCGCCTCGAAGATCTACCGGCACCCGACCTTCTACGAGGTGCCGGACGACGTGGGGCACATGTAGCGCGGCTCCCGGACCGAGCGCGGGACGCCCTCTCCCGCCCGGGCAAGGGGAGGCCGGCCGCACCCTGACTGATCGCGGAGATCGGACGATGTCCACCACCTCCATCGCCCTCGCGGAATCGCCGCTCCTCGCCCTCGTTCTGCGCCGGGCGGACGACGCGCTGATCCTCGGGCACCGCCTCTCCGAGTGGTGCGGGCACGCGCCGATGCTGGAGGAGGACATCGCGCTCGCCAACATCGCCCTCGACTGCGTGGGCCAGGCCCGCGCCCTCTACGAATACGCGGCACAGGTCGACGGGCGGGGGCTCACGGAGGACGATTTCGCCTACCGGCGCGAGGCGCACCAGTACCGCAACTGCCTGCTCGTGGAGCAGCCGAACGGCGACTTCGCCGCCACCATCGTGCGGCAGGTGCTGTTCTCAGCCTTCATCGATCCGTACTGGCGGGCGATGATGGGTTCGGCCGACGCCGCGCTCGCGGCGGTGGCCGCCAAGGCCGAGAAGGAGACGGCCTACCACCTGCGCCATGCGGCCGAGTGGCTGATCCGGCTCGGCGACGGCACGGCCGAGAGCCGTGCCCGGGTGCAGGCCGCCCTCGACGACCTCTGGCCCTACGCGGGCGAAGCGTTCGAGAGCGATCCCGCGGAAGCCGGGCTCGTCGCGGCCGGGATCGCGGTCGACCCGGCCTCGCTGCGGCCGGCCTTCGATCGCACGATCGCGCGGGTGCTGGAGGAGGCGACGCTCACGCGGCCAACCGGCTCGGGCGCGCAGAGCGGGGGCCGGCGCGGGCGCCACAGCGAGCATCTCGGCTTCATCCTCGCCGACCTTCAGTACCTGCAGCGGGCCCATCCGGGGGCGGTGTGGTGAACGAGGCGGCGCGGCGGGAGGCCGCCTACGCGGCCGCGGCCGGGGTCTGCGACCCGGAGATCCCGGTCCTCACCATCGCGGATCTCGGCGTGCTGCGGGAGGTCAGCCTGCGCGACGGCCGGGTCGAGGTCGCCATCACGCCGACCTATTCGGGCTGCCCGGCCATGGACGTGATCGGCCTGGAGGTGCAGACCGCGCTCGCCGCCGCGGGCTTCCCGGACGCCGTCGTGCGCCTCGTGCGCTCCCCCGCCTGGACCACCGACTGGATGACGCAGGCGGGCCGCGACAAGCTCGCCGCCTACGGCATCGCCCCGCCCGCCGCCAAGGCCTCGCGCCGGGCGCTGTTCGGCGAGGAGGCGGTGACGTGCCCGCATTGCGGCTCCGCGCGCACCGAGCGCATCTCCGAGTTCGGCTCGACGGCCTGCAAGGCGCTATGGCGCTGCCTCGCCTGCCGCGAACCCTTCGACGCCTTCAAGTGCATCTGAGGCCCGCCATGACTCCCGGCTCCAGCCCCCGCTTCCATCGCCTGCGCGTGGCCGAGGTCCGCCGCGAGACGCCGGATGCCGTCTCGATCGCGCTCGCGGTGCCGGACGATCTGCGCGACGCCTTCGGGTTCGCCTGCGGCCAGTACCTGACCCTGCGCACGACGCTGCACGGCGAGGAGGTGCGGCGCTCCTACTCGATCTGCTCGGGCCTCGACGACGCGGACCTGCGCATCGCGGTCAAGCGGGTCGAGGGCGGCCTGTTCTCCGGCTTCGCCACCGGCACGCTGGCGACCGGCGACGAGATCGACGTGATGCCGCCGATGGGCCGCTTCGGCCTCGCGCCGCAGCCGGAGGCCGCGCACACCTACGCGGCCTTCGCGGCGGGTTCGGGCATCACCCCGATCCTGTCGATCATCCGCACGATGCTCGCCCGCGAGCCGCACAGCCGCTTCTTCCTGTTCTACGGCAACCGCTCCACGGGCTCGATCCTGTTCCGCGAGGCGCTGGAGGACCTGAAGGATCGCTTCCTCGACCGGCTGAGCGTGTTCCACGTCCTCTCGCGCGAGACGCAGGACATCGACGCCCTCAACGGGCGCCTCGACGGGGCGAAGGCCGCCCTGTTCCTGCGCACCATCGTGCCGGCGGAGCGGGTCGACCACGCCTTCGTGTGCGGCCCCGCCGACATGCTCGAGGCGGTGTCGGGCGCGTTGCGCGAGGCCGGCCTGCCGGAGCAGCGCATCCATGTCGAGCGCTTCACGCCGGCGGGCGAGGGCCGGGCGCGGGCGCCGCGCCCCGTCGCGCCCGCGGACGCGCCCGCCGCGCGCGCCACCGTGATCACCGACGGCATTGCCGCGGAGGTGCCGGTGGCGGCGGGCGAGACGGTGCTCGACGCCGCGATCCGGGCCGGGCTCGACCTGCCGTATTCCTGCCGGGGCGGCATGTGCTGCACCTGCCGGGCCAAGGTCGCGGAGGGCGCGGTCGAGATGGAGGTGAACTACTCCCTCGAACCCTGGGAGATCGAGGCCGGCTTCGTGCTCACCTGCCAGGCCAAGCCCACCACCGAGCGGGTGGTGATCGACTTCGACCACGTCTGAGCTCCTGGTCCGGTCAGCGGCTCAATCGTCGTCCGAGCGGTGCTTGTCGGGCAGGATGTGGCGCTTGAGGAGACCCACCAGGATCAGCACCGCGAAGGCGAGGACGAGGGCGGCGGCGACGAGCCGGTACTGCGCCGCGCCCGCCGCGATGCCCAGGGCGGCGGAGAGCCAGACGCTCGCCGCGGTGGTCAGGTTGCGCACGTCCCCGCGCATCACGATGATCGCCCCGGCGGCGATGAAGCCGATCGCCTGCGCGAGGCCCTGGATGACCCGCAGCGGATCGGCGTCGCCGCCGTCCGCCCGCACCGCCGCGTAGAGGCTGAGCGCCGACACGGTGATCACCGCGGAACTCAGCGCCACCAGGGCGTGTGTGCGCAGGCCCGCATCCTTGCCGCGAACCTCCCGCTCGAAGCCGATCATGAGGCCGCAGAGCGTCGCTGCGCCGAGGCGCAGCATCAGGTCGGCGATGCCGAAACTGGTCTCGTCCGGGATGGTCATGGTCACGGCCTCGTCAGTGCGCCGTGCTCTCCTGCAGACGGAAACGCCGCAGCGGGCCGAACGGATGACGGCGGGTGCGACCGGCTCCCAAGCTCTTCGCGATCGATGCCGTCAGCATCTCCACGGCTTTCTCCGTGTTGCGACTCGACAATCGGACCACCAAAGCGCCATCTGTCCTGCAAGACGCGCAGCATAGCCGCAATCCTCGACCCGATCGACGCCCGGCGGCAGCCGATCTTGTCGCGCCCATCGTCTCGGCCTCGACCCTGCGGGCGGTCCTTGCAATTTCTCGTTTCAGTAGATGGGACGCATCGCGCGAGCGAAGCCGCCGTGTCACCGGCCCGGGTTGCATCGATCGCAGCAACATTCCGCCCTGGCCGCCGGACGAAGACATAGCCCGATCAAATTTACGCCCTCGACACAATCTGACATGAATCAATTACAATTTTCCTCACAATCTCGCCAACCAGCACAACCGTAGGTCTTCTGTTTCGAGATGTCGCGAGCAACGCATCCACAAGAACTACGTATCTTCACGAAGCTTTTTGCTTCCACCACCTTGCGAGCCGCCACCTAAACGTTCAACACGTCTGACGCGCTCGGCGGAGACGTGCTTCGGCTCACTCCAAGATGCGCCCAACGAAGAAGCAAGGGCCGACCGTGGAACCATGCGCGGGAGTGGCCCGGCATCGGCAACTCTCACGAAATGGAACCTGAATGATGGCAGAGGTGGAAGGTCACGACGAGGACGCGGGCGATCTCGTCACGCTGACGGCCGACATCGTGTCGGCCTACGTCTCGAAGAACTCCGTGCCGATTGCGGAGCTGCCCGGGCTGCTCTCGGCGGTCCACGGAACCCTGGGAGCCCTGGTCTCGCCGCCTCCGCCCGAGCCGGAGAAGCCGGTGCCGCCGGTGCCGATCAAGAAGACCGTGACCCCCGATCACATCATCAGCCTGGAAGACGGCAAGCCCTACAAGTCCCTCAAGCGACACCTCACCACCCGAGGCCTCACCCCGGACCAGTACCGCCAGAAGTGGGGGCTCCCCCCCGACTACCCGATGGTGGCGGCCAACTATGCCGCGCAGCGCTCCGAACTGGCCAAGAGCATCGGCCTCGGCCAGCAGCGCAAGAACCGCGGCCGCCGCAAGCCCTGACGCCGCCATCGGCCACGCGCCGCAGCACCCGGTGCGGCCATCCCGCCGTCGGCGGGGCGTGACGGACCATAAGGGCTCCCCCGTCCCGCAGGACGGGGGAGCCCGCTTCCCTCTCAGTGCGCGGCGCGCTTGGGCATGTAGAGGTCGGTGATCGTGCCCTCGAAGGCCTCCGCCGCCATGCCGACGGTCTCCGACAGGGTCGGGTGCGGATGGATGGTGAGCCCGATGTCGCTCGCATCCGCCCCCATCTCGATGGCGAGCGCCGCCTCCGCGATCAGGTCGCCCGCCGAGGGGCCGACGATGCCGCAGCCGAGGATGCGGTCCGTGGTCTCGTCGAGCAGCACCTTGGTCAGGCCCTCGTCACGGCCGAGCGCCAGCGAGCGACCGCTCGCCGCCCACGGAAACACGCCCTTGCCGACCTTGAGGCCCTTGGCCTTGGCCTCGTTCTCGGTGAGCCCCACCCAGGCCACCTCCGGATCCGTGTAGGCCACCGACGGGATCACCTTGGCGTCGAAGAAGGAATTCTTCCCCGCCGCCGTCTCGGCCGCCACCTTGCCCTCGTGCGTCGCCTTGTGGGCGAGCATCGGCTGGCCCACCACGTCGCCGATGGCGAAGATGTGCGGCACGTTGGTGCGCATCTGCCGGTCGACCGGGATGAAGCCCCGCTCGTCCACGGCCACGCCCGCCGCCTCGGCCCCGATCAGCTTGCCGTTCGGCCGCCGGCCCACCGAGACCAGGATCTTGTCGAAGGTGTCGCTGGCCGGCGCCGAGCCGCCCTCGAACGTCACCTTCAGCCCCTCGGGCAGCGCCTCCACGGCCGTGACCTTGGCCTTGAGGTGGATCGCCTCGTACTGCTTGGAGATCCGCTTCATTAGCGGCGTGACGATGTCCTTGTCGGCGCCCGGGATGATCTGGTCCATCAGTTCGACGATCGTCACCTTGGCGCCGAGCGCGTGGTAGACGGTGGCCATCTCGAGCCCGATGATGCCGCCGCCGATGACGAGCAGGCGCTTGGGGATGCCGTCGAGTTCGAGCGCCCCCGTGGAGTCGATCACCCGCGGGTCGTCGTGCGGGATGAACGGCATCCGCACCGGCTCCGAGCCCGCCGCGATGATCGCCTGCTCGAAGCCGATGATGCGCGTCCTGCCCTCGTGCTCGACCGCGATCTGGTGCGGGCTGACGAAGCGGGCGGTGCCGGTGACGACCGTCACCTTGCGCTGCTTGGCCAAGCCCCCGAGGCCGCCGGTGAGCTTCTTGACGACCCCGTCCTTCCACCCGCGCAGCTTGTCGATGTCGATGGAGGGCGCCGCGAAGCTGATGCCGTGCGAGGCCATGGCGTGGCTCTCGTCGATCACCTTGGCGGCGTGCAGCAGCGCCTTCGAGGGGATGCAGCCGACGTTGAGGCACACCCCGCCGAGCGAGGCCCAGCGCTCGACCAGCACGACCTTCTTGCCGAGATCGGCCGCCCGGAAGGCCGCCGTGTAGCCGCCGGGGCCGGCGCCGAGCACCAGCACCTCGGCGCGCATCTCCTCGCCGGAGACCGGGGCGGCGGCCCTCGGGGCCGGTGCGGCGGGCGCCGCGCCGTTGCCCCCGGCCGCGGCGGACGAGCCGTAGCCGGCCTGCCCCTCGCCGGGGGCGTGACCGCCAGCCGCCGGGGCGGCCTTGGGGGCGGCCGTCTCGGCGACCTGGGGCTTGGCCGCGCCGGTGCCGGCAGCGGCACCGGAGAGCAGGAGGATCAGGTCGCCCTGGCTCACCTTGTCGCCGGGCTTCACCTTCACCTCCGCCACCGTGCCGGCCACGGGCGAGGGCACGTCCATCGTCGCCTTGTCGGATTCGAGCACGATCAGCGTGTCGTCGATCCCGATCTGGTCGCCGGGCTTCACGACGACCTCGATGATCGGCACGTCCTTGAAGTCCCCGATGTCGGGGAGGCGGACCTCGTTCTGGCTCATCGCTGTCGCCTCCTCAGATCACGAGCCGCCGCACGTCCTCGAGGACGTGGGCGAGATGGTGGGTGAAGCGGGCGGCGAGCGCCCCGTCGATGACCCGGTGGTCGTAGGAGACCGAGAGCGGCAGCATCAGGCGGGGCTTGAACTCCGACCCGTCCCAGACGGGCGCCATCTTCGAGCGCACCACGCCCAGGATCGCCACCTCGGGGGCGTTGACGAGCGGCGTGAAGGCGGTGCCGCCGATGCCGCCGAGCGACGAGATGGTGAAGGTCGCCCCCTGCATGTCGCCGCTGCCGAGCTTGCCGTCGCGGGCCTTCTTGGAGAGCGCGCCGAGTTCCTGGCTGATCTCGGTAATGCCCTTGCGGTCGGCGTCCTTGACCACCGGCACGACGAGCCCGTCCGGCGTGTCGACCGCGACGCCGATGTTGTAGTAGCGCTTGAGGATCAAGGCCTCCTTGTCGGGCGACAGGGACGAGTTGAACTCCGGGTGCGCCCGCAGGGCCGAGACCGAGGCCTTGATCAGGAAGGCCAGCAGCGTGACGCGGTAGCCCTTCTCCTTGCCCTGGGTGTCGAGTTCCTTGCGGTAGGCGTCGGTCTCGGTGATGTCGGCCTCGTCCTGATGGGTGACGAGGGGCACGTTGAGCCAAGCCCGGTGCAGGTGCGGCCCCGAGATCTTCTTGATCCGCGCGAGCGGCTTGGTCTCGATGGGGCCGAACTTCGAGAAGTCGACGGCCGGGATCTCCGGGATGCCCATGCCGCCCGACGTCATCACGGCGCCGCCCGGGGCCGGGGCCGGGGCCGCCGCGCGGGTGAGGTGGCCCTTCACGTCCTCCTTGGTGATCCGGCCCTTCTCGCCGGTGCCCTTCACGGCGTTGAGGTCGATGCCGAGTTCGCGCGCGAGGCGGCGCACCGCCGGGCTGGCATGGACCTGCGAGAAGTCGGGGATGGCGGAGGCGGCGGGCGCCGCGGCCGGGGCCGGGGCGAGCTCCTGCTTCGGCATCAGCGCGGCGGTGTCGGCCGCGGTCGCGGCCCCGTTGCCCTTCGGCTCGGATTTAGTCTCGGCCGCGGCACCACCCTCGCCCTTGAGCAGCAGGATCGGGCTGCCCTCGCTCACCTTGTCGCCGATCTTGATCAGCACCTGCTCGACCACGCCGGCCGCAGGGGAGGGCACCTCCATGGTGGCCTTGTCGGATTCGAGCGAGACGAGCGGATCGTCCGGCCCGATCGTGTCGCCCACCTTCACGTGCACTTCGATGATCGGGATGTCCTTGAAATCCCCGATATCCGGAATCTTGACCTCGGTCGCCACGGCGCCTCTCCCGTTACGTCACGTCGCTTGGCTTGACGGATGCTGGCTCGATGGATGCTGGCTCGATGGAGCTTGCGTGGCGGGCCCCCTGTCCCGGACGGGAGCAGGGGCCCGCGTCGGGTCACACCGTCCAGGGTGCGGGCTTCTGCGGATCGAGGCCGTACTTGGCGATCGCCTCGGCGACCTTGGCGGCCGGGACCTGTCCTTCCTCGGCGAGGCTCTTGAGGGCCGCCACCGCCACCCAGTGCCGGTCGACCTCGAAGAAGTCGCGCAGGCGCACCCGGTAGTCCGAGCGCCCGAACCCGTCCGTGCCCAGCACCTTGTAGCGGCCCGGCACGTAGGGGCGGATCTGGTCGGCGAAGAGCCGCATGTAGTCGGTGGCGGCGATCACCGGGCCGGAGCGGCCCGACAGGCAGGTCTCGACGTAGGAGGTCCGCTGCGGCTCGGTCGGGTGCAGCATGTTCCAGCGCTCCACCGCCATCGCCTCGCGCTTCAGCTCCGTGAAGCTCGGGCAGGACCAGATGTCCGCGACGATGCCGAAATCCGTCTTCAGGAGTTCGGCCCCCGCGATCACCTCGCGCAGGATGGTGCCCGAGCCGAGGAGTTGCACCCGCGGGCCTTTGCCCTGGCCCTCGCGGAACAGGTACATGCCCTTGAGGATGCCCTCCCGCGCCCCCTCCGGCATGCCCGGATGGGCGTAATTCTCGTTCATCACGGTGATGTAGTAGAACACGTCCTCCTGCTCGGCATACATCCGCCGCAGGCCGTCCTGCACGATCACCGCGACCTCGTACGAGAAGGTCGGGTCGTAGGAGATGCAGTTCGGGATCGTGGCCGAGACCAGGTGGCTGTGCCCGTCCTCGTGCTGGAGCCCCTCGCCGTTGAGGGTGGTGCGCCCGGCGGTGCCGCCGATCAGGAAGCCCCGCGCCCGCATGTCGCCCGCCGCCCAGGCGAGGTCGCCGATGCGCTGGAAGCCGAACATCGAGTAGTAGATGTAGAACGGGATCGTCGGCGCGTCGGAATGCGAGTAGGAGGTCGCCGCCGCGATCCACGAGGACATGGCGCCGGCCTCGTTGATGCCCTCCTGGAGCATCTGGCCCTTCTCGTCCTCGCGGTAGTACATCAGCTGGTTGGCATCCTCCGGCCGGTAGAGCTGGCCGACCTGGCTGAAGATGCCGAACTGGCGGAACATGCCCTCCATGCCGAAGGTGCGGCTCTCGTCGGGCACGATCGGCACGATGCGGTTGCCGATGCTCTTGTCGCGCAGGAGCGTGTTCAGCACCCGCACGAAGGCCATGGTGGTGGAGATCTCGCGGCCCGCAGTCTCCTTGAGCTGCGCGTCGAAGGCCTCCAGCGGCGGCACCTGGAGCGCCTGCGCCTTTTGCCGGCGCGCCGGCAGGGGACCGCCCAGCGCCTCGCGCCGGGCCATCAGGTAGCGGTGCTCGGGGCTTCCCTCGGGGAAGCGGATGAACGGGATCTCGCCGACCTGCTCGTCGGTGAGGTCGATCTGGAAGCGGTCCCGGAACTGCTTGAGGACCGCCTCACCCATCTTCTTCTGCTGGTGGGTGATGTTCTGGCCCTCGCCGGCCTCGCCCATGCCGTAGCCCTTCACGGTCTTGGCGAGGATGAGGGTGGGCTGGCCCTTATGCTTCACGGCCGCGCTGTAGGCCGCGTAGACCTTGCTCGGGTCGTGGCCGCCGCGGGTGAGGCGCCAGATGTCGTCGTCGCTCCAGTCGGCCACCAGCGCGGCGGTCTCGGGGTAGCGGCCGAAGAAATGCTCGCGGATGTAGGCGCCGTTCTTGGACTTGAAGTCCTGGTACTCGCCGTCGACGCACTCGGTCATCAGGCGTGCCAGCATGCCGGAGGTGTCGCGGGTGAGCAGCTGATCCCAGCCGGAGCCCCACAGCACCTTGATGACGTTCCAGCCGGCGCCGCGGAAGTTGGCCTCCAGCTCCTGCACGATCTTGCCGTTGCCGCGCACCGGCCCGTCGAGGCGCTGCAGGTTGCAGTTGATGACGAAGACGAGGTTGTCGAGCTTCTCGCGCGCCGCAAGCGCGATGGCGCCGAGGGACTCGGGCTCGTCCATCTCGCCGTCGCCCATGAAGGCCCAGACCTTGCGGCCGTCGGTGTTGGCCAGCCCGCGGTGATGGAGGTAGCGCAGGTAGCGGGCCTGGTAGATCGCCATCAGCGGCCCGAGGCCCATCGAGACGGTGGGGAACTGCCAGAAATCCGGCATCAGCCAGGGATGCGGATAGGAGGAGAGGCCCTTGCCCCCGACCTCCTGGCGGAAGGACAGGAGCTGCTCCTCGGTGAGCCGCCCTTCGAGGAAGGCGCGGGCGTAGATCCCTGGCGAGGAATGGCCCTGGACGTAGATCAGGTCGCCGCCGTGGCTGTCGTTGGCCCCGTGCCAGAAATGCATGAAGCCGGTGTCGTACAGGGTCGCAGCCGACTGGAAGCTGGCGATGTGGCCGCCGAGTTCGGAGGAGTCCTTGTTGGCCCGCAGGATGATCGCGATGGCGTTCCAGCGGATGGCGGAGCGGATGCGGTGCTCGATCGCCCGGTCGCCGGGGTGGGGGTCCTGCTTGTCGACCGGGATCGTGTTCAGGTAGGCGGTGTTGGCCGAGTAGGGGACGGGCGCGCCCTTCTTGCGGGCCTCCTCGATCACCTGCCCGATCAGGAAGTGCGCCCGTTCGGGCCCCTCCACGTCGAGCACGCCGTCGAGGGAGTCGAGCCACTCCCGGGTCTCCACGGGATCGGGATCGCGCTGGTCGAGTTCGCGGCTGCGTTCCACTCTGGTCCTCCCTGGTAGCCCTCTCGCGGCGGCGCGGGGCTGGTCTGTCGCCGGGCCATGAGCACGGCGCGTGCCACACCATGGCTTAGAGAAGCCACGTGGAAGTGCAAGGGCTTAGTGCAGCGCCCGGCCGAGGCCGTTCCGACATTTCGGAATAGAAGCGAGATTCTGTCCGGAAACTCAGACAGGACCAGATCCGGCGCGGGGCCGCGCCCGGTCGCCGGGACTGCTTGGCGTCCGGCGCGAGATCTGACGATGCGGCGTCCTACCCCTGCGTAATTCTGCCGCGAGCCTGCCCGGCAAAATTGTTCCGGGCGGTCCTGCCTCAGGGTTCTGCTCTCGCCTTCATGGCTGCCTCTTGGCCGCCTGCGAACCGGCATCGGCGTCAGGCCGGAGGGCTCAGGACGCTGCCGTCGCGCGCTCCCTCACGACGGTCACGGGCACGGCATCGGCGGGCGCGTCGGGGGCGGGCGCCGTGCCGGCGATGAGCCGGCTGCCCGGCTTGGCGAGGGTCAGCACGGTCACCGCCAGGGCGAGGCCCGCCGCCAGGGCCGCCGTGAACAGGAAGGCGGCCTCGCCGAAATAAGTGTGCAGGACGCCGCCCACCACCGCGCCGGAGCTCAACGCCCCCCAGAGCGGCGCCTGGATCCAGAAGGAGTCGGCGGGCTTGTGCAGGAGGAGGTTCGCCAGCCCGGTGCCGAAGCGCACCACCGCTCCCGTCACGTAGGTCAGCGCGAGGCTGCGCCCGTCCGCATCCTGCAGCGTCGCGTTCTGCATCCCGAGCGCCAGCACCACCGGGTAGACGTGGAACGGGAACGGGACGGGCCCCTCCGGCATGCCGAGCCCGAGGCACAGGAGGGCGGCCTGGAGCCACAGCAGCACGGGCAGGCGCCAGCGCCCGGCCCAGGCGGCGACGAGGGTGCCCGCGAAGGCGCCCAAGCAGAACACCGCGATCACCGAGGCGACGCGGGTCGCCCCGTCCCACTCGCCCTGGGCCACCGCCGCGCCGAAGCGGGTGGTATTGCCCGACATGAACGACATGAACAGCTGCGAGAATTCGAGGAACCCGATCGCATCCGCGCATCCCGCCAGTCCGGACAGCATGAGTGCCAGAGGCACGCGCGTGATCGCGCTCGCGGGAAACGATTTGTCGGTCATCAGGGCTCCCGGGATCCGGCGGCAGCGCGCCCCGGACGGGGCGATCCGTTCCGCGCGGAAGGCTTGCAGATGCGGATGACCTTTGGCAAGCGCTCCGGCAGCGGCACGACGCCTCTGCGGCAGCCGCCTCCCTTCCTCAGGGGCAGACTTCCTGGCGGCCGAACGGCACCAGCGGCGAGGCCCGCCTCACTCGCGCTCGCGGTCGGTCCGGGCGGGCGCCGCCGTGCCGCCGAAGCCCTGCTGGAACATGTTCAGGAACATGGACTGCATCTGCTCGGCATTCTGGGGGAAGAGCGAGAACCAGCTGCGCAGCATGGCATCGGGGGAGAAGCGCTCGATGTCGGCCAGCATCCGGCGCTCGAGTTCCGCCATCACGGCCGCCTGCATCGGCTCAAGGTTGGGTAGACCGACGAACTGGCGCGCCTCCAGCGGGGTGCAGTCGACCTCGACCCGGAACTTCATCGCCCGTCTTCCTCCCGGGGCCGGCGCGCCCCGTCGCACCCACACAGGAGCATTCGCGACTTTTTGTAAAGCGCGATTGCGACCGCTCCCGTTGCCTATGTGAACAGCGCAGCCGCGGCGCCCGTGCAACGGTGCATCCGCCGTGCCGCCCATCCAGCCCCTCTCCCGGCGGCGCGGCGGCGGGCCGGGCACAGAATGTCCGGTGATGCGACGCCCGGCCCGCCTCAGGGGCGGGTGCCGGCCCCGACGGGCCGGCGCCCGCTCCCGGTCCGGCGGCCCGCGCCGGCGTGTCATTCGGCACATTCTTCCCGGCGAGGGCGCAGTAACACTTCTCTTGTTCTTGATCCGCAGGTCGCGGAGACGAAGGGAACGAGAGGAGATACTGTCATGACGAGCACGAAGATCATGGCCCTGGCGATCGTTGCGGGCACGCTCGGCTTCGCCTCGGCGGCGAACGCGGCCCCGGGCGCGGTGGCGCAGGCGGGGATGATCGCCGGCGACGCCCCGGTGCAGACCGTCGCCATGGGCTGCGGCCCGGGCTGGGCGCCGAACGCCTGGGGGCACTGCCGCCCGATGTACCGTCCCTACGGCTACGGTTACGGCTACCGTCCCTACGGCTACGGCTACCGCCCGGTCTACGGCTACGGCTACCGGCCCTTCGGCCGTCCGCACGGCATCGCCGTCCGTTTCTACTGATGCGGTTCGGCTGCGGCGTCCCGCTGCCGGAGCGGGACGCCGCCCGCCGAGTCACCCTGACTTCACGTGTCACCGTGGGTCCGGTGCCGACAGCCCGCACCGGACCCGCCCGCCAGACGGATCACAACGGCCTGGATCCCCGCATCCGCATGTAATCGAGGATGGCGAGCAGGAGCCAGGGTCCCATGATGACGATGAAGATCGACATTCCGCTGTCTCCTCGCAGGGTGGTTCGCGCCGTTCACGCCAGCCGGCCGGGGCGTGCCGGGGATCAATCCATTCGAGGCCCGCACGGTTCTCTGGCATCATCACGACGGGATTGATCGAACCGGATCGTCCATCGATCCGAGAGCGCGCCGCCGGACGCCCCCGGCGCTCGACGCTCACACCGGCCGGCGTCCCGCCCGGCGAACGATGGCGACCGCCAGTCCCGCCGCCACCGCATCCTCCGTCAGCCCCCGTGCCAGATCCGCGGCCGTGCGCGTGCTCGCGCCCCGGGCGGTCCGCCCCAGGATCGTCCCGGCCACCGCGCCCGCCACACCCGCCAGGGCACCGCCGAGCCGGCCGTGCCGCCGCCCCGCGAGCGCGGCGCCGGCGACCGCGCCTATCGCCAGCCGTGCCGCGAAGGACGGCGGGATGCGCCGGTCGGGCGCGAACGGCATCTTGTCGCCGGCCATCTCGGCAGCCGCCGCGGCCAACGCCAAGCCGCACGGAACCGGACCCGCCGGGATCCCGCCGATCCGTGTCCGCCCGAGCGAGGCCGCCCCGACCAGCGCCGCACAGGCCGTCAGGCTGCGCAGGCCCGTCACGAAGCCCATGCCGAACGCGTTCTCCAGGCCCTGCATCCTGCACTCCTCCGCGGCGAGGCGGCGCCATCGCGGCGAGCCTCGGCGCGCGGACCAACGTCGCGGCGCCGGACCGGTTCGCAGCCGCCGGTGCAGCAGGGATGCGGCATCGGTGAACCGGGCCGCGCCGGATGACGGCCGCCGAACGCCGTCGGTCACGTCGGCTGCGCCGCAAGACTTCTCCGCGCGCTCAAGGCCTGCGGCGCATGGCGATCCGGACGGCGATGCCGGCTAACCCGGAATCGCCTTTGCACCGGGACGCACCACCTTGGATGCTGCTCGACCTCAACCGGCGTGGTGGAGGGGCCGATGTTCCTCCTAGTCACAGCAGCAGCTCCGGTAGGCGGCATCGCGAAACCCTGTGGGACCGTCGGCGAAGCTCTGGATCAAGCCTCTTTTCTGATGAACAAGAATTTCTCCAATATTTCCATCAAGGATCCATCGGGACAGCGATATACGATCGACGAGTTCAAAGCCGCCTATCGAATTAAATAGATCCCGCCGACTCAGGGAGGTCGATTTGACGCTGGCGCCTTGGGTCGAGGCGGCTCACCACACGGGTGTGACCGGGTCTCGCCGCCGCTCCCATTCGCGCAGGCGAGGCGGACCGGACCGGCACGACAGGCAGTCAGCCGGGAAGGCATGTGGAGAGGGGGGCGAAGCCTTGCGAAGCGGCAGAGGCCGCACTCCTCACGCTCGACACGCACCGCCGGAACCGGATTCTGCAACATGGCCTGCAAACCGAGTTGCCGGCACCCTCCGCGATCAGGCCTAAGTGCCTGACGACAAATGGTCGGAGCGGCGGGATTCGAACCCACGACCCCTAGTCCCCCAGCCGCCCAAACCGGGATTTCAAAGGGAGTCAACAAGTCTCATAAGCCCTTGCATCTCGCTGTCGTAAAACGTCATTATGCGTTGAGAGGGTTCACCGGGGTTCAGGACGGTTCGCGTTCCTGAACCCCGGGAGAACCCCAGCTCTCCAGAATGACTAGTGCGCGAGCATGCCGGTCGTCTCCCTCACCCACACCTACGTCGCCGGCCTTCAGGCTCGGCCGCCCTCGGAGCGGATCGAGGTCTGGGACGAGCGCACCCCGGGATTGTGCCTACGCATCGGCCCGAACGGCAACGGGGCTTGGTCGTTCCGGTACAGGCCGAAGTCAGGCAAGGGATACCAGCGGATCACGCTGGGGCGCCTCGCCGATCTCACCCTCGCCGATGCACGGGAGCGGGCGGCGCGCCACCGGGTCGCCGTCGCCGATGGCGGCGACCCGCAGCACGAGCTCAAGGCCCGGCAGTCCGCGGCCGAGAGCGTCCTCACCTTCGATGCCCTCGCCCAGCGCTACCTCGACGAGTACGCCAAGCCCAACAAGGCATCCTGGAAGAACGATGAGGGTTATCTGAAGCGGCCGCGCACCGCCTGGGGAAAGCGGGCGGCCGCAAGCATCACCCGGCGTGACGCGATCCTCCTCCTCGACGGGATCAAGAAGACGGCGCCCATCAGCGCGAACCGCTGCCAGACGGTGCTCGTGACCCTCTTCAATTGGGCAGTCGAAGATCAGCACCTTGAGGTGAACCCGATCGCCGGCCTCAAGAAGCGGGCCAAGGAAACGGCGAAGGATCGGGTTCTCACCGATGCCGAGCTGCGCGTGCTCTGGCACGCGCTTGGCCGCATGGGCACCACACGGGACGTCGGAGACGCCCTGCGCTTCCTCCTCCTCGTCGGGCAACGGCCGGGCGAGGTCGCCGGGCTCGTGCGCGCCGAGCTGCACGACCTCGACAGGCCCGAGGCGGCTCGGTGGGAGATCCCGGCCGCCCGCATGAAGACAAGGCGGGTGCATGCGGTCCCGCTCGCGCAGAAGGCGGTCGAGATCCTGCAGGGCGCCATCGAGCGCCGGCAGGCCGACGGTGACGGGCAGCGCGTGTTCGCGAGCCGCTTCGTGGCTCGCGACAGCCTTGCCCGGCACAGCCTGTCCCAGGCCGTCCGGCGGGTCATTGCCGCGCTCGAGTTGGACGGCCCAGATCAGGAGGCTGTCGCCTCGCTACAGGCCGAGCCCCCCACTCCGCACGACTTCAGACGCACCGTCGCGACTGGGCTCGGCCGGCTCGGGATCCCACGCGAGGACCGCAAGGCTGTGCTCGCTCACGTCGAGGACGACGTGCACGCACGGCACTACGACCAATACGAGCGGCTGAAGGAGAAGAGGGCAGCGCTCGACGCATGGGCCAATCACGTCTCTGCTGTTGTGGAGGCGTGCGCATGACGGCGGATGTCCAATGCACACGATCGACCGATCGCGCCCGGGATTTCAGGACAACTCTGAGCGAGATATTGGGGAGCGAGGATGCGGTCGCGCTCTACGGCAGTGATATTATAAGAGCCGTATAACACTATATCTCTGATCGACGCGCTGGGCTGAAGACGCGTGGTAAGTTGAGCAGCCTTCAGAAAGCACTGAAACTCTGTGACGATCTAATTTCAGAGATAGAAAAGAATCGATCCTGGATAACTGCCCGGCTTGATATTTGCTCTTGCCCGGTTATCGGAGCAGAGGAAATCGTTCTTGGCGGACCAGATTGCCCCCTCACTGCGTTCAGGTCCCTTTTGGCTGAAGCTATTGAAAGCGAGCCAGACTATTCTGGTCGCGAAGCTTTATATTTTAGGCGCCGCTTCTGGATCTGGCTCACGTTGATCTACGAGGAAGCAACAAGCAGGAGAGCCGCGGTTTCCAAAGATAAAGATGGGGCAGTGACCGGAAATTTTGTTCGCTATATCTTGACGGTATCAGCCGCGCTCAAATCCCTTTCAAGTACTACTCCCGACATGGTTGACCAGTTTGTGGATTGGTACCGAAGCAGCGCGAGCGAACAGGACCGAGATGAGGTCTATGAGTATCGCTCAATGGCGACTGTCATCGGGGACATCCGATAGGGGTAAATCGCACGCGAAAAAAAATTTGGTTACCCCCGTCACAGCCTGGGACCCTGTGGCTACTCAGAGGGCCGCTTTGAATCCCAGGAGGCGGCTTTGAGCGTCAAGTACATCTCTCAACGCGAGGTCGAGGCCAAGACGGGCCTCTCCAACGCGACACTCCACCGGCTTCGCCGCAAGGGCAGGTTCCCCGATCCCATCCGCATCGGCGAGCGCCGCATCGCGTGGCCTGAGGCGGAAGTCGATGAATGGCTCGCGAAACGTGAGCGCTCCCGCCTGTGCTCTCCCGCGACCGCAGCGTGAGGAGGCGAACATGCAGTACCGCTTGTCTGACATGATCGCTTGGCTGAGAGACATCAGCGAGAGATATACCGGCAGCGAGGAAGAAGATCTCCTGCTATTCATCAAGGAAGGAGCTGAGAAATTTCCAAAAGCAAAGCGGGAAGACATAGCCGAAGCATTTGCTGCCTACCAACTCGAAGTTCAGCAGGAGCGAGAGGAGGACGAGCGGCAGGCGGCGGAGTTGGAAGCGATGATCGCCTTCAACAACAAGCATTCCATCCCGCCGGACATGCCTTGGAACGAGGCGGTGCGCATGGTTGCGGAGCGTGGAGATCCGGAAGCTCAGGGGATCTTGCGCGACCTGGAGAGCCCGGAAGCAACTGTTGCCGACGAGTTGCTGAACGCAGCTGTGGACGCGCATCCGGCCTGGAGCCGCGATGGCCGTTACTTCACCTTCGATCCGGAGATCGGCGGTCCTGAGGACGGCCCGTCATTGATCGACTGGTACCAGCGCACCCATCCCCACGAAGCGGCAGCGATAACCGATCGCATCGTGAGCTCGACGTGAGGAGGTGATCATGGCCGACGTGATCTTGTTCCCTCGCGTCGTGAAGGTGTTCGGCGAGACCTTCCCGGCTAGCTCGATGCGGGCTGGGATCAGCGAGGCCGAGCGCCGCGGCTTCTCTCGCCCTAAGCTCGACGCGCTCCTAAACCACGACCGTCCCTTCGCGAGCTACTTCCTGTGCCGCCTCGGCTCGGCTGACGAACTGGAGCGACGTTACGGTGAGGTTGGGTTGGGGCGCCTCCTCGGCGCCATGAGGCGCAGCACGAGGAGGGGCGCATGACCGCTCCTTCCGATCCGAATGACCTCCCGCTGTGGCGTGCGGCCGAGCGCTCCGCGCGCTCGGCCGGCACCGGCCGCCTGCTCCTCTGGCCCGCTTGGAAGGATAGGCGTCTCGTCGAACGGCTCGCCGACGCCTTCCTATGCCTGCCGGCCGGCGAGGATGTTGAGGACTTTCGGGCCCGCCACTTCGTCCCGCTGGCTGAGAGCCGCCGGGCAGCGGGGTTCTGCGAGCCTGCGATCGCCCATGAACTCGTCTGGCTCGAGGATGCCGTCACCCGCGCCCTCGGCCTTCAGGGCGAGCACGACGAAACGGGAGGGCTGGTCGCATGACGGCTGCCTCTCCTCCGCAACCAGCGACCCTGCCGAGGGTAGCCGTAGCAAATGCCGACGCCCCCGCCGAACCTGCCCGCCGTGGGCGGCCCGGCATACGCTTCCATCGCCTCGACCGCTTGCCCGAGCGGCCGCCCCGCGTCGAGGTCATCGCCGGCATCCTGGCGGCGGGAGAGATCGCCGCCCTCGTTGCCCCGCCGGGCGGGGGCAAGTCGACCGTCGCCACCCTGGTGGCGGTCTGCGTCACAGCCGGGGAGCCATTCCTCGGCCACACTGTGCGGCGTGGCGCCGTGCTCTACGTCGCGGCCGAGCGCAGCGCCGAGGTGGAGCGGCGGCTCAAGGCCGCCGCCTTACCCGGCGCCCCGATCTACGTCACGCCGGCCCGGCCGCAGTTCGCCGATCCCAAGAGTGTGGATGAACTCCTCGCTGCCATTGCCGAGGTGGCGGCCGACGAGCGCCAGCCCCTCGTCCTCGTCGTGGTCGACACGGCTGCCCGGTGCTTCCGCGGCCTCGACGAGAACAGCAGCCGCGACATCGGCCTCGCCGCTGAGGGAATGACGCGGATTGTCGAGGCGTACCCATCTGCGGCGCTCCTCGTGCTGCACCACCCCGACAAGGCCGGGAACGGGATGCGTGGCTCTGGGGCGCTTCTCGGCGCCGTGGATGTCGAGCTGACCCTCAAGGGCACCGGTCCGATCCGTCGAGCCGTCGTCACGAAGGCGAACGCCGTCGCCGAGGGACAGGCGCTCACCTTCCGGCTCGAACCGGTCGTGACCGCAAGCGGTCAGACGGTCATCACGGCGCGGCCTGTGGAAGACGACCCGCAGCACGCGGCCGGTCCGAAAGGCCGGGCCGCGCGCGTGCTCGACGTCATCCGGTCCTTCGAGACTTGCGAGATCGAACGGCCTGCCCTGCTCACTGCCCTCAAGGAGGCCGGCTTGGCACCAGCCGGGTCGGACCAGAAGGCCCTCAAGGCCGCTAGTGAGGCCATGCGCCGGGATCTCATCGCCCTGGCTGCTGCGGGAGCGATCTCCTTCGATTCGAGGGTGGTCCGGTGCCCGTAGCTCCACGCCACCCTGTGGTCCTCGCTGTGGATCTACCGAGCGCCAACCCCACGCCCTCCACACCCCCCTCTAAGAGGGGGGGTAGTGTGGAGTGGAGCATGGAGCTGTCGGGCGTGCTCCACGGATGCTCCACGATCACTCCACGGTGGAGTTCCGTGGATCTGCCCGCGAGCGTCCGGCGGGCGGCGCGCCCCAGGCGCGATCGTCCCGACCGGCGCGGCTCGTCTAGCCGCAGCATCGCGGCCGCGTTCCCGCTGAGGCTGGAGAGGTTCAGGACCTCGGGGCACCGCAGCTGGTGCGCACATGCCGTTGCGGGTGATGGCGCGATCGCTCGCGGTCCCTTGAGGGACACGCGATCGCGCCGTCTCGACAGCATCAGGATCTCGATGACCCTCGACGAGGCCGAGCATCACGGACGTGCACCAAGATCACGCCTCCCGTCTCAGATCCAGGTCAGAACGTCACGCGGTGAGCTTCTCACGTCACGCTTGGCACTTTCCTCGTCCCGAAAGGCTCGAAATCTGTCACGCCGCGTGAGATCTGCGTCTCAGCGACTCCCCTCACTCTACGAGGCAGGAGGCGCCCATGGCGGCTGATCTCCGCGCGGTGATGCGCTTCACGGCCCGGCGCGGGCCCGGGGGCAAGATGTGGATGGAGGGGCGGCACCGCACTCGCCGGTTCGTCCTGTTCGAAGGGCGGGATGGGGTCTGGACCCTGTTCGAGAGGGTCGGCCATCCGGCACCCGAGCAGGATGTGCAGCCGAGCCGACGCCCCGCACCGCGTCGGATGCAACGCGAGCTCGCCGACCTCGGCCTGATCGAGGTCGGGGACTTCATCGAGCAGGCCGGCAGCGTCGAGGGAGGTGAGCGTTGACCGCCGACACGCTCATCCCCGCCGCGGCCATCCGTGCTCTGGAGCAGGCCCAGACCCGGCTGGACGAGGCGCGCGCCCTGGAGAGGGCAGCGCGCGACGCCTACCACGCGGCCCTGCGCGGTCCCGATCCGGCCGCGGTGCGCGCCGCCCGGGACAGGCTCTCCGGGATCGAGGTCGCCATCGGCCAGCTCCACGCGGCGGTCGCCGCCGCCGAGCACCATGCCCGCGCGGCGAGCGCCGAGGAGTAGCGCCGTGCAGCCGGTCACCTTCCTTCCCCTCCACGCCCTGCGCTCCACCCTCGCGGACGTCGAGCGCGTCGCGGCGGACCTGCGGGAGCAGATTGCGCGCATGGAGGCCAGCGAGGAGCGGAGTAGCGCGATCCTCGGCCAGCCCGAGGGCGGCGAAGATGACGATCTCCTCGAGTACTGGGAAGCCGCCAACCTGCTCGACCGCTCTGTCAATGCCGCTCGCAAGCTTGCCGAGCGAAAGGGCTGGACGGTCTACGTAGGCCCGCGGAAGCCGCGGATCTCGATGCGCAAGGTGGTCGCCTATCTCCAATCGCGGCCTGGCCCGAAGCCGTGACCGCTTTGACCGGTTCTGCGACCGCAATGACCGGTCGCGATCACTCGGCAGCTGCGTCAAGCTTCCCATATGATCGGGAAGCTAATCCAACGTCTTCGCGCTACGGGCGCCGACATGACCACCGGCGAGGCCGAGCGCGCGCTCCAAGAAGCGCGCGCCGAGCTCGCCGCAGCACGGGAGCTGGAGGAGAAGGCGCTCGCCGCCTTCGAGGCCTCCAAGCTCGATCCCAAGGCAGAGGCCACGCGCGAGGCTCATGACCGGAAGCTCGGCGCCGAGCTGCTGCGCGGCCGTGCCGAAGCTGTCGTGCGGCTCGCCGAGGAGCGCCTGCAGGAGTCGCGGGCCCGCGAGGCAGAGGCGGCCCGCGTCGCCCGGTACCGCGAGGCGCAGAGCCTCAAGGCCACGGCCGAGAAGCGCCTCGCCGAGTACCCGGCCGCTGCACTGATTATCCAGGACATCCTGGCGAGCGTGGGCGCGGCGGACGCGGCCATCGCCGCTGCCAACGCCGACTTGCCGGCGGGCGCGGTGCCCCTGGAGCACCCCGAGCAGCTTGTGCGTGGCCTGCCGGGCGAGGCCGAGGTCGTGCTGTCCAAGACGGTCAAACCAGGGCGCTGGGTCTACGTTGGACCACACGACCATCTCGGCGATGTGGCACCAGAACTTATCTCGAAGATCGAGCACACGACGCGCAATGGCAAAAGCTATGGCAAGGATTACGGCCGCATTCCGATGGATCGTAGCCGCCTGGAGTTTGCGGAAGTCGCACGAACACCCGACCGAGTGGTCACCGCCTACCTACCTGCGCGACCGGCATATCGACCGGAATCCTTGGCTAACACGGTCGCGTTACCGGGACTGCTACCGGGCACGGCCGATATCTGGGCGCCCGCAGGCCTGAGCGGCTGGGGCGGCATGCCTCTCGGCCAGGACGGCCCGGAGGTCGCGGCTCAGGCCGCGGCCCTCCGCGAGGCTGCAGCCGCACCGCCCAGCGATCCCCGGCCGCCCCGGCAGCAGGACACCCGGGTCGAGGTGGTCAAGGCGGCGCAACTGCCCGCACCGGCAGATGCGGAGAGCGCCGCGTGACGCCCTGCCGATGCTCCGGGTGGCGCCCTGCGCGCCTCTCTGCTGATCAGCGCGCGGTCGCAGCCGCGGCAGATGCTGAGGCCATGCGCCTCACAGCCGCGCACGAAGCTGGGCACGCGGTGGTGGCGATCGCGCTGGGGCGACGGATCGAGCAGGCCACGATCGAGGCTGCCGGGCCGCACGTCGCATACACCTCTCCGCACGAGGGCGATCCCTCTCTGACCCTGATGACGGCCCTGATCACCAGCGCGGCAGGTCCGCTTGCGGAGGGCATGGCCCTGGGTCGGGTGAGGCGCCCGCATCCTGATGAGCTGCTTCAGCGCCTGCACCAGCTCGAGCACGGTTGGTGCGATCTCTGCAGGCAGGCACGGTTCGTCTCGCTAATCCCGGACCTCGACGACACGCAGCGTGTCGCTCTCTGGCAGGCCGCGTACGCCACGGCCGACGCGCTCCTGGACCGGATCGAGTTCCGGCTCGCGGTCGCCCGCGTCGCGCACGCGCTGACAGAGCGCACCACCCTCGACGATGCCGAGGTCGAGGCGCTCGTCGACCGCGCAACGCTCCGGGCGGCAGCGGCAGACACCATCGAGAGGACGGCGCCGTGACGGGCGCGCCTCGCACGAACCCCGCAAGGCGCTCCCGGCGAGGGCGACGCGACGCGCCCAGAAACGGAAGGCAGCCTCCCGGCCTCGCGGGCCTCAGACACGGGACAAGGCCGCCAACGTCGTGCGGCGTCCGGGGCGGCCTATGGGCTGACCCGGGCGTCGACCACAGCATCATGGATCGGCGCAGCCCCGGGGGAGAGAGGACGCGGGCGCACCCGGCGCCCCGCGGCCCTGGCGCTCAGGGGACGGATATGCAGCGGGGCAAAAGCAGGGGCGTACACGGGCGTTCGCAGGCAGGGGTGCTGAGACCCGCGAACACCCAAATGCCCACCACCGACCGACCTCGTGGATCCCAGGGCCCGCCTACCCCACCCCCAAGTTCCGGGTCCTTCCAGTAGGGGGCGAGCCTGCGGGCAAAGGCGGCCCCTTCATCCAGTGTGTTTCGGGTTTTTCGTTTCACGATTTCGCTTCGCCTGATGGAGATCGAACCCCTTGAGCCGCCGACAGAAGCCTTCCGGAAGGACGCTCGGAACCCCCGAAATCGCGCGGGAGCTCGGGATCGGCGACCGGCGCCTCCAGCAGCTCATTGCCGAGCAGGTGCTTCCGCCTCTGCAAGAGGGGCTGCACGGCCTCGACGACCTGCGGAAGCTCTACCGGCTGTACCGGCACGGGACCCACGAGGAGTGGCTGATCTTCCTTCACGACGTCCTCGCCGAGGCCCGCCAGGCCGAGCGGTTGATCGAAGCTGCCTGCGAACCGGCATCCCGGCCCGATCAGGTCCGCAACGCGAGCATCGCGCTGCAGCGCGTGATGGCGGCGCTCCGCTGCTTCGTGGCGACGAAGGTTCCTGAGGGACTGCGCGATCTGCAGCTCGACCACGTGCGCCGCCTCGAAGACGAGGCGCTCGTCGCGCTCCTCGCCCAGCTTCCCCGCTTCACCCCTGACCAGATCAAGGCCTGCCTCGACCCGCGGCGGCCGACCGTGAGAGGAAACTCATGACCGCCTCGTTCCAGAGCCTCGCCAACGATTTCGAGCCGGTCGGTAGGGCGGAGGCGGCCGCCGCAAGGGCGGCCGCTCCTCCGGTCGCCCCGGCCGCATCAGCGCCCACCCCGGCGCCGGCTCCCACCGTCACGGCCCGCATCGTCGGCGGGCCGCCGCGCTCCCGCGTCGTCCTCCTGACCTGGCCGATCGAGTTCGAGGGCCGCGTCATCAGTGAGGTGACGGTGCGCCGCATGTCGGCGGCCGAGGTGCGCGCCTTCGTCGACGCGGTCACCGAGGGGGAGGCCAATCCGCCCCTGCCCATGTTCGAGGATGCGGACGGCAGGCCGATCCCGGCAGCGGTCCTCGACGCCATGGACAACGACGATTTCGACGCCCTCGACCGGGTGTCCGCGGATTTTTTGCCCGCCGCCCTGCGGGGCGCCCTGACCTCCTCCTCCACCCCGCAGGCTGGCGACGGGCCGTCGCCTGCGTGATGGCGACGCTCGGCCTCTCGCTCGCCGAGGCCATGGCGATGGACTGGGGCGAGCTGGCGGACTGGTGGGGTGAAGCCGAGACCTTGCGAGGTAGGTAGCCATGGCATCGAGAACCGCGTCCCTGATCATCCGACTCACCGATCAGGTCTCAGGCCCGGCCAAACAGGCCGCCGGCGCGCTGAAGGGTCTGGCAGGGGCGGGCGATGGGCTCTCGCGTCTGAAGAACGCCGGCAACGGTCTCGACCAGCTCGCCAAGCGCCTTGAGGCGCTGCAGGCGAAGGCGAGCAAGCTCGGCGACTTTCGGGCAGCCGGTCGGGGGCTCCAAGATCTCGGCCGCGACCTGCGCAAGGCGGGAGAGGACCTCGCCGCAGCCGAGCAGGCTCTCGCGCGCGCCAAGGCCGCCGGCGACAAGGCCGCGATCGCCGCGGCGAGGGCACAGCAGGCCTCGGCCGAGCGCGCCGTCAAGCGGACGCGGACCGCGTACGATAAGCAACGGTCCCTCGTGCAGGGGCTGCGCGCCGAGGTCCTGCCCGACGGCGCGCCGATCACGAAGCTGCTGGGGACCGAGCGGCGGCTCAAGACCCTGATCGCCGCGACGACGCGGGAATATCAGCAGCGGGCCGCGGCGCAGGCGGAGAGCGCCGCCAAGGCGGCGGCCTCCGCCCGGGCCGGTACGGACATCGAGGCGCTGCTCCCGAAGAACCTCGGCAAGCCGGCCGCCCAGGCCGCTGCAGGCCTCGCGCAGGTCACGACCCAGGCGAAGGCGACGCGCGCGGCCGTGCAGCAGCTCGCCCCGGCACCGCCACCCTTCGGCGGCTTCTCGGATGACCTGAAGCGGGATCTTGCGGCCCTCGACCTCACCCGTGGCCAAGTCCGGGCGCTCGCCCGCGACTTCACTCGCATGCGCGCCGAGCAGGTCGCCGCTCTCGGACCGATCAACCCCCGGTATCATGCACAGATTTTGGAGCAGGATCGCGGGAAGATCGAAGACAAGCTGCGCGAACGGGCGCGGCGCATGGCGGAGGAGACCAAGGTCGCGGCCGCCCTGTCGCCTGGGTCAGGGTCCTCCCGCACCGAGGCGGCATCGATCCTGGCCGCCTCCCGCGAGAAGATCGCTGCGGAGCGCCTCGCAGCGGCGGAGAGCGTGCGGGTGGCGCGCGCCGCCGCGCGGGAAAAGTTGCAGATCGCCCGCGAGGCAGCCCGTGCCGCTCGGCAGGCCGAGCGCGAGGCTGGCCGCGAGTCGAGCCAAGCCGCCCGGGAGGTGGCGCAGGCGGCCCGGCAGGCGGCGAGAGAGAAGATCGCCGCGGCCCGGGAAGCGGCCGCCGCGGTCAAGGCAGCGGCCCGCGAGGAGGCGGCTGCGTTGCGCGCAGTCTCCCGGGAGCGGACGCGGCTGGACCGCGAGTCCCGCCGCTTCCGAGGCGAAGCGGGCGGCCATGCCCGCGCCGCCGCCGGCGCGATCGGGCTGGGCGGCGGCGCCTACGGCGCGACGCGCCTCGCTGGCGTGGGGGCGCGTAACGCCGGCGAGCGCGCCACCGAGACGGCGCGCGGCCGGGCGGTTGGGCTCACCCCGGCGGAGGACAAGTTGGGGGAGGCGCGGGCCTTCGAGCTGTCGCGTCGATTCCCCTCGCTCGACCCCACCGGCCTGCGCGAGCTCTACCGGGCGCTCCACGTGAACCTCGGCGGCAACGCCGCGGCGGCGAGCGACACCCTGGTGCCGGTCGCCCGCGCGCAGGTGCTCCTGCAGAATTTCCGCAAGCGTGAGGAGGCCCAGGCCGACCTCGCCCGCATCATCCGCGGGGCGGAGAACGCCGGGTTCGGCGACAAGCCGGAGAAATTCACCGACTACCTGCAGGGCGCCATCAAGGGCATGCAGTTGTTCGGCGATACGCTGCGGGGCGAGGACTATTATCAGTACGCCAAGACGGGACGGCTCGCGGTGGCGGGGCTGTCACCGCGCTTCCTCGGCGCCATCGCACCGTCCATCATCGACGACATGGGCGGCCCGAGCGCCGGCCAGGCGCATTACACGGCCTACAACGCCGTGGTCGCCGGCCGGATGAAGAAGGAAAGCAAGAAGGTCGCGGCGCAGTACGGGTTGATGGGCAAGGACGGCCGGATGATCGGCCGCGACATCTTCCAGCGCGACCCGCTCGAATGGGCGCTCAACGTGCTGGAGCCGGCCTTCGCCAAGAAGGGGAAGGGGTTCAAGGACGGCGACATCAATCCCTTCGTGGACACGCTCGCCACCATCTTCAACGACCGCAACGCGGCCGAATTCATCGGCAAGCTGGTCACGAAGCAAGGCGAGCTGAAACGCAACGAGGAGCGCTTTGGGCTGGTGCGTGGCCTGCCCGAGGCCGAGAAGGTGCGCACGGAGAACCCGGGCGTGGCGGCCGACGCGGCCAAGACGCAGGGCGCCACTCTGCTCGGGCAGCTGCTGGAGCCGGCCGTCGCTCCGGCGACGGCGGCCCTCAACAGCCTCGCGGACGCGGCCAGTCGGGCGACAGAGGCGCTGCGGAAGGATCCCGACACGCTGAACGCCGCGGCGGCCCCCGCCGGCCTGCTCGCCGCCATCGTCGGCCCGCAGGTCGCGGGCTGGCTCATGAAGAAGGTAGCGGGTGACGCGCCCGGCGTGCTGGCCAACCTGCTGCGGATGGGCGGCGGTGCCCTGTCGACCACGGGTTCGTCCCTCGGCTACGGCGCCGCGATCGGCGCCCCGGCCGCCGCAGGCCTCGCCGGGAACGAGGCCGAGACGGTGAACGAGCAGGGGGCCTTCCGGGCCGCCCGTGGCGAGGAAGCGACGACTGGCCGCCTCACGCGCGAGATCCGGGAGGCGCGCCGCCAGCAGCAGAGCCTCAAGGGGCAGATCGACGGCCTGCAGGAGCGCATCACGCGCGAGCAGGGCGTCGTCGATCAGCTGACGGCCAAGCACGGCGATGCGGCCGGGAGCCCGGTCGCGGCGACGGTGAAGGACGCCCGCGCCCGCATCGAACGCCTGACGGCCGAGCGCGACGCGCTGAGCAGCCAACTTCGTGGGCAGAGCGGGTGGCAGACGCCGCCCGGCCGCAGGGGCACGGTTCAGACGCCGGCACCGCCGCCCCGGCCGGCCGAGTTCGGGGGCACGGGCGCGATCGCTCCGAAGGTCGATACGGCGCCGGTCCAGGAACTCAACAGGGAGACGGGAGAGGCGAAGGACAAGCTGACCGAGATCAACGGCCTCACCATCAGCCCCAAGGCCGACGTCTCGGGCTTGCGGCAGATCACCAGCGAGGCGAACACGGCCGCGGCTGCGCTGCAGCGGGTGATCGCGCTCGCGGGGCAGGCTAATGCCTCCATCGCCCGCGTGAACGCCGCGGCGCCCGGCGGCGGCTCGACCGGTCGGGTGCGCCAAGCCCTTTCGGACAATTTCGCATAGAGGCCCTTGATGACGACCGACGAACGGCTCCACCAGATCGAGAAGGTGCTCAACGATCTCGCCGACTCCCAGCTTCTCTCCGTCAGTCTGCACCAAGCGCAGGTGGCGGTGCTCGTATCCCTGGTGCAGTTCGCCGAAGAGCGGATGGGGGTCGGTCGGGCCGACATCCGCGATCGGGCTATCGCGAACGCAGAGGCCATGGGTGGTGACACCGCGAGTGTGGTGGCTCGCATCCATGCGCTCTTGGCGGATCCACCGGTGGGTCTGCACTAATGCCCGGCCCCCGCCTGGAAGGGCGGTTCTCCACCCTGCTGCCGATCGCGCCCGTGCCGGCTCCTGCGCAACCGCCCAGCGACGGCGCGGCGCCCCGCCCCAAGGGCGGGCGCCGGCCGCGCAAGAGGGTCCTGGTGCCCCGCGATCCGACTTGGCGGTTGGGAGCGAGCGAGGCGGCTCAGGAGCCCGCCGGGTGCTGAGGCTGCCCCTCGCGCGCGGGGGCAGGGGATCTTCGGAGATCACTGTGTTCGGAACACAGTGGGCTGCTCCTCGCCCGCGGGGGAGGCTTGGCCCGCGCGCCAGTTCGTGCGAGCGCCCGGGATCGCGCTGGGGCGCGACCCGGGCAACTGCCAGGATAGCAGCAGAGATCGTCTACAAAATCCGCTAAGAGCCTCTATCTAAACCTTCCTCGCCCCTGCGATTTCAATGGTTTAGCGGGCGAGAAGGACGTTTGTGTTAGGAGCTCTAAGTATCATCGTCATCAAACATCGGTAACGGCAACCGTGTCTGAGCTACGATTGGCTTTTCAATTAACAGCTTCGGCTCGCCAACAAGGCCGCTCTTCTTAATAAGGCCGTGATCAAATGTGTTCATGACTTGGAGTTTGGCATCCACGGCAGTGGCGACATGAACCGCATCTTTGGGAAATATGCCAAAATCCCAAACTAGTTCACGAGCCTTTTCCGCAACACGTCGCGTGACACTCCTCACAATAATAAACTCGTTCTTGAAAAACTTCTCCACCATGAGGCGCTTCTCGGGTGGTACACGCGCGTGCCCACGATACACAAGCACCTCCGCAATTGTCAGAGCACTTGTAACGATGGTGATATTGCCTGCGCGCGCCTCCTTAAGAACCTCTTTACAACGAGCTTCTTTGTCAGGCTCAGCCTGCAGCCAACCTAGAAAACAATCGCTATCCCAATATCGATACTCCATGGCTAATCTACACTTCGCAAGATACCGTAAACATCTTCGATGGTTGGCAAATCACCCTTCTCAGGCATCACCTCTATCTCCTTAACGAAAACAGAGAATGGCACGCCATCGCGGCGATATCTCACTGGACCGTAGACCTCTACTCTCTTCCTGAAGGCTTTCAAAGCATCAGGAACAAGTCTATCCGGCATGTTACATCGCACCTGCCGTCCCCAAAGCTCTTCATCAACAAGGAACTTAAGCCCTCCTCGTTCCGTTATTGTTTGCAAGCGTCCGGTGACAGAGCCATGCTCCACATATGTGGCCTCAAGTATTTGCGTGACGTTTGCGACACTCCTCTGAGTAATTCTTTGATGATGTTTCCCAACCCATACGCGGATTAGCGTGTCGTCACCGCCGGATCTGCCTGATATTTGCCCCAGCTTCCGAAGACTTGCCAAGGCCTTGTCAGTGAATGCTTCTGGTTCGACTGCATCTTTTTCAATCTGAGCAACCCCCTCACCAAGAACGGCGAGGATATGGTCCACCATAAATGAGGGAACGCCCTTGCCTGGGTAGGCACCAACAAGGTTGCTGCCTTGTTTTACCTGTATTGTCCATTCAGGGCGCGTTCCATCATCTAAGGTGGGCGAGACTTCGCGGACGACATCAAAAAAGGCAGTCAAGGCGCGAATAAACTTTTCCGGAGAGACGGCAGTCCCATCGATCTCCAGAGTCATTGGTGCGTCAATGTCTTCCGGCTTCGCCATCAATCCTCTTCAGCGCTCTTCAATCCAACCAAAACACCTCGCCCTCTCGACCGTTTAGACACATTATCACTAAGCTCCATGGCGCGCGAGTCACATCTGCGCCACCACATATGAGCCTCACAGCTTCCATTGAACGCGCGAAACGCTTCTCACGACCCACACCGCGTCTGCATCTAATGCGCCACGATGAGCTTCCCCCCCAGGCGCGCGCCATCCCGCCGCCTTCGCCTCATCCTCGGTGCAGAACATCCGCTCGCCGGAGCTCGTGCTGATCACGGTCCGCTCGTAATCGCGCGATCCCGGCACGTGGTAGATCTTCTCGCCGCTGCGGCTGATGTTCCCCTTGATCTGGCACTCCGCTCCGGCGGTCGCGGGCGCCCCCGAGGCGCCCGGCGCCGACGGTCGCGCTGTCGGGGCTGTGGCTGCTGGTGCCGAACCACTCTCGCGCTGACCGCGACGCCAATCCCAAGGCGGCGTGAAGGCGCCGGCCCAGATCCCGCGCTTGGCGGCTCGCGCCGCCTCCTCCTGGCCCACGTAGGCGGCGCTGTATTGGCGGTAGGCCAGCGCGTGCCCCTGCTCGGCCATCCACCCATTCAGGTCGACACCACCGGCCGAGCAGACCGCCACGATGCGCCCGTAGCGGTCCTGGTCCTTCGGCTCGCACGAGACGGTCGCCTGCCCGATCTTGTCCGAGAGGGCCAGCGCCGCCCGCTGGCCGCAACGGTAGTCCTTTCCGGCCGCGTCCTGGCAGAGCTGCGCGCTCTCCGGCGCGTCGATGCCGTGAAGGCGGATCCGATTGCCGCGGATGACCAGCGTGTCGCCGTCGGTGACCGAAGCGCGGCCGACGATGGGCTCGGCTGCGAGGACGCTGCCGATGCTCAGCGGTGAGAGGACGATAGCTGCGAGCATGCGCGCCCACATGTCGGAGCACCTCCTACCGGCCGATATCCCACCCCCTTGTGACCTGAGGCGCATTAAGAAGATCTGAGCCTGCGAAGTAGATGCCTACGATTCCGAGCACGGCGCCTGACGCCGGTCGCGGAAGCCTCTACCGCGCGAGCGCCTCGACCCGGGCTGGCTCCCCCTGCAGCGCTCGCACCAGCCGCGAGCGCGCGTCCCGGTCCATGATGGTGATCGCGATGTCTGCGATCAGCCCGCTCACGAGGGTGCTCACGACGATGATCCGGAGGGTGTGCACGGGCGGTGTCCTGGCCTGAGCCGTCGTAGCACCAGCAAGGCAGGGCGGATGCAGCCCGGGTGCCACATGTGGCACCCGGTCGAGACAGCGCGCAACACGAAACACCCGCCGCCTTGCCGGGCGCGGGGTGTTCGTGCATCGTGTTCTGTGGAGCCTCGAAACTCCCGTGACGGTCCCTTGCCGGGGATAGCGCCACAGTCACAGAGCGGAAATCCAAGCCTTGCCGGGCTTTGATCCCGCAAATCGACGTGCCCCGCTTAGCTGTAGGGCGCGAACGGCAGCACTATGCCGGGAGTGCCGCGGCTATACAATAGCCTTCGGGTGAAAGCCGTGGCGCACGTTCTCTGTGGCGTGTTTCGAGACTCCCGGTGCCAGTGCCGTGTGCTGGCGTGGATGGCTCTCCGGAGCGATCCCCGGCCCTCGAAAGCCGGTCCCACACAGAGACCGAACCCCGATGACCCTTCACAGCTCAACGCTGCCCCCTGCGGCAGCCGCGCTCCCGTCCGAGCGCGCGGCCTTGCGCGCCCTGCACAAGGCCATCGCGGACCGCATCGAGGCGGACATCGCGCTCCTCGACGCGCTCGACGGCGACCCGGACCTTGAGGACGGCCACGACGCCGAGGACGTCACCCTCGCGATGCGGGGAGGGCTGGCGGCATGACCTCCCAGCACGATCGCCGCGGTTTCCTGCGCGGCTTGGTGACCCTCCCCCTCGTGGGGGGAGGGATCACCCTCATCGGCGCGCCCACGGGCGTGGCCGAGCCCGCCTCGGATTGGCTGCTCCAGAACTACTCGACTTGGATCGAGCGCGAGCGGCGCCGGGTGGCCGAGGTCCTTGGCGCAGGCGGCGCGGTCCAGATCCTGTACGGGCCGGCGAGCGATTGGTTCGATCAGGAACTCGCGACCCCGCCCGAGGAGATCCGCACGCGCGTGGCGACCCGCGCGGCCGTGGTCCTCAGCGCGGTGGGGTGCGACTGGCGCGGGGATTGGAGGAAACCATGGCTCGGGAGCTGACAGAGAGCGGCCCAAGCGGCCTCCAGCGCGGCCGGGGCGGCTCCACGAGCCTCCCCGCCGCTCTCCTGCACGCGTGGCGCCTGAGGCGCGTCCGATGGGCCATGGCGGCGCTCAGGCGCCGCCTGGAGGTCTACGAGCGGGCGTACGGGCGGGCGCCGCCGGTGCTGCCGGGCGAGGAGGCCTGACCGAGAGCGCCCCGGCCGCCCTCAGGCGGTCCGGGGCGCCTCGTCCGGCCACGGCAGATCCCGCCCGATCACCCGGTACGACGGCGGCAGGCCCACGGCCGTCCCGACCCCCGACGTGCACCGGGCGTAGTAGGCCGCCATGTCCTTCATCACGACCACCTCCCGGGCGCCGCAGCCCGAGCAGCGCAGGTGCAGGGCGATGTCGGGGAAGGGCATGTCGGCTGGAAAGCGATCCGTGCTGATGACCGCGCTGTGCCCGCATTCCCGCGCGTGGCAGAACACGGCTGCGGTGGTCTCGCCTTGCTCCCGCAGGCTGCCGATCGTGGGCGGGGCGATCTCCCGGCCCTCGCGGTCGTAGGCGCGGCGGGGGTTGCGCTTCATCCTGCCTTCGCCAGCAGGATCGCGGTGCGCACCGCCATCCGCCGCTGCGCCTCGGGCGCGCCCTCGCGTGCCAGGATCTCGGTCGCGTAGGGACTCTCGAGCACGGCCGCACCGATGTCGAGCCTGACGCCCTCCGCGATCTCGCTCTGGCCGGGTGTCGGGTCGGCGAGGTAGCCGGCGACGGCTGCGGTCAGGTCGTCGTCGGTGAGGCGCTTGGCCTTGTAGAGGTCGCCGAGGGTCTGATCAGCCACGCCCGAACTCCCACACCGCCACGCCCCGCCCGCGCCCCGGCTTGTCCCTCATGCACCGCCACAGGTGCACCCGCAGGAACTCGGCCGTGAGCTCGCGCACCGGGTAGGCGCAGGGCATCAGCACACCGCTCCAGTCGCCCCGGCGGATGCCGGAGGTCGGGTGTACGCCGAACAGCGTGAGCGTGTCCCAGCCGAGCCGGTCGGCCTCGGTGCCCTAGCTCGCCCCCGGCCGAGGCCGGCAGTGCTCCTCAGACAGGCTTCGGCCGCGGCTTGCGCCCCGGCCTTGATGTCCAGGCCTCCACGTTCTCCACGACCACACGCCGGGCCGGCAGATCCGCAGGCAGGCGATACATCCGATCATAGTAGTCACGGACGGCCGGCGCATACCGCCGCTTGTAGGCGTGCGTGCGGGGCGGGAAGCCGTTGGCTTCGAGAGCGCCTACGCTGGCGCACCATTCACGGATCCGGTCCGGGTCCGGCCCGACCACGGCTTCGGCAATCTCGGCATCATCGGGGAAGAGGGGCAGGTCGTCGAAGGTGAGGCGCCCCTCCGGGCGGCGGCGCGGCATGGCTCGGGCTCCTGGTTCCTGCCGTCTACGGCAAGCGAAGGCACCGTGCGAGCATAGGCGACGAGACCGCCGGCGGAGGAGCGAGCGGCCGCCCCAGGCGGGCCGCTCGCAATCGCCTACACGCCCCAGCAGGAGCCTCAGGACGGCAGCCACACGAGCCGAAGTGAAGAGAGGGCGGGCCACGTCACGGAAGGTCGCCACCGGTCATTTTCTGGCGCCGCAGGGCGTCCTGCTGCTGGCAACTCGCGCTGGAAGGTCGCGGAGCATCTCAGAAGGTCGGATCAGCATGTCGCAGGGCCGAGCCGCTACGGAGTGCCGATTCGCTGGCCCACGCCATCCGAGGTCCCGGCGCCTGGCCGACTGATTTGAACCCCAAGGAGCCGCTGGGGTGCGGCATCTTGGTCCCGGAGGCACCCACGAACATGCACCCCAGGTGAACCCCAGACCCCAGAAACGACGAAGGCGGCCCTAAGGCCGCCTGTCGTAAGTATCTGTCATTTCAGAGATTTTAATGGTCGGAGCGGCGGGATTCGAACCCACGACCCCTAGTCCCCCAGACTAGTGCGCTAACCGGGCTGCGCTACGCTCCGACGCCTCAAGAGGCTTGGGGCTCATAGCTTTCCGGCCTGGGCTGCGCAACCCCTTTCCGACCTCAGCTGCAACGAACCGCGAACCGGGGGCGCCGTCCGGCACCGGGAGTCCCGCGCCAATCCCCACGGACCATGCCGCCGTCGTTCCGGCCGCTGCCCATGCGGGTTGGGCGCTCTCCCCGGGGTGCAGCCCGACGCGGCGTCCCTCGGCGATCGCCACGAGGCTCGGCGCGTCACCGGCGGCGAAGCGATGCAGCCGTCACGGCCGCTCTCCCAGACCCAAGCCATCGGGAGATCGCAGACGGCATCGAACCCTGATAGCGTCGTGGTCGTGCGCGCGGCCCGTACGCGACCGAGATCCTGGCGCGGAAGGGTGCACCCGACGCGCGGCGGCGCGCGGCCACCCGAACAACCATCCTCCCGGCAAGCCCCATCAGAGACGACAGCTAACACAGGAGCTGCTTTCGCCCCGCTTTGCATGCCCGTACAACGGCGTTCTTGGCTGCGTGACCGCTGGGCACAACGATTCCGCTCGGACTGTCGGTATTACATACCAAACCACCATCACCACCAAGGCGCCGCGAAGCACCCGGCGCATTTCCGGTCGCATGTGACGCTTTCTAAACTGCTCCGGCTCGCAGGCTTGTCCACTTTGGTCGATGATTTCGATGTGACCATAGCCAAATCCCGCCCACTTCTGTGCGAGAACGATCGCGCTCGCGGCCCGCGATCGCGTCTGAAACACAGCTCCCCCTGGGGCCTGCGCACGGACCATGTAGGGATGATGTGGCATGCTCATCGCCAATGATCGAAAGCACGCACATAGATTATAGCTATAATATTCATTATGGTATGGTGCAGATGACCTACATCATGTGAGCTAGGCCGCACTACCTGAGCAAAAATTAAGAGGATCTATAGCTCTGTTTCTCGCGAGTTTCTGCTGCACAACCGTAAAGAGTGGCTGTCCGAACGACAATCCTGCTGGCCAGAGCAGAGTGAGGCTCAGGCTGCCACCCTGGCGTTCATCCCGCGACAGCCAAGCCTGGGACGCATGGCTGCACCGCCCGAACGTACGATTGAATTGTGCGCCGCAACGTGGCATACCAAAAACGTGCACGGCCGCGATGACATCGCGACCGTGCCTGCCCTCCTTGGGCGTTTCCTCCCTAGACTTCGGGCCGCTCGCGAGGGCGGCCTTTTCTTTTGTCCGAGCGCCGGACAGCAATCCCCTTCACGGCCACGCTTCACCGCCCCCTGATGCAGGACGATGCACAGAGAGCCACGCGGCGGCACTGGAACCGGGTCTTACGAATGTTCTTCGACGAACCGGCATCCACTTCGTCGGACAATGCTCTAGACTAGTCCGACCGGTCGCGCAGGCTGTCCGGCATCTACAGTCCGAATTCCCGAGCCAGAAGACGATCGATCATCCGCTCCTGCTCCGCTTCCAGGACGGCCGCGAGATGGGCTGCGCTCTCGATCCGAGCGGTCTCGGTCGCATCGTCCTCGTGTGCTTGATCGGCCATGCCGGTCTCCGTTCCACCGTCTCCCGCAATCCGCGTCCGGGCGTCCGCCTGTGAGAACAAAATAGGAACTTAAGGCGTGACCCGCTACCCCTCGCCAGCGAGAATGCCATCGCGGACGCGTCGGCCAGCCGCGACCCCGGCGGACGGCAACCGGAGATGACCAATGGGCTTAAGCGTTGCGCCGCCCGAAACGGCCCCTGAGCCCGAATCGTTTGCAGGGGAGGCGCATCGCGGCCCACCGACCTCAAGCAGGGATCCGAGCGAGAGGCACGCAGGTCGAGCCCCGACATCGCCAAGCACAACTGCGAAGCCGGCTGAGCGGAACGGCCGCCGATCGCCAGTTCTGCCGCCCAACAGCTCTCCGCGTCCAATTGGCTCGTCGGCCGCCGTTCGCGATCCTTGGCTCATCGTGTCATCCTGAACGCCACGCAGGAGAACGCGATGCCTTATGTCGTAAACTGGACCTCGCCTTCCGGCCCAGGCTCGGAGCCGCACGATCTCGGCCTCAGAGCGGCGGAGCGGGCCATGACATTCGTGAGCATGGGAGCATCGAACGTGCACGTGGTGTGCGAAGACGGTCGGGTGTTCCAAGCTCCGTCCGAGATGTCCGCCCTCGTGCAGCATTCCGGGTCCATCGACGCGAACCGAACCTGAGTGCCATGCGACCCCCTCGCCGGGCTCGGATGGGTTGGTTGCTCAAGAGACGCGCGCTCGCGCATGGCCCCGATGAGCGTGCCGAGCGAAGCCGCCGACGGTCTTCTCAGCGATTGATCGCGGCCGGCCCCATCACCCGGCCGGAGTTTCGATCTGTCCTCGGTGCGAGCTGAGCCTCGACGACGACGAGGGCCGACGGCGGCCTCGACCACCCGCAGCCGCCTGTCCGGCATCGGTTCACGATGCCCGGCATCCACGGAGTCGGGCCTGCCGCCGCAAAACCGGGTGATCGGGGGGATGAGCCGCGGCCGGACAGGAGATCGCGGCCCGCCTGTCCGCAGCCCGAGGTGAGGGCGGTGGCCTCGGGTGGCGAGAAAGCGGGCGCCCTACTTGTGCGGCTCGCCCGGTTCGTCCGCCGGTCGGCCCTTGCCGTCGCGCCTTCGCCTGAGACCGATCGCGCTCAGCACGCAGTCGGCCAGTTCCACAACGAAGGCGCAGAGTTCGAGAAGGCCGCCAAGCAGTTCCATGGCCCCTGGATGCAGGCCGGCCGCGCGGCCCGCGGTGCGTGGCGGCACGCGGCCATCCTGCCGGACCCTATGGTCCGATCCGCGCCCCCGCGGCGCGGCTCATCCGCGGCCCGACCTGCAAACGACCGGCTGCATCCGTAGGTTCAGCAAGCCGCCAGGTCGTTGCTCAACTTCTGGTACCAGCTCCGTGATCCCCGGATAACGTGACGAAACCGGGATGATGCTCGATTGCACTATTGACGCCGCCCAGCCGCAAATCCAGAACGCAGTGTCCTCGCAGGATTAACAAATGACCAACACTGCTCCGACCACTCCCGTCGAACTCACGGCCGACATCGTCTCAGCCTACGTATCCAACAACAGCCTGCGGGCCGTGGACCTGCCCGACCTGCTCAAGAGCGTGCATGATGCGCTCAGCTCCCTCGCGAATCCTCCGCCGCCTGCCGGCGAGGAGACGCCCAGGGCAAACCCGGCTCAGATCAGGAAGTCCATCACGCCGGACGCGCTGATCAGCTTCATCGATGGCAGGCCGTACAAGAGCCTGAAGCGGCACCTCACGAGCCAGGGCCTGACACCGGACGATTACCGGGCGAAGTTCGGCCTTCCGCCGACCTACCCGATGGTGGCGGAGAGCTACTCGGCCGCCCGCTCGGAACTCGCGAAGAGCCTCGGGCTCGGCCAGATGCGCCGTGAGCGGGCCTCCGCGAAGGCCGCCGCCGCCAAGTGAGTGCAAGGCCCGTTCCGACGGTCGCGAGACGGGGCGTCCAGGCGTCCCTTGTCCCTTCGGCCCGGCCGGGTCCGTCGGTGTCCTGCCCGACCAGCGTGGCGCCGACGCGCATGCCCAGCGAGGCCAGTCCCGCTGGCGCGAGTGGCCCGGCAAGCTGACGCCGGTCCATGTTCGGGATCTCCAAAACGGCACGGCAACGCTGCGCTGGCTTCTGACCAAGTGCAGCGTTGCCGTGCTATGGGGGGGGTCGATGACCACGATCTACGACTTCTCGCCTGCGGGCGCCGACGGAATCCCGCACCCCCTCTCTGACTACAGCGACAAGGTCCTGCTCATCGTCAACACGGCCTCTCGCTGCGGCTTCACCCCGCAATACGAGGGATTGGAGACGCTCTGGCGCAAATACCGGTCGGCAGGCTTGGTCGTGCTGGCCTTCCCATGCAACCAGTTCGGCGCGCAGGAGCCCGGAACATCCGACGAGATCGCGCGGTTCTGCACTATGAACTATGCGGTTACTTTTCCCATACTGGCAAAGATCGACGTGAACGGGCCGAAGGCCGAGCCGCTCTACGGCTATCTCAAGCAGGAGCGCCCCGGCCTGTTCGGCAGCCGAGCGATCAAGTGGAACTTCACGAAGTTCCTTGTGGGCCGCAACGGCAGGGTGCTGGCCCGCTATTCGCCCCGGACGACGCCGACCGCTCTGGAGCGCGACGTCACGGCCGCGCTTGGCGGCGGATGACCAGGGCCAACACGTCCGCTACCGGCACCGTGGTGCAGGACGGGAGAAGCGGGGCGCATCCGGCGAGGTCCTCCGCGATGAACGTCCCGGCCCGAGCCTGCGTGATGATCTGCCCGAGCTTCGCCGCCTGGGTGTGGCCGTAGCCGAGCGTCGGCACGCCGACGCTGAGGAGGCAGGCCTTCGGCCGCACACCTTCGCGCGACGTCAGCGCCGCGCTGCCGAGCCGCATCACGATGGCGACCAGCGCAGATCTCCAGATTGCTTTTTGTGCAGGACGTCGGGCGAGAATCGGCTATGTTTTTGAGCAGCCGGCGTGACCAACCCGAGTTCGGCAGCGTTCCGGGACCACGGCGGTAAGCACTTGCGGGCGCGTCAACGCCCGCTCTGCTTAAAGGCCGGCCGGATTGTGTTGACGCACGCTCCGAGCCGGCCTTCGCACGTCAGTAGTTGTTGTCGGAATGCTTGGCAAGAGGCTCAGTAGCCGCGCACGATCTGCGCCCGCTGATTCTCGGCGGCAATCATCAGGATCCGATCCGGTGCAGGATCCGATCGGGTGATGGTGCGGGCGCGTCGGCCTCCACGCTGCCGAGAACCGTCCGCGCGGTGGCGTGAGGGCACTGGCTTGGCGCTCTGGATGTTCCGCCGCGACCGGCCGCTCCCGTCCCGTGCCCCGCCATCGCCCGCACTCCCCACCCGTCGTGTGGTGCCGGGCTTGCGTCGGAAGCGATTCGAGCACGGCACGACCGGAGGACGCTCCGTCGGACGACGTGCGGCATCGCACGCCGACCCGCCCCCTGCCGCTCCATAGTCCCGGCATCGACGCGGCGCCGAGCCGGAACGCCCGGGAGAGGACGATGAACTTCAAGCCCACCTCCGCCGAACTGATCAATTCTGCCGAGCTGATCGCGGAGGTGTCTCACGCCGAACTCTCCCTCGAGGACCTCGACGGGGTGGTGGGCGGTGCGGGCTGGATCGCCGGAACGATCCCGTCACAGACGTCCTTCGGGAGCCAAGCGACGGGCACCGGATCCGGCTCGAATTGGGCGTCGGTGCCGTCCCTGCCGGTCTCCGCCTGGGGCAAGAAGCCCGGTCAGTGACCCCGGGGGGACGACATTCCCGACGACGCGGCCGCTCGTGAGGGCGGCCGTTGCCGTAACGGGCCGGCCCCGGCTCGGATGCCGGACGGCACCATCCGGTCCTGCGCGTGCCGCTGAAGAGAAATCGAAGATCAGCGACAACCCCGTCTCAACCACTGCCGAATGCTCCAGCAGAGGACCGGCCGTGGTCGCGATCGATTGACTTGCACCGCACCGGGATCGGCCTCAGGGTGGCGGTGTGACCTTGGCGGGAGCTGTAGATGCGGGGCCGGAGGGGAGTCGGCCGGACTGCCGGATCGCCGCGTGCCGAGGCCGCGGATCGCGTTGGCGTCTGGGACTGGGCAATCCGCGAGGATCGCCTGTCCGCCGACGAGGTCGTGGCCGAACTGTTCGGCCTTGATCCCGAGGAGGCGGGGGCGGGGATCCCCTTCGAGCGCTGGATGCGCACGGTCCACCCGGACGATCGCGGTCAGATGGGCGTTCACTTGGCGGCGGCGAGCGGCCCGTTCCGGTCGGAGTACCGCACCTGCTCGCGGGACGGCTCCAGGCGCCGCGTCCAGGTGCAGGGCCGGTTCTACCACGACGCGCAGGGACGGCCGGTGCGCTCCTCCGGCACCGTCCTCGACATCACCGAGCGGCCGGGCGATCCGGGGCGCGCCCTCGACGAGGCCGCCGACCATTGCATGGCCGCCCGCCGCGCGGCGGCGCGCATCGACGCGCCGCTCGTCCGTCGCCTCCTCGACATGGCGCTGATCGAGATCGGCCGGGCGCTCGCGCAACAGGAGGGGCCGCGGCACTGATCGCCGCCCTAGATCTTTTCTCCTGTCGCATCAGAACCTTGGCGGGATCGGCTCAACCCGTCTCGGAACGCCGCTCCTCGGACGCGCAGGCTCCGCCATCCGGAGGATCAGGGAGCGGACAGGCGACCGCGTTTCCGCAGGTCCACCAAGCCCTTGTCGGCGATCCTTCGCGGCGCGCCCGAGGATGCGGGCGCCGGCCTCAGAGCGACTTCAGCAGCGCCTCGGCGCTGGAGACCTCGGCCTTCGAGGGGCTGTCCTCGACGTTGAGGGCGCGCACGACGCCGTCATCGACCAGCATGGCATAGCGCTTCGAGCGCACGCCGAGGCCGAACCCGGTCCCGTCCATGTCGAGGCCGATCGCCTTGGCGAAGTCGCCGTTGCCGTCGGCCAGGAACTCGATGCCCTCGGCGCCCGCCTGCTTCGACCACGCGTCGAGCACGAACACGTCGTTGACGGAGGTGACCGCGATGCCGTCGATCCCGCGCCCGAGGATCTCCTGGCGCTTGGCGACGTAGCCCGGCAGGTGGTTGCGGTGGCAGGTGGGGGTGAAGGCGCCCGGCACCGCCACCAGCACGATCCGGCGCCCCTTGAACACGTCGTCGGTGGTCTTGGCGGCGGGACCGTCCGGCGACATCACGCGGAAGGTGGCCTGGGGCAGGTGGTCGCCTACCTGGATCGTCATCGCTGCTCTCCTGATCGGGGGGGCCGTGCCGGCGGTGCCGTCCAGTTCGCGCGGGCCGCCGTCGCGCCGCGTCAGCCGCCCGGGCGGGCGATGCTTAGCGCGGCCATTCCCGGGTGTCGAGGTGGGCCTCCGCCGTCACCGGGCGCATGCCGGGGCTGGACAGGGTCAGGTTCAGGGGCAAGGTGTCCGGGGCGGCGGCCGGGCGCTCCAGCACGGGGATGCGGAACAGCACCGTGCCGGGCGCCTCGGGCCGCGGCCGGGGCGGGGGCATCAGCAGCCAGCCCGGCGGGGCGGAGACGAACAGGTCCGCCTGCTCGCCGTTCGGCACCCGCGCCCGCACCGCGACGAAGAGCTTGCCGGCGAGGCTGGGCGGTTCGGGCACGGCCCCCAGCACCGTGAGCGCGCCCTCGCCGAGCCGCACCGGGCGGGGTGCTGCCGCCACCGCCTCCGCCACCCGGGGGTCCCCCACCGCGGCCGCGTCGGCCGGCAGCGTGATCGAGAGATCCGCCCGGACCGGGATGCAGATGTCGTTGCACACGCCGTAATCGAGGCGCAGCCGCAGGCCCACCGGGCTCGCCGGATCGACCGGGACGACCCGGACCGGCAGCACGACGCGGTCCTCGTAGCCGAAGACCACGTCCCCGGCCTCCTTCATCCGCCGGGGCACCGGCCAGAGCACGTCGAGCGACGCGACGTTGCGGCTGGCCGACCAGTCGATGGCCGGCGGCATGCCGGACTCGCCCGGGTCGCGCCAGAAGGTCTTGAACCCGCGGTCGAGGACGATCTCCAGCCCGGCGTAGCGCACGCCGTCGGCCTGCCCGCCCGGGATCAGCCGGGCGCGGGCATGCAGGCCGGTGGCCCAGGGGGAGGCGGCGTCCGCGGCGCCGGGGGACCCCGCCAGACAGGCGGCGAGGCAAAGGCTGGCAAGGAGGGCGAGGCGCCGCCCGGCAGGAAACAGGATCATGGACCGTCAGCGATTCTTGCCTTCTCGCGCATCCCGACCCGCGCGGCGCCGCGCCCGCGGCCGCCCGGGTCCGTCACGATCGGGTCTGGTACGGGCCGAAGCGTATCAGCAGGAATCGGACCAGGGCGAGAAACGATCGCGTGACCGGCGCCCATGTTCCCGCGCCGCGCGTTCTCCTCCCGCAAGAGAAGGCGCCCGGGGGCGTTTGGAGGATGGACAATATGAGGGCCGGGGGTAGCATGATCCCTATGCGCAGCCGAACCGACCACGACGACGCGACGAGTCCGGGCGGAGCCCCCGCCGCGACCTACCTCGACGGGCAGCTCCTCGTCGCGATGCCCGGCATGGCCGACGAGCGTTTCGCCCGCTCGGTGATCTATCTCTGCGCGCACTCGGCCGAGGGCGCGATGGGGATCATCGTCAACAAGGCGGCGGCGGACCTCAACATGCCGGACCTGCTGGTCCAGCTCGACATCATCGGGCAGGCCGACGCGATCCGCCTGCCGAACCGGGTGGGGCACATGCCGGTGCTGATGGGCGGCCCGGTCGAGTCGAGCCGCGGCTTCGTGCTGCATTCGCCCGACTTCCACATCGACCAGTCGACGCTGCTGATCGACGAGGGCATCTGCCTCACCGCCACGGTCGAGATCCTGCGGGCGATCGCCGCCGGCACCGGCCCGTCGAGCGCCGTGCTGGCGCTCGGCTACGCGGGCTGGCAGGCGGGCCAGCTCGAGAGCGAGATCCAGGCGAACGGCTGGCTGCACTGCCCGGCCGACCCGGAGCTGATCTTCAACGCCGCCCTCGACACCAAGTACGACCGGGCGCTGCGGGCGATCGGGATCGAGCCGGCGATGCTCTCGATGAGCGCGGGCCACGCCTGAGGGCGGATCGCCGCCCCGCCGGGGCGGCCGCCGATCGTGCGCGGCCCGGGGCTCCCGCGTCCCGAGCCGACGGCCTCATTCCGGCCCGGCGGTGTCGAAGCCCGGGTTCATGCCGTCCACGGGCGGGCGGCGGCGCGGCGGGCGGGGCGTTGCGCTCGCGGTCGGAGCCGCGCTCGTGGCGATGCCGAGCCGCGTGGCGAGCGAGAGCGCCCGGGCCTCCGAGAAGCGCAGGTGGCAGTAGCCGTGCACGCCCTCGCGGGCATAGGCGCGGCACATCTGCTCGCGTTCCGAGGAGAAGGCCGCCTGCTCGGCGACGATCGGACGGATGTCCTCGCGCTTCGCGCGCTGGGTGAGGACCTTGTAGTTCTCCCGCACGGCCTTGTCGGCGGAGCCGCGGGCGGAGTCGAATTCCTGGGCGCGGGGCACCAGGGAGGCGGGCCCGGGCCCCCACAACCCCTTGGGCCGCACCGCGCAGTCGGCGGCCTGGAACACGCAGGTGTCCGGTTCCGCGCCCGTCGTCACCAGGACGCTGCCGTCGAGGATCTCCAGGCGCAGCGGGCAGACCGGATCGGACGCGGCCAGCCGCGTGACGCCGTTCGGCCGCCCCTGGTCGGCCAGGGTGAGGGGCGCGCCGCCGGACAGGGACACCCGGCAGGATTCGGTGGGCTGCGAGACCTTGATGCCGGCCAGCGTGATGCGCGCGCTCAGGCCGCCCTGCGCCCGCTCCAGGCGCAGCGACCCGTCGCTGCCGTTCTGCTGCAGGTCCTGCCCGATCACGCTGTCGTCGCTGGGCGCGCGGATCACCACGGGCTTGGGGGGCGCAGGCGGCGCCGGGGCAGGGCGCGGCCCCTCGGGCGGCACGTCGACGGGGGCGCTCGGCGGCGCGGCCCGGGGCGGAGGCTGCCGCGCCCGCCCGATGCCGAACAGCTCCTCGAAGAACGACTGAGCCGAGGCCTGGGTCGACACCTGGGCCGGGACCGCCGCCAGGACGAGAGCGAGGAGGAGGCGGGACGGCTGCATCAGACTCCGAGGGCATCAGCGGGGGCGGAACGCACCGCTTCACTCGTAGCATGCGCCCCGTGGCGCGGACGTGGCAAGGGCGCAACGTTCTCGTGGCGCCTTGGCCATGAGCCTCCGGGCCGCGGGGCGCGCCGCGGCCCTTGCCGGGCGCCGCGGCCCTTGCCGGGCGCCGCGGCTCCGGCCTCGCCTTGCGGGGCCTCGACGGCGTTCTTATATCGCGTCCGGCGCGGGCGCCGCCACAGACCTTCGCTTCCCTCATCCGAATCGAGGTCCGGCCGGATCCCGCTCCGCATCATGATTATCCTCTAGTACCGCCATGGGCCGAGCTGCTTCGGGGCTCGGCGGTCTGCTTAAAAAAACTCAACGAGGGATCCCACCATGGGTAAAGTCATCGGCATCGATCTTGGCACCACGAACAGCTGCGTGGCCGTGATGGAAGGCACGCAGCCCAAGGTCATCGAGAACGCGGAAGGCGCGCGCACCACCCCGTCGATCGTCGCCTTCACGGACGACGGCGAGCGGCTCGTCGGTCAGCCGGCCAAGCGCCAGGCGGTCACGAACCCGTCGCGCACCTTCTTTGCCATCAAGCGTCTGATCGGGCGGACCTACGACGACCCGATGACGCAGAAGGACAAGGGCCTCGTGCCCTACGCCATCACGCGCGGCGGCAACGGCGACGCCTGGGTCGAGGCGGACGGCAAGCAGTACTCGCCCTCCCAGATCTCCGCCTTCACGCTGCAGAAGATGAAGGAGACGGCCGAGTCCTACCTCGGCACGCCGGTCACGCAGGCGGTCATCACGGTCCCGGCCTACTTCAACGACGCCCAGCGCCAGGCCACCAAGGATGCCGGCAAGATCGCCGGCCTCGAGGTGCTGCGCATCATCAACGAGCCGACCGCGGCCGCCCTCGCTTACGGCCTCGACAAGAAGAAGTCCGGCCTGATCGCGGTCTACGACCTCGGCGGCGGCACCTTCGACGTCTCGATCCTGGAGATCGGCGACGGCGTGTTCGAAGTGAAGTCGACGAACGGCGACACGTTCCTGGGCGGCGAGGACTTCGACAACCGGATCGTCGAGTACCTCGCGGCCGAGTTCAAGCGCGAGCAGGGCATCGACCTGACCAAGGACAAGCTCGCCCTCCAGCGCCTCAAGGAGGCGGCCGAGAAGGCCAAGATCGAGCTGTCCGCGGCCACCCAGACCGAGATCAACCTGCCCTACATCACGGCGGACGCGTCCGGGCCCAAGCACCTGGCGCTCAAGCTCAGCCGCGCCAAGTACGAGTCGCTGGTCGACGACCTGGTGCAGCGCACGATCGAGCCGTGCCGCAAGGCGCTCAAGGATGCCGGCGTGTCGGCGGCCGAGATCGACGAGGTGGTGCTGGTCGGCGGCATGACTCGCATGCCGAAGGTCCAGGAGCAGGTGAAGACCTTCTTCGGCAAGGAGCCCCACAAGGGCGTCAACCCGGACGAGGTCGTGGCGATCGGCGCGGCCGTCCAGGCGGGCGTGCTGCAGGGCGACGTCAAGGACGTGCTGCTCCTCGACGTGACCCCGCTCTCGCTCGGCATCGAGACCCTGGGCGGCGTGTTCACCCGGCTCATCGACCGCAACACCACCATCCCGACCAAGAAGTCGCAGGTGTTCTCGACGGCGGAGGACAACCAGAACGCGGTCACCATCCGGGTCTTCCAGGGTGAGCGCGAGATGGCGGCCGACAACAAGCTGCTCGGCCAGTTCGACCTCGTCGGCATCCCGCCGGCCCCGCGCGGCCTGCCCCAGATCGAAGTGACCTTCGACATCGACGCCAACGGCATCGTCAACGTGACGGCCAAGGACAAGGCGACGGGCAAGGAGCACCAGATCCGCATCCAGGCCTCGGGCGGCCTGTCCGATGCCGACATCCAGCGGATGGTGCAGGAGGCCGAGGCCAACGCGGCCGAGGACAAGAAGCGCCGCGAACTCGTCGAGGTGAAGAACCAGGGCGAGAGCCTGATCCACGCCACCGAGAAGTCGGTGAAGGAGTACGGCGACAAGGTCTCGGAGGCCGACAAGGGCGCCATCACCACCGCCATCGACGCGCTGCGCCAGGCGCTCGGGGCCGAGGACGTCGAAACCATCAAGGCGCGCACCACGGACCTGATGCAGGCCTCGATGAAGCTCGGCGAAGCGATGTACGCGGCGAGCCAGGCCGCCGGCCCCGAGGCCGGTCCTCAGGCCGAGGGCCAGCCGAAGAAGGACGACGTCATCGACGCCGACTTCCAGGAGGTCGACGACAAGGACCAGAAGAAGCGGGCCTGATCCGCATTCCGGCGCGGCCGGGGGCTCCCCCGGCCGCGCGCATTTCTTGTATGGCGTAACGAGACGGACCGCACGGTCCCCGGCGCGTGAGGCGGCGGGGACCGTGCGCGCATGTCCGGGGCTTTGGGGCCAGACGGGCTCGGGGACGGGGAATGTCGAAGCGCGACTATTACGAGGTGCTGGGCGTCGCCAAGACGGCGAACGAGGGCGAGCTGAAATCCGCCTTCCGCAAGCTCGCGATGGCCTATCACCCCGACCGCAACCCCGGGGATAAGGACGCCGAGATCAAGTTCAAGGAGGTCAACGAGGCCTACCAGACCCTCTCGGACGGGCAGAAGCGGGCAGCCTACGACCGCTTCGGCCACGCCGCCTTCTCGCAGGGCGGGCCGGGCGGTCCGGGCTTCGGCACCGATTTCGGCGACTTCATGTCGGACATCTTCGACACGTTCTTCGGCGATGCCCGCGGCGGCCCGGGCGCGGGCGCCGGCGCGCGGGCCGGCCGGCCGGGGGGCGGGCGCGAGCGCGGCGCGGATCTGCGCTACAACCTCGAGATCAGCCTCGAAGAGGCGTTCACCGGCAAGACCGAGACCATCCGGCTGCCCACCTCCGTCACCTGCGAGGTCTGCGCGGGGTCCGGCGCCAAGGCCGGCTCGAAGCCGCGCGCCTGCCCGACCTGCGGCGGCTACGGGCGGGTGCGGGCGGCGCAGGGGTTCTTCGCCATCGAGCGGACCTGCCCGAACTGCCAGGGCCGGGGCGAGATCATCGACGATCCCTGCCCGGCCTGCTCGGGCGCCGGGCGCGTGACCCGCGAGCGCACCCTCTCGGTCAACGTGCCGGCGGGGGTCGACGACGGGTTGCGCATCCGGCTTGCGGGCGAGGGGGAATCGGGCCTGCGCGGGGGACCGGCGGGCGACCTCTACATCTTCCTGTCGATCAAGCCGCACCCGTTCTTCCAGCGCGACGGGGCCGACCTGTTCTGCCGCGTCCCGATCTCGATGGTGACGGCGGCGCTCTCGGGCGAGATCACCGTGCCGGTGATCGACGGCTCGCACACCACCGTGCGCATCCCGGCCGGCACCCAGACCAACAAGCAGTTCCGCCTCAAGGGCAAGGGCATGCCGGTGCTGCGCTCGCGCGACGTCGGCGACCTCTACATCCAGGTCTTCGTGGAGACGCCGCAGAACCTCACCAAGCGCCAGCGCGAGCTGCTGCAGGAGTTCGACCAGCACGGCACGGGCGTCGACAACCACCCGGAGAGCGCCGGCTTCTTCAGCCGGGTGAAGGAGTTCTTCGACGGGCTGAGCGGATCGGGCCGGGCCTGATCCCGTGAACCGCACGCCCGCTGCCGCGTTCACGCATGCATCCGCCCAGGTTCCCTCGCCCCGGCTCCCCGGGGCGGCCGGTACCGAGCCGGCTCCAGGCTTGACGGCAGCGCACCTTTGGTCGACAGCCGTCCGTCAGCCGTCCGCGTGATTTAAGGGTCTGACCGTCTTGCCCTTGCCCCGCCGATCCACCGCGAAAGCCATCGCTCTGTCCCGCTTCGCGGAGGAGCGCCGCGACCTGTTCGAGGACGAGGCGCGCTTCCTGCGGTCGTGGTTCGAGCGGCCGCTGGTGACCGGTGCGGTGACGCCCTCCGGACGGCTCCTCGCCCGCACCATGGCCTCCTACGTCGATCCCGGCCTGCCCGGCCCGGTGATCGAACTCGGCCCCGGCACCGGCCCGGTGACGGACGCGCTGGTGCGCCGCGGGATCGCGCCCGAGCGGCTGGTTCTGGTCGAGTACAATCCCGATTTCTGCGAGCTGCTGCGCCGCCGCTTCCCGGGCGCCACGGTGCTGCGCGGGGACGCCTACCGGATGCGCGAGACGCTGCGCGGGATCGTCTCGGAGCCCGCCATCGCCACCATCTCCAGCCTGCCGCTCTTCACCAAGCCTCTGGAGCAGCGCCTGGACCTCTTGGAGGAGGCGCACGACCTGATGCGCCCGAGCGCGCCCTTCGTCCAGTTCACCTACGCGGTGGTGCCGCCGATCCCGGCCCGCTCCTCGCGCTACACCGCGAGCCGCTCCAACAAGGTCTGGCTCAATCTGCCGCCGGCCCGCGTCTGGGTGTATCGCCGGCCCTGAGGGGCCGGCACCGGCCGGTCACGCCGCGGGCCCCACGGCCCATTGCTTCTCCACGGCCGAATAGACCTTGTCGCTGAGGTCGAAATCCATCTCCACGAGGTCCGAGACCGCGGACAGGCCGGCCAGGGCATTGGCGAGCGCCGTGACCTCCTCCGGAACCGGGCGCTCGGGCGGCGGCGCGATGTCGAGACCGAGCACGTCGAGCATCGTGGCCGCGTAGGCGTCCCAGAAGCCCCGGTGGCCGACCACGTCGAAGCGCGACAGGTTCTGGATCGCCGCCTGCCAGTGCTCCGGGCGCAGCACCTCGTCGGGCAGCGAGCTGCCGAGGTGGCGGGTGAGGGGGTTGGCCAGCCACTGGAAGGTCGGGACGTCGATGCGCGCGAAGGCCTTGCGCAGGGCGGAGACGTTGCCGAGGTCGAGGTCGGCGGCGAACTGGCAGGGCTCGCGGATGTGCTCGGTGCGCCAGCGCTGCGCCTCGTCCTGCGCGGCCTCCGCCGCCCGGCGCAGCCACAGGATCCGCCGCGCCAGCTCGATGTAGGGATCGGCGATCAGGATCGTCCGCAGGTAGTTGCGCTGGCGCAGCACCTCCTCGTAGCGCTGGTAGAGCACGCCGCCGTAGACGAACAGCGACTCGGTGTAGTGCAGATCGATGACGCAGCGCAGCAGCTCATGCGGAATCGACTGCACGCCGAAGTACGAGATCTGGAACTGGCCGAACAGGGCATCGCGCAGCGGGTTCTCTTGCCCGATGGTGTAGTCGAGGCCGAGCAGCCGCACGTCCTTCTGCGGCGCCGGGATCCGGCGATAGAGCAGAAAATTGGTCTCGCAATCGTAGATCTCGACGTGGCTCGCGGCGCCGAGGCCAGGACAGATCGCCTCGGTCACGTCGAAGCCGCACAGACCGGTCGCGTGCCAGCCCCATTCCTTGATGTTCGCGAACTCGACGCTCGCCTCGATCTCGATCGCAGCGCCCCTGTCGAGGATGATCCGCACCCGCGGGGTCTGGCGCATGTCGTTCGGCGTCACCCAGAACAGCAGGTGCGCCGGATCCAGGACGTTCATGAAGTACTGCATATCAGGTGTCGTCCGGTCCGCTCGCGGCAGGGGCTATCATGATCGGGAGGCAAGGTCAATTTAAGTATAGATTTGTAAATGGCCTGTAACTCGTCAGATCATGGCGGGCTTCCATTGGGGGCGGGTGCATGTCCGGGCCTCCATCGGTGGCGGTCGGGCGGCGCACCGGCTGTTGAGACCCGGCATCCGGGCCTTGCCGGGACCCGGCCGGCGGGTGTTGATGCGGGGATGGCCGACCTCTTCGCTTCCGCCGGGCTCGACGCCGCCGCGCCCCGGCCGCTCGCGGACCGCCTGCGCCCGACCCGGCTCGCCGAGGTGGTGGGACAGGAGCACCTCACCGGGGAGAGCGGGGCGCTGACCCGCCTCCTGCGGGCCGGCAGCCTCGGCTCGCTGATCCTGTGGGGACCGCCCGGCACCGGCAAGACCACGGTGGCGCGCCTCCTGGCGCACGAGACGAACCTGCATTTCGAGCAGATCTCGGCGATCTTCTCCGGGGTGGCGGAGCTGCGCCGCGTGTTCGAGGCCGCCCGCGCCCGGCGGGCGACCGGGCAGGGCACGCTGCTGTTCGTCGACGAGATCCACCGTTTCAACCGCGCGCAACTCGACGCCTTCCTGCCGGTGACGGAGGACGGGACCGTCACGCTCGTGGGCGCCACGACCGAGAACCCGTCCTTCGAACTCAACGCCGCGCTCCTGTCCCGGGCGCGGGTGCTCGTCTTCCGCGCCCTCGACGAGGCGGCGATCGCCAAGCTCCTCGACCGGGCGGAGGCGCTGACCGGCCGCCCGCTGCCCCTCGACCCCGAGGCGCGCATCGCCCTGATGCGCATGGCGGACGGCGACGGGCGCGCCGCGCTCACGCTCGCCGAGGAGGTCTGGCGCTCGACCGGGCCGGAGGAGACCCTGGATGCCGCCACGCTGCAGGACCTGATCCAGCGGAGGGCTCCCGTCTACGACAAGGCGCAGGAGGGGCACTACAACCTGATCAGCGCCCTGCACAAGACGATCCGCGGCTCGGACCCGGACGCGGCGCTCTACTACCTCTGCCGGATGCTGGATGCGGGCGAGGACCGCCTGTTCATCGCCCGGCGCCTCGTGCGGGCCGCCGTGGAGGACATCGGGCTTGCCGACCCGCAGGCCCTCGCGGTGGCGAACGCCGCCAAGGAGGCGTTCGACTTCCTGGGCTCGCCCGAGGGCGAACTCGCGCTGGCGCAGGCAGCCGTCTACCTCGCGACGGCGCCGAAATCGAACGCCCTCTACACCGCCTACAAGGCCGCGACCCGGACCGCCAAGGAGCACGGCTCGCTGCCGCCGCCGCGCACCATCCTCAACGCCCCGACCAAGCTGATGCGCCGCCTCGGCTACGGCGAGGGCTACCGCTACGACCATGACGAGCCCGACGCCTTCTCGGGCCAGGATTACTGGCCCGAGCGGCTCGACCGGCAGAGCTTCTACCGCCCGACCGAGCGGGGCTTCGAGCGCCGGATCGCCGAGCGCCTCGCGTGGTGGGAGGCCGAGCGGGCGCGGCGGCGGAAGGAGGATTGAAACCGGGGTGACGATGCGTCAACCATCTCGCCCTATCGCTTGACGGCGGCCCCGCCGAATCAGGGTCGATCCCCGATGATGCCACACCCCCGATCCCTCCTCCCCGCGACCATGGCCGGCCCCGCATGAGCGCCCGCGTGCTGTCGATCGCCAACTGCAAGGGCGGCACCGGGAAGTCGACCACCGCGGTGAACCTCGCGGCGGACCTCGCCCTCGACGGCTACCGGGTGCTGGTGGTCGATCTCGACCCGCAGGGGCATGCCGGGCTCGGCTTCGGGCTCGCCGCCGAGCTCGGGGCCGGGACCGCGCACGCCCCCCTCACCGGGCGCAGGACCGACCTCGCGGCCGCGATCCAGCGCAGCGCGCCGGACGGCATCGACCTGCTGCCGGCCGACCGGAGCTTCGACGGGCAGATCGCCGGCCACGACATCGGCTGCCTCGCCACGGCGCTCGCCCCGCTCAAGGCCGCCTACGACCTGATGCTCCTCGACGTGCCGCCCGCCGCCGCGGCGCTCACCGTCTGCGCCCTGATGGCGAGCGACGGCGTCATCGTCCCGACCACCCTCGACCCGCTCGGCCTCGAAGGCGTCCGGCAATTCGCCCGCTCCTATCACGGCCTGATGCTGCGCCACGGGGCGGCGGCGATGGGCCTTGCCGTGGCGCCGATGCGCATCGACCTGCGCACCACCGTCGAGCGGGAGGTGCTGGGGCAGCTGCGGCTCCACTTCGGGCCGGGGCAGATGGTGCGCGGGGTGCGCACCGACGTGGCGGTGAGCGAGGCCTTCGCGCGGCGCATGCCGGTGCGGCGCCACCGCGCCCGCACCCGGGCGGTCGAGGATTTCCGCGGGCTGGCCGCGGACGTGGTGCATCGTTTCGCGGTGGCGGAGGCCGATCCGCTGCCGGTCGCCCCGGGCCGCATCGAGGGCTTCGTGCGCGTCCCCTGGGGCTGAGGCGCGCCGTTCGCGCGCCGCCGATCCGCGCGCTGGCATCTTTTTCGACGCCGAACCGGTGACCATCTGGGCGAAAGATGCTTAGAGCTGCATCCGACGCGGGGGGCGGATGCGGCTCTAAGCTCTTGCTGTCCCGCACTCTCTGGCGCCGAACCGGCGCCCACTTTGGCGGTCCACTTCGGCAGAGGGCGCTCGAGGAGCCGGGCATGAACGCAAAACCTCCCTCCCGCGGCGGCCGGCCGCGCCCCGGCCCGGCCGGGCGGGCGCGCACGGGGCCGCGCAACACCGCGCGCGACGCCGCCGAGCGCGCCGCCGGCGGACGCGACCTGAGCGACGCCGCGCCCTGGGAGCGCCGGGAGGAGCGCAGCAGCCCGCCGGCCGCCCCGAAGGCGGCCCGCAAGCCCGCCGCCCGCGCCGCCGCGCCGGCCCGGCCGCCGCGCCCCGAGCAGGCCCCGGGGCCGACCCGCCGGGAGCTGCGCGCGGCGACCTCGGCCGCGCTCGCCACCGGCGTGCAGATCCTGGAGGTGACGCCCGACGAGGCCGGGATGCGGATCGACCGCTTCCTCTCCGCGCGCTTCCCGCAACTGCCCTTCACGCGCATCCAGAGCCTCGTGCGCAAGGGCGAGCTGCGGGTCAACGGCAAGCGCGCCAAGGCCGCCGACCGGGTCGAGCCCGGCGCGAGCGTGCGGGTGCCGCCCCTGACGCTGGATCCGAAGCCCGCCGGCCCGAGCCCGGCCCGCGCGGAGGGCGACCTCGCCTTCCTGCGCTCCCTGGTGCTCTACGAGGACCAGGACATGATGGTCCTCAACAAGCCCTTCGGCCTCGCCGTGCAGGGCGGCTCCGGGACGACGCGCCACGTCGACGGGCTGCTGGAGGCCCTGCGCACGCCGGACGGGCAGAAGCCTCGCCTCGTCCACAGGCTCGACAAGGACACGGCGGGCTGCCTCGTCGTCGCCAAGACGCGGCTCGCCGCAGCGACGCTCGCCAAGACCTTCCGGTCGCGGGCGGCGCGCAAGATCTACTGGGCGCTGGCGGCCGGCGTGCCGCGGGTGCGCCAGGGCCGGGTCTCGACCTATCTCGCCCGCGAGGAATCGGCCGAGGCCGACAGCCGCATGCGGGTGGCCCAGCACGGCGACGAGGGGGCGAGCCACGCGCTCACCTACTACGCGGTGGTCGATCAGGCCGGCCAGAAGCTGTCCTGGCTCTCGCTGAAGCCGGTGACCGGGCGGACCCACCAGTTGCGCGCCCATGCGGCGCATATCGGGCACCCGCTCATCGGGGACCCGAAATACTTCGACATCGAGAACTGGGAGCTGCCGGGGGGCCTGCAGAACCGTCTGCACCTGCTCGCGCGCCGCATCGTCATCCCGCACCCGCGCACCAATCGCCCGGTGGACGTGACCGCGCCGCTGCCGCCGCACATGGCGCAGAGCTGGAACCTGCTCGGCTTCGACGCGAGCCGCTACGACCCGATCGTCGAATCGCCGGAGGCGTGACGGGGCCGCGTCCCGGCACCGTCGCAGCCCGTCACGGGAGCGCCGTTGGCCGCGCCCTTGGCAGCGCTCGGCCGTGCCTTATTCTCACGGGCGGCCCCGGCCCGCCCGATGCGCCCTCGCCGTGCCCGGCGTCCAGCGATCCTTCCCGGAGTTCGCCCGCTCATGAGATCCGTCGCGCTCGCCTGTCTCGGCCTCCTCGGATTCGCCGGTGCGGCGCTGCACCCGGCCGCGGCGCAGACCCCGCCGGCCGCGCAGAAGCCATCGCCCGCAGCGCCCGCGCCCGCCCCTCCTGCGGCCTTGCCCTCCCAGGCGGCCCCGCCGCAGGCGGCAGCACCGCCGCAGGCGGCAGCACCGGCGCCGCCGCCCCAGGCTCCCGCTCCCGGCGGCGTGCGGGGGGAGGGCAAGGCGGCCCCCCAGCGGGTGCGCCGCCGCATCTCCTACGCGGCCTGCAACCGCGCGGCGCAGCGGCGCAATCTCAAGGGCGGCCCACGGCGCCGCTTCCTGATCCGGTGCCGCCTGGGCTATGAGCGGATCCAGCCCGGGAATCCCGCCCGCAGCCGCCCCTGAGGGGGCGGGCGGGGCGCCCGGCGGCAGCGGACGGGCCCAGCGCGTGACCCTCATCGTCTTCGACGTCGACGGGACCCTCGTCGACAGCCAGCATCTCATCGTGGCGGCGCAGGGCGCCGCCTTCGCGGCCGTGGGCCTGCCGGCACCGAGCCGCGAGCGGGCGCTCTCGGTGGTCGGGCTCTCGCTGCCGCAGGCCTTCACGGCGCTGGTCGGGGCGGACGGGCCGGTGACGGCGCTCGCCACCCACTACAAGGCGGCGTTCGGGCGGCTGCGGGCCGAGGCGGCCCTGCGCGAGCCTCTGTTTCCGGGGGCCGCCGACCTCCTCGCGCGCCTGCACGCGATGCCCGGCGTGCGCCTCGGCATCGCCACCGGCAAGTCGCGCCGCGGGGTCGACCACCTCGTCGCCACCTACGGCTGGGACGGCTGGTTCAGCACGATCCAGACCGCCGACGACGCGCCCTCGAAGCCGCATCCGGCGATGCTGGAACAGGCCATGGCGGAGGCCGGCTTCGGCCCGGCCGAGACGATCATGGTCGGCGACACGACCTACGACATGGTGATGGCGCGCGGCGCGCAGGTGACAGGGATCGGGGTGAGCTGGGGCTACCACGAGGCCGAGGCCCTGCTGACCTCGGGCGCGCTCCAGGTCGTGGGCAGCTACGCCGAACTCGGCGCCGCCCTCGACGCCCGGCTGTCCGCCTGACAGCGCGGCGCCTCACAGCGCGGCTCGCATCCCGCGGCCCGGCTCCCTATCTCGCCCTCATGAGCGACGACACTCTCCGCGACTGGCTGGGCGAGCCCGCCCGCCAGCCCTCCGATCCCCTCCGGGCGGCCCGCGAGGCCGGCCGGCCGGCCCTGCCCAAGCGCTTCTACGCCGAAGCCGGCGTCGTGGAGGCGGAGGACGGGCACCGCCTCGTCCTCGACGGGCGCCCGGCCCGCACGCCCGGCCGCCGGATGCTGGCCGTGCCGCAGGCCGCGCTGGCGCAGGCGCTGGCGCAGGAATGGGGGGCGCAAGGCGAGGTGATCGATCCGAGCCGGATGCCGCTGACGCGCCTCGTCAACACGGCCCTCGACGGCGTGTCCGCGCAGCGCGAGGCGGTGGCGGCGGACATCGCGGCCTATGCGGGCTCGGATCTGCTCGCCTACCGGGCGGGCGACCCGGAGCGCCTCGTCGCGAGCCAGTCCGCCGCCTGGGATCCGGTGCTCGACTGGGCGCGGCAGGCGCTCGGCGCGCGCTTCACCCTCAGCGAGGGCGTGATGCACGTGACGCAGCCCGAGCAGTCCCTGGCAGCGGTGCAACGGGCGGTCGCGGCGGTCGAGAGCCCGCTCGCCCTCACGGGCCTGCACGTGATGACGACGATGACCGGATCGGTCCTGCTCGCCCTCGCGGTGCTGCACCGCCACCTCACGGCCGAGGCGGCCTGGCAGGCGGCCCACGTGGACGAGACCTACCAGACGAGCGTCTGGGGCCGCGACGAGGAGGCGGAGGCGCGGCGCGCCGCGCGCAAGGCCGAGTTCGATGCGGCGGCCCGGCTGGTCGCGCTCACCACCTGACGCCGCGCCCGGCTCCCGTCAGGAGCCGTGACTACAGCACGTCGGTGAACGACACCTCGTCCGGCTCCACCAGGGCCTTGCGGGGAGCATCCCGCACGGTCAGGGCCGCCACCACGGTCGCAAGGAGGAGCAGCGCGACGCTGAGCAGTGCGGGGGACCGGTCGCGCGCGTGCAACTGCACCGCCCGCACCACCGCGCACACCAGCATGATGCCGGCGGCCGACAGGAAGGGGGAGACGTGCGCGGTCATGGGGCGATCCCAACTCGGACGGCACCCATCTTCGCGGTGAATGGTTGCGGAAACATCACCCGAACGGGGTATGGCGCGGGGCTACCGGCGCCATCCACCATCGCTCATCGGGATAAGACCCGCTCGGCTCCGCCGGCCGGCCCGTGTCAGCACGGAACCGGCCGCGCGAGGTCTCGCGCGGCCGGAGCGTGTCGGGCCGAGGAGGGCTCAGCCCGTCCGGGATGCAGCCGCCGTCACTCCTTGACGGAGCCGGTGGCGATGTCGGCGTTGGGGTCGAGCGAGGACGGCACCTGGGTGCCGAAGGCGACGAGGCCGCTCATGCCGACGTCGCGCACGTCGGATTCCGCGCCCGGCGCCATGCGGGGCAGGGCCGCGAACAGCGGCATGCCCTTCGGCACGCTCTCGGAGAAGCCCACGACGTCCAGCGGCGCGATCCCGGCCTCGGTCAGCGCCGAATCCCCGGCCTGCGCCGCGCCGACGCCCAGGGACAGGATTCCTGCCACGACGAGAGACTTGACCAACATGTCCGGTCCTCCGCTTGAAGCTTGTGCCTGTAGTCAATGCGCGAGAGGCGAAATGGTTCGCCGCGCTGTGCTCGCCCAATACTGAAGCGGCCATCCCGGGCCCGCCGGTGCCCGTTCGACGAGTCGGTGTCGGCTCGGCCGGCCCGAGGACCCGGCCAAGCGGTTGGGCCAAAGTACAAATTCCATTTTTTTGAACGAGAAGGAAAGTTTTTTCAGTTTTCCTTCCGGTCGGCTGCCACCCATAGTCCGGCCGACACGGAAGGGCGGCCCGCGCCGGGTCTCGTCCGCGGCCCGCCTCCCGTGAGCAAGAACGACGAACGGGCGGGGCGGCTCAAGGATGTTCGGGCGGCGATCCAGCGGACGCCGCTCTCCGGCACGCCTTCCGTCCCTCCGCCGCCGTAAGGCGGGCGTCTGGCTTTCCCCCGCGAGCCCGCGCGCCGGGTCTCGATGCTTTGAGACGTGAAGGACACTGGAGGCTATCATGGCAGGATCGAGACGGCCGGGTCGCAACTTCCTCTTCGTGCCGGGGCCGACCAACGTGCCGGAGCGCGTGCAGCGCGCGATGATCGTGCCGATGGAGGACCATCGCTCGTCGTCCTTCCCGGACCTGACGCTGCCGCTGTTCGAGGACGTGAAGAAGGTCTTCAAGTCCAAGGACGGGCAGGTATTCATCTTCCCGTCCTCCGGCACGGGCGCCTGGGAGGCGGCCCTCACCAACACGCTCTCGCCGGGCGACCGGGTGCTGGCCTCGCGCTTCGGCCAGTTCAGCACGCTCTGGATCGACCTCGCCCAGCGCATCGGCCTCGAAGTGGTGATCCAGGACGAGGAATGGGGCACGGGCGCCGATCCCGACCGGATCGAGGAGGCCCTGCGCGCCGACCGCGAGCACCGCATCAAGGCGGTGATGATCGTCCACAACGAGACCGCCACCGGCGTGACGAGCGACGTCGGCGCGGTGCGCCGGGCGATCGACGCGGCGGGCCACCCGGCCATGCTCTACGTCGACGGCGTGTCCTCGATCGGCAGCATCGATTTCCGGGCCTCCGAGTGGGGCGTGGACTGCGCCATCACCGGCTCGCAGAAGGGCCTGATGCTGCCCGCCGGCCTCGGCATCGTCTGCGTCAGCCCCAAGGCGCTCGCCGCCTACAAGACCGCCGAGTGCCGCCGGGTCTACTTCGACTTCGGCGACCAGTCGAAGGCCAACGCCACCGGCTACTTCCCCTACACGCCGGCCCTGCCGCTGCTCTACGGCCTGCGCGAGTCGATGCGCTGCCTGTTCGAGGAGGGGCTGGAGCGGGTGTTCGAGCGCCACCGGGTGCTGGCCGACGGCTGCCGCGCCGCCGTGAACGCCTGGGGCCTGACGCTCTGCGCCAAGGAGCCGAAGTGGAACTCCGATACGGTGAGCGCCATCATGGTGCCCGAGGGCATCAACGGCGCCGACGTGATCGACATCGCCTTCCGGCGCTACAACCTCGCGCTCGGCGCCGGCCTGTCGAAGGTCGCCGGCAAGCTCTTCCGCATCGGCCACCTCGGTGACCTCAACGACCTGATGCTGCTCGGGGCGCTGGCGGGCGCCGAGATGGCGATGCTGGATGCCGGTATCCGGATCGAGCCGGGCAGCGGCGTCGGGGCGGCGCAGAAGCACTTCCGCGAGACCATCCTGGCCAAGGACCGGCGCCCGAGCGAGGCGGGCATCTTCGACCGCAACCATTCCGACGGCGTCGTCCGGGTGTGAGGAAACTGCCGCGGGTCTGGTATGCCGGCCCCGCGGCCACGCTCCCCGCGCGAGGCCATCCCGGAGACCGAACGCATGTCACACACGATCGTCTTCCTCGACCGCGAGACGCTCGATGCCAGGGTGCGCGAATTCAGCTTCCCGCACACCTACAAGGAATACGACGTCACGGCGCCCGAGCAGATCGTCGAGCGCTTGGCCGATGCCGAGATCGCGATCGTCAACAAGGTGCCGATGCGGGCCGACACCCTGCGGCAATTGCCCAAGCTGAAGCTGATCGCGGTCGCGGCGACCGGCACCGACATCGTCGACAAGGCGGTGGCGAAGGAGCAGGGCATCACGGTCGTCAACATCCGCAACTACGCCTTCAACACCGTGCCCGAGCACGTCGTCGGGCTGATCTTCGCCCTGCGCCGCGCCATCGTGCCTTACGCCAATTCGACCCGCCGGGGGGATTGGAACACGTCGCGCCAATTCTGCTACTTCGACTACCCGATCCGCGACATCGCCGGCTCGACGCTCGGCATCGTCGGCTACGGGGCGCTCGGCAAGTCAATCGGCAAGCGCGCCGAGGCGCTCGGCATGAAGGTGATCGCCTACGACGTCTTCCCGCAGGAGGGGCTCGTCGATTTCGAGACGATCCTGCGCGAGAGCGACGTCATCACGCTGCACGCGCCGCTGACGCCCGAGACCCGCAACATGATCGGGCGGGACGAGCTCGCCAAGATGAAGCGCGACGCGATCCTCATCAACACCGCCCGGGGCGGCCTGGTGGATGAGGCGGCGCTCGCCGAGGCGCTCAAGGCCGGCACCATCGCGGGGGCGGGCTTCGACGTGCTCACCACGGAACCGCCGGTGGAGGGCAACGTGCTGCTCGACCTCGACCTGCCGAACCTGATCGTCACGCCGCACGTCGCCTGGGCGAGCAAGGAGGCGATGCAGATCCTGTCCGACCAGCTCGTCGACAACATCGAGGCCTTCGTGGCCGGCAAGCCGCAGAACGTCGTGGAATAGGCGGGGCGCGCCAGAATATTCAGGGTTGGGCCCGGGACCGCGTCTGGCGCTCTGCCCGGGGAAACGCACGAGGCCGCGCGGCGGCCGGAAGGTTGATGATGAAGAAGCTTCTGTTCCAATTCGACACCGACCCGATGCCGAGCGTGTTCGACACGGTGGTGGGCTACGACGGCGGGGCCGACGCCATCACGGGCTACGGCAACGTGACGCCCGACACCGTCGGCGCGCTCGTCGACGGGACGATCTACACCCGCGGCGGCTCGGAGAAGAAGTCGACCGCGATCTTCGTCGGCGGCGGCAACATGGCGGCCGGGGAGGCGGTGTTCGCGGCGGTCAAGAAGCGCTTCTTCGGCCCCTTCCGCGTCTCCGCCATGCTGGACTCGAACGGCTCCAACACCACGGCGGCGGCGGGCGTCGCCCTCGTCGCCAAGGCGGCGGGGTCGCTCAAGGGGAGCCGCGCGGTGGTGCTCGCCGGCACCGGCCCGGTCGGCATGCGCTCGGCGGCGCTGCTCGCCCGCGAGGGCGCCGAGGTGGTGCTCACCGGCCGCTCCAAGGCCAAGGCCGAGGAAGCGGCCCGGGCGATCGAGGCGCGCTTCGGCGTCGCCGTTGAGGCGCTGGAGGCTCCCGATGCCGGCTCGCGCGCGGCGGCCGTGAAGGGTGCGAGCGTGGTGTTCTCGGCCGGCGCCATCGGCCTCGAACTCCTGCCCGAGGAGGCGTGGCGGAACGAGGCGAGCATCCGCTTCCTCGCCGACTACAACGCCCAGCCGCCGCTCGGCTTCGGCGGCATCGAGGCGATGGACAAGGGCAAGGACCGGCACGGCAAGACGGCGTTCGGCGCGCTCGGCATCGGCGGGCTCAAGCTCAAGCTGCACCGCGCCTGCGTGGGCCGGCTGTTCGAGAGCACCGAGTCGCTCCTCGACGCGGAAGAGATCTACGCGCTCGCGAAAGAGATGGCGTGATGGCCGGGCACGACACCACGGCGACCGAGACGGTCGCGGGCTTCCTCGACGGGCTGGCGAGCGAGCAGCCCACCCCCGGCGGCGGGGGCGCGGCGGCGATCTCCGGCGCCATGGGGGCGGCCCTCGTCTCGATGGTCTGCAACCTCACCATCGGCAAGAAGAAGTACGCCGAGGTCGAGGAGGAGCTGAAGGGTCTGCGCGAGAAGGCAGAGGACCTGCGCGCCACCCTCACCGGCATGATCGCCGAGGACGTCGCGGCCTTCGACGCCGTGATGGGCGCCTACGGCCTGCCGAAGGCGAGCGACGACGAGAAGGCGGCCCGGGCGGAGGCGATCCAGGTCGCGCTCCGGCAGGCCACCGACGTGCCGCTCGCCTGCTGCCGCGCCTGCCGGGAGGTCATCGACCTCGCGGCGGTCGCCGCCGAGAAGGGCAACCTCAACGTGATCAGCGACGCGGGCGTCGCGGTCCTGTCGGCCCATGCGGGCCTGCGCAGCGCGGCGCTCAACGTCTACGTCAACGCCAAGGCCATCACCGACCGCGACTTCGCGGAGGGACGCCTGCGCGAGCTGAACGATCTTCTCTCCGGGACCGACGCCCTGACCGAGAAGACCTACGATGTCGTCAAGGCGAAACTGAGCTGACCGGCCGCTCCCGGCTGTTGCCGGGAGCGGATGCCCCAGGGGCACGGCGGAGATCATCTTGGACCGGGAGCGCACCCGCTCCCGGAACGGGGCCGCACGTCCCGTTCCGGGAGACCCGAAGACAAGACGAGGAGGCAACCATGGACGTCCACGAGTATCAGGCCAAAGAATTGCTGGCGAGCTTCGGCGTGCCGATCCCGAAGGGCGCCGTCGCCTTCAGCCCCGACCAGGCGGTCTACGCCGCCACGGAACTCGGCGGCTGGCACTGGGCCGTGAAGGCGCAGATCCACGCGGGCGCCCGCGGCAAGGCCGGCGGCATCCGCCTGTGCAAGACCTACAACGAGGTGCGCGACGCGGCCAAGGACCTGCTCGGCAAGCGCCTCGTCACCCACCAGACCGGCCCAGAGGGCAAGCCGGTCCAGCGCGTCTACATCGAAACCGCCGACCCGTTCGAGCGGGAGCTCTATCTCGGCTTCGTCCTCGACCGGAAGGCCGAGCGCGTGCGCGTCATCGCCTCGCAGCGCGGCGGCATGGACATCGAGGAGATCGCCGCCACCGATCCGGAGGCGCTGCTCCAGGTGGTGGTCGAGCCGGCGGTGGGCCTGCAGCAGTTCGAGGCGCGGGAACTCGCCTTCAAGCTCGGCCTCAACATCAAGCAGGTCGGCGGCGCGGTGAAGACCATCATGAGCGCCTATCGCGCCTTCCGCGACTGCGACGCCACCATGCTGGAGATCAACCCGCTCGTCGTCACCAAGGACGACCGGGTGCTGGCGCTCGACGCCAAGATGTCCTTCGACGACAACGCCCTCTTCCGGCGCCGCGCCATCGCGGACATGCACGACCCCTCGCAGAGCGACCCGCGCGAGGCGCAGGCCGCCGAGCACAACCTCAACTACATAGGCCTGGACGGCGAGATCGGCTGCATCGTCAACGGCGCGGGCCTCGCCATGGCGACCATGGACATGATCAAGCACGCGGGCGGCGAGCCGGCGAACTTCCTCGACGTCGGCGGCGGCGCCTCGCCCCAGCGCGTCGCCACCGCGTTCAGGCTCGTCCTCTCGGACCCCAACGTCAAGGCGATCCTCGTCAACATCTTCGCGGGCATCAACCGCTGCGACTGGATCGCGCAAGGCGTCATCCAGGCCGCCCAGGAGGTGCAGATCACCGTGCCGCTCGTGGTGCGGCTCGCGGGCACCAACGTCGAGGCCGGCAAGGCCATCCTGGAGAAGAGCGGGCTCGACCTCATCACCGCGGACACCCTGACGGAAGCCGCCGAGAAGGCCGTGCAGGCCGTCAAGGGCACCCGCGCGGCGGCCTGAAGGAGACCCCCCATGAGCATCCTGATCGACGAGAAGACCCCGATCCTCATCCAGGGCATCACCGGGGACAAGGGCAGCTTCCACGCCAAGGAAATGATCGAGTACGGCTCGAACGTCGTCGGCGGCGTGACCCCGGGCAAGGGCGGGCGCTCGCATCTCGGCATCCCGGTCTTCGACACCGTCAAGGACGCGGTGCGCGAGACCGGGGCCACCGCCAGCATCACCTTCGTGGCCCCGCCCTTCGCGGCGGACGCGATCATGGAGGCGGCCGATGCCGGCATCCGGCTGATCTGCTCGATCACGGACGGCATCCCGGCCCAGGACATGATGCGGGTGAAGCGCTACCTGAAGCGCTACCCGAAGGAGCGCCGCTCGATGGTGGTCGGCCCCAACTGCGCCGGCATCATCTCGCCCGGCAAGTCGATGCTCGGCATCATGCCCGGCCACATCTACCTCAAGGGCAACATCGGGGTGATCTCCCGCTCGGGCACGCTCGGCTACGAGGCGGCCTCGCAGATGAAGGCGGTGGGCCTGGGCATCTCGACCTCGGTGGGCATCGGCGGCGACCCGATCAACGGCTCGTCCTTCCTCGACCACCTCGCCCTGTTCGAGGAGGATCCGGACACCGACGCGGTGCTGATGATCGGCGAGATCGGCGGCCCGCAGGAGGCCGAGGCCTCGGCCTGGATCAAGGAGAACATGTCGAAGCCGGTGGTCGGCTTCGTGGCCGGCCTCACCGCGCCGAAAGGCCGCCGCATGGGGCATGCCGGCGCCATCATCTCGGCGGCCGGCGACAGCGCCGCCGAGAAGGCCGAGATCATGCGCTCCTACGGCCTCACCGTCGCGCCGAGCCCCGGCGAGTTCGGCACCACGATGGCCAAGGTCATGGAGACCCGCCGCAAGGCGGCCTGACCGGCGTCCAGAGGGCCTTGAGGCCCTCTGGCCCAGGGTGCGGGGGCGGGTGCCCCCGCATCGGGCTTCGCCCGAACCCCCCAAGGCTCCGCCTTGGAACTGCCGGAGGCTTCCTCGCCGCAGGCGAGGCGGCCCCGGACCCCATGACACAAGGGGCCGACGATGAACCATGCGCTTCCCGTCTCCGCGGGCGCGGCCGACCAATCGTTCGCGCCGCCGGTGATCACCGGCACCTCGTTCCGCGAGGCGATCGACATCCTGTTCCACTCGCTGCTCGACGTCTGCCGTCGCCACGAGCCGGAGCTGGAGGGCGTGCTGCACGGCAACGCCAACATCTCCGCCTTCTCGCCCGAACGGATGGCCCGGGCGCTCCAGGTGCAGGGCATCTGGTTCCAGCTCATCTCGATCGCCGAGCAGAACACCGCCATGCGCCGCCGCCGCCACGTGGAGCGGACGGAGGGGCGCCACGCCCTGCGCGGCTCCTTCAGCGCGGTGCTGGCCGAGGCGGTGCGCCGCCGCATCCCGGCGCGGGAGATCCACGCGCTCCTCAAGGACCTGCGCATCCGCCCGACGCTCACCGCGCATCCGACCGAGGGCAAGCGCGTCACGGTGCTGGAAAAGTTCCGGCGGATCTACCTGCTCCTGCGCGAGCTTGAACTGCCGCGCTGGACCGAGCGCGAGCGCACCGGCCTGATGGCCGACCTGCGCGACCAGATCGAACTCGTCTGGATGACGGGCGAACTGCACCTCGAGAAGCCGAGCGTCGAGCAGGAGGTGGCCTGGGGCCTGCACTTCTTCGACGAGACGCTGTTCGAGATGCTGCCCGAGGTGATGGTCTCGCTGGAGGAGAGCCTGCGGGAATATTACCCGGACGAGACGTTCGAGGTGCCGGCCTTCTTCCAGTTCGGCTCCTGGATCGGCGGCGACCGCGACGGCAACCCCTTCGTCACCGCCGCCGTCACCCGCCAGACCCTGCGCCGCAACGCGCTCGCCAGCATGCGCCGCTACCGCGACGGCGTCACGCATCTCGGGCGCATGCTCTCGATCAGCGAGCGCTCGCTGCCGGCCCCCGCCTCCTTCAAGGCGGAACTCGCGCGCCAGCTCGCGGCGAGCGGCGACGCGCGCGGCATCGCGCGGCGCAATCCCGGCGAAGTCTACCGCCAGTACCTGACCTGCATCCTGCGCAAGCTGGAGGCGACGATCGCCCGCAACGAGGGCGACGCGATCACGGGGGCGCCCGACTACTCGGACGCGGACGAGCTCATCAACGACCTGCGCACCCTGGAGCAGGGGCTCACGGACGCGAAGTGCCCCTCGCTCGCGGTCGACCTCGTGCGGCCGGTGCGGCGCATGGTCGAGATCTTCCGCTTCTCCACCGTGCGGCTCGACATCCGCGAGAACACCACCCGCACCACGCGGGCGCTCCAGGCCCTGTGGGCCCAGGGGCGCGCCGACGAGGCCGCGCCGCCGGACGTCGCCGATCCCGCGTGGCGGGACTGGCTGCTGGAGGAGCTGGCGCGCCCGCTCACGGGCCAGCGCTCGTTCCAGTCGCTGCCCGACGAGGCGCGCGAGACGCTGGAGACGTTCCGGCTCGTCGGCGAGATGCGCGCCGAACTCGACCGCGAGGCGTTCGGCGCCTTCGTGCTCTCGATGACCCACTCGGTGCCCGACATCCTCGGCGTCTACCTGCTCGCCAAGGAGGCCGGCCTGTTCCTCGACGCGGCCGGCATCGAGATCTGCCCGCTGCCGATCGTGCCGCTGTTCGAGACCATCGACGACCTGCGGGCCGCGCCGCAGATCATGCGCGACCTGCTGCAGATCCCCCTCGTGCGCCGCTCCACGCGCTGGCAGGGCGGGGTGCAGGAGGTGATGATCGGCTACTCGGATTCGAACAAGGACGGCGGCTTCGTCTCGTCGAACTGGGAGCTCGCCAAGGCGCAGGCCAAGCTCACCGAGATCGGCCGGCAGGCGGGCGTGCCGATCGCCTTCTTCCACGGCCGCGGCGGCTCGGTGAGCCGGGGCGGCGCCCCCACCGGCCGGGCCATCGCGGCCCAGCCGCCGGGCTCGATCCGCGGGCGCTTCCGCATCACCGAGCAGGGCGAGGTGGTGTCGTTCAAGTACGCCAACCGCGGCACCGCCGCCTACCAGATGGAGCTCCTGGCCTCCTCGGTCTTCGCGCACGCCCTGAATTCCGAGCGCGACCCATCCTTCGCGCCGCATCCCGAATTCGACGATGCGCTGGAGGCGCTCTCGGGCGCCTCGCGGGCGGCCTACGTCAAGCTCGTCTCGCATCCCGACCTCGTGACCTATTTCGGGGCCGCGAGCCCGCTCGACGAGATCGCGCTCCTGAACATCGGCTCGCGCCCGGCCCGCCGCTTCGGGGCACGCTCCCTGAGCGACCTGCGCGCCATCCCGTGGGTGTTCGCGTGGTCGCAGAACCGGCACGTCGTCACCGGCTGGTACGGGGTGGGCAGCGGGCTCCGGAGCTTCCTCGACGTGCGGGGCGAGGGCGGGGCGGCGCTGCTGCGCCGCATGTTCGCGGAGTCGCGCCTGTTCCGCCTCGTCCTCGACGAGGTGGAGAAGACGCTGCTGACCGTCGACCTCGCCATCGCCCGCGACTTCGCCGGCCTGGTGGAGGACGCGCGCATCCGCGATGAGATTTTTTCCATGATCGAGGCCGAGTACCGGCTGACCTGCGAGATGGTGATGCGGGTGAGCGGCGACGGGGCGGTCGCCGAGCGCTTCCCGCAATACCGCGCCCGGCTCGCCGAGCGGCTGCCGGTGATCAACCAGGTCAGCCGCGAGCAGGTCGAGCTCCTGCGCCGCTTCCGCGGCGAGACCGACGAGAGCCGGCGCGAGAGCTTCAAGTCGGCGCTCCTGCTCTCGATCAACTGCATCGCGGTCGGCTTCGGCGCGACCGGCTGAGCCCCGCGGCCCTGCCTGCCTTTCCGTCACGAGGAGGACACCATGAGTTTCACCCTGATCCCGCAGGCGAAGGCCCGCCTGCACCGCTCGGAACTGGCGGTGCCGGGCTCGAACCCGACCTTCATGGAGAAGTCGGCGAAGTCGGCCGCCGACGTGATCTTCCTCGACCTGGAGGATGCGGTCGCGCCCGACGACAAGGAGCAGGCGCGCAAGAACATCATCCAGGCTCTCAACGAGATCGACTGGGGCAACAAGACCATGATGATCCGCATCAATGGTCTCGACACCCACTACATGTACCGCGACGTGGTCGACATCGTGGAGGCCTGTCCGCGCCTCGACATGATCCTGATCCCCAAGGTCGGCGTGCCGGCGGACGTCTACGCCATCGACGTGCTGGTGACGCAGATCGAGCAGGCCAAGAAGCGCGAGAAGGCGATCGGCTTCGAGGTGCTGATCGAGACGGCGCTCGGCATGGCGAATGTCGAGGCGATCGCCCAATCCTCGAAGCGCCTGGAGGCGATGTCGTTCGGCGTCGCCGACTACGCCGCCTCGACCCGCGCCCGCTCGACCGTGATCGGCGGCGTGAACCCCGACTTTTCGGTGCTCACCGACAAGGACGCGGAGGGCCGGCGCGAGACCCACTGGCAGGACCCCTGGCTGTTCGCCCAGAACCGCATGCTGGTGGCCTGCCGCGCCTACGGCCTGCGCCCGATCGACGGTCCGTTCGGCGATTTCAGCGACCCGGACGGCTACCGCTCCGCGGCCAAGCGCTGCGCGGCGCTCGGCTTCGAGGGCAAGTGGGCGATCCACCCCTCGCAGATCGAACTCGCCAACGAGGTCTTCACGCCCTCCGAGGCCGAGGTGACCAAGGCGCGGCGCATCCTCCAGGCGATGGAGGAGGCGGCACGAGCCGGCCGCGGCGCCGTCTCCCTCGACGGCCGCCTCATCGACATCGCCTCGATCCGCATGGCCGAGGCCCTGATCGAGAAGGCGGACGCGATGAAGGCCTGACGGATCCACGTCCGGCCGGACGGCCCCTCGTTCGGGCGGACGAGGGCGCCCGGCGCCGTGACGGCCCGCCGCGTTCGCTCGCGCGGATGGTTCGCCCTGAACGTGGCCAGGATCACGTGGATCAGCT
>NZ_BPQQ01000021.1 GCF_022179325.1 Methylobacterium isbiliense | reverse complement strand
CAAGAACCTAAGCGGACGAAGCGTTGGCTTGCCAACGCAAGTCTGCTTAGGAGACGTCGGCCTTCCCGGCCGGGATCCGGAACGCTCGGGTGACCGCCGCGCCGTCCGGTGACAGGTCGATGCGCTCGTCGCCCTGCCAGATCGCCAGTGCCTCGCCGTCCAGCAGCCGGTAGGTGGCGGCGCGGTGATCGATGTCGATTCCGATCCTCCGGCCGCGCACCTGCAGGGTGAAGCTCAGCCGCGCCCAGGCCTCCGGCAGGCAGGGATTGAACGTGAGGCGTCCCTGCGTGTCGCGCAGGCCCGCGAAGCCGTAGACCAGCGCCAGCCACGTGCCGCCGATGGCCGCGATGTGCGCCCCATGCATCATGTTCCCGCCGATGTCGGACATGTCCATCGCCAGGGCGAAGTTGAAGTAATGGAACGCCTTCTCCCGCAACCCGATCTCGTTCGCGACGATGCTCTGGATGCAGACGGACAAGGATGAATCGTGCGTGGTCAGCGGGTCGTAGTATTCGAAGTTCCGCCGCTTGGCCTCCGGCGTGAATTGATCGCCGAGCAGGAACATGGCCATGACCGTGTCGGCCTGCTTGATCACCTGGGAGCGATAGAGGTTGAGCGGGTGGTAGTGCAGCAGGAGCGGGTAATGCTCCTCCGGCGTGCCGGCGAAATCCCATTTCTCCAGATCGAGGAAATTGTCGTCCTGCGGATGCACCCTGAGCCGCTCGTCGTACGGCAGGTACATCCGCTCGGCGGCCGTCTCCCACGCATCGGGTTCGGTCGCTGCGAGGCCGGTGCGGCGGGCGAGTACGGCGAAGCTGTCGGGGTGCTCGCGCTCCAGGCGCCGCACGGTCTCGGCAGCGTAGCGCATGTTCTCCCGCGCCATCAGGTTGGTGAAACAGTTGTTGTTGACGAGCGCCGTGTACTCGTCCGGTCCGGTCACCCCGTTGATGCAGAAGCGGCCGCCCAGACGCTCCGAGAAGAAGCCGAGATCGCACCACAGGCGGGCCGTCTCGATCAGGATCTCGGCGCCGTAATTCCGCAGGAATTCCTCATCGCCGCTGATCTCCACGTATTTGCGCAGCGCGTAGACGATATCGGCATTGATGTGATACTGCGCGGTTCCGGCCGCATAATAGGCGGACGCTTCCTCGCCGTTGATGGTCCGCCAGGGGAAGGTGGCCCCGCGATGCCCGAGTTCGCGCGCCCGCGCCCGGGCCTTGTCCAGCATGTCGTAGCGATACTTCAACAGGCTGCGGGCGATCAGCGGCTTGGTGTAGACCAGGAAGGGCAGGACGTAGATCTCGGTGTCCCAGAAATAGTGCCCCTCGTAGGTCCGCCCGGTCAGTCCCCGGGCGGCGATGCCGTGGCCCTCCGCCCGCTCGGACGCCTGCAGCAGCTGGAACAGGTTCCAGCGGATCGCCTGCTGCGTCCGCGGGCTGGCACAGTCCACCCTCACGTCCGCCCGTGCCCAGAAGCGCTCGACGTCGTGCCGCTGCTGCGCGAGGATCGCCGCGAAGCCGCTCTCGACCGCCCGGTCCAGGGTCCAGGCCGTCAGGGCGCGGATCTGCTCGGGGCTCGCGGCCTCCGAGTAGTGATAGCTCAGGAACTTGTGGATGCGGATCGACTGCCCGGGCGCGAGGATCCCCCGGACGACGACCGTGGCGAGGTCGTCGTCGCAGGCGGGCTGCGTGATGAGGGAACAATCGGCCGCCACGACATGGTCCATGCCGCAGCCGAGCGCCAGCCCCGAACTCCGGGTCCGGTAGCTGAGGATCGCGCGCAGCGCCTCCAACCGGGTCCCGGTCGGATGCAGGACCCGTCCGACGAAGCCCTCCGCCAGGCGGGGATCGTTGGTGTCGGTGGCGAGAGGCTGCTCGTTCCGGAGTTCGGAGGAGATCACCACCTCCGTCACGGCATCCTCCGCCGTCAACTCGTACTCGATCGCGGCAAGGTGGCGGTGGGCGAGCGACACGAGGCGCAGCGTCCGCAGGCGCAGGCGCTTGCCCGCAGGCGTCAGCCAGCGCACGTCGCGGCTCAGGGTCCCGCTCCTGAAATCGAGGCTGCGCCGGAACGACAGGATCTCGGCGTCCGGGACGACGAACGGCTCGTCATCCACGAAGAGCTTCACGGCGGTCCCGTTGGGGCAGTTGAGGATGCTCTGGCCGAGCGTGGGAAAGCCGTAGGCGTGCTCGCCGTAGGAGATCGGCCGGTGCTCGTAGAAGCCGTTGAGATAAGTGCCGGCTTCGCGCACCGGCGTGCCCTCCTCGGCGACACCGCGCACGCCGAGATAGCCGTTCGACAGGGCGAACATCGTCTCCGCCTGGCCTGTGAGATCCTGCGCCAGCTTGGCATCGTAGCGGGTGGCCTCGAGCACCCAAGGGTTCGGCGGAAAGATGTCGTCGGGCGGAATCAGACGCGGGCGCAGCATCGGTCGTCCCTTCGATCAGAAATGAGAAGTTCGTACTCCGCTCCTGCGTCGTCGTCGGCTATGATTGTCCGCCCTTATCGTAGGTTATGCCGGCCTTTATCGCGACGCCTTCGCATTTGTTGAGCAAGCTGGACAGGCGAGGATAGGCTCAGATCAAGCCTGCGCCGCAACCACAGCGGCCCCATGCTCGCTGGCATGATGAGGGTGCCGGGAGGAGCGGCCTCCCGTCCGGAGAGCAATCGCGAATCAACCAAGCGTAAAAGTCATCGAGTAGATGCAACCGAACGGTGTTGAGGGGCGTTGGCGGGAGTACGTGGCCTTGCGCGCCGAGATGGACTGACCGGCGTCGCCATCCCATCCCAGGACATAGCCGCCTCGCCTCGATTGTCGGCCAGTCGTCCGCACCGACCTGGCATCGGCGAGATCATGAATCACAGCGCACAACACTGCGCACGATCATTTTGTATGTTAGTCGCCCTTTCAGCACTTCGCAAGCCGGCGTCTTGGCAGCGTACCGAGATTTTTCTATACCTACATTAATGCCTGTCGGGTGCGGGCAGGATGATACTTAGACTGGTGAACGATCCTCCTGCGCCTTCCTCTGTCGGAAGGGTGTGGACGCGAGGGCGAGCAGCGTGTGGCCGATCCAGGGAGTGACGATGAAGGGGCGTCGCGTCTCGCCGTCCGAGCAGGGCGAGCATGACCAGCGGCCGAGCCGGTCCTCTCGCAGGCGGCTGCCCGCGCGGCCCGACCGCGGCGGCAGCGGCGTGAGGCCGTGATGAGCGACCTCATCCTGGTCGTCAACGCGGGCAGCTCGTCCATCAAGTTCAAGCTGTACCGCGTCGCGGGCGCCGATCCGGCCCTGGTGCTCGGCGGCGGGATGAGCGGCATCGGCACCGCGCCGGCGCTGACGGTGAAGGACGGGAGCGGCGCTCTCGTGGAGAACCGCCGCTTCGCGCCCGACGAGGTGCCCGACGCCTCGGCCGCCCAGCACCATGTCGCCGACTGGCTCATCCACCATGTCGGCGACCAACGCGTCGCCGCGGTGGGTCACCGCGTGGTCCATGGCGGGCCGGTCTACGCGGAGCCGGTGCGGGTCGACGACACGGTCCTGCGGCGGCTGGAGAGCTTCATTCCGCTGGCACCGCTGCATCAGCTCGGCAACCTCGATCCCATCCGCGTGCTGCGCCAGCGCCGGCCCGACCTGCCGCAGGTCGCCTGCTTCGACACCGCCTTTCATCGCGGGCATCCCGAACTGGCCGACCGCTTTGCCCTGCCCCGCGCCCTGCACGACGAGGGGGTGCGGCGCTACGGCTTCCACGGCCTCTCCTACGAGTCCGTCGCCGGGCGCCTGCGGGAGATCGCGCCCGAGACGGCGGCCGGCCGCGTGGTGATCGCCCATCTCGGCTCCGGCGCCTCGCTCTGTGCCCTGCAGGACGGCCGGAGCCAGGATTCCACCATGAGCTTCACGGCGCTCGACGGCCTGCCGATGGGCACGCGCTGCGGAGCGCTCGACCCCGGCGTCGTGCTCCACCTCATCGAGCACAAGGGCATGACGCCGGCCGAGGTCGGCCACATGCTGTATCACGAGAGCGGGCTCCTCGGCCTGTCCGGGCTCAGCAACGACGTCCGGACGCTGCTCGCCAGCGACCGGCCCGAGGCCGCCATGGCCATCGACTTCTTCTGCCGGCGGGTGGCGCAGGCGGCGGCCGCCCTCGCGGTGACGCTGGGCGGCCTCGACGCGATCGTGTTCACGGCCGGCATCGGCGAGAACGCGCCCGAGATCCGGCGGCGCACCGTCGCGGCTCTGGGCTGGGCGGGCCTCAGCCTGGATCATGCGGCGAATGCCGCCAGCGCCGCCCGGATCGACGGGCCGGGGAGCCGGGCGCAGGTCTGGGTCGTCCCGACCGACGAAGAGCTGATGATCGCCAGACACACGATGCGTCTGCTGGGGCGCGCCGCGCCGGACGCGACGGCATGAGGCGCTCCCTTCGGCTTCGCGCACTCCTGCTCGCCGCCGGTGTTGCTGCCGGCTTGGCCGCCGGGGCGGTCTGTGCCCCCCCACCGGCCCTGGCGCGCTCGCGCCTGATGGAGCTGATCGACCGGCTGCGCGGCGCCACGATGCCGGAGGGCATCGCCAAGTCCAACGGCCGCATCGAGGCGACCCAGATCGACATCGCGGCGAAGTACGCGGGCCGGATCACGAATCTGCTCGTCAAGGAGGGCGACGAGGTGAGCGCCGGGCAGGTCGTCGCCACGATTGCCTCGCCCGAGACCGAGGCCCAGCTGCGCGGCGCCCAGGCCCAGGTGCTGCGGGCCAAGAAGAGCCTCGCGGAGGCCGTGGCCCTGATCGCCCAGCGCCGAAGCGACCTCACCTTCGCGGATGCCGATTACGACCGCGGCAAGGAACTGGTCGGCAAGGGCTTCATGACCAAGCAGATCTTCGATCAGCGCAAGGCCAAGGCGGAGGCCGCCAGGGCGGGGCTCGATGCCGCCAAGGCGCAGGAGGAACAGGCAGCCTTCGCGGTTCAGAGCGCCGAGGCCGACGTGCAGCGGTTGGAGGCCATGCTGGTCGATCTCGTGCTGCGGGCACCCCGCGACGGGCGCGTGCAGTACCGGCTGGCCCGCGAGGGCGAGGTGGTGGGCGCCGGCACCCGCGTGCTGACGCTGCTCGACCTCAGCGACGTCTACATGACCATCTACCTGCCCGCCGCGCAGGCCGGCCCGCTCGCGCTGAACGACGAGGCCCGCATCATCCTCGACCCCGTACCGCAATACGTCGTGCCGGCGACGATCAGCTTCGTGGCCGCCGACGCGCAGTTCACGCCCAAGAGCGTCGAGACCGCCGAGGAGCGCGAGAAGCTGACCTTCCGGGTCAAGCTCCAGATCGACCCGCAGGTGCTGAAGACCTACCGCGCACGGGTGAAGACCGGTGTGCGCGGCATGGGCTTCGTGCGCACCAGGGGCGACGTCCAGTGGCCCGCCGACCTCGCCGTGAAGCTGCCATGACCGACGTTGCCATGATCGAGGCGGCCGCGATCGCCCGGCTCGACCGCGTCTCGCATCGCTATGGCGCGACGGTCGCGCTCGACGACGTGTCGCTGAGCCTGCCGGCGGGGCGGATGGTGGGGGTGATCGGGCCGGACGGCGTCGGCAAGTCGACCCTGCTCGCCCTCGTGGCGGGCGTGCGGCGGATCCAGCGGGGCCGCGTGTGGGTGCTCGGCGGCGACATGGCGGAGCGGAGCCACCGCGCGCGGGAGGGTGCGCGCATCGCCTACATGCCCCAGGGGCTCGGCCGCAACCTCTACCCGACGCTCAGCGTGTTCGAGAACATCGACTTCCACGGCCGGCTCTTCGGCCAGGGGCCGGGCGAGCGGCGGCGGCGCATCACCGATCTTCTCACCGCGACCGGCCTCGACCCCTTCGAGGACCGCCCGGCCGGGAAACTGTCCGGCGGCATGAAGCAGAAGCTTAGCCTCTGCTGCGCGCTGATCCATGATCCCGACCTCCTGATCCTCGACGAGCCGACGACGGGCGTCGATCCGCTCTCGCGCGGGCAGTTCTGGGACCTGATCGGATCGATCCGGGCGCGACGGCCCGGCATGAGCGTGGTGGTGGCGACCGCCTACATGGATGAGGCCTCGCGCTTCGAGTGGCTGGTGGCCCTGGACGACGGCAAGGTCATCGCGAGCGGCACCCCGGCCGAGCTGCTCGCCCGCACGGCCAAGCCCGACATGGAGGCCGCCTTCATCGCGCTCCTGCCGGCCGAGAAACAGGCGCAGCACCGGCCCGTGGTGCTGCGTCTCCGGCCGCCGGGGCTCGACACGGAGCCGGCGATCGAGGCGGAGCACCTGACGCGGCGCTTCGGCCCCTTCACGGCGGTGGACGACGTCAGCTTCCGCATCGGCCGCGGCGAGATCTTCGGCTTCCTCGGCTCGAACGGCTGCGGCAAGTCCACCACGATGAAGATGCTCACCGGCCTCCTGCCCGCCTCGGAGGGGAACGCGCGGCTGTTCGGCCGCCCGGTCGGCGAGAACGACATGGAGACGCGCCGCAACGTCGGCTACATGTCGCAGGCCTTCTCGCTCTACAGCGAGCTGACGGTGCTGCAGAACCTCGAACTGCACGCCCAGCTCTACCATCTGCCGCCGCACGACAGGCCCGTGCGGATTCGGGAGTTGCTCGACCGCTACGACCTCGGTCCGGTCAAGGACGCGCGGCCCGACGCTCTGCCCCTCGGGATCAAGCAGCGGCTGCAGCTGGCGGTGGCCGTGCTGCACCGGCCCGCCATGCTCATCCTCGACGAGCCGACCTCGGGCGTCGATCCGATCGCCCGCGACGCCTTCTGGCGGACGCTGATCGACCTCTCGCGCGACGAGGGCGTCACCATCTTCCTGTCCACGCACTTCATGAACGAGGCGGAGCGCTGCGATCGCATCTCGCTCATGCATGCCGGGAAGGTGCTGGCCGTCGGCGCGCCGGCCGACCTCGTCCGGGAGCGCGGCAGCGCCTCGCTGGAGGATTGCTTCATCGGCTACCTGGCCGAGGCCGCCGGCATCGC
>NZ_BPQQ01000020.1 GCF_022179325.1 Methylobacterium isbiliense | reverse complement strand
GGCAGCCTGATCGTCCCGGCTTCGCCCGGTGACCTCGGTGGCCACGCCGCAGCTACACCACGCCTGGGGACACGACCTAGGTCTGGAACGGGTCAGGAGCGGCGGTATGCAAGTCGCGTCAGCCCTGTTCACCGGAGCGATGGGCACGAAATAGCCCAGATCCCCTCCCCTCACGTTCCACCCTGAGCCGCTCGGTGCGCCAGCCGCAACTCGGCCACCCGCCGTGACTTGCCCAGCGCGCCGCGCGAGTAGCGCTGCGTCGTCGCGGTCTGCGCGTGAGCCGCCGCCGAGCGGATGTGGTCGAGGTCCGCGCCCGCGTCCTCCGCCTCCGTGATTGCGCCCGCCCGCGCGTCCATGTTCCACACCTGCCCCGGCAACCCGGCCGCGCGCGCCACCACCCGCCACTCCCGCCCGTAGGCCGACTCGGCGTAGGGCCGACCGGCAACCTCGTCGATGATCAGCGGACCCGACCGCCGCTCCGGCGGGATCCGGTCCAGCAGGTCCATCACCAGCGGGCAGAGCCGCAGGTCGTGGGCGGCGAAGGCGCCGGTCTTGGTGGTGGCCTTGCGGATCACGAGGTCGGCCGAGAGGTCCTCCCAGGTCAGTCCCCTCCCCCAGCGCCGGCCGTTCAGGACGAACCCACCCGGTGATACCGGCTTGCCGTCGGGGAGCGGCTCCCACTCGCCGATCACGTCCCGCTGCCGCATGGCGGTCTCGAACTGGAGGGCGGTGCCCAGCGCCAGCGAGAGGCGACCCATGGCGATGGCCTGGGGGATGAAGGCCTCGACGTGGGAGAGCTGCATCACCACCCGCCGGCGGGGCGGCTGGGCGAAGCGGGCATGCCGCAGGACGGTGTAGAGGCGCTCGCAGCCCGGCAGCTCGGCCATGACGCCGTAGGCGCACAGCTCGCGCAGCTTCTTCACCAAGCCCCAGGCACGCCGGATCCTTTCCCGTCCGCCAGGCGTGGCGGGACGCCGCGCGACGTCGTACCAGCGCTGCACGTCGCCGATCTTCACCGCCAGGATCTGGCGGTTGCCGACGGACTTCTCGAGCAGCCGCAGCACGTAGGTGTCCGCGCGGCGGCTGTTGTGCTTGAGCCGCTGGAAGGGGCTGGCCGGGTCGGTCTGGTAGCGGCGGGACAGGCTCAGGATGGTGCCGTCGAAGCGCGCCTGCTCGCGGCGGCTGCCGGCCATGTAGGCGCGCATCTCGGCCTGCAGCTTCTGGCAGGCCGCCTCGATCAGCGGTCGGTGGGCCGGGTCATCGGGGGAGTAGGGTAAGCGGAACACCGACGGGCGGAAGCCGGCCTTCACGGCCTTGTGGGTCGCGACCCAGTATGGCCGGGACCCGCCGCCGGGGTTGGGCCGGAGCTTCAGGCCCGGCGCATCGAGGTCAAAGGGCATCGAGGTTCTCCGGGCCGTCGGGCGCGAGCGCCTCGGCACCGGAGAGACCGTACCGCGCCAGGAAGTACGCGCGGACCGCCGGCCAGAAGCGTCCGCCCATCAGGGGGTCGATGCGTGGCAGTCCGTCACGCTCCAGCACCTTGGCCTTGGCAGCCCACTCCCGCGGGCTCTGGCTCAGCCGCCGCGCGATCTCCGCCTCCGACGGGAAGAGGCCGTCGTCGCGAGTGGGAGGTCTGCGGCGCATCGGGGACCGCCCGTCAGCGCGAGGCGGGACGACGGCCGGCGCGAGGCCGATGGGGCTTACCCGTGCCGTCCAGGGCAGGCACTGGGGCAGGATCGGCACCGGCCCCCTCCCCTGCCTCCGGCAATGGAGGACCAAGACGGGTTGCCGCGACCGGTTGGATGGGGTCTCCGGCCGCGGCCTCGCTGTTCGGCAGCGTGCGTACCTCCCCTCCCGGCCCCCGATCCTCGACCTCTCGCGGCGGGGACAACTGGGGGCTTTCTATGGAGATCATTTTCCCCTCGTCCTGTGATGTCCCACGTTGGCCCCGCGCGAGTTCGGCGGCGCGCTCGATCTCCCTCTCGGCCTCGCTCCACTCCTCGGCTTCCTCGGGATCCATATGCGGCCCGTAGCGGTCGACCAGGAATGCCCAGCCCTTCTTCCGCGCCCGACGGTCCGCGATCCCCTCCATCGCGGACAGGGTGGTCGCCTCGAGCCGGTAGCGGCGGATCTTCCTACCCGCGATCTTCAGGCTTCCGGCCTTGGTGAGGGCGAGCCCCAGCAGGCCGAGCACCTGCCCCAGCTGCTGCGCCGGCTTCCTCAGGACGTCCGAGCGCACCTCGCAGCCGAGCAGGGCCTCCAGCGGCCCCTTGTTGTCGATCATGAAGCGCGCGAAGGCCTGGAGGTCGCGGGTGTCGAGCACCGCCTCGGCGTCGAACGATCCCGCGACGCGTCCCTCCGGCACCAGTTCGAACGCCTCGGCGTGCGGGGCCAGCCGGCCCGCCTTGCCCACGCTCGCATCCATGGCGAGCGGATCGTGCCGTTGCTCCCGCCACACCGGCGTCAGCCGCAGAAGCCGCACGAGGGCCGGGGCGAGGTCCTGCCGCTCGTCGCCGATGAAGCTCAGATCGCGGTGCAGCGGCTCGAGCGGGTCGGCCGGCACGGCCTCCGGCGGGAGGCGGGTGACCTCTTGGAACCGGCGGACCTCCCGTCGGCCCCTGCCATTGCGATCGAAACTGACCAGCTCGGGCGAGGCCTCGGCGCGGTAGAACAGCTCCAGGCGCGTGCGATCGTAGGCGTTGCGAGTGGCCTCGCTGACGACGGTGCCCGCCTCGAGAGCCTTGCGGACCTCCTCGAACTCAGGCCGCGGCAGGACGGACGCGCCCGTGATCCGGGCCTCGAGTTCCTCGCTGGCCAGAACCTCCCCGTGCTTCAGGGCCGAATAGCCGTCGATGCTGCGGTCGAGGTTCTTGCCGACGTGAATGATCGTGCAGTTCTGCGCCTGCTTGTAGCGGACGTAGTTGCCGCGCAGGTTGTTCTTCGAGGCGCGCTCGGCCGACTTCAGGATGACCGCCATCTCGATCAGCGGATCGTCCTCGAAGAAGCGTGGCTTGCCGTCGTCGTCGAAGTCATCCAGTATGTCCTTGTAGAGCCCGGCCTGCAGGATGTCGTGCCGCACCACGTCGGGGTGCGTTTCGAAGTTGAAGCGGCGGGGCGTGATATAGATCTTGACGACGCCGGGGTGACGCACGCGGGCGAGCTGCTGGTCGAAGTCGAGGTGGGTGTTGATCCCCGGCTCGCAGAAGCCGAACACGGCATCCACCAACTTGGCGTTGTCGGGGAAGGTGATGTCCACCCCGGTGCCGAGCGAGGGCGAGCAAAGGATGACGTCGTAGGTGGCGGCCCGCTCGGCGGCGTTCGCCACGAAGTCCTGCACCTCGGCCCGCGAACCGGTGTCGGCCGTGATGGTGATGAGCCGCCTGCTGTCGCCGAACTGCTTACGGATCACGGCCTCGAGCTTGACGATCAGCCCCTTCGAGTTCGCAGTGACGAAGCAGCGCTTGCCCTCCGCGACGGCCTGCAGCAGGTCGTTGATGAGGTGGTTCTTGCTCGCGTAGAGCTCGATGGTCTCCCCGTCGACCGCGGGCGTCTCGTTGACCCAGAGATGGATCGGCTTCTGCAGAACCCAGTTCCCGTTCTCATCTTGCCGGCTGACCATCCGGGCGAGGGTGTTGTGGGTCAAGTATCCGATGTCGGCATCGAGCGCGACGACGTGCTTCGCCTGTCGCACCACGTGCCTCAGAATCTTGTAGATGCGCTCCTGGTTGCCGCGCGAGGTGATCGTGTCGGAGAAGAGGTGGGCGAACACCTGCTCGGACTCGTCGATGACGACGAGGTCGAATTCGTCCGGAAGGTGGATCTGCGGCAGGCTGTCGAGGCAGATCCCGAACCGCCGGGGCATCTTACGCCTCCGCCGATTTAAGTTGGGCTTCTTCTCAGCTGTCATCCTCATCCTCCCACAGGAAGTCCTCGAGAGAAGCTTCGTGACTGCTTGGGCGATTGCCGAGCTTGGCGGCCTCGGTCGCGTCGAGGTAGCAGACGAGGCCCAGCCGCCTGCAGCTGCCCCGGATGAGCGTGCGCCGGTGGCCCAAGAGCAGGATCGTCTTCACGCGCGCGGCCATCGACTTCACGGCTTCGGTCTTGCCGCTGCCCTTCTTGCTCCGCGCGAGCGTGATGCCGGGCAGCGGCTCAGGGGGAGCCGGCCGCCCGGAGGCGAAATGAACCCGGCACCCGGTGAGGCGCTCACGGGTGAGCACGTCCTGGCTGGGTGATGCGTCCGTCCCGGGCCGAGCGGCCCCGGCGGCAGCTGCGACGGCCCGCGCCGCGCTGACGAAATCGTCGGGGTCGTACTCGTCCTGCCGCTGGTCATCGGGCCAGTAGGTCTTCCTACAGGTCGAGCAGAACACGCCCGATATGCCGTGACGGTTCTGAAGGACGAAGGCGCTCGCGTTCTCGTCCGGGTGGACGGGACAGTGCACGACTGACTTCGGCGGGGCGTCACACAGCAGCATCCGCCGCCCGTCGGCCAGCCGCAGCTCCTGATCACGAGGAAGCGTGACGAACGAGCGGCGGCTGACGATCTCGCTGGTCGGGAGATCGGTGTTCTCGGGCAGGGCGGCGTCGGCGATCAACTCGCGCAGCAGTTCGGGGCTGACCACACCATCGATGGGGTGCACCTCCGCCTCGGTGTTGCCGAAGCTGATCCGGGTGGGGTCGGTCGCGGCCATGTCGCCGCCGAGGCGCCGCGCCAGACCACTGCTGATCGCCTTCATCCGGCGAGAACAGGTGACGTCCTCGGGGAGGGGGAAGACGATGCGGAAGCGGTGGGCTTCCGGGCTGTGCCGCTTCGTCGTGTAGAGTAGGAGGGCATTCTGCCGGACGAAGGGGTTGGCGAGCGCCTCCTCGACCGTCATGCCGTGGTCCACATCGACGGAGGCGATGTTGCAGCCCTGGAAGTTGCTCCCCTTGCGGGAACCTTTGAGCTGCGCGCAATAGGCCCAGCCGAGCTGCGTGACCGCAGCGGTGAACTCGTCGACGGTGACCTCGACGTTCTCGAAGCCGTGAGCGAAGAGGCTTGCGTTGCCGGCCTCGTTCTTGTCGATGAGATGTGGATTGAGTGCGATCTTCAGCTTCAACACGGGAGTTGTCATGCCGCAATCGCTCTGGAGCGGACGCTCCGCGGTCTCCACGTGGAAGACAAACGGGTACATCGGTTCGATAACGCAAAGTTTTCTGAGCGCAGGCGGTACCGCAATCGCGTACTTCGGTGCCTGCCGATGGGAAGTTGAGGCTACTCACGCCTGCCCGGAAACCAAACTTGCACTTGATTTAACAGGTCCGACCGCCCGGTTAAGTGCGAACTCAGCTAACTGTCGCTCGAGTGGTCGGCCCTGTCCGAGACAGAATAGGCTACTCGCCCGGTTTCATCTCAGGGATCATTGGAGATCGGCTGACGTTCATTGACGTATTCATCGATCATTTCAAGCAAATGTTTGATCTCATTCTTCACTGCTTCTGGATCGGTTTCGCCGAGTACAGTGCCACGCACAATACCGCCTGAGCAGAAACTAATGTTAACTATCGATACGAGGTCGCCTTGGGATTGCTCCTTCTTGAGATCCTCAATGAAATCAGCTACCGTCATGCTTGTGTCGACCAAGATGGTTTTGCGCTGCATGTTAATTCTCCTATTACCAACTCTCTAGTTTCGAATTTTGGCTAGACGAGATAGGTTTTCAGTATCGGATGGAGATCCAAGTGACGACTGTCGCAGCATCGGACCAGATCAGCTGCCCGTCTCATGAGGATAGAGTTGACGGGTGTTGACATCGAGAGTGCGTCGTGCTCCAGCCAAACACCAAAATTCATCCTCAGAGCCAGGGCTATGCAGAAATTGATATCCTCTTGTGATTGCGAAACTTCTGACAGATAGATCAGATCTCGTTTGTACCGGGGAAGTCTGTCTGCGAGGTCCGGAATTTTCTCTTTTAGTGCAGGCATGATCTTCGGTATTTGGGCAGTCTGATACGAAATTGCCTCATCTAGCACTTCCGGATTTTTGATGTCCGGACCAATCACAGGAACTGAGATATACTGCATTGTGATCATCTTTCTGATGACATGTTCGGAAAGCAAATACTCACGAATTCCGGATCCGGCTGCACAGCCGTGCTCCGACCGAAGCGCAGCGTCTCGCTTTCCTGACGACGCGACGCACAGCGCTGGTATGCGGGACGCTGAACCCCTGTCAGCGCAAATCTTGCGACGCCAAAAGGCCGTCGCGTGCTTTCCGTTGTGGCTGTCCGATTTCAGGCATACCCTGACGAGTTGGTTGACGTACTCTCAAGAACGAGCTGGGAAAGGCGACGTGGCAGTAGAGCTGCTCCTCGCCCTCTCTTAGCGTGCAATTACTCAGGGAGTGGGCTCGGTCGCGGCGTGACGCCGGCGAGGAGCCGATCCGGGGCGCTCGCGGCGCCTCTTGCCGAGAGCTGATTTCGCTGATTCCCTCGTGAGATGGGCCGCAGCGATCTTGAGCGTTTGAGCAAAGAGGAGCTGATCGAGCCGGTGCGGCGGCTGCAGCGCCCGGAGAAGACCTCGCGCACCTCGTCCAAGCCGCCTTCCACCGATCGCAAGGAGCGGCGCGAGCAGGCCAAGCCCGGCGGCGCCAAGCCGGGTCACGAGGGCCACAGCCGGACGCTCAGCCCCGATCTTGACGAGGTCGTCGCCCACCGCCTGGGTCAGTGCCCTTGCTGCGGAGGTGCCTTGGCTGCGGACCTGCCGGCCGAGATCGTCAGCGTGTGCGAGCAGGTCGAGCTGCCCGCGGTGGCGCCGATCGTCACTCAGCATCAGCGGCTCGCGGTGCGTTGCCCGTCCTGCGGCACCCGCGTTGTTGCCCCAGTGCCGCAGGCGGCGGCCCGCACGCCGTTCGGCCCGCGGCTGCACGCGGTGGCGACCTACCTGAAGACCTTCCAGGCCCTGTCCTACGAGCGGCTGCAAGCGGTGGTGGCCGACCTGTTCGGGCTCACCCTGAGCCAGGGCGGGCTGATGAACCTGTTGCGGCGTGCGCAGGGCCGGTTCGTGGAAGGCCGTGAAGCCGCGGTCTCGGCGCTGCGCCGGGCCGCGGTGGTCGCCTCGGACGAGACCGGTGTGCGCATCGAGGGCAGCACCTCGTACCACTGGGTCTTCCGCTCGGACGCGGCGGTCGTTCATCACGCCGCCCCGACGCGGGCTGCCTGCGTCGTGCACGCGATGATGGACGGGCACCGGCCCGCGGTGTGGCTGTCGGATCGCTACACCGCCCAGCAGGGGCACGGCGAGCATCACCAGACCTGCCTGGCGCATCTGGCGCGCGTCGTCGCCTACGCGGTCGAGGTCAGCGACGACCCCGTGCCGCTGCGCCTGCAGCTGTGGCTCGGGTCCGTGTTCAGCCTGGCCGAGCGCGTCTCCGATCTGGCCGCCTCGACCCTCTCGGCCAAGCGCCGGGCGCTGGAGCGGCGGCTGGCGGAGATCCTGTCCGCGCCGAGCCGGTGCGACCTGACCCGCGCTCTGCAAGCCAAGATCGGCCGGGCTCGCGACCAGCTCCTGGTCTTCCTCGACCATCCCGGTCGCGTGGAGGTCACCAACAACGGGTGTGAGCGCGCGCTGCGCCCGGCGGTGGTGCAGCGGAAGGTGACGAACGGCTACCAGGCCATGTGGGCGGCCGCGGGGGGGAGGCGGACGTGCGCACGGTCGTCGACACCGCTCGCCTCTCGGGCGCCGACACCTTCGCCACCATCCTCAAAACCATCCGCGCCTGAGCCCGACGACACAGGCGTGGGTAATAACCTTAGCGTGACTTCAGATTGGAACGTGGAGACAGCGGCCATGACTAAAGCGCGAGCGTTTGAAGTTCGCGATCCAACGGCGGAATGGCCCGGTGATTGCGCATCGGACTTCGTTGTTCGCTTGACGGATCCGGGCTGGGCCGAACTCAGGGCGCTTGGCTTCCCTGATGCGGCGCGGAGGGAAGTGGATAATGAACTTTCGCTGCTGATTCTGAACCTCGAAGGTAACGTCCAAGTGCGCGCCGCTATAAACCAAAGACAACTCAGGAGATGCGTCAGGAGAATGAAAGAGAAGGTGTTTGCGATAAAGAGCGATCTCGATTACATCGCAAAAATCGACACTCAACTGAGTGACTATCTGAGTGATTACGTTGATGAAGGCCTCGATGCAGCATTCAAGGCACGCGATTTAGTAAAAGATCTTGAAAAGTTGCTCGATACAATCCGCCTTCCTCGAGTCCCTAATGCACATACTCATTTGAGCGAGTTTCTGTTTGGCTGCAGCCGTGTTTCCGGTGTGCAGTTTACAAGGACGAAGAAAAAGGGTCAGACTGTCTACACATTACGGAGACTGGCCGCCAGCGCTGTCGAGTCGTATGCAAATCTGTATGCAGGGTACTTCGGAGAACCAAAGATGGCGATATTTCGGGATTTAACCCGTTCTATGTCGCACATTTCGCCAGAAGGAGCGCTAGTACGAATCACTGCTGGAAGGAAATCCCAGCCGAACCCCTAGGATTTGGACCCGATCAGCACCAGTAGGCGGTCACGGCGGCCAGAGCGAGAGCTGAGGCGTAGTTGGGGGCGAGCTTGTCGTAGCTGGTGGCGATCCGGCAGAAGTCGTTGAGGCGGCAGAAGGTAGCCTCGATGGCCTTATCGCAAATGACAAGATCTGGCTGACGCGAACAGTACAGCTCGTGCCGAGTTGGCGGCGCGGTCCGCGGCCCAGCAGAGGCCGGCTCCAGGTTCCCGGTGAGGTCAATCACCGGGGAGGAGAGCATGTCGCGCGAGCGCCCGTGGCATGTTCGGCGCAGCGGCGTACCGACCGCCACCGATCAGCAGTGCTGCGACCGGGCCTATCAGCTCCTCCTGCAGTGGGCGACGGTGTCATCCGCCTCGGCCGGGACGCCGAGATCGAACCTGCCGGAGGCGGCCCATGCGCGTAGCTCTCTACGCCCGCGTCTCGACCAGCCATCAGGTCGAGCACCAGACCCTTGAGCAGCAGGTTGAGCGTCTGATCGCCCACGTGCGGCGCACGCTAACGCGGGCTGGCACCTCGATCCTGCGCACGTGTTCCGGGCCGACGGCTACAGCGGCGCCGCTCGGGGCTTGATCGCCTGCGCGATGCCGTCAAGGCTCGTGAGGTCGATCGCGTGCTCGTCACCGCGCCCGATCGCTTGGCGCGCAACTACGTGACCCGATGGTCCTCTTGGAAGAGTGGGCGCGTGCCGGCTGCGTCGCCGTCTTCTTGGACCGACCCATGAGCGACGATCCGCACGATCACCTGCTGCTCCAGATCCGCGGTGCTGTCGCCGAGTACGAACGCACGCTGATCGCCGAGCGCATGCGTCGCGGGCGGCTGGCCTAGCTGCGCGCCGGGGTGCTGCTGCCCTGGACCTACGCGCCCTACGGCTACCGCCTCAGCCCAGATCTGCCGCGCGATCTCACAGGGGTCGTGATCGAACCGGCCGAGGCCACCGTCGTGGCCGAGCTGTTCGCCATGTACCGCGAGCCGGACGCTTGGCTGCTGCAGTTGGCCCTGCACCTCAATCGCCGCGGCATCCCCACGCCCTTAGGCGCCCCGCGTTGGTCGACGCCCACGTTCCGCGGCATCCTGCGCAACTCGACCTACAATCAGGATCACATGAATCAGGCTGAGCGGACCACGTGCATAAGTAGTGCAGGGATCCCACAATCCCGCTCGTCATGCACATAGAAGCCGGGTCCGATCCCCGGGGCTTGTGGCGGCTCCGCACAGTCCACCGTCTCGTCGGCCTAGAGAGAGGCCGGGGTGCCTGGCTTGATCATCAAACGAAGGTCCCCGCGGGACCAAGATGCTGGCATATGACCAGCGCGTCGCCCCCGAGTTCCCTGATCGGCTGGGGGTGGTCGCCGCCGTATCGACCTCACGGTCGAGTGAACGAGCACGTAACAGGGCAACACGTACGGCCTGTCCTGACCGCAAGGTGTGCTGATCGGGTGTATCGCTCCGGGACGCCAGGCAGATCCTGAGATCGATCGACAGTTCGCCCCGGCAGGGTGAACTGTACCCTCCGAACACCCGGCAGAGTCTCGATCAGGATGACGAAACTAGATTGTAAAAACGAGACGGCGAAGCCTCGGCCGAGCGGAGCGAGGCCGAGAGATGACCGGGATTGATCCAACCGTCACTGACGCGGTACGCGAGGTGATCGGCAGATCTGCTTCATCCTGTGCTTCGCTCCGCTCCGCACAGGCTCGCTCCGCTCGCTGTTCCATCTGGACGATGAGATCTCATGATGGTGGCAGGTCCAGCGGCGATGTCACTCTGTCATTCTACAACACTCTGACCATCTGGTTCTGGATTCATCTTCGTCAGGTCGTTCCATAAGCGACGATTGCACGATCCCGACTCGGGGATCCAGAACGACGTTCATGTGAGTGAGGCGAGCCGATTCGACATTGACCTGAATACCGACTCGGCCATTCAACCTTCTTCGTGGGCATGGTGATTGCGGCCACGTCATCCTGCTATGGCGAGCTCTTGATCTTGCCCTCCCCCCACGACCGGCGCCCTCCCCGTCCAAGCGCATGCCGGCTTCTGACACTTCGGCGAGAGGTCTGTGTCTGTGCGGAGGCGCGATCGAGCGGCGGGGTTGTGGCTGATACTGGTGATCGCAGGCTTGGCAGTGCTTGCCGTGCTCATCCACCTGCTCTTCAACCTCCTCGTGTGTGGATCTGCGCGAGCGTGTGGTCGCTGCCGTCGCGGCGGGGGCCTCCTGCCATCGCGCCGCGGCTCGCTTCGGGGTCAGCGTGTCGAGCGCCAGCCGCTGGTCGGAGCGCTTCCGCCAGGAGGGGCAACTCGCGCCCAAGCCGATGGGCGGCGATCACACGTCGCAGCGGATCGAGGCCCATGCCGAGCTGATCCTGGCAACCTCCAAGCAGGAGCCGCGCCTCTTCCTGCGCGAGCTGCGCAACCGCGTGGCTGAGCAGGGCGTGCAGACCAGCACGAGTGGTCTGTCGCGCTTCTTCCAGCGGCACCGGATCACCTGGAAAAGGGTGCGACATATGCATCTGAGCAGGAGCGCGCGGACGTAAGGGCCGCGCGCGAGGCATGGTTCGAGGCCCAGCCCGACCTCGATCCGGACCGGCTCGTGCTCTTGGACGAGACGGCCACGGCCACCAACATGGCACGCCGCAACGGCTGGGCTCCCCGTGGCGAGCGCTGCCGGCTCGCAGCCCCGCAGGGACATTACAAAACCACAACTGTCACGGCAGCCCTGCGCACGAGCGGGCTATGCGCCATCGCGCTGTTGGACGGCCCTACCAACGGCACGCGCTTCCGCAGCTACGTCGCCGAGACCCTGACGCCGGTCCTGCACCCCGGTGACATCGTCGTGATGGACAACCTGCCCGCTCACAAGGTCGCCGGCGTGCGGGAGGCGATCGAGGCCGCGGGAGCGCGGATGCTCTACCTCCCGTCCTACAGTCCCGATTTCAATCCGATCGAGCAGGTGTTCGCAAAGCTCAAGGCGCTGTTGCGTAGTGCGGCAGCCCGCACGATCCCGGATCTCTGGGCGGCGATCCGGGAGGTCTTCACTCACTTCACCCCGCAGGAGTGCCGCAACTACCTCACTGCAGCCGGTTACGAGAACGACTTGGCTGTCGCTACCTGACAGGGAACAGCTCTAGCTCAATCCACTGTTCCTGCGGGAACGTCACCGAGCGGATCAAAAGTGATATGCTCCGCCTCAACGGAGGTATCCCTCTTGCGATGCGGCCGGAGAACAGCAAGCTTGCCGAGCGTAAGCATCCGCCACTTCATCCTTTGACATGGCTGCAATGAGCCGGCGGGGGAAAATGGAAAGCGGCATCAGGAATCTGGGGGCAGCCATGAAGATTGCGGCGCTATTCTGTACGGCTTTCCATCTTTGCTGCGCCGCGCATCCCGCACTGTCCAAGGAGGATCCCATGGACGCATAAAGATGCATATAGCGCTGCATGCACGGTACGCCGGATTGAGCGGCAAGAACCACAGGGCCTATATGCAACGCACCGTCATGATCAGCCCCCACGGGGTG
>NZ_BPQQ01000019.1 GCF_022179325.1 Methylobacterium isbiliense | reverse complement strand
GGTCGATTCCGCCCCCACCAATTCCGCCTACCAAGCCACCGAGCAGGTCGTCGCCGGCTTCTCCCGCGGCGGCACCGGGACGCTCAGTTTCTCGACCGTCGCCATCCCGGTGCAGGCGCTTCGGCTCTACGATTCCGGCGCGACCACCACGACGGTCCCGGCCACGCCCGCCCAGGTCACGGGGAGGACCGCCCTGGCCGGAACCCCGGCGTTTCAGTCCGGCGCGGCCGATTTCAGCGGCACCAACGAAGTCGCCCTCGACTTCACCGTTCAGAGCTGGAGCACGACGATCCGGCTCAACCAGTCGAACATGGCATCCGCCGCCAAGGACCTGTCGAAGGTCACGAGGGACGAGCTGCTGTCCGCGCTCAACAACCGGATCTCGGCCTCGTTCGCACTCGCCGGCATTATCGAGGCCGGCCTCGATGACGCTGGCCGATTGCAGTTCACGACCCTCGACGTCGGCGCGGCCGCCACCGTGAGCGTGGGAAACAGCTTCCCCTCGGCGGGCCATACCGCGATGGATATCGGCATCGCCGGCGGCGTGGTGACCCAGCTCTGGCGTCCCGTCGCGCTCCCGTCGTCTCCCTACACGGCGCTCGATCTGTCGGGCTCGAACACCAGAACGATCACGATCGACGATGGGCAGACGTCCACAACCGTCACGCTCGGGGCGTCGAGCGCTCCGCCGCCTGCGGACATCACGGCCGTCACCAATCTCGAAGTCGTGGCCATGCTGAACACGGCCCTGCAGGCGCAGGGCAGCACGGCAGGCTCCTACGCATCGACCATCGCGGCGACCTCGACCGACTACGTGAACTTCTACGGCGGTCCAGTGGGGCCCACCGCCACCCTGACGATCAGCGGGCCGGACGCGGTCGCGTTCGGCTTCGTCAGCGGCTACACGATCAACGGCACCTCATCCACCACCGTGACACCGGGCTACACCGCATCGGGGAGCAACCCCGGCAGCATCACGACCCGCGGCCTCCTCGACACGGTCGACGGCAGCACGGGGATGGCGGTCGGCCAGATCGCGATCGCGGGGCTCGTCGGGACGGCTGGCGACGCGACGCTCAGGGCGATCATCACGCAGGTCGACAAGGCGATCGCCGCGGCCGTCGAGGCCGGCACCACGCTCGGCGCGATCAAGACCCGGATCGACGGTCAGATGGGCTTCATCGACACGCTGATGAAGGCCAACGGCCGGACCGTCGGCACCCTGGTGGACGCGGACATCGAGGAGGAGTCGACCAAGCTGAAGGCGCTCCAGACCCAGCAGCAGCTCGCGATCCAGGCCCTGAGCATCGCCAATTCAGGCAGCCAGACCGTCCTCGCGCTGTTCCGCTGAGCCCAGACTCATCGCCGTCCCGGCATAGCGCGAGCAAGATCCGGTCCCGCTGCCATCGGATCCTGCCCCAGATCTTCGATCAATGCTCTAAGGCTGAGCGAGCGGCTTGGCCTGCCACAGGTCCGACTGGGCGAAGTCGAGCATCATGCGTTCGGACAGGTTGGTCACGGCCAGCGTCGCGCGCGACGAGGGACGGTTCAACGGCATCGCCAGGTAGATCTTGCGCGTGAAGCCCGGCGACACTACGCGGAAGGTGTGGATGCGCTCCGCGGCCAGCGAGGCGGGCAGCGTGCTCTGATGCAGGGCGGCAAGCGAGCAGATGGTCGAGGCGGAGAGGCGGTGGATGACCTCGAAGATCTGCGTCGTCGCGTCGACCTCAATGGTCACCCGCAGCACGTGCCCGAGGCTCCTGGCGGTGGCCTCGGCGAGGATGCGCAGCCCGTGCTGGAGCCCTGGCATGACGAGGTCGAGCCGGGCGACGTTCGCCATCGCGATGCAGCCGCTCCCGTCCAGGTAGGGCGCGATCAGGTCCGGCCGGTAGGTCGCGACGTGGAGTTCCTCCTCGGCCACGGCGCGCAGCGACGCGGAGGTGTGATCGGCGGCGCCCCCGCCGAAGACGACGGCCGCGTCCAAGGTTCCGTCCCGGAGCCAGTCGGCGATGTAGCCCGACATGCTCTCGACGACTTTGAGCCGGACCTGGGGCAGGTCGCGCACGCAGCGCTCGATCAGCGGCCCGGTCATGAGCCCGATCAGCGAGCCCGGGATGCCGAACCGTACCGCGCCGACCACCGGGCTGTCCCGGCCGCTCAGGCTCGCCTTCGCCTCTTCGGCCTGCTTGAGGATGGCGTAGGCATGGGCCAGGAAGATGCGGCCGTCCTCGGTCAGCACAAGCCCGCGCGCGCGGCGGTGGAAGAGCTGTGCCCGCAGCTCCTCCTCCAGGCCCTTCAGCCGTGCGCTGAGGGAGGGCGGGCCGATGTGCAGAACCTCGGCCGCCCCCACCAGCGAGCCCGTCTCGGCGATGGCGACGAACACCCTCAGATCGCGCAGGTCCATCGCGCCATTTCACCGGAACGGCCGGCGCTGTCCATGCCCGGCCCGCGGCGATCAGCCGGCGCCGGCGGGCTGCGCGAACGCCTCGGCCTGCGCCAGGACGTGGCGGGCGCGTTCGGCCACGGGGCGGTCGATCATCGCGCCCTCAAAGGTCGCCGCGCCGCGCCCCTCGCGGTGGGCGGCGTCGAGGGCCGCGAGCACGCCCCGCGCCCAGGCGATCTCGGCCGGCGAGGGGGCGAAGCCCGCGTTGAGGATCGGCACCTGCTTGGGGTGGATGCAGAAGCCGCCGGTGAAGCCCATGTCGCGCGCCTGCGCGATCTTGGCCGCGAAGGCCGCCTCGTCGGCGAAATCCGCCACGGTGCCGACGTAGCCGATGGGCTGGATGCCGGCGTTGCGCGCCGCCACCACGGCCTGCGCGTTGGGGACGAAGAGCGTGTCGACGGTCGGGCGCGCCCCAAGCGCGACCGCGAGATCCTCGGCGCCCACCGTCATCCCGCACAGGCGCGGATGCGCGGCGGCGATCGCCGGCATGGCGAGGAGGCCGTCGCAGGTCTCGATCATCGCGACGAGACGCGTATGCCCGCGCGGCAGGCCGCGCTCCGCCTCGACCTCGTCGAGGGTCTCGGCGATCGCCCGCACGTGCCCGGCATCCGGGACCTTGGGCAGGGTCAGGGCGCAGACATGCGGCCCCACGGCGGCCTCGATGTCGGCGATGGCCTGGCGCCAGGGCCGGTTGATCCGCACCACCACGTCGAGGCCCTGCGCGGCGAGGCGCTCGGCCGCCGCCGGAACGCTGCGCCGCGCCGGCTCCTTGAGATCGGGGGGAATCGCGTCCTCGAGGTCGATCTGGATCGCGTCCGCCCCCCGCTCCGCCGCCTTGGCGAGGAAGCGCTCGCTGAGGGCGGGAATGAACAGCATCGAGCGCCAGCGGCCCGCCCCTGTGCCGGTTCTCGGGATCATCGCGGGTCTCCTTCCGTGAGGCCGAGTTCGCGCCGGATCTCGTCCGTGTGCTCGCCGAGCCGCGGCGCGGGCCGGCGGAACGGCTCCGGCATCCCTGAGAAGCGCGGGATGACGTTCGGCATCGGCACCGCCTTCATGTCGTCATCGGGCGCCGCGACCAGCGCCTCGCGACCGTGGACGAAGGGGTGGTCGATCAGGTCCGCGACCGAGCAGACCGGACCGACGGTCACGCCCGCGGCCTCGAACAGGGCGAGGTTCTCCGCTTGGCTGCGCTCGGCCACGAAGGCGGCGATGATGGCGTCGAGCGCGTCCCGGTTGCGCACCCGCGCCGCGTTGTCGACGAAGCGCGGATCGCTCTTGAGATCGGCTCGCCCGATCGTCTCCAGGATGCGTTCGGCCATGGACTGCATCGAGCCCGACATCGCGACGTAGGCCCCGTCCGCGCACGGATAGACGTTGCGCGGGGCCGTGTGGGACGACTGGTTGCCGGCCCGCATCGTGGGCGCGCCGGTGAGCGTCAGGTTGGCGGCCTCCGCCCCGATCATCGCGTGGATCGGCTCGAACAGCGACAGGTCGAGCACCTGCCCGGCGCCGCCCCGCTCGACCGCGCGCAGCGCCGCCAGGGTCGCCGCGGCGCCGTAGAGGCCGGCGATCATGTCCGCGAGGGCGAGCGGCGGCAGGGTCGGCGGCTTGTCGGCATGGCCGTTCATGAAGGCCCAGCCCGACATCGCCTCGACGAGCGTGCCGAAGCCGGGCCTGAGCCGCCAGGGCCCGGTCTGGCCCCAGCCCGAGACGCGCAGCATCACGAGGCCGGGATTGCGCCGGTGCAGATCCTCCGGGCCGAGGCCCCAGCGCTCCATCGTGCCGGGCACGAAGTTCTCGACCAGCACCTGCGCGGAATCGATGAGCCGCAGCAGCGTCTCGCGGTCCTCCGGCCGGTGGATGTCGAGCGCGATGCTGCGCTTGTTGCGGGCGTAGACCTTCCAGAAGGTCTCGATGCCCTCCACGCGCCAGTTGCGCAGGTCGTCGCCCTTGCCGGGGCGCTCCACCTTGATCACGTCGGCCCCGTAATCGGCGAGGACGTGCGTCGTCATGTTGCCGGCCACCAGCCGCGACATGTCGACGACGCGCACGCCGTCGAGCAGGCCCTTGGCGTCCGGGGCGTAAGCGATCGTCCTCATGCCTGCGCGCGCTCCTCGACCACGATCAGCGGCTTGATCTCCTGCAGGGCGTGCATCCGCTCCAGGGCGACATTGACCTCGTCGAGCGCGTAGCGGCCGGTGATCATCTTGCCGAAGGGAATCCGGTCGATATGGGCGGAGGCGAATTGCAGCGCCTTCCAGTAGGACTTCACGTCGCCCGAGAAGGAGCCGATGACCCGGATGTTCTTCTTGACGATCAGGGAGGGGCTGAAGGTGGTCTCGCCCGCGCCGAGCTGGCCGACCGTGAGGTAGCGCCCGCCCTTGCGCACGAGATCGAGTCCCTCCCCGAAGGCGTTCGGCACGCCGGTGAATTCCAGCACCATGTCGGGCCCGCGCCCGTCGGTGAGCGCGCGCAGGGCGGCGGCGCGCTCCTCGTGGCTTGTGCCCTCGATCGGGAAGACGTGCGTCGCGCCGAACTCCTTCGCGAGGTCGAGCCGGGCGGCGGGCGCGCCGATCACGCTGACGGTGCGCGCGCCGGCCACCCGGGCGACCGCCGCGGCGAGCACGCCGAGCGGCCCCGCGCCCTGGATCGCGACGTGCTCGGACGGGTCGATCGGACCGAGATTGTCGAAGGCGTTCATCACCGAGCGGAAGGCGCAGGAGCACAGGCTCGCCACCGCATCGTCGAGGTTGTCGGGCACCCGCACGCGGCCGGATTCCGGCAGGACGTAGCCGTACTCCGAGAAGCCGCCGAGCAGATGGGGCGGTCTCTCGATGTTCTCGTACATGTAGGCGCGCCGGTTCTCGCACAGGGTCGGCTGCCGGGCGACCGTGCAGTAGAAGCAGTGGCCGCAGGCCGTATGCGTCCACAGGATGCGGTCGCCGATGGCGAGCGGCTGACCGACGCTGTCGCGCTCCGCCCCCTCGCCGATCGCCACCACGCGGCCGACCATCTCGTGGCCCAGGATCACCGGCAGGTCGACCCTTAGGGAGAGGTTGCCGCGCGACAGGTGGACGTCCGTCCCGCAGATCGAGCAGGCCGTCGTCTTGACGATCAGCGCGCCCGGCTCGGGGCCTGAGGGCACCGGCACGCACTCGATCCTCACGGGTTCGCCGAACCGGCGCAGCACCGCCGCGCGGGAGGTGGGCGGCAGCGACGGCGCGGGCGCGCGCTGCGAAATCGCGTCAGGCATCTCGGTCACCTAAGAAAACGGAACCACAGGGTCACGAACGGCACGAAGGTCAGGACGAGCTGGCCGACGATCGCGACGAGGAAGAACCAGCCGAGATAGGGGAGCATGTCGCCCATCCGGCAGCGGGCCGCGCGCGCGGCGACGTAGAGGTTGGCGGCCATCGGCGGCGTCAGCAGGCCGATCTCCAGGTTGGTCGCGAGCACGATGCCGAAATGGACCGGATCGATGCCGAACCGCTGGGCGGCCGGCGCCAGCAGCGGCCCCATCAGGAGGATCGAGGCGTTCGTCTCCATGAACGTGCCCACCAGCAGCAGGACGAGGTTCACCATCAGCAGGAACACGACCGGGCTGTCGATGAAGGTCGCCACCCAGGCGGCGATGTCCTGCGGCACTTGGTTGAGGACCATCGCCCGGTTGAAGACGCCCGTCATCGCGATGATGATGAGGATGCCCGCCCCCGTGATCACGGCGCTGCGGAAGGACTGGGCCAGCATGTCGAGCTTCAGCAGCCGGCGCGCCAGCGCCGCGCCGATGGCGTAGAGGCAGCCGACCGCCGCGGCCTCGGAGGGCGTGAAGATCCCGCCGTAGATGCCCCCTAGGATCAGCACCGGCAGCATCAGCGCGGACGTGGCGCGGGCGACGACGACGCGGCGCGGCAGCAGCGGATCGGCGGTGAGCGTGGCCGCCTCGTCGGCCCGCGCTTCCACCCCGCCCCGCAGCAGCCGCCGGGAGAGCTGGCGATGGACGAGGAGGAACAGCACGCTGAAGACCAGGGCCGCCGGGAGCGTCGCGAGGAACAGGTCGGAGACCGAGACGCCGACCGTCGCGCCGTAGAGGATCAGCGGGATCGAGGGCGGGACCAGCACGCCGAGCAGCCCCGCCGAGGCGGTGAGCGCGGCGACGTAGCCGTTGGGGTAGCCGCGCCGGATCATCTCCGGGCTGACGACGCCGCCGACCGCCGCCACGGTGGCGACGGAGGAGCCGGTGATGGCGCCCATCATCGCCGAGGCGGCGACCGTGATGTAGCCGAAGGCCGCCCGCACCCGGTGCAGCACGAGATCGGACAGCGCGATCAGCTCGCCCGCCATGCCGGAGCGGTTCATCAGGTCGCCGGTCAGCATGAAGAGCGGGATCGCCACCAGCGCGTGGTTCGACACCTCCTCGTACGGGATGCCGCTGAGCCCGGTCGTGGTCAGGCCGAAGCCCGCCATCAGCGCGAAGATCGACAGGCCGAAGGCGACCGCGAGCGGCGCCCCGACCAGCAGGAGGGCGCCCATCAGGACGAAGGTGGTCAGTGCCACGGGTCGGTTCCTCCCGGCGGCCGGCCCGCCAGCGCGCGCCACACGTCCATCGCCCCGTGGAGCGCGATCAGCGCGGCGCCCGCCACCATGAAGGCCGCCGGCACCGCCACCGGCGTGCCGAGATCGATCAGCTTCTCGCCGGACGACCACGCGTAGTCGAACAGGTCCCAGGCGATGACGACGAAGACGGCGCCGAACACGAAGCACAGCCCCGAACTCAGGGCGTCGAGGCCGCGGCGCAGCCAGCCGTCGGGCAGCGTCTCGACGATGTCGGCCGTGAGGTGCTTGTGCAGGTGGCTGCACAGGGCCGCGCCCATGAAGGTGAGCGGCGACATGGCGACGATCGCCCACTCGCCGGTGTCGGGAAAGGGCAGCGCGAAGGCGCGGATGGCGATCGAGGTGGCGACCGCCAGCATGGCGACGGCGAGCGCCGCCATCGCCACCGCGGTCTCGACCCGCGCCAGCACGACCTCGACGCGCATGGCGCGGCCGAGCAGGCTTCCGGGCACGGGCAGGGCCGCCCGCGCCGATTCCCGGTCGAGGAGCGTCTCCGTGGTCATGGGGCTACTTGCCCCTGGCCGCGTCGACTTCCTTCCGGAGCGCCGCGATGCGCGCCTCGCCATAGACCGGCGTCAGCCGCTCCCAGCCCACCTGCCCGGCCTTCACGAAGCCGTCCATGGCCTCGGGCGTCGGCGTGACGATCTCGAGGCCGGCCGCCTTCATCTTGTCGATGAAGCCCGCGATGGCCGCCCGGTTGGCCTTGATCTCGTCGCGCGCCACCTCCTCGGCGGCGGCCTTGACGATCGCCTTGTTGGCCTCGCTGAGGCCGCTCCAGAAGCGTTGGCTCACCGTGATCGTGCCCATCGCGTAGACGTGGTTCGTTAGCGTCATGTGGCGCTGGGCCTCGAACAGGCGCGAGTTGAAGGTGATGCTCGCGCCGTTGTCCTGGCCGTCGACCGTGCCCTGCTGCAGCGCCACGAAGAGGTTGTTGAAGGGCATCGTCACGGCCTGCGTGCCGGCGATCTCGAAGAAGCTGCGGATCGCCGCCGAGCCGGGGACGCGGATCTTCAGCCCCTTGAGATCCTCGATGGTGCGCACCGGCCGCTTCGAGTTGGTGACGGCGCGGAACTCCAGCTCGAAGAAGCCGAGCGCCACCATGCGGTGCTTGGCCAGGGTCTCGGTCAGGGTGCGCTGCAGGATCCCGTCGGGATTGTAGAAGATCCTGTCCGCCTCGGCGTCGCTGGTGACGATGTAGGGCAGGTAGTGGATGTCGAGCAGCGGATCGAGGCCGGTCAGCGAGCCGGGATTGAGGAAGGCGAACTCGACCGCGCCGCGGCCGACGTCGCGGCCGAGCGCCTCGTCGCCGCCGAGCTGGCTGTTGGGGAAGACCGCGATGTCGATCTCGCCCTTGGTGCGCTCCTTCACCAGCCGGGCGAAGGCCTTGCTGGCCTCGTCGGCGGCGTTGCCGGGCGCGAAGACGTGGCCGAGCCGCGCCTTCGTCTGGGCGAGGCCGGGATTCGTCGCGGCGAGCAGCAGCGCGGCCGCGGCGACGGCGGCGAACAGGGTCTTCATGGTTCCTCCCCGGGACGTGTTCTGTGTCTGCGATCAGGTGCGGTGGTCGATCACCACGGTCTTGGCGACCGTGTATTCGCGCAGGGCCTCGAAGCCCTTCTCGCGCCCGTGGCCGCTCTTGCCGAACCCGCCGAAGGGTAGTTCGACGCCGCCGCCGGCGCCGTATCCGTTCACGTAGACCTGTCCGACCCGCAGCGCCTTGGCGAGGCGCAACTGGCGCGCGCCGTCGCGGGTCCAGACGCCCGCGATGAGGCCGTACTCCGTCCCGTTGGCGAGCCGGATCGCGTCCGCCTCGTCGTCGAAGGGCAGCGCCGCGAGGACGGGTCCGAACACCTCCTCGCGCGCCAGTTCGTGGTCGCGCGGCACCGCCCCGTACAGGGTCGGCGGCACGAAGTAGCCCTGCGCGTCCACCTCCGGATCGATCGTCCCCTGGGCGACGACCTCGACCCGGTCCGCGGCGGCGCGCTCAAGGAAGCCCTGGATGCGCTCGCGCTGGACCTGGCTGATCACCGGGCCGCAATCGAGGTCCTGCGCCGGGTAGCCGACCCGCGTCCGGGCGATGCGGGCCGCGAGCTTGGCCATGAACGGCTCGTAGATCGCGCGCTCGATGAGGACGCGGGAACCCGCCGAGCAGGTCTGCCCCGCATTCTGCACGATCGCGCCCACGATGATCTCGCAGGCCTTGTCCTGGTCGGCATCGGCGAAGACGACCTGCGGCGACTTCCCGCCGAGTTCGAGCACGCAGGGGACGTGGTTGCGCGCCGCCGCCTGCTGCACCAGCACGCCGACCTCGGGCGAGCCGGTGAAGGACAACAGGTCGATGCCGGGATGGTTCGAGAGGGCCGCGCCCGCCTCCTCGCCCAGCCCCGTCACGAGATTGATCGCACCGCGCGGGAAGCCGACCTCCTCGGCCAGTTCGGTGAAGCGCAGGCAGGAGAGCGAGGCCTCCTCGGCGGGCTTCAGCACGCAGGCATTGCCCGTCGCGAGCGCCGGGCCGAGCGTGCGGCCGAACATCGAGGCGGGGTAGTTCCAGGGGATGATGTGGCCGGTCACGCCGCGCGGCTCGCGCAGGACCATGACCTGATAGCCGGTCAGGAACGGGATGGTGTCGCCGTGCACCTTGTCGGCGGCCCCGCCGTAGAACTCGAAGTAGCGGGCGGTGACGCGTATGTCGTTGCGCGCGAGCTTCATCGGCTTGCCGGTATCGGCCGCCTCGATCTCCGCGAGTTCGTCCAGCCTGTCGAGGATCAGCTGCCCGAGCCGGCTCAGCAGGCGACCGCGCGACGCGGCGTCGAGCTGACCCCATTCGCCGGCGAGCGCCCCGCGCGCGGCCGCCACCGCCGCGTCGATGTCGGCCTGCCCGCCCCGCGCGATCGCGGCCACCACCTCGTCGGTGCTGGGATTGGTGGTGGGAAGGTACTCGCCGCCTGCCGGAGCGACCCATCGTCCGTCGATGAACACCTTGTGCCGGATCACGCGCTTCCATCCCTTGTGCCGTTCTGTCGGCGGGAGAATTTTGCGCGCCGGCCAATTCGGCAACGGCGAAAATGCTGAAGGATCGTTCGGCACAGCCGAATTCAGGATGTCTGCCGCTGGGCGGCGGTTCGGTCGGCGCACGCGGCATCCCCTGCCCTCCCGCCCGGATGCGCCCCGGGGCCGATCATCGCGCGACGATCACCGCCCGGCCTCGCCCGCCCCGTCCTGCGCGCGAGCCGAGAACGTCCGGGAGCGCGCGAACTGCTCCACCATAAAATCGGCGAAGGCCTGCACCTTGGGGCTCGTCACGCCTCCCGGCGGGTGCAGGACCCAGACCTCGTTGTCGCGGTTGGGGACGCTGCCCCAGGCCTTGAGGCGGCCGGCCGCCACGTCCTCCTCGATCAGCCACGCGGGCAGGAGCGCCACGCCGGCACCGGCCAGGACCGCCTCGTGGACCAGCATCATCGACGAGCACCGCACGACCTCCCGCGGCGTCACGGCGCGCTCGCCCTCCGGGCCGAGGATGGTCCAGCGCGACTGGCCGCGGGCAGCCGACAGGACCACGGCGTCCACGGGCTCGTCGGGCCGCTCGGGAAGGACCAGGGCCGGCGAGCCCGCCAGCACGCTGCGGGTGCGCAGGCACAGGCGCCCGACGAGGCCGGTGTCGGGCGAGGGATTGGCGCGGACCACGACGTCGTAGCCTTCGGCGACCGGGTCGACGAAGCGGTCGTTGACATCGATCTCCAGCTCGACGGACGGGTAGATCCGCACGAAGCGGGCGACGAGGTCGCCCATGCCGAAGCGCGCCAGCAGCACCGGCATGCTGACGCGCAGCCGGCCGCGGACCTGCCCGCTCCACTCCCGCGCCTCGGCCCAGAGCGCATCGAGATCGGCCAGGAGCGGGGCGGCCCGGGCCAGAAGCGAGCGGCCGTCCTCGGTCAGTTCCAGGCGGGCCCCGCCGCGGGTGAGCAGAGGCAGCCCGATGCCCGCCTCCAGTGCGCGCACCCGCCGCGACAGCGTCGCCTTCGGGATGCCCGTCCGGCGCGACGCCGCGTTCAGGCCACCCTCTTGCGCGACCGCGACGAAGCCCGCCAGGGCGTCGATGTCCGTGTGTTCCACTGCCGGACCACTCCGTTCCGTAGGGCGGCCTATCTCGCGCTCGCATGGAACACTACGTCAAGCCCGTGAGCACGGGCGACCGCCCGGAACGACGTTCAGGAGACTGCCATGACCGACATCTGGACTCCGATCGAGGTCGGACACCTCGCCCTCAAGAACCGGCTGGTGATGGCCCCGATGACCCGCAGCCGCGCCGCGCCCGACGGCACGCCGGGGCCGCTCGCCGCCGCGTACTACGCGCAGCGCGCCGGCCTCGGCCTCCTGGTCAGCGAGGGCACCCAGCCGTCGGACGCCGGGCAGGGCTACATCTTCACGCCCGGCATCTACACCGACCGGCATGTCGCAGGCTGGCGGGCGGTGACCTCGGCGGTGCACGAGGCCGGATCGCGCCTGTTCATCCAGCTCATGCATGTCGGCCGGGTCTCGCATCCGGACAACACCCCCGGCCATGCCCTCGGGGTCGCCCCGTCGGCGGTCGCGCCGAACGACCAGATGTTCACCCTGGAGGGGATGAAGCCGATCCCCGAACCGCGGGCGCTGACGACCGACGAGATCGCCCGCACGGTCGAGGACTTCCGGCATGCGGCCCGCCGCGCGATCGAGGCCGGCGCCGACGGCGTCGAGATCCACGGGGCCAACGGCTACCTCGTCCAGCAGTTCTTCGCCCCGAACGCCAACCTGCGCACCGACCGGTACGGCGGCGGCATCGAGAACCGCGCCCGCTTCGCCGTCGAGGTCGCCCGGGCGATCGCGGAGGAGATCGGCGGCGAGCGCACCGGCATCCGCCTGTCGCCCGGCGCCACGCTCGGCAGCCTGGACGAGGGTCCCGAGGCGCCGGACCTCTACCGCCATCTCGTGGGCGAACTGGACAAGCTGGGATTGGCCTACATCCACGTCATGCATCTCGGCAACGAGGCGCTGCTGGCGGATATCCGCCGCCTGTGGAGCCGGGCCCTGATCGTCAACCGGCCGGGTCGCGCGGTGCAGGGTGTCGGCTCGGACATCGCGGCGGGCCGCGCCGACCTCGAATCCTACGGCCAACTCGTCCTCTCCACGCCCGACTTCCCCGCCCGCCTGAAGTCCGGCGCGGCCATGAATCCGGCGGACAAGGCCACCTTCTACGGCGGCGGCGCGGAGGGCTACACCGACTACCCGGTGCTCTCCGGGGAGGCGGCGTGATGCGGCCGATCGGGCTCGGCCGCGGCGCGTGGCGCGGCAACCGGGAGGAAGGATTCGCGCTTGAGATCCTCCATCCCGGCGTCAGCCTCGGCCTCGGCGACAGCGGCATCGGCGCGATCGGCCGAATCGACCGCGCCTGGGCGAGGCCGGGGCACGTCATCGGGATGCATCCGCACCGCGACGACGAGATCCTGACCTACCTCCGGGCCGGCCGGATGCTCCATCGCGACACGATGGGGCACGAGCAGGAGATCACGGCCTCCCGCCTGATGCTGATGAATGCCGGCCACACGTTCCAGCACGAGGAGGAGATGCTCGGCCCCGAGCCGGTCGAGGCCTTGCAGATCTTCCTCCGGCCCCGCGCGGCCGGCCTCGCGCCGCAGGTCCAGTTCCACGACCTCGATCGGGTGCTCAGCCGCAACGCGTGGCGCCTTCTCGCCGCACCGGAGGGAGCGCCCCTGACGGTCCGTGCCCAGGCCTGGGTGGAGGATGCCCACCTGTCGGCGGGATCGTCCCTCGTCCTGCCGCCGCGGGGTCCGCACGTCGTGCGCCTGCTCTACGCCTTCAAGGGCGAGGCCCGCATCGCCGATGTCGTGATCCGCGACGGCGAGAGCGTCCATCTCGGCGCCGACACCGCGACGGTGACGGCGACCGCCGAGGTCGACCTCGTGCTCTTCACCACCGATCCGGGCGCGGCGGTCTTCAGGGGCGGCATGTTCAGCGGCAACATCCTGGCCGCCTGACCGGTCCGGGCCGATCCGACGCTTCGCACCCGGTCCGGGGCAGACCTACGGCCCTTGCCGGACCGCGGGAGTGTCCGGTTGGCGGCGGAGGGGCGGGCGGCGACGTGCCTGAGATGGCCGGCGGGCGCCGCGGCCGGCACCCGTGCGGTCGCCCACGGTGAAGCGCTGGCGGACGCGGCGCGACTGATCGAATTGTCGGCGAGCGCGACGGCATCATCGTCGAACGGGACGCTGCTGTCGTGCTCGTGGGTGAGGAGCTGGTCCGTGCCGGGCCTCAACCCGCGGCGGAGCATCGGCGCGAGTCCCAAGCGCCGAGTCCCTGCCCAGGTACCGATTATTTCGCTATTGGCAACAATGAACTGCCGAGAACGATAATTGCCGACAACGGCTGATCGCATCACCTTGCCTGTGCGGATCGGGAGCGAACCCGGCCGCACCAGCCAGGGACAGACGATCATGAAGCTCTACCACCATCCCCTCTCGGGTCACGCGCATCGGGCCCGCCTGGGACTCGCGCTGCTCGGCGTGCCGCACGACCTCGTCGAGGTCGACCTGAAGGCGGGCGCCCACAGGACGCCGGAGTTCCTGGCCCTGAACCCGTTCGGTCAGGTGCCGGTGCTGGACGACGACGGCACCGTCGTCTCGGATTCCAACGCCATCCTGGTCTACGCGGCGCGCAAGTTCGGCCGGACCGACTGGCTGCCGGAGGATGCGCAGGGCCAAGCGGCCGTGCAGCGCTGGCTGTCGGTGGCGGCCGGCGAGGTCGCGTACGGCCCGGCGGCAGCCCGCCTCGTCACCGTGTTCGGCGCGACGTTCAACCCCGAGGAGGTGATCGGCCGAGCCCACACGCTGCTGCGCCGGCTCGAAGCCCATCTGGCCGGCCGCGACTGGCTCGTCGGCGAGCGCCCGACCATCGCGGATGTCGCGCTCTACAGCTACGTGGCGCGGGCGCCCGAGGGGAACGTCGATCTGTCGGGATATCCGAACGTCGGCGCCTTCCTGCGCCGGATCGAGGCGCTGCCGGGCTTCGTCCCCTTCGCCCGAACCCCGGCCGGCCTGTCGGCCGCAGCCTGACCCGAGGATCCGGGGCGCGCCTCTCGGGCGCGCCCGGCCGCACCGGACGGGAGAGCGATCATGGGTGACGTCATGACCATGCCCAAGCTGGACACGTGGCACGCCGGCGAGAAGGCGCTGCAGGAGACGGTCGGCGTCGCCGCGCGGATGGAGGAGGTCGGCCGGCGGGTCGTCCGGGACCACATGCCCGACCAGCACCGCGCATTCTACGCCCAGCTTCCCGTCATCGTGCTCGGCAGCGTCGATGGGCGCGGCGATGCCTGGGCCACGCTTCTGGCCGGCCCGCCCGGCTTCATCGCCTCGCCCACGGCCCGGACCCTCGCCATCCGGGCGCAGCCCGATGCCACCGACCCGGCCGCCGAGGGCACGCGGGAGGGCGACGCCGTCGGCCTGCTCGGCATCGAACTCCACACCCGCCGCCGCAACCGCCTGAACGGGATCGTCCGGTCCTCGGCCGGCGGTACCCTGCAGGTCGAGGTCGACCAGAGCTTCGGCAACTGCCCGCAATACATCCAGCTGCGCGACGGCGCGTTCGTCCGGGATCCGCGCGCGCCCTACTCGGGCGCGGTGGAAGAGTCCTCCGGGCTCGACGCGGCGGCGCGGGCCGTGATCGCGGCGGCGGACACCTTCTTCGTCGCCTCCTACGCCGAGCGCGAGGCCCGCCGGCAGGTCGATGTCTCGCATCGCGGCGGCCGGGCGGGCTTCGTGCGCGTCGCCGAGGACGGCACGCTGACGATCCCGGATTTCGCCGGCAACCTGTTCTTCGCCACGCTCGGCAACATCCTCCTCAATGGCAGGGCCGGGCTCGTCTTCGCCGATTTCGAGACGGGCGATCTGCTGCAGCTGACCGGCGACGCCGAGGTGGTCCTCGACTCGCCCGAGATCGCGGCCTTCCAGGGCGCCGAGCGGCTCTGGCGCGTCCGGCCGCGCCGCGTCGTGCGCCGCCGGGGGGCGCTTGCGCTGCGCTGGACCTTCCGGGCCGAGGGCTGGTCGCCCAACGCGCTGATGACCGGCGACTGGCGGGAGACCGCCGACCGCCTCCGCGCAGCCGACCTCGCCACGCGCTGGCGGCCCTTCCGGGTGACGAGGATCGTCGACGAGAGCCGCTCGATCCGCTCGTTCCACCTGTCTCCGGACGACGGCGCGGGCCTGATCCCGCATCGGGCGGGGCAGCACCTGCCGATCCGCCTGACCCTTCCCGGATCGGACACGCCGGTGATCCGGACCTATACCGTGTCGACGGCGCCCTCGGATGCCGGCTACCGCATCAGCGTCAAGCGGGACGGGGCGGTGTCGCGCCACCTGCACGAGGCGATCCGGGTCGGCGACCGCATCGAGGCGCGCGCACCGGCGGGCAGCTTCACCCTCGATGCCCACGCGACGCGGCCGGCGGTGCTGCTGGCCGGCGGCGTCGGCATCACGCCGCTCCTTGCGATGCTGCGGCACGTGATCTACGAGGGGCTGCGCACCAGACGCATCCGCCTCACTACGCTGTTCTACGCCGTGCACTCCCAGGCCGATCGCGCCTTCGACACGGAGCTGATGCACCTCGCCGAGCAGGCGCAGGGCGCGGTGCGGATCGTGCGTGTGCTCGGCGACGGGCAGGGCATCGAGGGCGTCGACTACGACGCCGCGGGGCGGATCGACATGGCGCTCCTGAGCCGCTTCCTGCCCTTCGGCGATGACGACTTCTACCTCTGCGGACCGCCGTCCTTCACGCAGGCGCTCTACGACGGCCTGCGCGGCACCGCCATCGCGGACGAGCGGATCCACGCGGAGGCGTTCGGTCCCTCCTCACTGGTGCGGAGCGGACCGGCGGCTGCGGCCGCGGCGACGCGCCGGCCGGCCGCGACGGCGCCGGTCCCCGTGACCTTCGTGGCATCCGGCAAGGAGGCGCGCTGGACCCCCGGATCCGGAACCCTGCTCGACCTCGCGGAGGCGCGGGGGCTCGATCCCGCCTTCAGCTGCCGCACCGGGAGCTGCGGGACCTGCCGCACCGCGCTGCTCGCCGGGCAGGTGACCTATCTCCGCGAGCCGACCGCGCCCGTGGCCGGCGACGAGGTCCTGCTCTGCTCGGCCGCACCGGCCGAGGGGGCGGACCGGATCCAGCTCGCCCTCTAGGCAGAGTTGCGCGGGGCAACTCTGCTTAGCTCTTGTTCTTGCATCATTTTTGTCGCCGAACCGGTGACCAGTTCGGCGAATGATGCTGAGGCTCCTACCCCGACGCGGTCCCCGATCCGGCACGACCACGATGCAGACACGGGGGCCGCAGCAGGATCGCACCGAGCCGCTCCGCCGACGCAGCCCGTCCCCCCTTCCCCCGCCCGGCTTGAAGGCCGTCCATCCACCCGAGCAAGGAGAATCCCATGTCCCGCCCGCCGCTGCCGCCCTTCGACGAGACGAGCGCCATCGAGAAGGTCCGGCTGGCCGAGGACGGCTGGAACGGCCGCGATCCGGCCAAGGTCGCCCTGGCCTACACGCCCGACACCCGCTGGCGGAACCGGGTCGAGTTCCTGAACGGGCGCCAGGAGGTCGAGGCGTTCCTGACCCGGAAGTGGAACCGCGAGCTGGATTACCGCCTCATCAAGGAACTCTGGGCCTTCGCCGGCAACCGCATCGCGGTGCGCTACGCCTACGAGTACCACGACGACAGCGGCCACTGGTTCCGGGCCTACGGCAACGAGAACTGGGAGTTCGCCGAGGACGGGCTGATGCGGACGCGTCATTCCAGCATCAACGAGCATCCGATCACGGAGGCGGAGCGCGCCTTCCGCTGGCCGCTGGGCCGCCGGCCGGACGACCATCCGGGGCTCAGCCATTTCGGCTTCTGAGCCTCATCCGCCGGATCGATCCCGGGTCGGCCGCCACAAGGGTGCCGACCCGGGAACCGAGCGGAACGAGTCCGCTCGGGCGTCGCCTGCCATCCGGAGCGCCCGCATGTCGTCCTTTACCCTCGACGAGCGCGTGCGGCTGTCGATCGTGCTCGCCCTCACGGCCGGGATCGACGGCACGCCCTTCCACGACCAGGAGGCCGACGCCCGCAGGCTCGGCCTGTGCGGCGCCGAGATCGACGCCGCGCGCCGCGGCCTGAGCTTCGACGCACTGACGGCGCGGGCCCTGGCCCTGGCCATCGCCACGCGCGCGGGCGACGCCCCACGCCGGGCCGAGCGCGCCAGGGCGGTCAGGCTGGGCATCGCCGACGAGGTCTGCCGCGAGATCGAAGGATTCGCGGAGCGCTTCGCCGCCCGGTGAGCCGCCCTGGTCCTCCTGGGCTGCCGGCCGGGGACGCGGGGCCTTAAGGGCTATATCCATCCCGGGCGCCGGGGCGAACCGTCCCGGACGGTGCCGGAGAGAGGGGCGATGGATCGGTGGCAGGCCATGCGCGTGTTCGTGAAGGTGGCCGAGACGGCGAGTTTCGCCGAGACCGCGCGCCATCTGCACATGAGCCCGCCCGCCGTGACGCGCGCGGTGGCCGGGCTCGAAGAGGCCATCGGTGCCCGGCTGTTCGTGCGCACCACCCGCTCCGTGAAGCTCACGGAGGCGGGCCGCCGCTACGTCGAGGATTGCCGGCGCATCCTGGCCGACATCGTCGAGGCCGAGGCGGCCGCCGCCGGCTCCTACGCGACGCCGTCCGGGACCCTGGCCATCACGGCGTCGGTGCTGTTCGGGCACATGCACGTCCTGCCCATCATCACCGACTATCTCGACGCCTACCCGACCATGGCGGCGCGGACGCTCTTCGTCGACCGTCCGGTGAACATCGTCGAGGAAGGCATCGACGTCGCCATCCGCATCGGCCACCTGCCCGATTCCGGCTTCACGGCCGCCCGGGTCGGCTCGGTGCGCCGCGTCATCTGCGGCTCGCCCGGGTACTTCGACCGGCACGGCGTGCCGACGGCGCCGGCGGACCTCAAGGATCACCGCATCGCGATCTCGACCGGTGCCTTCGCGTCGCCGGAATGGCGCTTCGCCGGGGATCAGCGCGTGACCATCCACCCGACCCTGCAGAGCAACACCAACGAGGCGGGCATCACCGCCGCCCTGGCGGGCTGGGGGCTGACGCGGGTGCTGCACTACCAGATCGGTCCGGCCCTGCTCGACGGCCGGCTCCAGATCGTGCTCGCCGACCACGAGGAGCCGCCGCTTCCGATCCACGTCCTCTATCCGGAAGGTCGCCACGCGCCGGCCAAGGTGCGGACCTTCGTCGACATGGCGGTGGCGCGCCTGCGCGCGAACCGCCTGCTGAACTGACGGGCCGGGGTCGGGCTGCCGCGCCCGCGCTGCCGCACCGGGCCGATCCTCGTCCGTGTGATGCGCTTCACAGTCGCCGCGGGCCGAGACCCGCATCCTGCTCCTACCTCGCACAAGAAGGAGCAAGGCATGTTCAAGACCATTCTCGGTGCCGCCCTGATCTCGGGCATCGCGGCCATCAGCTTCGCCGGGTCCGCGGAAGCCCGCGGGTTCGGCGGATATCACGGTCACGGCTACCACGGCGGCTTCCACAAGCACGGCTTCCATGGCGGCCGCTTCTACAGGTTCCACCGCTTCCATGGCGGGCGCGGCTTCGGCCGCGGCTTCCGGCGCTTCGGAGCCAGCGACGCGGGCCGCGTGAGCACCGCCAGCCTCGACCGCGCGGGCGAAGCTCGTCCGAGCGCGTGATCCTCAGGCATCGCCGCCCTTGCGCGCGTCGCAAGGGCGGCGTTGTCCGACCATTCGAACCGCAACAATACAAGCAAATGTTCAGTCTTCTCGTTCACTGTGCAATCCACATGCGGTTGCAAGGGGCCCTGAACGGGTAGACGAGCAATGATACGGCGCTTTTCGCCACGGATCGGTACCACCCTTCAGGTGCTCTTCGGCGCCATGACGGTGCTCGGCGTCACGGCTCTCGGCATGCCGGTGTTCGGCGAGATTGAGGGGCTGCGCGACAGCAAGCGGGTCGTGGCGGTGACCGAGGCCGGCCGCGAGGTCTTCGCGGCTCTCCAGAATACGCGCGTCCAGCGCGGCCCGACGCGCGTGGCGCTCGGCGCCAAGCAGCCCGCCTCCGAGGCCTTTCTCGCCATGATGGCCACGGCCCGCCAAAAAGCGGATCCGGCGATCGTGCGCGTCCTCGACCTGTGCGGCACCATCGACTGCACGGGCGGCAAGGCCGAGATCGTCGCCGGCCTGCCGGGCAGCGTCGATCGGTTCACGGCGCTCCGCACGGAGGCGGACGCCGCCCTCAGGGTTCCGGCCGAGCAGCGGCGGGCCGGTTTGGGCGGGGAGTTCAACGCGGCCGCAACGGACGTCATCGACCGCCTGGAAAAGATGTCGGCCGCGCTCGGCGAGGCCATCCGCATGGTCGACGTCGAGACGGCCGAGCTCATGGCGATCAGGCAGGCCGCCTGGCTGGCCCGCGACGGCATCGGGCTGGAGCGCACGGCCCTCTCCGAGGCGCGCGCCAAGGGCGAGCTCTCGCCGGCCCTCGACCGCACCATCGCCGACCTGCGCGGTCGCGCGCTCTCCCACTGGACGGTGCTCACCGCGCTGCTGGCGCGTCCGGGCGTTCCCGCCGAACTGACGGCGCTGGCGCGGTCGGCCGGCACCAGCGTGTTCGAGATCTACGAGAGGACGCGCAAGGCGGCCTACGAGGATGTCGCGGCCAAACGGCCCCCCTCCGTGGCCAACGACGACCTCGACCGGCTCGGCAACCAGGGGCTCGACGCGCTGAACGCGATCCCGACCGCGGCCATGGCCCTCGCGCATGCGCGGGCGGAAGAGAAGTACCGAGCGGCCGCGACGGTGCTGCAAGCGCGCCTCGCCCTTCTCGCGCTCGCCGCGGCTCTCGCCGTCGCCGGCTTCGCGGTCGTGAGAGGGCGCGTCATCAAGCCCCTGACGGGCATGACGACGGCGATGCGCCGGCTGGCGGACGGCGATCTCGCCGTTGCGGTCGCGGGGGCCGATCGGCGGGACGAGCTGGGCGACATGGCCGGCGCCGTGCAGGTCTTCAAGGATGGGCTGATCCGCATGCGGGCGCTGGAGGCCGAAACCGCCGAGGCGCGCCTGGCCGCGGAGGAGCAGCGCAAGGCGGGGATGCGCCAGATGGCCGATGCCTTCGAACAGGCGGTCGGCGGGATCGTCGGCATGGTCTCGTCCGCGGCGACCGAGTTGCAGGCGACGGCCCAGAGCATGACCGGCACGGCGCGCGAGACGGCGGGTCAGTCGACGAGCGTGGCCGCGGCGGCCGAACAGGCCGCCTCGAACGTCGGCACGGTGGCGGCGGCCGCCGAGGAACTCGGCGCCTCCGTGCAGGAGATCGCGCGGCAGGTCGCCGGCTCCGCGTCGCTGGCCCAGGCTGCCGTCTCCGACGCGGACCAGACCGGCCGCCTCGTGCAGGAGCTATCCGCGGCCGTCGGCAAGATCGGCGACGTGGTGGGCCTCATCGCCACCATCGCCGGGCAGACCAACCTGCTGGCGCTCAACGCCACGATCGAGGCGGCGCGGGCCGGGGAGGCCGGCCGCGGCTTCGCGGTGGTCGCCGCCGAGGTCAAGAACCTGGCCGCCCAGACCGCGCGCGCCACGGAGGAGATCGGCGGCCAGATCGGCCGCATCCAGGGATCGACCAGCGGCGCGGTCACGGCGATCGCCGGGATCACCGAGCGCATTCGCGAGATCAACGCGGTCTCGTCCTCGATCGCCGCGGCGGTCGAGCAGCAGGGGGCGGCGACGCAGGAGATCGTGCGCAACGTGGCGCAGGCCGCGCAGGGCACGAGCGAGGTGACGAGCAGCATCGCGACCGTTGCGGGTGCCGCCGAGGAGACGGGCGCGGCCGCCTCCCAGGTCCTCGCCGCCGCCTCGGACCTCTCCCGCCAGTCCGATCAGCTCGCCACCGAGGTGTCCCGCTTCCTCGGCACGGTCCGGGCCGCCTGAGGCGTCCTCCAGCCCGGTCGCAGCGGCCGCGTCCCGCCGCTGCACTCCGGGGCGTGACAGGCGCGCAGGATGCCCGCCCCCACTCTTGCCGTCCGCGGCTCGTCCGCCATCTAGAGGCCATGGCCGGACCAGCCCCCAAGGCATTCGCGGATCCTGACCCCAGCGGCGGCGGGCCGTGTCTCGATGCGGCGACGCGCGAGCGGCTGGGGCGGGAGCTGCAGATCCTCTACGACCCGGTGCTCGAGGAGGAGCTCGATCCCCGCTTGGCGGCGTTGCTGACGCAACTCGATCAGGACCGCGAAGCCGTGCGGGAGACCCGGCAGCTGGCGACGCGGCGCAGGTCGCGCGGCTGAGGCCGCGAGCCGCCCCGCGGAGGGCGGGATCCTCGCGGCGCGTAGCACCGGGCGGTCCAGCGCCCCAACCCGGACCAGCGACGGATGACCCGCCTTCGCCTCGCGCTCCTCCTGACCGCTCTCGTCTGTCCGGCCTTTGTACACGCCGAACCCCTCCGGCTGCGCCTGCCGCTCGCCTGCGAGCCGGGCCGGACCTGCTTCGTGCAGCATTACGTCGACCGCGACGCCTCGGCGGGTGTGCGCGATCACGCCTGCGGCGCGCGGACCTACGACGGTCACGACGGGACCGACTTCCGGCTGCTCACGCGCGCCCTTGCGGCGCGTGAGCCCGGAACGGTGCTCGCCGCCGCGAACGGCCGCGTGCTGCGCACCCGCAACGACGCACCGGACGTTTCGGTGCGCGAGGCGGGACGCGCCGCGGTGGCGGGCCGCGAATGCGGCAACGGCATCGTGGTCACCCACCTGGACGGGTACGAGACGCAGTACTGCCATCTCGCGAAGGGCAGCGTGCGGGTGCGGCCCGGCGAGACGGTGACGGCCGGCCAGCCGATCGGACAGGTGGGCCTCTCGGGCGCGACCGAGTTTCCGCACCTGCATCTCACGCTGCGCCGGAACGGCACGGTGGTCGATCCCTTCGCGCCCGCCCTGACGGAGGGCTGCCGGCCCGAGCGGGACGCGGCGGACAGCCTGTGGGAGGAGCCGGTCCGCGCCGCCCTGGCCTACCGGGCCGGAGCCGTGCTCTCGGCAGGCTTCGCGGACGGGCCGGTCACGCAGGAGGCCGTCGAGGCCGAGGCGACGCGCCCGCCGGATCGGGGCGCGCAGGCGATGGTCGCGTTCGTGCACGCGATCGGCCTCGACACCGGCGACGTGCAGCGGCTGACCGTGACGGGGCCGGACGGGCGGGTGTTCGCCGAGAACCACGCCCCGCCGCTCGTGCGGCCCCGGGCCGAGTCCCTGCTGTTCGCGGGCCGCAGGCGCCCGCCCGAGGGCTGGGCGGCCGGCACCTACACGGCGACCTTCCGGGTGATGCGCGCCGGGGCGGTGGCGATCGAGCGCGTCTTCACGGCGGCGCAGCCCTGAGCAGAGTTGCGTTGGCGAGCCGACGCCTCGTCGGCTCCAGTTGCTGTCGTGTCGCCGATCGTTGTCGCAGACCCGACTGCCACTTTTGCGACGTCTGCCGCGCCTTGAGCGCCGCTTGCGCCGATCGCCCGGTGTGCGAACCTGATCGAGCCCCGCTCGTTGCCCCGATGCGGCTCATGCAGGAGGCTCCATGCGGATCACGACGGCGCGGATCACGACGGCGATGGTGGCCCTGGCCCTGCTCGCGGCCCCGGTCATGGCGGGCTTCGTTCTGGCGGCCGAGGAGCCGCGCGGGCTTCCCGAGGGGGCGAACCCGTCCGCGACCCGCGCCGACGAGAGCAAGGGCCCGGAGAAGGCCGGACCCGGACGGCGGACGCTGGATCACACCGGCCGGCCCGAGCCCACGGAACCGCTCGTGCACGACCGGCAGAAGCCGAGCAACGCGCCGGCCGTCGCGAGGTAGGCCATGCGGATCCTCGCCGCATCCCTGGCGCTCGGGGTCATCCTCACCGTCCCGAACGGGTCGATGGCGCAAGGCGCCGGCACGACCGTGCCTCCCGCCCAAGCACCGGACATCCAAGCACCGGACATCTACTTCGCCTACGTGCCGCCGCGACCGGACGGCACCGCCTTCGTGCCGCCGAAGGCCGAGACGACCGGCAGCCTTCCCGCCCCGGTCGTCCGCAGGCCGCCGGAGACCCAGACCCTCCCCAACCAGCGGCTCTCGGGGCTGAAGGGCCAGAAGGTCGTGCGGGACATCTGCATCGGCTGCGGCCCATAGCGGCCGGTCGGCGACGCGAGCACCGGTCCGCTGCGACGAGGCCGGGGCGCTGCGCAGGTTTCATCCCGGAAGAGGCGTCGGCGGTGACGGCCGCGCCCCCGGCTGGAGGCCGGTCAGGAAGGCCCTCAGGCCGCGCGGGCGACCGGCAGTGTCTGCAGAGGTTCGCCGTTCCACACGATCATGACTTTGTCGTACTTCGCGTACTTTTCGATCTTCTTGAAGTGCACGTGCCTGATCGCCGGCGCTTGACCGTCGAGATGATGCGCCGCTCCTCGCAGGGTCAGGACGAGGGTCTGCGGGCCGAAATCGGTCGTGCAGATCTGGCAGAGATACGGTTCCGCGTTGTCGGGTCCGACCTCGACCTCTGCACTCACCATGACGAACGGAATGCTGCCGTAGGCGCTCAGATCGACCTCTTTGGCGATCCAGCTTCTCGTGCGCGGAGTTTGGTTGCTCATGGGAATGATGCCTGGGATTCAACTTGATCCCGGATTGGTATGTGGGTGCGGGTACTTCCGATCGGCGTGCGCTATCGCACGATGCAGGGGCCGGGCCAAGAGGTCGGGCCAAGAGGTCGGGCCAAGAGGTCGGATCAGGAGGTCGGATCAGGAGGCCGGGCGGGTTCAGGAGATCCCGTTCTCGTCCATGGCCTTCGCCATCCGGCGGCGCAGCGGGCCGTCCCGGAACGGGAACGAGGCGAAGAAATGCGCCTGGGAGGTGCCGCCGCGCCGGCGCAGGTCGGCGGTCCAGAGCGCCGCCCGGTCGCGGTTCCCGTCCAGCGTATGGGCGATGACGGCGATGAGCGAGATCATCACGTGCGCACCGGGTGATCGGGCCGCCCGATCGGCCCAGGCGGCCGCCGTCCCGGTGCTGCCCTGGATCAGGTCCGTCAGCGCGCGCGTCGCCAGCATGGCGTAGAAGAGGGGATCGAGCGGGCTGAGCGACATCGCCATGTCGACGTTCTCGATGCTGTGTCGATCGCGTTCGGCGACCGCATCGGCCCAGGCCCGCGCGTAGTAGCCCTGGGCGAAGCTCGGGCTCAGCGCCGTCGCCCGCTCCAGCCAGGGCGTGCTGCGGTCGACCTCTCCAGTCAGCCAGAGTGCTCGGCCCATGGTGAAGTTCGCGACCGGGTCGAGCGGATCGAGGTCCAGGCTGCGCTCGGCGCAGGCGCGTGCCGCCCTGGCCTCGCCCGGCGCATCCGCGGAATAGCGCAGGAAGGCGCTCTGGAAGTGGGTCGAGGACAGCCCGGCATGGGCGCGGACGAAATGGGGATCGAGGGCGAGCGCGCGCGCGAACAGGGCCGCCGCGGCTTCATTGTCGTCCCGGGTGAAGCGGTGCAGGTGCCGCAATCCCAGGTGGTAGGCGGACCACGCGGTCAGACAGCTCGGCTCCGCCAGGCTCGCGAGCGCCGCCTCGTGCAGCGGGATCTGGATCTCCAGTGCGGCGATGACGCTCGCGGCGATCCGCGCCCGCAACGCATGAACGGCATCGATCGGACCGTCGCAGCGGTCCGCCCACACCACCGCCTCGGAGCGCGTATCGATCAGTTCGGCCGTGATCAGCACCCGGTCGGCCGCCGTCTCGACGATCCCGCACAGGCAGTAGCTCGCGTCGAGCAGCCGCCCGGCCCGGCAGGCATCCTGATGTCCCGACCGGAAGCGGAACGAGGAGCCGCGCGCGATGACGAACAGCCATCGCAGGCGGGAGAGCGCGACGATGAGGTCGTGCGCGAGCGCCTCGCCGAGCGCCGGATGAAACTCCGAAGCGGCGACCAGCCGGAAGGGCAGGATCGCGATCGACGGCCGGGCGCGAGCGGAGGGCGCGAGCGCCCCGTTCGCGGTCGGGCCAGCCGGCGTCGCCGCGCCGGGGCCGGTCGTCGTCACCTCCGCGACGAAGCGGAAGCCCTGACCGTGCAGGGTGCGGATGAACCGCTGCCCCTGCCCGTCGTCGCCGAGTGCGCGTCGCGCCGACTTGATGCGGCTCGACAGGGCGGAATCCGAGACGATCCGTCCGCCCCACACCGCCCCGATGATCTCCTCCTTGGACACCATGCGGGCGCGGTGCTCCACCAGGAGGAGGAGCAGCGCGAAGACCTGCGGCTCGACCGGAACAATCAGTCCGTGGCGGCGCAGCTCGACCCGGTCGGCGTCGAGTTCGAACCCGTCGAACCAGTAGGGCATCGCCGGTCCTCCATGGACGAGCGCATGCGCGGCCCGGGCACTCTACCACATCTCCACGAACTCTCCCGGCCCCCTCCAGGGCTCCTCCCAGCCTCGCGCGCCGCATCCGGGTAGATCATACCCGACCGCGCCGCACCGGTGCGGGACGAAGACAGAGGAGATGCACCATGCCGCTCGTCGACATTCAGCTGATCGAAGGCGTGTTCACGGAAGCGCAGAAGAAGGGAATGATCGAGAAGGTCACCGACGCCATGGTGGAGATCGAGGGCGAGGCCATGCGCGGCGTGACCTGGGTGCGGGTCCAGGAGTTCCGCAGCGGCGCCTGGGGCATCGGCGGCAAGGGCCTCACCACCGAGGACGTCAGGGCGCTGACGTCGTGACCGGCCTCGGCGCGTCCTCCGACGGAGCGGTCGCCGCGACGGCAGCGTCCGCCTTCTCCGTGACGGCGTCGATCAGAAGCGCTCTGGTCTCGTCGGTTCCTCGGCAAGGCTGGATAGTCCTGATGATCGAACCGACTTCCTCAGGATTGCCCTGGAATGCGACTGCGCCGTGAGCGACGATCCGGTTCTCGGAGCGTTCACCGCTGCCGCATGACCACTTTTGGACCCTATCGGGGACCGGCACTCTCGCGCGACATCACGCGATGCCATCGTCCGAGCGTGTCGAATCTGGCGTGATTGGGTCGCCGCGGCTGATGAGAACCGGATTTCGTCGATACAGGTCCTGCCTGAAGGAGGTGGCGATGGGGAAGACGCAGGTCGTGATAGCCGTGGGGCTCGGCCTGGCCCTGGCTGCGCCGGTCAGGATGCCGCCCGCGCTCGCGGCGGAGGCCGGCCTGTCGGCCTATCAGGGCGCGTGGGTGCTGGAGGGGCGCGATTGCGGCGAGGTCTATGCCTCGGGCGGCAAGGGAACCGCCTTCAAGACGCCGATCGATGTCTTCGCGCCGGCCTTCATCATCTCCGGACGCCGCCTGAGAACCCCGATGGCCACCTGCCAGATCAAATCCGTCCGGCCGACCGGCGACCGCAACCTTCTCGTCCTCGACTGTGCGAACAAAGTGGCCGCCAATGAGGTCAGAGCCCTCCTGACGGCTTCGAACGGTGTCCTGAGGCGCTATTACAGCGAGCAGGACACGACGGGCGTCGGCTACCAGCGCTGCTCCGGCTGACGGCGACCAATCGGTTCCGAACCGATTTTCTGGTCGCCGCGAGGGGGGCGGCCCGTCATGGCGGCCGGCGCTCGTTGCGCCACGCGCTCGGGGTCGTGCCGCTCCAGCGTCGGAAGGCGCGCGTGAACGCGGCCGGCTCCGAGAATTCCAGCGCGGCCGAGATCTGCGCCAAGCTCATCGTGGTGTCGCTCAGCAGCTGCTTGGCGATGCCGAACCGGGTCTCGTCGGCGACCAGCCGGAAGCTGGTGCCTTCGGCCTTCAGCCGGCGGCTCAAGGTGCGCCGGTGGATCGCCAGCATCTGGGCCACCTGCCGCTTGTCGATCCGCGTCCGGCTCGCAGCCACGCGCAGGCGCTGCCGGATCACGTCCGTCATGTCGGCCGGAAGGGCCGCCTCGTGCCGTTGAATGCGCCGCTCCAGAGCCTGCCGCGCGAGCGGGTTCGCGCCGGCGATGGAGCGCCTGAGGAGCCGGGCCGGAAAGACCAGCGCGGCATTCTCCTGATCGAACCGGACGGGCGACCGGAAGAACTCCCGGTAGGGCGCGGTGTCGGGCGGCTCCAGGCGCGGCATCAGCACCTCGTGGGGAGACCAGTCCGGGCCGCAGAGGGATCGCAGCACGCCGGTCAGCGCCGCGAGGGCCCGCTCGCAATGCAGCGCGATCCCCTCCGCCTCCGGCTCGTAGGGCGCATAGCTCACGTATGCGTCGAGGCCGGCGGTCGCCAAGCCGATCACGGCGCCGCGGTTCAGGGCGCCATGGTGCCGCGCCAGGGCCTGCAGGGCGTCGCCGATCGTCGGCGAGTGGCGCATCAGCGCCCCGAGCAGGCCCAGCGAGGCCAGGGTCGTCCGTTGACCGACGAGGAGGCCGAAATGGGCGCACCGGGACTGGCTGGCCGCCAGGGCCGTCAGCCGCCCCAGCGAGGCGTACGACACGACGTCGGTGAGGCCGACGATCTGCGTGCGGACACCCGCCTGTTCGAGAATGTCGTCCGGATCGACATCCAGTTCGCTCAGGATCTCGCAGATCGCCTGAACGGCGTGGATGTGGACGAAATCGATCGGAAGCGAGGGCTCGATCGGACTCGAACCAGCCCGACCTGCCGCAGCGTCGGCCGGCGAGCCCTGGTTTGGCATGACACAAGAGTGCACAGCACCGCCTCCAGTGCTTCCGCCGAAACTGCACAGCCTAGATCATGATTTCGCCGCGCTCTGAATAACTTTGATCAATCGTCTTGGCAATTTTTATCTCTGAATTGGCTTGCACGCAAACTCATTAATACCCACCCGTAGTATATGACGTTAAAATTTAGACGTGAATGCTTGACTTCAAATGACCCAACTGCACCGAGCACTTTCTCGCTTGGGTCGACGTCTTGACGTCGTTTTGCATCGAATCCGAAGCGTATCACCGGCGTCTCGGATACCGCACAGGGCAGCATCAAGAACAAAATCCTCACATTCCATTTCACTTGTGGTGAGATTTTTGGCTCATTAGATTTCGCCCCTACTTGCTTGTTTCTCGATCTTGCATGAGTTGATCTGAGTCACGCACAGTGATGCACACGAGCCAAGATCATCGCCAAACAGATACTCAGCGAAATGTCCTGATATTCTGCACCTTAACGGGGCCCCGCGAACCGCGAGATCGGGTACCTCGCTGTGGCGATCATTCAACCACGGGTTGCTGCATGCGCAGAGCTTGCAGATCGACCGGTGCGCCACCCAATCCGGGGCAGGGTCCGAGCGCTCTTCGCATGGGACGGACCACGCCCGGTGCCTTGCGCGGGCAGCCGGATCGCCGGGCTCGCCGCAAGGGGTCGGCAACCGGAACCCGCGCCGAGCCTCCGCGATTCGCGGCCTCTCCCGCGACGAATCGGGGGCCGCCGCTTCGGGCTAATGGCTCACCCGCTGCGCCATGCCCACCTCCAGCGCCACACTGGTGCCGGCGATGCCGATCTCCATGCGCTCGCCGGCCAGGAGCCGCGCGTCCACGCCGTCCTGCGTGATGCGGAACGCCACCATGCGATCCCGCCAGCGCGTCCGGAACGACAGCAACCGCCATTGCGGCGGCAAGCGCGGGTCGATCTCCAGCCGCTCGCCGGACAGGGTCAGGCCGCCGAAGCCGCGCACCACGGCCTGCCACAATCCGCCGAGCCCGGCGATGCGCACGCCCCCCGCACTGTTCGGGTCCGGGTCGAGGTCGAGGGAGGCAGTCTCGTGCATGTAGCGCAGGGCCGTCTCGGTCTGCCCCAGGCGGGCTGCGACGAGCGCGTGCATGGAAGCGCTGAGCGAACTGCCGTGGGCGCAGCGCGGCTCGTAGTGGCGGAAGTTCGTCTCGGCCGACGCGCCGGGAAATTCCTGCGGCAGGAGCGCGATCAGCGCCACCACGTCGGCCTGCTTGACCACCTGCGAGCCCTGCGTGCGCTCGCGGCCGATGATGACGTCGATGGGAAGCGCGTGGTCGGCGTAATCCGCCACGTCGAGCAGGTCGAGGCCGTGGAAGCCCGCGAACTGCTCGTACAGCCCCGTCTCGGGATCGAGCCCGTCGACGATCCGCGCGGTCGCATCGCGCCACTGCGCGAGTTCGTCGTCGCCGAGCGCGAGGGCGGCCCGGAGGGCGGCCGCCCGCTCGGGCCAGCGCGCCTGCAGCAGGGCCACGACCTCCAGGCCCCGGGCGATGGTCCAGCGGGCCATCACGTTGGTGAAGGCGTTGTCGTCGACGTCCTCGTGATACTCGTCCGGTCCGATCACGTGCCGGATGTGCCGGCGGCCGTCGGCCTCGGGCACGGCGCGGGAGACCCAGAACCGGGCCGTCTCCAGCAGGATCTCGGCGCCGGCCTGCAGCAGGAAGTCGTCGTCGCCGGTGGCGCGCCAGTAGTGCCAGACCGCGTAGGCGACGTCGGCGCTGATGTGGTGCTCCATCTTCCCGGTCAGGATCTCGACCGGCGTCCCATTCGGTCCCAGCACCGAGTCGGGCGTGGTCTCGGCACCCGTATCGGCCGATTCCCACGGATAGAGCGCGCCGCGATAGCCCAGGCGCACGGCCTTCTCGCGCGCGCCGGGCAGCGTGTGGAAGCGGTACATCAGCAGCGCGCGGGCCGCCTCCGGCCAGATCGCGGTGTAGAAGGGCAGGAGGTAGATCTCGGTGTCCCAGAAGACGTGGCCGAAATAGGCGTCGCCCGTGAGCCCGCGCGCGCCGATCGAGACGCGCTCGTCCTCGGGGTTGGCGGCGCTCGTCAGGTGGTAGACGGCGAAGCGCAAGGCCCGCTGCAGCGCGTCGTCGCCCTCGATGAGCACGTCGCTCATCGTCCAGCGCTCCCCCCACGCGGCCTCGTGCGCCGCCAGCACGGCGCGCCAGCCCAGCGCGGTGCTGCGCGCCAGCGCCGCCGCGGCGGGGGGCGCGGGGTCCTCGTCCGGCCGGTCGGCCCGCGCCACCGCGACCAAGCGGGCGAAGACCGCCGCCTGCCCGGCGACCGAGCGCCAGCGCCAGACCCAGCGCAGCGGGAACGGCCGCTCGGGCTCGGAGGCTGCCCCGCCGTGCGCCAGCCTCGCGGCACCCGCCATGGCGACGGCCTTGGCGGTGCCCTCGGTGCGCCACGCGGCGAGGTCGCGCTCCAGCCGCATCGGCTCCATGCCGAGGCCGGCGAGGCCGAAGCTCGCCTCCAGCTTCACCTCGACCTCGTCGCGATCGAGCGCGATGCGCAGGATCTGCAATCCGACGGCCCGGTCCGCCAGCGACAGGAGGCGGAGTTCCCGGCCCCTGAAGGTCACGCCCGCAGGGGTCCGGTGCGCCCAGTCGGCGAGGAGCACGCCGCGCCGCAGGTCGAGCGTGCGCGTTCCGTGCAGCATCGCGCCCTCGCGGGCCGCCAGCGTCGCGCCGTCGAGGACGATGCGCACCCGCGACCAGTCGGCGACCGGCACCAGCGCGGGCACCGCCGGCTCGGTGTTGGGCATGTCGAACAGGCCGGCGACGTAGCAGCGCGGCCACGAGGCCCAGCGGATGTAGCCGAGCCAGCTGGCCCAGGTCGGCCCCCGGCTCACCGAGCGGGCGGCCCGCATGCCGAGGAACCCGTTGCCGAAGGCGAAGCGGGATTCGACGGCGCTCTCCGTCGTCACGCTGTAGCCGTCATGGGCGAGGGTCCAGCCGGAATCGGGCGTCGGGCGCAGCACCTCAGGCATGGGCGGTCTCCGTGACGGCCCGCGCGCGCAGCACGCCGCCGGCGAGAGCGGCCACGTCGACCTCGTCGAGAGACTTGACGACGAGGTCGGCGCCCGCCTCCCGCAGCAGCGCCTCGTCGCCGAGGCGGGCGATCCCGAGGGAGGCCATCCCGCCCGCCCGCGCGGCCGCGATCCCGGCCGGCGCGTCCTCGACGACGACGCACTGCGCCGGCGGCACGCCCACCGCCTCGGCGGCGAGCAGGAACAGGGCCGGATCGGGCTTGCCGCGGGGCACGTCGCGGCCGCTCAGGTCGGCATCGAACAGCGACAGCAGCGTGCACCCGTCCGGCAGGCCCACGCGGGCCAGCATTGCGTCCGCGTTCTTCGACGAGGAGGCGAGCGCCATGCGCAGACCCGCCACCTTCAGCGCGACCGCGAGGCGGATCGCATCCGGAAACGCCACGAAGCTGCCCTCGGCGATCAGCCGGTCGATCAGGGCCTGCTTGCGCTCCGCGTAGGCGGCGGCCCGGGCGGCCGCCCCCGCGCCGCCGAGGCGCTCCAGCACGGCCCGCGCCCCTTCCAGGCGCCGCTTGCCCGCGACGTGGCTCTGGTAGAAGGCCGTGGTGAACCCGGCCGGGTCGGCAAAGCCGGCGAGTGCCTCGCGCCAGGCCCGCTCGTGGGGCGAATCCACCAGCACGCCGTCCACGTCGAAGATCGCCGCGCGCAGAATCCGTGTCATGGCCGCCGACGCGCCGGGGCGCGCCCCTCCTGCAGGCAGGCGCCCGGGCGGCGGTCCCCGAGGCACGCCGTCCGGCGACCTGCGATCGCGCGTCATGCCTGCCGCCGACCCGGCGAATGCGGCCCAGGCGGATTTGGCGACACGAACCTGCGCGCTCTCGAAAACCCAAGCAGATCTGCGTCGGCAGGCCGACGCGGCTCTGCTCAGAGGTTGTCGCCCTCCGTCGAGGTGCCGGCGCGGGCGGCCGCATTCCGGCCCCACATCCAGCCCGCCACCTCGGGCATGTCGTCGCCGTGGCGGCAGATGTACTCCTTGTGGTCGATCAGCTTGTCCCGGATCGCCTGCTTGGCGTAGGCGGCCCGCGTCGCGAGGCCCGGCACGCGGTCGATCACGTCGCTGACGAGGTGGAAGCGGTCGAGTTCGTTCATCACGCACATGTCGAACGGCGTGCTGGTCGTGCCCTCTTCCTTGTAGCCGCGCACGTGGAAGTTGGCGTGGCCGTGGCGCCGGTAGGTCAGCCGATGGATGAGCCAGGGATAGCCGTGGAAGGCGAAGATCACCGGCTTGTCGGTGGTGAACAGGGCGTCGAAGTCGCGGTCCGGCAGCCCGTGCGGATGCTCCGTGTCGGGCTGAAGCTTCATCAGGTTGACGACGTTGATGACGCGCACCTTGACGTCCGGCGCGTGCCTGCGCAGCAGGTCGACGGCCGCGAGGGTTTCGAGCGTCGGCACGTCGCCGCAGCAGGCCATCACGACGTCGGGCTCGCCGCCGCGGTCGTTGCTCGCCCAGTCCCAGATGCCGAGCCCCGCCGTGCAGTGCTTCACCGCCTGATCCATGGTCAGCCATTGCGGGGCCGGCTGCTTGCCGGCGACCACCACGTTCACGTAGTTGCGGCTGCGCAGGCAATGATCGGTCACGGACAGGAGGCAGTTGGCGTCCGGCGGCAGGTAGACCCGGACGATCTCCGCCTTCTTGTTCACCACGTGGTCGATGAAGCCCGGATCCTGATGGCTGAACCCGTTGTGGTCCTGGCGCCAGACGTGGCTCGACAGCAGGTAGTTGAGCGACGCGATCGGCTGCCGCCAGGGGATGTGATTGCAGACCTTCAGCCACTTGGCGTGCTGGTTGAACATCGAGTCGATGATGTGGATGAACGCCTCGTAGCAGGAGAAGAAGCCGTGGCGGCCGGTGAGCAGGTAGCCCTCCAGCCAGCCCTGGCACTGGTGCTCGCTCAGCATCTCCATCACGCGGCCGTCGGGGGCGAGGTGATCGTCCCAGGGCAGCCGCTCGGCGACCCAGGCGCGGTTGGTGACCTCCAGCGCGTCCTGCCAGCGGTTGGAGTTGTTCTCGTCGGGGCTGAACAGCCGGAAGTTCCGCGCCTCGGCGTTGAGCGCCATGACGTCGCGCAGGAAGCGGCCCATTTGGCGGGTGGACTCGGCCATGACGGCCCCCGGCGCCGGCACCTCGACCGCGTAGTCGCGGAAATCCGGCAGCCGCAGGTCGCGCAGCACGGAGCCGCCGTTGGTGTGCGGGTTGGCGCTCATGCGGCGCTCGCCCTGCGGGGCGATCGCGGCGAGTTCGGACCGCAGCCGGCCGGTCTCGTCGAACAGCGCGGCCGGCCGATAGGATTGCATCCACTCCTCGAGGATGCGCACGTGGCCCGCGTTGTCGTGCATCTCGCCCATCGGCACTTGGTGCGAGCGCCAGTAATCCTCGGTGCGCTTGCCGTCGACCTCCTTGGGGCAGGTCCAGCCCTTCGGGGTCCGCAGGACGATCATCGGCCAGCGCGGACGCTCCGTGACCCCGTTCCGGCGCGCGTCCGCCCGGATGCGCTGGATGTCGGCGAGCACGGTGTCGAGGGTGGCGGCCATCAGCCGATGCATCGTCGCGGGATCGTCGCCCTCCACGAAGTGCGGCGTGTAGCCGTAGCCGCGGAAGAGGCAGTCGAGCTCCTCGTGGCTGATCCGCGCCAGCACCGTCGGATTGGCGATCTTGTAGCCGTTGAGGTGCAGGATCGGCAGCACCGTCCCGTCGGTCACCGGATTGAGGAACTTGTTCGAGTGCCAGCTCGTCGCCAGCGGCCCGGTCTCGGCCTCCCCGTCGCCGACCACGCAGGCGACGATCTGGTCGGGATTGTCGAAGGCCGCCCCGTAGGCGTGGGAGAGCGCGTAGCCCAACTCGCCGCCCTCGTGCATCGAGCCCGGCGTCTCCGGGGCGACGTGGCTCGGCACGCCGCCCGGGAAGGAGAACTGCTTGAACAGGCGCTTCATGCCCGCTTCGTCCCGGGAGATGTTCGGGTAGACCTCGCTGTAGGTGCCTTCGAGATAGGCGTTGGCGATCAGGCCGGGCCCGCCGTGACCGGGTCCGGTGATGTAGATCATGCTGAGGTCGTGCTTCCGGATCAGCCGGTTCAGATGCACGTAGATGAAGTTCAGGCCCGGCGTGGTGCCCCAGTGGCCGAGCAGGCGCGGCTTGATGTGCTCCTTGCTCAGGCGCTCCTTCAGCAAGGGATTGTCGTACAGGTAGATCTGGCCGACCGACAGGTAGTTGGCGGCGCGCCAATAGGCGTCCATCAGGCTCAGTTCGGTGTCCGACACGGCGTCCTTCATGGCTTCCCCTTCTGCCGCTCGATGTGGGGCCGGTCGATCCTGAGCCGGTCGATCCTGGGCCGGTCGATCCTTTTCCGCTTGATCCTTGCGCGATCGGGCGGACCCGACGTGGGGTTCGGCCGTCGGGGCCGCGGCGGGTCGCGCCGCTGCGCCGAGGCTCCGAGGGTGTCTGCGCGCGGTCACCGCGGATCCTCCGTCCGAGCCGACGAGACTGCGGATGGCGTGTCGGGCCGTCGATGCGGCTCACCCGCCACGCTTGGTCAGGCGCGGCGCGGCGCCGCCGTCGCGCCGCAGCATCGCCTAATAGGCGCGGCACACGCCGGAATACGAATCGTAATAGGCGTAGGGGCCGCAACCGGCGTAGGTCGAGCCGTAGTAGCCGGCCGCCGCCGCGGCGGCCGCGGCGCCGACACCGGCCGCGGCGAGCCCGTAGCCGGGACGGTAGCCGTACCCGTAACGGCCATAGCCGTAGCGGCCGTACCCGTACCGGCCGTATCCGCCCCGGAAGCCACCCCGATAGCCGCCGGCGACGCCGCGATAACCTCCACCGCGGAACCCGCCGCCCCGGAATCCTCCGCCGTGGAACCCACCACCGCCGGCGCGGAAGCCGCCCCCGCCGCCGCGGAAGCCGCGGGCGTCCGCCGCCACGCTGGTCAGGATCAGGGCGGTCATCGCCGCCATTCCGAGGATCAGGCGCTTCATCGGTCTGCCTCCCATCGCGATGGTGTTCTGTTGAGGTGAGCAGCGCACGGCGAAGCCGAGGTCCCTTTGACACCGAAATTCGAAGAGCCGAGCCCACCAACGGTCACATCGGTCACAATATTTGATGCTGGACTGACCGCTTGATCGAACAGGACAGGAGTATTCTGACGCGATCGGGTGCAGCGCAGCATTCCGCCGCTCCATGAGCGGTCGCCGCTCCATGAGCGGTCGCCGCTCCACGAGCGGCCGCGGCTGGCGGCCGGCTCCCATCGCGCCGTGCCGGCGCCGGGTTCATCCCCTTGAGCCGATGCCCGCGCCCAGAAAACACCATCAATCCCGGGCTGTCTGGCAGGGGCCGCTTGCGCAGGCCGCGCAGCGATGCGCCCGTCGCCGGCGAGGGTTACGCGCAGGATGTCACTCGATCTCGCCTTCGCCACCAAGGTGTTCGCCGCCCTCTTCGCGATCATGAACCCGATCGCGAATCTTCCGGTCTTCCTCTCGCTGACCGAAGGGGCCTCGGTCGCGGTGCAGCGCCGCGTGGCGCTGATCGCGGCGGCCGGAACGGCGATCGGCTGCACCCTCTCCATCCTGGCCGGACGACCGATCCTCGACGCGTTCGGCCTCTCGGTGGACGATTTCCGCTTGGCCGGAGGTCTCCTGGTCCTGCTGATCGCCCTCTCGATGGTCCAGGGCTCGGCCAGTCACGCCCACGCGGCCACGCCGTCGGAGACGGCGCGGGATCTCGATCCGGCCGACGTGGCCATCTATCCCCTCACGGTGCCGCTGCTGGTGGGTCCCGGCACCATCGCGACGCTGATCATCTTCGGCGAGACGGCGCGGCATGCGGGCAAGGCCGTCGAACTGGCGGCCGGGGTGAGCGCGTTCCTGGTGCTCCTGACCGGCGCCCTCCTGGCCGCGCCGTTCATCGGCAGCCATCTGTCCCAGACCGCGACCGCGATCACCCGCCGGCTGATGGGCATGATCCTGGCGGCGGTGGCGGTCGAGATGATGGCGACGAGCCTGCGCGTGCTCTTTCCCGGCCTCACCCGCTGAAGGCGCCCCCTCCCCTGCCTCCCCCGGCGGGTCCGGCCCTCGCGCTCAGCCGGCCTCGGGCACCGCAGCCGCCGCGTTGCCGTGGATCAGCTCGCGGCCGGCATAGACGCCGCCGACGACCTGCAGGTCGAGGCGCTCGGCGTCGCGGCGGCGCACGTCGGCCATGACCTCGCTCGCCGCCGTCGGATCGTCGCCGATCGTCACGAGCGCCCGCTCGCCGAAGACGAGCGCGGATTCGAGCGTCTCGCGGATCTGGAACGCGACGCCCGCATGGATGAGGTCGACCGCATGCTCCCGATCCCGCGCCCGGGCCAGGACCGGCACGAGCGGGAACTCCGCCTTGGCGATCTCGGCGATGCGCTTGGCCGTCTCACGGTCGTCGACGCAGATCAGGATCGCCCGCGCGGTCCCGGCCCCGGCCGCCTGCAGGATGTCCAGCCGGGTGCCGTCCCCATAATAGACCTTGAAACCGAATCCCTCCGCGAGGCGGATGTTGGCAGGGTCGGTGTCGATGATCGAGACGGAGCAGCCGCGCGAGATCAGCGGCTGGCTGACGATCTGCCCGAAGCGGCCGAAGCCGATGATGAGCGCGCTGCCGACGAGGTTCTCCGGAACCGCGAGCCCCTCCGTCGAGACTGACGGCTTGGGTCCGAGCCGGTCGACGGCGATCACCATCAGGGGTGTCGCGAGCATCGACAGGATGACGGTCGCGGTGAGCACCGCGTTGGTGGTGCCGTCAATGATCCCGGCGCTCGCCGCGGCGGCGTAGAGCACGAAGGCGAACTCGCCGCCCTGGGCCATCAGGGCGGACCGCTCCACGGCCTCGGCATTCGAGGCGCGCAACACCCGCGCCACCCCGTAGATGATCGCGCTCTTGACGGCCATGTAGGCGGCGACGCTCGCCAGGATCAGGCGCCAGTTCGCGCCGATCACCGCGAGATCGAGGGACATCCCGACCCCGAGGAAGAACAGGCCGAGCAGGATGCCGCGGAAGGGCTCGATGTCGGCCTCCAGCTGGTGGCGGAAGCTCGATTCCGAGAGCAGCACGCCCGCCACGAAGGCCCCCATCGCCATGGACAGGCCGCCGAACTGCATGGCGAGCGCCGAGCCGAGCACCACGAGCAGCGCCGCCGCGGTCATCACCTCCCGCGCCTTCGCGGCCGCGAGCAGGCGAAACAGGGGATTGAGCAGCCAGCGGCCGGCGGCGATCAGGGCCGCGACCGAGCCGAGCGCGAGCGCGATGGCGGCGGCCCGCTCGGTGCCGCCCGCCTCGGCACCGCCGGGTGCCAGGAGCGCGACGATGGCCAGGAGGGGCACGATCGCGAGATCCTCCAGCAGCAGGATCGCCACGATGCGCTGGCCCTTCGGGGTCGAGAGCGAGCCGCGCTCCTCCAGGAGCTGCATGACGATCGCCGTCGAGGTCAGGACGAAGCCGGTGCCGGCCACGAAGGCGACCGTGACGGAAAAGCCCAGCGCGATGCCGACGAGCGTGAGCGCGCCGATGCAGGCCCCGACCTGTACGAGACCGAGCCCGAAGATCTCGCGCCGCATGCCCCAGAGCCGGGACGGCTCCATCTCCAGGCCGATGATGAAGAGGAACATCACGACGCCGAGTTCGGCGACGTGCAGGATCGCGTGGGCATCCGTGAACAGGCCCAGCCCGAAGGGCCCGATGATCAGCCCCGCCACGAGGTAGCCGAGCACCGAGCCGAGCCCGAGCCGCTTGAACAGCGGGACCGCGACGACGCCCGCGGCGAGCAGGGAGACGACTTGGACGAGTTCACCCGCCGCTGCGGACGCTTCGGCTGCCATGGCGCGATCTCACCTTGATTGGGGGGCGCGGGCCGAGCCGGCGCGCAAGGGCGGTGCGGCCCGGCGGCGCGGCCTCGCCCGGACGAGGGGCGTGCGCCCGGTCAGGGATAGCGCACCGGCGGCGGGGCGTCGGGCAGCGGGATGAACTCGGACTCGCCCGGCACGCTGTCGAAGCGGCCCTGACGCCAATCCTCCTTCGCCTGCGCGATGCGTTCGGGCCGGGAGGAGACGAAGTTCCACCACAGATGGCGCGGGCCGTCCATCGGCTCGCCGCCGAGCACCATGAAGCGGGCATCCTGCAGGGCGCGCACGCTGATGCGGTCGCCGGGCCGGAAGACCAGGAGCTGGCCCGGTCCGAAGCCGTCTCCCGCGATCTCGATCGACCCCGCGACCGTATAGAGGGCGCGCTCGTCGTAGGTCGGATCGAGGGGCAGGACCGCACCGGCCTGCAGCGCCACGTCGGCATAGACCATCGGGCTCGACGTCCGCACCGGCGAACGCGCGCCGAAGGCCTCCCCGGCGATGAGGCGCACGGTCTTGCCCTCCCCGGTCAGCACCGGCAGCGCGGCGGCGTCGTAGTGTTCGAAGGCGGGCGCGGTCTCCTCGTCCCGGGCGCTGAGGGCGACCCAGCTCTGGATGCCGAACAGGCGCGAGCCGGTCTGCCGCAGAGCGCTCCCGGTGCGCTCGGAGTGGGTGATGCCGCGCCCGGCGGTCATCCAGTTGAGTTCGCCCGGGCGGATCGGCAGCTCCGTCCCCAGGCTGTCGCGGTGCATGATCTCGCCCTCGAACAGGTAGGTGACCGTCGACAGGCCGATATGCGGATGGGGCCGCACGTCCATGCCCTGGCCCAGCAGGAACTCGGACGGACCCATCTGGTCGAAGAAGATGAAGGGGCCGACCATCCGGCACTCGGCGGAGGGCAGCGCCCGCCGCACGGCGAACGAGCCCAGGTCGCGCGACCGCGGGACGATGAGGGTCCGGATCGCATCGCAGGAGAAGCGATCGCCCGGGACCGGATCCTCCGCACTGTGCCAGCTCATGGCCCTTGCTCCTTTTCCAACCGAGGCCCACCGCGGTGGGGGCGCCGCGCGGAACGCGAAGCGCCGGGGGCACTCTGACGCCGGTCAGCTGGCGTGGAAACGGAAACGAACGAAATGCATCGTTTCCGATTTCTCCGCATCCGGTTCGACCTCCCGCCGGGCGGGATCAGCGACTGCTAGTTGGTGAGCGCGGCGGCCGCAACCGACATGCGAGGGTGTGGCCGCCTGTTGCGCATCTGGAGCGGCGCGCGCGCCTCGCCGTGGACGGCGGACCGGCCGATGGGAGCGCGCGGACCCGAGGAGCGCCCGCGCCGCCCGCCACGACCGAGCGTCGCGCGAGGCGCACTCGCTTCGGACGAGGATCGCGTCAGTTGAGTCTGGTCGCGCCGGAGACGTCGACGGTCGCCAGCACCGTGCCGTCCCCGGTGCGCACGAGGAACTGCCAGTCATCGCCAAACTGGACCAGTTCGCCGCTCTGCCGCATCTCCTCGACGGCCTCCCTGGCGTACAGCACGGCCATGTTGAGACCGTACACCTCGACACCTCGATCGTCGCGAATGGTGGTCAGCCCATCGGTCAGATCGAAATAATAGCGCTGGTACATGAGACCTCCGAGTGCATTCGTCTTGTTGAATTTCTCGGCTTGATGTGTATTGACGGCAAAAAGATCAAAATCAGCAGGATGAGAAATGCCATCAAGCAAAACAGACACGCTATCCGATCGTCGTATCGGTCCGCCGGCACGGACTTCACCGCGACGCGTGAGCCGGCCTTCGCACCAGTTCAGGCGGGCGCGAGACCGGCCGCTGGAGCGCCGGGCCCCGACGGGCCTGGCCGTCCATGCGGTTGGAGCAGCATCCGTGCGCGGTGGAACGGATGCTGCTCCCGGTCAGTGCGGTCGCGCCCTTGTCCCGACAGGACCGGCCTCGGCTCCGTTGGGATGCGCGCCGAGGCCGGTCAAGGCCGGCTCCGCCGCTCCTTCACGGCATGGCCCGGCCCCTTCAGCAGGAGGATGGACCCGGGCCCGGTGCTGCGGCGCTCGATGGCGGCGGCCATGAGCCGATCGCCCTGCTTGCTGAGGCTGTCGCCGAGATCGATGAGGGCTTCGGCGGTTTCCTCCGGCAGGTTCGTCGCCTGGAGGGTGATTTCCACCAGGACATCGAGACTGCGGGAGATCTCCGCCATGCCCCTGACGATCGACGGAAGAACATCCGCGACGGTGTCGATGGAGGGGGGTGGATTGGCAAGATGGGTCATGCGGCGTGCTCCGAAACCATTGGGGTGGCCAGCACCGGGGTGGCGTCTCCGCGCATCGCCCGCAGGCGCTTGAGCGTGCGCGTGTCGAATTCGGCCCGCACCGCGATGGTGCGCTCCCCATCGATCACGGTCGGAAGCCCGAGCGGGATGGCGCGGAAATGCGTGTCGAGGAAGGGCAGCAGGTACATGAGCGGCATCATCGTCACGAGGCTCGTGACGCCGTGGGCCATGCCCCACTCCACAATGCCGGCCATCAGCCGCACCGTGACGAGCCGGGAGGTGCCGCGCGCACGATGGGCGGGCGCGACGGCCTGGCGGGTCCATTCCCAGATCCTGGGGCCCCGCGGCAGGTCGCCCTCGCACAGGTGCGGAAACACCTCGGACAGCAGGTGTGGCCGCGTCGTGGGAAGAAGACGGCTGTACCCGATGACCTTGCCGCCTTCCATCACCAAGAGATGAACCGCCTCCGGCGTGTCGAACTGGTCGATCTCACGACCGTCCGGCTTCGCCAGATCCGTCCAACCCTTCTCCTCTACGAACACCTTATGCCGCAGACGCCATACTTCCTCCATTTCGTGGCGGTACTGGCTGATGTTGGCTGCATCGACGACGTGGATCATTTGGTAGCTCCGGTGTGGGAGCATGATCCATATCGTGTGGCGCGCAGGTACTAGGGATTTTCCTAGGCAATGAGGCCCATCCGCAGGGCCGTGGCGACCGCCTGCACGCCGTTGAGAGCGCCGAGCTTGCGGCGCGAGGTTCCGAGATGATGCTCGACGCCCTTCTGCGAGATGCCGAGGATCTCGCCGATCTCCCAGGCCGTCTTCCCGTCCGCGGCCCATTGCAGCACCTCGCGCTCGCGCGAGGTGAGCCGGATCGGGGCCTTCGCGGCCGTCCCCTGCAGCAGGAGAAGCTGCGCGAAGGCGTAGGTCGCGATGAGCTGCAGGGTGCCGACGTCTTCGGGCGGCACCTCCATGTGCCGGCCGGAGAAGCTCGCTCCGGCCAGCTTCGCATCGAGGGTCATCAGCGGGATGGTGACGCCGGCCCGGATCCCGAACTCGCCGGCCTCGTGCATGACGCGCACCGAGATCGGATCGTCCTTGTACCGCGCGGCGATGTCGGTCCAGGCGAACGGCTCCTGCGAGAACGCCATGTGCCGCACCGTGGCGTCCCGGAAGAGGTAGCCGCGCATGGCGTAGCGGCGGATCCACTCGGTCGGCATGCCGTCGAGGAGCGCATGCCCGTACTGCCGCCCGGGCGGTGTGCCGGGATCCGGGATGGTGCCGGCCAGCATGTGCTCGACGCCGTAGCGATCAAGGACCGTGCGCAGCAATGCAGCCACGTCGTGCGCGCTCGCTGTACGATCGAGCGAACGCAGATAGGCGAGCGTGAGATCGAGAGTTTTCCGGCTCATCGTATTTCGTCACCAAGCAGGCAACGTAAGACTGCAACACCGAAAGCTGGAAAGAAAGCTCTCTCGGCGCCATGTGGATTGCCGGCTTTCCGCCATGTCCCTTGCCGGTATTTCCGGCCTCCCGCGAAATCATGCGATCCAGCCGGCGCACCTGGGCCAAATCCTGTCGCCCGACCGGAGAAGTGGCTCGTGCGGTCACGATTGCATCATTGAGGTCCGGATGTTGTCGTTAATCGGGAACGATCGGATCGCACAGTCGCCAAGCGCGATCAGCCAGGGAGGCAGCATTGATCGATCTCGCCGCGTCCCGGACTCCCACCTTCCGATCATCGTCGCACGATCCCAGAACCCGCGCGCCCGGGGCCGAGGCATCACCCCACAGGGTAGGGGCAAATTCCTGAACGATGCCGGTTCGGCCGTCACGGCGGCGCGTTCGCCAACACGACCGAGGGGGGAGGACGCCTACTCCCGCCGGCCTCGCCGACGCGCAGGCAGGCCTGGGCAGGTCTATCAGATCACGCCCGTGATGCGCAGACTCTCGGATCAGACTTCGAGACCGCGGCCTTTGCCCGAAGCGGCACGCTGCCGACACGGCGACATACGCTGATCTTAATAGATCAATCCGCAAGATCCAATCCACACCAAGATGTGGCATCATGCTGAATTATCGTCAGCACCATCCTGTAGCTGAAGAATCCTGCGAACCGTTCTCTTTACATGTTGCCGCACGACATCAGCTTTATCACCTGATGCATCGGCGCATTTCTGCATGAAATCTATACTCATCATCGGCATGTACTTCATCCGCAAGCAGACGTGTTCATGGAATCCAATCGGCCGATGCGCCGAGCCCGATCACGATGCGTCGCTAAGCCGAAAGATCCGCACCGGATCGCGGATTGCTTGCTAGGTTCGGCGCGCTGGCCCGGCGTCCGGGCGCTCACCGCGAACGACGCAGGCCGTTTCGCACAGATGACGTGCGGCCAGCCTCTCCAGGAGGTCGCGTGCCCCAGCGCTTCTATTTCGACTTGACCGATGGGCTCACCACCATCCGCGATGATGACGGTGTCGAGGCGGACGATTTGCGCATGGCCCTGCAGCACGCCGAAGAGGCTATCGAGGAGATGCGGCAGAACGGCGAGCTGGCTCAGTTCAGCGGCCACTGGTGGCTCATCGTTCGCTCGAAGGACGGAACCGTGCTGGCAACCGTGGAAATTTCATAGTTCGCCTGACAGGATCACGCGCTTCTGTACAGCGAAATTCATATACTGCAATTCTGCGATGATCAAGTCCGTGATCGTGCAATCTATGTTAAAGTATGCGGAGCGGTTGTGTTGAGCTTTGCTGCTTGCGGACGGTCGGCTGCGCCGGTTCCGGCCGGATTCGAGTTCCGCGGGCGAGAGTCGCCACGGACCCGGGAGAGCCGCGGCCGCCAGATGCCGAGCATGACGTTGGCCGTCGCGACCGCGAGCAGCACCCACAGCGTCCCCCGCTCGGCCCCGAGGGATCCGGCCAGCGTCGCCGGGTCGACCTGGCCTGCCAGCGCGGCCGCGCTGCGATCGGCCTCCCGCTGCATCGGTCCCTGAACCCCCACGAAGCCGTACTCAAACAGCAGGATGCCGGAGGCGAGCTTCACCCAGGCCCATCCTGCGCTGTGGAAGCCGCGGTTCAGCGCGATCGCCAGCAGACCGGAAACCAGCGTCAGCGCGAGCGAAGGAAGGAACACCCAGGTGGCCACCGCGGCCATGGCCCCGCGCATCAGGGCATAGCCGGCCAGGGCCGAGGGCGGGGGCGTCACGCTCAGCAGAACGACCAGGGACGCCATCGCGCCCATCAGGCCGATGGAGCCCATCGTGTGGAGGAACTTCATCACGCGTCGCACCGACCCGACCAGCCTCCGCGGCAGCACGCGGCGAGCCTACGGGATGTTCGATTCCCCCGGCGTTCAAATTCCCGTGCCGGGCTGGACCACTTGCCCGGGCGGCGGCAGGGCCGCGCCGTGCTATGGGCGCCGGGCCGATCGGGCCGAACCCCCGGTCGGCCGTTCTCCAGGAAGGCAGCGGATGCCCGCACGCACAGGTCGCCACGTCGTCGTCATCGGCTCCGGCGCGGTCGGAACGGTGAGCGCCATCGAGTGCCTGCGCGCAGGACACCGCGTGACCGTGGTCGATCCAGGCCAGCCGGGCGGCGAGCAGGCGTCGAGCTACGGCAACGCGGGCTGGCTCTCCTCGCATTCCGTCATCCCGCCGGCCGAGCCCGGCATGTGGCGGAAGGTCCCGTCCTTCCTCCTCGATCCCCTCGGCCCGCTCGCGATCCGCTGGGCCTACCTGCCGCGCGTTCTGCCCTGGCTGATCCGCTTCCTCCTGGCGGCCCGGACCACGGCCCGGATCGAGCGGACGGCGCGAGCCATGCGGACGCTGCTCGTCGACGCGCCGCGGCTCCATGCCGGGCTTGCCGCCGAGGCCGGCGTGCCGGAGCTGATCGAGCGCCGCGGCGTCCTGCACGTCTATCCCGATCGCGCCGCCTTCGACGGCGAGGCCCGCGCGTGGGCCATCCGCCGCGCGGTCGGCGTCGCGTGGCTCGAACTGTCGGCCGACGAGCTGCGGCAGCGCGAGCCCGACCTGCACCCGCGCTACACCTTCGGCGTCGTGGTCGAGGAGGCCGGGCATTGCCGCGATCCCGGAACCTACGTCGCCGCCCTGTCCAGGCTGGCGCGCGAGCGGGGGGCGACCTTCGTCACGACCCGCGCGACGGGGTTCCGTCTCGACGGGACACGCCTCGCCGCCGTCACGACGGACCAGGGGGAGATCGCCTGCGACGGCGCCGTGGTCGCGGCCGGTGCCCGCTCCAGGGCGCTGACCGCGTCGCTCGGCGACCCGCTCCCCCTCGAAAGCGAGCGCGGCTACCATGTCATGCTCACCGACGCCGCGCTCGGTCCCCGCACGCCGATGATGGCGTCGGACGCGAAGATGATCGTCAACGTCATGAACGGAGGCGTGCGGGCGGCCGGTCAGGTCGAGTTCGCCGGTCTGGCGGCGGCCCCCAACTGGAAGCGCGCGGAGATCCTGCGCGACCATCTGATCGCGATGTTTCCCAGGCTGGCCGGGACCGTCGGGGCAAACAGCCAGCGGGTGTGGCTCGGGCATCGTCCGAGCATGCCGGACGGGCGCCCCTGCATCGGGCCGGCGCGCCGGACCTCCGACGTGATCTACGCCTTCGGGCACGGCCATGTCGGCCTCGTCGGCTCGGCGCGCACCGGGCGCCTCGTCGCGCAGCTCGTCAGCGGCGCGACGCCCGAGATCCCGCTGGATCCCTTCGAGCCCGGGCGCTTCCTGTAGGCGCGCCCGGCCGAGGCGTCAGGCGTTCGCGCCACCGTCGACCGTGAGGGCGGTGCCGGTGATCTGGCGCGCGGCGGGGCCGGCGAGGAAGGCCACCGCGGCCGCGATGTCCTCGGGCTTTCCGTAATGGCCGAGGGCGGTCATGGCCCGCTGCATGTCCGCCTGCGCGCCATCGGCCGGGTTCATGTCGGTATCGGTCGATCCCGGCTGCACGAGGTTCACAGTGATGCCGCGGGGCCCGACTTCGCGCGCCAGCCCCCGCGTGAAGGAGAGCAGGGCGGATTTCGACATGGAATAGACGGTCACGCCCGGGAACGGGACGCGCTCGCCGAGGCACGAACCGATGGAGATGATCCGGCCGCCCTGCCCGAGATGGGGGATGGCGGCCTGCGAGGCCAGCACGACCGAGCGGACGTTCACGTCGAGGATGGCGTCGATGTCGGCGAGGCTCATCTCGGCCACCGGGCCGCCGCGGGCGATGCCGGCATTGTTCACCAGGATGTCGAGGCCGCCGAGTTGCTCGGCCGCCGTGGCGACCGAGCGCGTCACGGCGGCGGCGTCGGCGCTGTCGGCCTGGATGGCGACGGCGCGGCGGCCCTTCGCCTCGATGGCACGGACGACCTCGGCCGCGCGGTCGGCGGACCGCTCGTACGTGATGGCGACGTCCGCGCCCTTCTCCGCGAGCGCCAGCGCGATGGCGGCGCCGATGCCGCGGGAAGCGCCCGTCACGAGGGCACGCTTGCCGGCGAGTTCGGTCATGGTCGGGCCTTTTGTGTAGTGATCGACACAGAAATGGCTAGGCGGATTGTGGGCCGGGGTCAAGGGATTTATAGAACGAGCGATGCAGAATTCCGCACCCGGGCGATCCCCAGACCGGCCGCCGGCCCGCGGTCGCGGCCGGCCGCGCGGGTTCGACCGTGAGGCGGCCTTGGGGCAGGCGATGCGCCTGTTCTGGCGCAAGGGCTTTACGGCGACCTCCATCTCCGACCTGACGCAGGCCATGGGCATCGGGTCGCCGAGCCTCTACGCGGCGTTCGGCTCCAAGGAGGCGCTCTACGCCGAGGCCCTGCGCCATTACGGCGAGCGGTACGAGGCGTCCGTCTGGGCCAACTTCGCCGCGGCGGACACGGCTCGGGCGGCCGTCGAGGCGCTCCTGATGGACTCGGCCGCCGCCCTGACGGGCTCCAGCGGGGGCGAGGAACCGCGCGGCTGCATGGTGACGCTCTCGGCGGCCGGCAGCGAAGGGCCCGCCGAGCTCGGCGCGCTGGTGTGCGCCGCCCGCGCGCGCGGGTTCGATCGCGTCGTGGCGCGCCTCGAGCGCGCGGCGGCCGAGGGCGAGATCGGCCCCGCGGCCGATGTGGCGTGCCTCGCCCGCTTCGTGATGACGGTGCAGGGCGGCATGTCGCTCCAGGCCCGCGATGGGGCGAACCGGACCGAACTGGAGGCCGTCGCCCGTCAGGCGATGCGCGGGTGGGACGCGGGCGTCGCGGCCGCCGGGACCGGCGCCTGCCGCGCCGGACCGCACCAGGGATGAACGGATGAAGCGAATCGGCTTTCTGTCGTTCGGGCATTGGTCGCCGACCTCGCGCTCGGAGACACGCTCGGCGCGCGATACCCTGCTGCAGGCGATCGACCTCGCGGTGGCAGCGGAGGAGCTCGGCGCGGACGGCGCCTACTTCCGGGTTCACCACTTCGCGCGCCAGCTCGCCTCGCCGTTCCCGCTGCTCGCTGCGATCGGAGCCCGGACCCGGCGCATCGAGATCGGCACCGCCGTCATCGACATGCGCTACGAGAACCCGCTCTCCCTGGTCGAGGATGCCGGCGCGGCGGATCTGATCGCGGGCGGGCGCCTCCAGCTCGGCCTCAGCCGAGGCTCGCCCGAGCAGGTCATCGACGGCTGGCGGCACTTCGGCTACGCCCCGGCCGAGGGCGAGAGCGATGCCGACATGGGGCGCCGGCACGCCGAGGTGTTTCTCGACCTGCTGAAGGGTGAAGGGTTCGCCGAGCCCCATCCGCGGCCGATGTTTCCCAATCCGCCCGGGCTCCTGCGCCTGGAGCCGCATTCCGAGGGTCTACGGGAGCGGATCTGGTGGGGATCGGCCTCCGACGCCACGGCGGTCTGGGCGGCCCGGCACGGCATGAACCTGCAAAGCTCGACCCTCAAGGCGGACGAGACCGGCGAGCCGTTCCACATCCAGCAGGCCAGGCAGATCCGCCGCTACCGGCAGGCCTGGAAGGAGGCGGGACACGCGCGCGCGCCGCGGGTCTCCGTCTCCCGGTCGATCGTCGCGCTCGTGAACGATCGCGACCGCGCCTATTTCGAGGGCGGCGGGAGCGGCGATCAGGTCGGCATCATCGACAGCATGCGGGCGGTGTTCGGCCGCTCCTACGCGGCGGAGCCGGAGCGGCTGATCGAGGCGCTCAGGGCCGACGAGGCCATCGCCGAGGCCGACACCCTGCTGCTCACGGTGCCGAACCAGCTGGGCGTGGCCTACAACGCCCATCTCATCGAGAGCATCCTGACGCATGTCGCTCCGGCGCTCGGCTGGCGGTGATCTGCCGCCTGACGGGCGGAGGCCCGCGGCGTCGCGCCTTGCGCGGGTCCGCGGGCGCATGGCCTCTCAGCGATCCGCGCTGGCGTCGTAGCGCGTCTGCGCCGCGTCGATGAGGTCCAGATGGTCGAAGGCCCAGGCCCCGAGCGCCTGGACCGGTTCGGCCAGCGAATGGCCGAGCTGCGTCAGCGCGTAATCGACGCGCGGCGGGATGGAAGGCGTCACTGTCCGGCTCACCAGCCCGTCGCGCTCCAGGTTGCGCAGGGTCAGCGTCAGCATCCGCTGCGAGATGTTACCGATTCCACGCTTCAGCTCGTTGAAGCGCTGAGGCTGCCGACGCAGGAGCATGATGACGAGCACGCTCCACTTGTCACCGATGCGCGAGAGTACGCGAGACACTTTCGCGCATTCGGCCCTGTGTTCGAAGACTGGCTCAGTCACATCCATGTAACCTCGGTATCAACGCTGTGCGTTCTTGCGCGGTGTCTCGCGCACCGTATCCTATCCCGGTCACAAAGGGGAACCGGGTTACGCTATGAAACTTCTCCACATCGACACCAGCATCCTCGGCGCCGGCTCGGTCTCGCGCGAATTGTCGAGGCTGATCGTCGGGCGGCTCACCGCGGGCCGGCAGGCCGAGGTGACCTACCGCGATCTCGTCGTCGAGAACCTGCCGCACCTGACGGTGGCGACGCTTCCGAGCGCGCATCCGGCTTCGGCCATGGCCGGTCCCCTGGATGCGCAGGGCCAAGCCGTCCGGGACGCCAGCGACCGGATGCTCGACGAGTTCATCGCCGCGGACGCGGTGGTCGTCGGGGTGCCGATGTACAACTTCACCGTCCCCTCGCAGCTGAAGGCCTGGATCGACCGGCTGGCGGTGCCCGGCCGGACGTTTCGCTACGGCCCGAACGGGCCGGAGGGGCTGCTCGCCGGCAAGCGCGTGATCGTGGCCCTGGCGCGCGGCGGGTTCTACGGCCCGGCGACGGAGGCGGCTTCCGCGGAGCACGCCGAGAGCTACCTGCGCGCGGTGCTCGGCTTCATGGGCATCGCGCCCGAATTCGTGCTGGCCGAAGGGCTGGCGGCCGGGGACCACAAGACCCAGGCGCTGGCCTCCGCCCGTGATGCCGTCGCGCGGATCGCCGCCTGAAGCTGAGCCCCTGCGGCGCGGGCGCCCCCCTCATCGGCCCAGCCGGTTGATATCGGCCGATTCCAGGACGAAGCGGTCGGCCCGGCTCTCGACGATGCGCGGCATGGCCCGGCCGAGCGTCTGCGCGGGAGTGACGAGGGACGGGGCCAGGCGCTGAACGAGCGGGACCAGCGGTCTCATCGCGATCAGGCCGGCCCCGGTAGGCCCGCACGCGGCTCTTGATGCCCGGCCCCAGTCGGATCGGGCCGGGCCGCACCACGCCGGCATGCCGGAACGACATTGCGCGCAGCGCCGCCTCGACCCGCTGGCGCACCCGAGGGCCCCCATCCACCCCAATCCGCTCGCTGGAGAGCCGCTGGCGGTGCATCGACCGGCGGACGCGGAGCGGGATCGGAGCTGTCCGGATCAGACGGGACACGGGGCAGGTTGGATTCGTGACCCAGGCACCTCGGCGAGGTGCGCATCGAAGACCTCCAGAGCGGAGGCGACGCGGGCATGGCCGAGACTGATGCGGAGGTGATCGACCGGGACGCGCCCGAGGGGCGACCGCCACAGGGCCGCGGGCAGGATGAGCAGACCGGCGTTGCGCGCGAGGTCGGCCGCGAAGGCTTCGGCGTCGCCGCCGCGATAGCGCGGGAACGCGAAGGCGAGGTTGTGCGCGCCGTCCGGGGCGAACAGGCCGGAATGCTGCGCAAGCAGCGCGTCGAGGCGGGCGCGGTTGCGGCGCCCGATCTCGCGCGTCCGCGCCAGGATCGGCTCGCTGTTGCGCAGGGCAACGTGCGCCAGCACCTCGCTCGCTGAGGACAGGCAACTCGACAGGCCGCTCTTCACCGCCAGGGTGCGGGCGAGCAGGGCGCGGTCGCGGCAGGCGATCCAGCCGACGCGCAGGCCCGGCAGCCCGAACCCCTTCGACAGACCGTCGACCGAGATGCCCCGCTCGTAGACCTCCACCACGGCCGGCGGAGGCGCCGTGTCGGTCTCGCGGTAGACCTCGTCGATGACGAGCCAGAGGCCGCGGCGGCGGCAGAGCGCCACCAGCGCGTCGAGAGCCGCGCGCGGGAGCGAGGCGCCGGTCGGGCTGTTGGGGAAGTTCGCGAGGACGAGCTTGGTGTTCGGCCGCAGGGCCGCGGCGAGGCGGTCGAGGTCGAGCGTCCACGCACCGTCGTCGGCGAGCGGCACGCCGGTCGCGGCGCAGCGCGCCGTCACGGCCTGCTCGGAGGGCTGGTAGAGCGGCAGCACCACCACGGCGTGGTCGTCAGGCGTCAGCAGCGCGCCCATCAGGCAGGCGGCGGCCTCCTGCGCGCCCGCGCAGCAGAGCACGTCGTCGGCGGCAAGCCCCGCGTGGCGCCGCGCGATCGCCTCCCGCAGCCAGGGCGCGCCGCGCGGGTCGGCGTAGCCGAGGTCGAGGGCATCCCAGCGGCGCTGGTCCTCCGCGTCCGCGAGGGCGAGGAGCGCCGAGAGCGGCAGGGTCTCGGAATCGGAGGCCGCGAGGTCGTGCCGGATTCCGGCGCTCCAGCGCGCCAGGAAGGCCGCCAGGGCGAAGGAGTCGCTCACCGGCCGGGCGCGGGTCCGGCCGCCACGCGCAGGAAGGTCGCGACGATGCGGCTGCCCGCGCGCAGGGTGCCGGGCAGCGACCCGGCGACCTTGGAGGCGCCGCCCGCCCGGCGCCGGTAGGGCAGCGGCACCTCGGCGATGCGCAGGGAGGCGCGGGCGGCCTGCATCTGCATCTCGATGTTCCAGCCGTAGGTCATCTCGCGCAAGTTCAGGCGGGCGAGCGCCGCCCGGTCGATCGCCCGGAAGGCGCACATGTCGGAGTAGCGCACGCCGGTGAGCGCCCCGATGCCGAGGCCCGCGAGGCGCCCGGCGAGCACCTGATGCCAGAGCATCGCGCCGGGCTCGCGCATCCCCCGGGTGCGGGTGGCGAGCACGAGGTCCTTCGCGCCCGCCAGCACCGGGCCGGCGATCTCTCCCATCAGGTCGGCGCGGTCGGCGCCGTCGCCGTCGAGGAAGACAATCACGCGGCTCTCAGGCGCCGCCGCCGCGGCGCCCGCCGCGCAGGCCCGGCCGTAGCCGCGCCCCGCCGCGATCACCCGGGCGCCTGCGGCCTCGGCGATCTCGCGCGTGCGGTCGCGGCTGCCGCCATCCGCCACGATGAGGTCGCCCGCGAAGGCGCGCGGGATCTCGGCCAGCACCGCCCCGATGGTCTCGGCCTCGTCCAGGGTCGGGATGACGACGCTCACAGGCTCCATCGCAAGCCGCAATTCCTGCAGGGAGCCGGGGGCGCCTCGGAGAGGAGCGCGGTGCGGAAGTCGCGGTAGGCCGCGCCGTTCCAGATCTCGCGCAGCGAGGCCTGGGTCGCGTCGCCGAGCGTGTAGTGGGAATAGCCCCTGACCGAGAAGGGCGCGATGCAGCAGGGCAGCGCCCGGCCATGCGCGGTGAAGTACATCAGCGACCACGGCCGGCGGCAGGTCGACCAGGGCTGGTCCTCCGCCTGCCGCTTCAGGCTGAGGCCCGGCTCGGTGGCGCCGGAGGCGTCGAGGGTCACGCCGCACTCCGCCCCGATCGCCTGCGCGGCCGCGATCGCCGCCAGTTCCTCCGCGCGCGTGCTCTCGAACAGCGACAGGTCGGAGCGGGCCATGCCGTAGCCGCCCTCGTCGAAGACCAGGCGCTGCAGGTGGACCTCCGCCACGCCCATCTCGGCGGCGAGCCGCACGAAGGCGGGCAACTGGTCGATCGTCTCCTTGAGGCCGGTGAGCCAGAGCGAGACCTTCGGGGTCGCCGCCCCGACCTTGCGCTGGTAGGCGACGAACTTGCCGACATCGCGCACGATGCGGTCGAAGAAGTCCTTGCCGCGCACCTTGAGGTACGATTCGCGGTCGGCGGCATCGAGCGAGACGCGCAACTCGTCGAGGCCGGTGTCGATCAGCTCCTGGAAGCGCCGCGGCTGCATCAGGGTGCCGTTCGTGTTGAACAGCACGTAGGTGCCGCGGTCCTTCAGGTAGCGGATCATCCGTGGCAGCGCCTTGACCAGCATCGGCTCGCCGACGCCGTGCAGCACCACGCGGGCGACGTCCGGCACCTGATCGACGATCCGGGTGAACAGCTCCCAGCTCATGTCGGCCGGGGGCTCCAGCGTCTCGAAGGTGCGCGGGCAGGTCTCGCAGAGGAGATTGCAGCGGTTCGTCACCTCCAGGTAGAGGCAGACCGGCGGCGTCTCGGCCGCGGCGGAGCGCCTGGCGTCGATCTCCTCGAAGTAGCGGCGCGGGTCCTTGAGGGCGGGGGCTGCCGTCATGAGGCTCCTCTCGGGCTGGCGAGGGCGGGCGCGGCGGGCCGGATCGCCCGCAGCGCCAGGATCAGGGCCGGGACGAAGACGAGGCCCGGCCAGACGAAGCGCTCGTTGAAGGGATCGACGAAGAACAGCACGGGCGCGGCCGAGAGCCAGATCACGGCCGGGCTCGGCGCCACCGCGGCGGGCAGCGCGAGCCACGCATAGTACCATGCGTAATGCGGGTTCGCGGCAGCGGTCGCGACGGCGGCGAGCAGCCCCGCGTCGCGGCAGAGCCGGACCGCATCCGGCCCATCGGACGGGGGCCGCCGGGTCGCGACCCAGAGGGAGAGCGCCGCGAAGGCGATGGCCGCGCAGAGCCCGTAGACCCGGCCCGCCGAATCGGGGAGTGCCACGAGGTGGGACAGGCCCGCGAGCAGCCAGACGCCGCGCCCGGTGTCGAACCCCTCCTCGGCCCCGTAGGCCGGCAGGAAGCCGAGCACCTGCCACCCGGCCGAGAGGTAGAGGGCGTAGAGGGCGACGATCACCGCCGCGCCCGCGAGCGCCGGGCGCCAGAGCCGCCCGCCCCGCACGAAGGCCGGCGCGACGACGACCGGCAGGAACTTCACCAGCATCGCCGCGGCGACGAGCGCGCCGGCCACGCCCTCGCGGTGCCGCGCGCGGGCGAGGAGCGCCAGGGCGACGAGCCCCACCGCCAGCGCGTCGACGTGGCCGTCGAGGGAGAAGGACCACAGGACCAGCGGGTTCCAGGCGTAGATCAGCACCCGCACCCGCGGCAGGCCGGCGAGCGCGAGGAGGCGCAGGAGGCAGAGCACCGCGACCGCCTCGCACAGCAGCATCGCGGCCTTCATGGCGGTGACGCCCGCGCCGACCCGCGCCACGAGCGCGAAGAAGACCTGCGCGGCCGGCGGATAGATGGTGTGGGCATAGTCGGCCCGGTTGATCAGCGGGAACACGTCCGGGTCGCGCAGGTGCGAGAGCGCCGGATCGGCCGGGACGTACCGGTAGGGGTTGATGCCCGCCGCCTGCACGCGCCCGTCCCAGACGTAGCGGTAGATGTCGCTCGACAGGAACGGGGGCTCGACCAGCAGCACGAGGCGCAGGAGCGCGGCGAGCGCGAGGACGAGCCAGGGGGCGTAAGCCGGCAGGTCGCTTCGCAGCACGAGGCGCACGGCGAGGAGGTAGATCCCCACCTGGACCGCCAGCACGCCGACGAAGAGGTTGGCCCTGAGCGGCGTGCCGACCGTGTCGGCGCCGGGGATGTGGAGCGCGAGCGCGCAGAACGTCAGCGCGGCGAGGGCCGCACCGAGCACGAGGAGGCGATCGCGCGGTGCCCTCATGCGGTGAGCCGCGGCGCCACCCGGGCGGTCCCGCCGAGCCGCGCCAGCACGCCGCGGGTGGCCGGAGCAACGTAGCCGTCCCGCTCCGCGCGCAGGCGGGCGAGCGAGGCGGCGTCGTCCACGTCGTACCAGGGCGGCAGTTCGACGAGGGGCAGGCTGATGCCGCGCGCCCGCGCCCGGGTCGCCTCGGCGACCGTGTCGGTGCTCCAGGCGATGCCCGTGAACAGGGCGGCATGGCGGGCCTTGAGCCCCAGCAGGTAGTAGCCGCCGTCCGCGCAGGCACCGAGCACGGCCCGGTCCCCGGGCTGGAGCAGCAGGCGGGCGGCCTCGACGAGGATGTCGGTGGGCAGCGTCGGGCAGTCGGAGCTGAGAAGGCAGGCGGCCGGGTGGCCGAGGTCGAAGAGCCCGTCGAGGGCGTGGAGCAGGCAGCGCCCGAACCCCTCGACGCCCTCCGGCATCGGCACGGAGCCGTCCGCGAGGACGAGGCCCGTCCCGGGGGCGAGACCTGCGCGCAGCAGGTCCTCGGTGCCCTGCGGCGCGTAGGCAGCGTAGGCCGCGATCGGCGCCCGCCGCGCGGCCTCGGCGAGGTTCTCGGTGGTGTCGCGCAGGAAGGCCGCGCTCAAGGCGGCGGCCTCGTCGGGCGCGAGGGGCGGGCAGAGCCGCGTCTTCGAGCGGCCGGCCTGGGGCGCCTTGGCCATCACCCCGATGGCGCAGGGGGCGGGCGCCCTCACAGGCCGCTGAACCAGTTGTAGCCGCGGTCGGGCCAGTAGCCGCGCGGCTCCTTGTCGGTGACGTAGAGCGTGGTGACGAATTTCGGGTTCTTGAACCCGAGCTTCGTCGGGATGCGCAGCTTGAACGGGAAGCCGTGCCGGTGCGGGAGGAGGGCGTCGTGGAGCCGGAAGGCCATCAGCGTCTGCGGATGCAGCGCCGTCGGCATGTCGATTCCCTCGTAGTAGCCGTCCGCGCACTCGAACCCGACGTAGCGGGCCGTGGTGTCGGCGCCGATCCGTTCGAGGAAGACCCGCAGCGGCGTGCCGGTCCACTTCCCGATCATGCTCCAGCCCTCGACGCAGATGTGCCGGGTCACCTGCGTCACCTGGGGCAGCGCGTGCAGCGCGTCGACGGACCAGGATCTTTTGTCACTTATCCGCCCGGCGAGGCCGAGCCGGTAATCCTTCGGGTCGAGGACCGGGGCTTGGTCGGGCCCGTACCACGCGTTGTAGCGGAAATCCTTGACCGCCATCGATTCCGGGAAGGTCGGGGCGAGGCGGTGCGGGCCGAACAGGGCCGCCTGGACCCGGTCGTTCCAGACCGAGACCCGCTGCAGGGCGTCCTGCACGGCGTCGTGATCGCTGACGTTGCAGCCGGTGAGCAGCGTGAGCGCCCCGAGCGTCACGCCGCCCCCGAGCAGCCGGCGGCGCGTGGGGTCGAAATCCTGTCCGGGGCGGATCACGGCGCCTCTCCTTCGGGTTCGGGTGACGGGCCGGAACGGCCGGTGATCATCGACACGAGCGTGCGCGGCACCAGCGCCACGAGGGCGAGGTGGACGGCGAGGAAGCCGACGATCGCCGTCATGGCGAGGAAGTGCACGGTCCGGGCGCCCTGGAAGCCGCCGAACAGGGTCTCCAACGGGTAGGTCTGGACCGGCTTCCAGATCGCGATCCCGGAGAGGATGACGACGACGAGCGCCAGGAGCACGCCCCAGTAGAAGGCCTTCTGCACCGCGTTGTAGACGCCGAGCCGGTGCTCCAGGCGGAAGCACAGCGCGTCCGTGAAGTCCCTCACGAAGGCGCGCGGGGTGAGCGGCAGGTAGTCCCGGCGGAAATGGCCCGAGAGCAGGCCGTAGAGCAGGAACAGGCCGAAGGCCGCCCCGAGCAGCCACATCCCGGCGAAGTGCCACGCGATCGCGCTCGCCACGCCCGGGTCGCCGTGGCGGGCGAGCGCCGCCTCGACGTCGCCCCCGAGCGTGGCGAAGAGCGGGAAGCGGAAGGGCAGGATCGGCTCGGCGTTGTAGATCCGCCAGCCGCTGCCGATCATCACCAGGACGGCGATGGCCATGGTCCAGTGGGCCAGCCGCAGCGGCCACGCATGGGTCTGGACGCCCTTCTGGCTCATGCGGCGATCTCCAGGCCTTGGGCCGTCAGGGCGCTCCGGCCCTCGGGCGAGAGCAGGAAGTCGAGGAAGGCCCGCGGGTTGGGACGGCGCGCGAGCGTCGTGACGGCGGCCCGGTAGACGACCGGCGGGGCGACGGAGTCGGGCAGATGGCGGATCGCCTCCAGGCCGGGACGGGAAGGCAGGTCGGCGGCGTGGAGGAGCCCCGCCTTCACCTCGCCGCGCGCGATCAGGAAGGCGACCTCGTCGGTGTCGAGGGCGCCGCGGATCGGCACGTCCCCGAGGGCCAGCGCCCGGATCGCCGCGAGCCCGTCCACGTCCGCGGCGGGCGTCGGGTCGGGGACGGCGACCGGGCCCTTCAGGGCGTCCGCGCCGGCCCCTCGCTTGGCGGCGAGCACGAAGCGGTTGCGCCATGCGCCTGCCGCCTCGCCGGAGATCAGCCCGGCCTCGGCGGCCGCGCGCAGGAGGGGCGCCTGCGTGACCAGGAGATCGTTCTGCACCCTGCGGACGAGTTGCGGGACGAGGAGGCCCGGGCTTGTCGGGAAGATCCGCACGCGCACGCCCGCGGATGCGTGGAACCGCTCGGCCGCGTGCGCGAGGGCCGGCACCGCCGCCGTGTCGCAGTTGAGGACGAGGTCCGTTGTCGTGACGTCTCCGTCCGAACTCTGGGGCTTGGCCGCCACGAACGACAGCAGAGGCAGGCTCTGGAGCAGGCGTCGGCGCAGGATCGTCATGCGGGCGCAGTCCTTCGATCGACCTGACAGACCATTCGGTGGACCCTGCGGTACGGTTACGCTGCGGAGGCGAGATTTTTCCGCGATGCCGAAAGGATTGGAGCGCGCGAGGCCCGCCGGCCGGGGTCAGGGCGTCCCGGCGCCCTGCCGCACGGCGCCGCCCATCGTGTCGATCATCCGCGGAGAGGATTGCGTGACGTCGTCCATGACGAGCTGGTTCATCGCGCAGATGAAGGAGGACAGGCGGTAGCCGTCGTGCCGCGACAGGGCGTTGTCGAAGGCGCGCACGTTCCAGAACGGATCGCTGGCGAGCGTGATCGGCGCGATGCCGGTGAGCGGCAGGCCGTGCAGGAAGCGCGCCGCGGGCCGTCCCGCTGCGCCGCCGGCCGCATCGGGGCTCCCGAGATCCTCGCTGTCCCAGAACGCCCCGTGCCCGTCCTGCCGCCGCGCCCGCGCCCGCGTCAGCCAGCCATCCGTGCGCGGGCAGTCGATCGCCGCGTCGGCGAGCGTGGCGTAGGGGTTGTGGTGCTCGACGCCGGCCTCCCGCAGCCCGAGCAGCTCGTGGGTGGTGCCGAAGGGCGCGGCCGAGGGCTGCGCGTCCGCGAGCACGCCCGCCGCCGGCCGCGGCGGATCGAGGTTGCCGATCGTGCGCGATTCCTCCCGCAGGCTCACCTGGAACGGAAAGGTCTCGGCGAGGACCGAGACGGCGCGCAGGGGCAGCGTCAGCAGCCGGTCGAGCACGCTCGCGCGCCGCGGCGGCGTGCAGGTCATGCCCCGGGGCTGGCGGCCCTCGAACCGGGCGGCGAGGCGGTCGAGATAACCGGCGGCCGGGCGGAAATCGAGCTTGAAGGCCGGGAACAGGTCGTGCGTCGCCCAGTCGTAGTCGACGCCGGAATGGAACATCGTGTCCGTGCCCGCGAGCCGCTGCCGGATGCGCCGGCGCGCGGCCTCGTACCCGTCCTCGATGTCGAGGCCGATCCAGGCGCAGTCGCCCGGCCGCAGCCCTCCGGCCGGAAAGGCGAGGGCCGCCGTCACCGACATCATCACGGGGCGCTGCTCGGGCGGGAACAGGCCGGTGTCGCGGGCGACCTCGGCCGGGCTGGTGTGCTCGTCGGGATGGAGCGCGACGCGCTCCCAGACGGCCCGCTGGATCGCCGTCCACTTGCTCGCCTCGGAGGCCGGGTTGATCAGCACCACGAGGTTGCCGAGGACCGGCGGCAGCACCTGGCCGAAGCGGTGCCGCCGCACCGCCTTCAGCACGTCGTCCTTCAGGCCGGTGGCGAGCATGTTGCCGCCCAGGCTGTGGCCGGCGACGATCAGGCGGTTGCGGCGCTCGGCGCCGTCCGGGCGGGGGGCGGCCAGCACCGACTCGATGGAGCGCAGCGCCGAGACCGCCGCGGGCGCGATCGCCTCGCTCACCGGCTTGCGGTCGAACAGGGTGGCTCCGGCCGAGAGGCCGCCGAAGAAGCCACCGAGCGCCTCGCCGAACAGCCCCTTGAGGCCGCGCTCGTCCACCCGCGCGCCGCGCCACCCGACATAGATGCCGGTGACCTTCGTCTCGCAGGCTTGCGGATCGGCGGGGCAGCGCTGCTGCAGGAAGCGGGCGGCGTGCGCGGCGTAGAGCCGGAGATCGGCGACGTTGCGGTCGCCGATGCGGGCGTCGTGGCGCCAGCCGTGCACGAACACCATGACGTAGTGCGTTCCCGTCGCGAGATGGCGCATGAGCGCGTCGAGCTGCGTGATCACGGGCCTGAGACCGGCGGCACGCCCGCCGGCCGCGCGCCTCTCGCTCTCCATGGCCAAGCTGAGCATGGCGCGCGTGTCGTCCTCGTCGTCCTCGCCAGTGCGGGACACCAGCGCGTAGGGCTCTCCGGTCTCCTGGAATTCCAGGAAGCCGAGCGTGTAGTCGAGCGGTGCGGCCCCGGGCCGCTCGGCGGGGACGACGTGCCGCTGCAGGGCGCAGCGGAGGCGGGTGCCCCAGCGCGGATCGGCCGCGACCGCCTCGGTCTCGTCGTTGCTGGGATCGCGCCAGCCGCCGTCGTCGCGCGCGTCCGGCGGCGACCGCCCGGTCCGCGCCAGGATCGTCCAGCCCTGCGTGAGCCCCTCGCGGCATTCGGGATCGGACGGGTCGAGGTTCCGGTAGGCGGTCGCCTTCGGCGTGGAGAGGACGACGTAGTTCACGAAGAACAGGCCGAGCACGAGGAGGAGCACCGTGACCAGGGCGGCGAGCACGATGCGCAGGCCGCGCAGATAGCCATGCCAAAGCCAAGCGAGCCGGGACCGGCGCGGGGCGCCCGTCCCGGTCCGTCCGCTCGATGATCGCGAGGTCATGGCAGCCCTCCCGGGCGATGGTCGGCAAGGCTGAGCATCATTCCGCCGGTCACGAACGACCGGTGCCGAAGCGGCCACCGGTTCGGCGGCGGACATGATGCGACATCAACAGCCTCAGCAGCATTGCCCCGTGCCTTTCCTCCGAGAGCCATCGTGCGACGAACCGGGACGCTCGAGGTTCGCGCGCCTTGTCCGACGACCCGATCAGATCCTGCCCGAGCGGAGCCCCGGCTCTTCGCCCTCGCGGTCCGACAGGGTGTTCCGCAGGGCGCCGATCGCGCGGTGGAGGTTTACCTTCAGGGAGACCTTGCTGCGGCCGGTCCCGGCGGCGGCCTCGGCGAGCGAGCGCTCCCGCAGGACGAGCAGTTCGACCGCCAGCTTCTGGGCGGGAGGCAGCGCCTCGATCGCCCGGGTCAGGAGAGACTGGCGGTCATGGCGGGCGACCTGCTCCGAAGACAGCGGCGCCGGATCGACGGCGCTCTCGATGGCGGTCGGAGCATGCACCTCCGCGGCCTGGCGGGCGGACCGGCGCAGGTGATCGATGCTCCGCCGCTGCGCCAGGGCCCTCAGCCAGGGCAAGAACGGGCGCGCCGGGTCGTAGCTGGCGCGCACCCGATGCAGCGTGAGGAGCGTCTCCTGCACCACGTCGTCCAGAGCGGGCGCCGGAACACCCCGGGCGCGAGCCGTCGCGGCGATCACCGGCACGCAGTCGCGCAGCAGGATCCGGTAGGCGCGGGGGTCGCCGCCCTGTGCGGCGGTCATGGCGGCGGCGAGGCGGGCCTCGCCCGGCGAGGGGCCGGGGCAGGTCATCGCCGCCTCACCGCGTCACGGCGGCGTCGCCGGCCTTGTGAGCGATGGGCACCGCGCAGGTCCCCGCGTACTCCGCCTCGTCTCCGCACATGAGGTCAATGATGGCCGGGCGGTCGCCGTGGCTGCGCCAGGGCACGATGCGCTCGGCCCGCCCTTTCCCGCCGGGGACCACCGTGTCGGCCGGGCAGGCGCCCGCCGGGGCCGCGCCGGCGCCGAGCGCGGAGACGCCGGCCGTCATCGGCGCCGCGCACACGGTGCGGTGAGCGGTGCTGCGGAGCCTCGGAAACCGGATCATGGCTGCCGTCCTGGCGGTGTCGGGATCGTCCCGGGTGGGACTGGCCCGATCATCGGAGGCCGCGCACGCTTGCGGAAATGCCGTTTGGGCTCCGAGACGATGCCTTGCGGTTATGGGCCGGGTGCCGGCCTCACGCGGGAGGCGGCGCTTCGGCGGGCCGCTCCTCGCTGAGATCGAAACGGCTCGGAGGCCACGTGTACTGATTGAGCGCCGCCACGAGCGCCGCGAGCGGCGAGGACCAGCGCCGGCCCGCGACCGTGACGAGGCAGACCTGCCGGGCGACGACCGGGTCCAGCACCGGCAGCAGGGCGATGCCCGGCAGGGTGGCGGAGAATTCCGGCAGGAAGCACACCCCCATACCGGCCACCACCATGCTCTGGATCCAGTCCTCGCGCTCGCTGCGGTGCGAACGCAGGATCTCGGTGCCCTGTGCGTGCAGCAGGTCGGCGAGGTGGTCCCGGTACTCGCAGTTGATCCGCTGCAGGTAGATCTGCCCGGCCATGTCGCGCAGCCGCACGGCATTGCGGCAGGAGAAGGCGTGCAGCTGCCCGCAGGCGAGCATGAAGCGCTCCTCGTAGAGCGGGCTCGCCCGCAGCGGCGCGGGGAAGCCATCGGGCCGGGCCATGATGGCCACGTCGATCTCGCCCGACAGCAGCATCTCGGACAGGCGCGCCGGCACGCCCTCGATCAGGGTCAGCTCGATGCCCGGATGCGTGACCCGGAAGTGGTTCAGGAAGCCGACGAAGCGCAGCGGGCCGATGGTGCACATCACCCCGAGCGTGAGCTGCGCCCCTTCGAGCCGCAGGAAGCGCGAGGCGGCGCGCTTGGCGCGCTCGCGGTGCTCGATCATCTGCCGGAACTCCGGCTCCAGCAGGCGCCCGAGGTCGGTCAGGTGGACGTTGCTGCGCTCGCGCGAGAACAGCAGGCCGCCGAGTTCATCCTCCAGCTTCTGGATCGCGCGGGTCAGGGCGGGCTGCGTCACGTTGCAATGCTCGGCCGCCTTGGTGAAGGTCCCGAACGTGCTGACCGCCAGGAAGTAGCGGATCTCGTGGAGCTCCATAGTCGCTCGCCTCCTGCCGCGGCCCCACTGTCGCTCGCCCGTGAGATCCGCCATCGCCCCTGCCGCATGCACATCGTGCCGATGAGGCAAGGCAGTGCCGGTCACCCGACCCGCCACTCTCCGGCAGACTTCACCATAGTCCATGGCGACGCGGGCGGAGTGATGGTGGGATTGGGATTGCCCCGGATTGGTGGTTCTCCCGCACTTTGCGTG
>NZ_BPQQ01000018.1 GCF_022179325.1 Methylobacterium isbiliense | reverse complement strand
CACGCTACAATCCGGAAAGCCGATATTTTGACACCCCTCGCGGGGTGGACAGGCATCCGGCTTCGTCACCGCCTCGGAGAGCGCCGTCGTCGCGCCTGTCCTCGTCAGTACCACATCCCGAGCCGGCCGGGCCAGCCGAGCACAATCCCCGAGGACCCCATGAACTACGAACAGGCCATGTCCTTGCTGCGCACGTGCCTGCAGATCGCTGGCACGCTGGCGGTGTCCCGCGGCTGGGTGAGCGCCGAGCAGGCGGCCGCCTTGACCGATCAGCTCATCGTCCTGGCTGGTGCCGCCGCGGTGATCGGCGCGACGGTCTGGGGGCTCGTCGCGCGGAGCAAGAAGAACCTCGTGGCGTCCGCTGCGGCACTGCCCGAGGTCAAGAAGGTGCTCACCGAGCCAGTGATCGCCAACGCCATCCCGGGCAACAAGGTCACGGCGAGCTACTGACGTGCTCGGGCTGCCCTGGTGGCTCTCGGCCATCATCACCTTCCTGTCGCGGGCCGTGAACGACTACGCGGCCCGACGCCGGGCGGAGGAGGCGCTGCGCGACCTCGGCGCCAAGACGCAGGCCGAGACGTCCAGGCGCGAGGCGGAGCGCCAGGAAGCGACCGCCAAGGCGGCTGGTGAGCGCGCGGACGCCGAGCCCGAAGATCCGAACGACCCCTTCTTGAGGCGCGACCCATGACGTTCGAGTGCACCGGCATCGCCTTCATCGTCGCGCACCTCACGTGCACGGCGCCGGAGACCCAGGTCGACGCGGCCCGGTTCTGCCGGGTCGCCGCGCCGATCCGCTACTCGCGCCAGGACACCGCCGAGACCCGCCGCCAGATCCGTGCCCACAACGCGGCCGGCGTCGCGGCGTGCGGCTGGGGGAGGCGCTGACCCGTGGAGCACATCACCCTCGCCGCGGCAGAGGTCCCGCTGCCGCCCGGCGTCGGTGAGGCAGCGCAGCGGATCGCGAATGAAGGCGTTCTCGGCGCCCTGCTGATCCTGGCGCTCGGGATCGCCTGCGTCCTCCTGTGGCTCCTGCTGCGCGCCCGCGCCGAGCACGAGCGCATCCTCAAGGAGGTGAGGGAGGACTACGAGCGGCACCGGGACGAGTTGGTCAAGCAGATCGAGGCGCTGCATGACAGGCGGTTCTCTGACATCCAACAGGTGATGACCGCCCTCAACTCGAACACCGGGGCGCTAAACGTCATCAGCCAAACCGCGGCGGACCGCGCCGCCTCCGCAAAGGAGATGGGCGAGGCGCTGCGCGAACTGCTGCTCATCGCCAAGCAGAACGGCGAGAGCCTGAGACTGGTCAGCGCGTGTGTGCAGGCGAACGGCAGCGCGATCGACAAGCTGCTATGGCACGGGGGCGCCGTGCGCTCGCCCGGATCGGCCGGGGGTGCCTGATGCGGTGGAGGCTTTCAGCCATGTTCGACTTCCTCCGCCCTGCCGCGCGGCCTCCTGCCTGCGACGCCTGCCCGTATGTGCCGGGCATGGCCGAGCGCGAGGAGCGCGACCGAGAGGCCGAACGCACGCTCGCCGCCGCTAGCAAGACGAACAGCCGGGCCGCGATGGGGCTTGTGGCAACCCACGGCCAGTCGATGCGGGTCGAGAGCGGCATCCAGGCGATCCTGCGGGGCGCCCTTCGGGAGGTGGACCGGGACGATGATGCGGACCATTAGCGCGCTGCTGTGGAGGCCGGCGCTCCTCCTCCTGCTGGCGCTCGTCGCGATCTACTTCGGCCTCGCGGCCATCGTGCCCTATCGCGACTTCAGCGAGGCCGTCATCGCCATCAGCGCCGGGCTCGGCGCCGTGGGAACGGTGAGCTACCTCGTGCCGGCGCTGAAGGTACTGATAAAGCCGTCATGGCCCGAGCGCGACGAGTGGGCCACGATCGCCCTGTTCCTGTTCGTGTTCACGCTCGCGGTGACGTGCGCCTGGGCGTTGCTCTGGCGCCTCTCGGGGCAGCCGGCGTTTCTCGTGAACAACCCGGTGTATGATGGCCGCTGGCTCGGCTTCATCGTCGCCACGGCGATCCTGCTCAAGGCTCCGAACCTGTTCGGCCGGGGTGTCACCAACCTCAACCGCGCGACGCTCGGCGCGGCCTGGGCGGTCGCGATCGGCTTCGTGGTGTTCCTGTGGTGGTCGCAGCCCGAACTGCACTGGTTCGCGGGCTGGCTGCGCCGATACCTTGACGTCGGGGTGGGCTACGGCGTTGACCCGCCCTGACCCGCTCGCGCCCCGCCGCTGAGATCAGCCCGCCCGGCCCCGCCGAGGCGGGCTTCTTTATGGCCTAGGTCCGGATTGCCTTCCATGAAACAGCGCGTCCGGCTCGCCGTCCGCACGCGAGCCTGGACGCCGCTCTCATTCCGGACGCGGACACGGAAGCCGGACATCCTTAGGCGGACAGGGCGGACCGGCTCTTGATGTTGAGTTCCTTCTCGGCCTCAAGGTCGCTCAGGCCGTGGAAGACGAGGCCAGCTTGCAGGTAGCCGAGCCACCGGCACGCCTTGGTCTCGCTGTCCAGCTCGCGCCGAGCGAGGGTCTGCGCCATGAATATCAGGTGCTCGACTGACTTGCCCTGGGGATCGCGCTCCGGCACCGCGTCCGGGTGGCTGGCGCGAAGCGTGTTGAGCGCGATGGCGGCAACCCATGCCGCCCGGTCGATCCATGTTGGTGTGCTCATCGATCCTCCTCGGCTGTAGTCCGGCAACCGGCCGTTCAGGCGTCCTTCTTGATGATGCGGGCGATGCTGTCGTGTAGGAACTCCACCTGCATGCCGAGGCCGGCGAGCGCGTCGTGGAGGATGTCCTTCCATGCGGACTCGTCGTCGTCTTCGCTCTGGAGGTCCACCATGCGCTCGTGGATCGCGTTGATGCGGTCGAAGTCGGGGAATTGGCCGATCCGCACCCAGTAGTCGTCCAGCTCTGCGACCGCCCGCATCCAGGGGGTGGTGCTGTCCATCATCCTCTCCTCGTCCGGCAACCGGCCGTTGGGCGGATGCCCCCTCCGCCTCACTCCCTGACCGCTATGCCGCGGGATCGGGTGGGGGAGTGGTGAGGGCAGAGCGGGCATACTCTCGCGCTGCGTCGAAGATCAGCCGGTTCGCCTTGACCCGCTTCGCATGGGCGACATCGCCTGCTTCTCGGGGCGTACTCAGGTCCATGTCGCGCGGGGCGATGCCTCGGCGCGCCTGATTGTCCCAAGCATCGTGATAAGCCTGCGTCGCGGCGCGCTCGGCTTCCTCCGCAGCGGCCACCGCAAGGGCCGCCTCGCCCAGTGGCCGCAGCCGCTCCACCTCCGCTCGCGCCTCGTCACGCTCGCGCTCCATCTGCTTGACCGTCTCCGCAACCATCCTGGCGACGTCGGCGGGGAGGGCGTGAATCGTCAGCCGCGACGTGTCGGCGAACGGGCCTTTGGTCATGGTCCCACCTCTCAAGAACAGGCTGAAATCGGTGGGACCCGAGAGGCAAAAAGCCTAATGATTCCGTGGGCAGATTTCGGGTCCCACTTTGCGCTAACTCTTTGAGAAATCAGGCTCTGCGCAGTCCCCTTGGGAGCGCCAACGGTATCAAGCACTTAGCTCGATATCCGCAGCCCAGAAGCGTGAATGACCCCAAATTCGGCCCAGAATGTGCGGGAGACGCCCGCATTCAGCCTTGCCTTTCCTGCCCGGGCTGGTGAAGCCGATGCCGGTGCGGGACGGTGTTCCGCAGGGACGTGGAGGCAGGACCGATGTACCGCAAGCGCCCAACCATCGAGGAGATTGCGCTGACGCTGCGCCGCTCGGAGGGGCGCCTCACCTCGACGGCTCACTCCCTTCTAAGCGGCAGGTCGTAGGTTCGAGCCCTACCGGGGTTGCCACTGAAATACCCGCTCGGTCAATGACTTGGCGGGCTTTTTCATGTCCCTCCCCTACCCTTTCCGTGTTGCAACGAGCAGCAACACGACTCCTGTATTTACAATGGGTTACAACGAGACGTAGGCTACTCCGTGCAACACGGATGCAACACGAAAACTCAGTCGATTGAGGGGCAGAAATGGCGGTTCGAGCCCTTGGGTGCAGGGTGGCGCCTGGTCATGTGAGGAATGCGCATCAGCTCGCTTCCAAGCCACTCCAGATCCTCCCGATAGAGTTCCTGCACCTCGTTACCTCTGCCCTGTCGCAGCCTGCTGGTACCATCGGCCAGAAATCATTCGGGCGGGGCCAGGCGGCTCCGCTACGGCCGGCCCCGCTTCTTAGCAACTTCCAAACTTGTCCACGCCCAAGAAGGCACCTGCATGGCTGTCAGAGGCGAAGATTGCCAACAAGCTCATGCTGTATCGATCTGGAGCTAGCACGCCTCTCCGCCTGTAATACCAGCGCCACCGTGCCGATCGGTCGAGGGGCTGACGGAGCAAAGCCAACAACCCACATCGTGTCGTACTCTGCTACGAGAAGAACGTCGCAGTAGAGATGATTGCTGGGCATAAAGATAAGCAGCAACTATAGTTTCAACTTAGGCGCTCGGCAGTGGATCTTGTATGCGCGCGGTAAACCCCTTATATGGTGCAATTGGAGAAACTCTTCTAATTTGATCTTTCAAGGCGGTGCGAGTAGTAATGGTCTGTGTTCCCACCGTAGTCAATGTCGCTTCTTATTGGGGGCTTGAGTGAAGTCAATTGCATTTTTTAACAACAAGGGCGGCGTAGGAAAAACAACACTGCTATGCAATGTTGCGGCATACATAAGTTTATACAAATCTCGCAGGGTCTGTATAGTTGACGTTGACCCACAATGCAACGCTACCCAATATCTATTTGGTGATAAGGCGATTCAGAAGATTTATCGCGACGAGAAATCTTTCACTATCCATAAAATTATTGAACCACTTGCCGCAGGGGAGGGATACACCAAAGACGTAACGACTATGCGTGCAAAACGATTTTCTGTCGATTTAATTCCCGGTGATCCCAGGCTTGCCTTGACTGAGGACCTTCTGGCTCGCGATTGGAACGATGCCAGAGCGGGAGACGTCCGAGGTATTAGAACTAATCTCGTCTTCTCAGAGCTGCTGAGTAAATTGGGCAGCTACGATTTCGTGTTCTTTGATGTAAGTCCGTCGCTCGGCGCATTGAACAGATCTGTAATGCTGAGCTCTGACTATTTCATGAGCCCAGTATCTCTTGATATTTTTTCCTTAAAGGCATTTGAGAACATATCGCGATGGATCAACGATTGGTGGCAAGATTGGGAACGAGGGCTGGATAGTGTCAAATACAGAGATCGCCTGCCAAGCCTTCATTACAGCAAGCCCGAGTTCATAGGCTATGTAACTCAGCAATATCTTGCCAAGAAGGACGAGCAAGGTCAGAGGCGTGCGGTCCAGGCATATGAAGAGATTAGGAAGCAAATCGATGCCGTCATCATTGCCAATGGGTTAGCTGGAACATTGGACCAGAGCGAGCTCGAGATTGGTACAGTACCAAATTTATTCAGCCTAGTTCCCATGTCACAAAGCAATCACGCACCGATCTTTGAGCTGAGCAGTAGTGACGGAGTTGTGGGTGCACATTTCTCGAAAGTGAAAGACTCCAAGAAAATATTCGAGGCCGTGTCTGAGCGCCTTTTGGAGCGTGCCGTCTAATGATCGCTTGGCCTGAAGGACTGATTGCTGACTTGGCACGCCGGCGCGTGATAGTGGTCATTGGAAGCGGTGTCTCCAGACATGCGCTTGGACATGGAAGTTTAAGGCCTCCAATGTGGGAAGGCTTCTTGAGGCAAGCAATCATTGATTGCCCAAACAGAGATTCTCTTGGCCCCATTGAGGAGGCAGTTGCAAGTGGAGATTACCTGCATGCGTGTGAATGGCTGAAAAAGAGGTATGATGAAAACTGGGTTTCATACCTGAGGCGAACATTCTCGGCGCCAGCTTACGCCCCCGCTGAAATTCATGAGCAGATCCTGAGGCTCGATGCACGCATCGTTTTTTCGCTTAATTTTGATGTTATATATGAAAGACATGCTAATAATATACACCACGGATCCCACATAGTGAAGAATTACTATGACACAGATGTTTCTGAGTTTTTGCGAGGCGGAGGAAGATATATAATTAAAGTTCACGGGAATCTAAATTCTCCAGAAAGTTTAATATTTACTCAAAAAGATTACGCACGCGCTCGAATTAAACATGCGGCATTCTATCAAGCTTTTGACGCAGCGCTTCTAACGCATACATTCTTGTTTATTGGATCAGGATATTCAGATCCTGACATCAATCTACTGCTTGAGAATCAGAATTTTGGATTTCCGAGTCAATTACCGCATTACTTTCTTTCTGGCAATCCCATGCACGTGGACAGAAGAGCTTCCTTGAGAGATAACAGAAATATAAAAGTATTGGAATACGATCGAATTGATGATGCGCCCACAGGCCTTGTTGCCGAACTTATACAGCTCAATTCAATTCTTGAGCCTGAGATCGAGAAAATGGGAACCACTAATACTTGGTGAAATGGCCATGATGCATGTATGAGTACGCATGGGAGGCGGGCATGATGTCATGCCCTTGGGGCCGAACGCATTAGCGGCAAACCAGGTATCGCTCCTTCGGCGTTGAGGGCGGGCTACCCGGCTCGGCCCTGACCATCGGCACCTCGGCGAGCTGCGTCGTGTAGCGCGGCGTGCGCATCTCGAACTTCGTCGACCACGTCCGCTTCGCGACGATACCCGCGCGCCCCGGCACCACGCTGCCGCGCCCGAAGCGGGCGTTGCAGGCGTCCATCGCCGCCATCAGCGCACCACCCCGCTCGCGATCAAGCGCCCCGAACAGCGCCCGCGGGCTCTCCGCCAGCGGCACGAGGTCGGTGGTGATCACCCCGGCCTTGCTGTAGCGCTGTAGAGGTGGAGCGCGAAGGCGAGCCGCTGCTTGGAGCCGATCGGCCACCGCGCCTCGAAGCGGGCGATCTCCGGCTCCGTCCAGGTGTGCACCTCCGCCGAGGCGAAGGCCCGGGCCCGTCAGGGACGGCTTCACAGGGCTCACTCTACTTCAGCGACGCCCGTCTCATGACGTCGTCCGCCTCGTTGCGCAAGCCGCGGGGTCCCGCATGTCGACCCCTCTCACCATCCACTTCGCCACCGACCATGCCGCCGCCAAGGCCGGCATCCAGGACCTCGCCGCCTCGATGGTGGCCGGGATGGTCAAGGTCTCGGATGCCCTCAACACCGGCATCCAGGCCAATGGCGGCTACGCGGCCTCGGTGCGCACGCTCGCCGACGATCTCGGCCGCATCGGCGCGGCCAGCGTGAAGGCGGCCACCGACAGCAACTACTCGGCGGTGGCCACCGCGACCGCGATGGCGCAGACCGCGGCCTCGACCCAGAGCGCCGCCGTGGTGGCGCGCGGCTCCTCGGGGAGGGTCATTCCGTCAGCCGAAACGCCTGCCCGAGGACGCGATGCCGCCGCACCCGCCCGACGGCACGCCCGAGGGCGCGTTGCCGCGGCCCAAGCGCGCCTCCTTGTGGGCGGTGGGGGGCTGATCCTGGGGCTCGGCGGGCACCTCGTCTGGAGCGGCGCCCACGTGACGGAGATCGACGCGCGTCGAGGCGCTGGGCGAGAAGGAAGCCCTGCTCGCCAAGGCGGGAGACGAGCGCTTCGCCCAGATCAGTGCCTGCCTCGACGCCCTGGAGCGCGACCGCAGCGAGAGCAGCGGGCCGCTGATCCGCTTGGCGGAGCAGGTGCGGATCGGCAACGACCTGCTGCGCGAGATCCGCGAGGCGATGCGGGCCCCGCCGCGGCGCCGATCGTCCGCGATCTCCCGCCTCACCGCGCCCGGGCTTCAGCCGCCAAGCACGCCGGGCGCGGCAATACGAGAATGACGATCTCAGGCGATCTCACGCGTCCGAGCGGCGTCGGACAGCAGGTCCATGGTCCGCATGTCATGCCCGCCCAGGTGTGGGAGCTTGGTGTGGGAGCTTGGTGTGGAAGCTCGCATGCCGCATGAACAAAACGGCCCGGCGTTCTCGCCGCCGGGCCAGTCGTGGTGGCGGGAGTATGCTCAGAACCGGTATCGCAGGCCGGCGCTGACCGTGTGATCGTCGCCACCCGATCGGCCGAAGCTGGTAGAACCCGTGATGATGCCGCTCAGGCCGTTGCCCAGATCCAGATCGAGACCGCCGGCCAGCCGGCCGTACAAGTCGTCGCCGCGCCGGCCGGTCTGGGTGCGGATCAGCAGGGTGGGCGCGTAGGTCTGGAACGAGGTGACCGTCCGCACACCGTCCAGGACGTCGTGCTGCGCCGTCACGTTCAGGAACGGGCTGATCAGACCGCCGAACAGCGGGGCGACCGTGCGGATCTGGACGCCGCCGCCAGCCGTCAGCCCCTCCAGGTTCTGCCGGTTCGCGCCGATCGCGAGCAACGGATCGCCGGTCTCCCTGTATCCGTTCACGTGCACGTTTGCGTATGCAACCTCGCCGACCGGTCCAGCCTTGAAGGTCCCGAAATCGAACAGATAACCGACGCGCGCCGCCACCGTGACTGTGTCGCCGCTCGGGGAGGCGGTCAGCCGATCGTTGAGCACGCCCGGCCGGCTCAGCCTGTAGTCGTTGCCGCCGTAGGTGACCGCGGCATCGGCAAAGAAGTTGGGGAAGGACAGTGAGGCGAAGCCCGCGCCCTGGAAGCTGTCGAGATCGATCCGGCCATTGCTCAGGCCACGCAGATCGACGCTGGTGGTCAGGTAGTTGAAGGCGGCACCGAGCACGAGGTTCGGCGTGGCCTGATAGAGCACGCCGGCCGTGACACCGCCGAAGTCGGCGCCATAGGTGTTGCCGAGGCTGCCGCCTCCGGCCCGGTTCTGGGCGGTACGATCGACGCCGACATAGGTGCCGAGCGCGAAGACCGAGAACGGACTGCCGGGCTGGATCGGGATGGTCACGGGAGGCGGGGCGCGGCCGGGCAGATCCGCCGCAAAGGCGGACGGCACGGACATGGCCATGTTGCGCCGCCGCTCGGCGCTGAGGAAGTCGATGAGGGTCGAGGAGAAGGCGAGGCCTGCGGCTTGGCCGAGATCCGCCTGCGGCCCGAGGGTCAGGGGTGCGTTGAGCTGGTTGGCGATGAACTGGGCGATGTAGGTGTTGGTGCGACCGGTGAGGTGGACACCGTCGACCGAGATGTACTGGTTCTCGGCCGCTCCCCCATTCAGATAGCCGATCGGCGCGCAGGCCGGGTCGGCGCTGCAATTGCCGGTGGCCGCTTGCGGGATGTAGCCGAAAGCGGTCGGGTTGGCGCGGAAGCGGTTCAGCAGGCTGTCCACGTCGAAGTAGTGGACGTTGACACCGCTCGCTGCGATCGGAGCGAGCAGGCCGGGCAACTGGGCATTGAAGGAGGCGGCAAGATCGCGGTTGTTGCCCCGGAAGGTCTGCTGATTGAGCACCAGAAGTTCGCGAGCACCGAGGCCGACGAGCCGGTTGAGCGCCGTGAGGTTGTTGGCCAGGATCGCCGAGACGCCGTCAGCGCGAGCCTGCGGGCTGGCCGCCACCGGGATCGACGAGAGATCGTTGTAGCCGATCCAGAGCAGGCCGATGTCGCGTGGTCCGAAACGGCCGGTGCGCGCCGTGAACTGGTCGATCTGGTCGGGCACGCCCCAGGGAAAGGCCGGCGAGGCGAAGGGGTTGGGCGGCAGAGGGGTCGAGCGGGAGCCGCCGACGGCGTAGTCGTTGGCAGCCACGTACGGCGCGCCGATCAGGGCAGGCAGTGCCTCGTAGTAGGTCGGCGCGTTCGACCAGCGACCGCCCTCGTACAGGCGCGTGCCGCGCTGCGCGTCGAGGCTTCCGGTCGGGCTGTAGCCGTTCGTTTCGCGCGGGATCCGCCCGTTGTCAGTCAGGCTGTCACCAAAGCCGTAGAGCCCAGTGTAGTAGCCGGATTGTGCCCAGCTGGTTCCTGTCCCAAGCACAAGAAGGCTTGCAGAGAGGAGCAGCGCCTTGGTGGTGGATTTCATCCCTAGTCCCCTTTTTGTAGAGGCCAAGGGATTACCGTCCTGGCGAAAGCGTCGCTTTTCAGAACGGGATCGAATGGTGAAAACGGGAATGCGTCGATCGTTGCAATTAGTTCGTACGTGTCTTGCTGTGGCGGAAATGCGACGGAGGGACCCCAAGGACCTTCCGAAAGGTGGCTGACATCTGGCTGTGATCCTTGAAGCCCGACGCCTCCGCGACTTCGCTCAGGGACAGATTGCCCGTTTCGATCAAGGATCGTGCCAAAGCCATCCGGCGCTTGATGATGAACTGATGTGGCGACAATCCGGTCGAAATTCGAAACGCGTGGCAAAAATAACGCGTACTGATATTCAACACAGAAGCAAGATCGACAAGACTTGGGCGCGCAGTCAATTGCGCATCGATCATATCAATCACCACGCTCAATTGCGCGCGCGACAAGCCTCCGCGCGAGAGATGCGTGTCGGTGGTCGGCTGAGGCAAGCGCAGCACGTGGTGGACGACAGCGAGCACGATCGTCTGCATGAAAATGGAGCCGTTGGGATTTCCCCCACGCAGATTGGCAGCAATGCAGCCGAGGAGGTTCTGAATGATCGTATCCGTCTGGTCTGTGTCTCGTTGATAGGCAAAATGCCGTTTAAGGACAGTCTCCGCACCCATATCGCGCTCGAACGCGGCTGCAACAAAGCCCGGAGAAACGATGAGATGCTGGCCACGCCCTATGCCTTCCCAGGCACCTGCCAGATGGTCGCCGGATGCGCTGATCGCGGCACTGGGCGCGACGGAGCAGAACGAGGCTTTCCGTGACCCAAGGCGTTGGCGGAGCGGATCCAGGTGGGAGGCGACGTGCAGGCGCGTCGTGACCACATCCCAAGTTCCGCCCGGACCGTATTCCAACTCGCGGAACTCCCACTCCGGCTCCTCGTGCCGAAGGAGCGTGGCCGCGGGCGTCGCATATCGCTCCCACGCGTCCGCAGGGCGAACGATGTTCGCCATGATAATGACCTCCCAACGGCCACTTGTCGCGTTGCAAACGGCCTTGCTGACAATTTATTCCGATTGGCTGAAGGGCTGCATTCAACGATCGACTTACGACGAAAGCTCCTTGAACGGATGACAGGTCAAGGCATCGCCGAACACAGGTGCACGCATAGAACTCCGCCGTCACCCAGCTGATCTCCTCGCTGGGTTGAAGCGCCTAAAGCATCATCCGATGAAATGGATACCGGTTCGTCGCAGACAAGGCGTGAAGTCAGAGACATAGAGCCGGATCCGATCGCGTCGCGATCGGATCCGGCTCTAGCCGCCCTGAAGGCTTTCGGCGAAGTCGTCCGGCACCTCGCCGAACTGACCCAGGATCGCGACGCTCTCCAGTTCGCCCGTCTCGTCGTCCGCCACGATCCGCAGCGCCACAGCACCCGGCATCCGGGCGGCGACCGCCTCCGCCCGCTTGAGCGCGCCGCTCTCGGTCGGTGCCACGTCCCGCTGGCCCGGCCGCAGCTTCTTGCGGTGCACCTCGAAGGTCTGCACCACGAACGTCGTCCGCATCGCCATCACGCTCTCCTGAACCTGCCGTTCCCGCTCCGCACAGGGCGCAAGCGTGGGCCTGACCGGGAACTCCCAGGGTCTGCGTTCTGTTTATGTTCCAGCAGAACGGAGGACAACGGGTGAGCCTCTACCGGGTCGGCGAGGAAGCGATAGATCGGAGCGAGCTGGTGCGCATCCCCTTCATGCGCACGACCCTCTGCGCCGACTTCCCCTTGCCGGCCGAGGGACTTCATCGAGGGCGCCCTCGAACTCTCCCGCTGGCTTGCTCCCAACTCCGCCGCCATCTTCATCTGGCGCGTGCGCGGCTGGTGCATGAAGAGCGCCGGCATCATCTCAGCGTCGGCGGGATCTGCCCCCGCCTTCGGTGGGATCCGGCGCGCCGCGCGCGCGTAGCGCTGCACGTCTTCGGTTGGTCCGGCGGCCCGTCACCGCCATGACCTCCTGGGGAGCGCGTCCGGTTCCGGGAGCCCGTCAGCCGTGGGCTCGCGCAGGCCATGCACATCACCGCCCGGGTGGCACCGTCGCACCCCAGACGTCACGATCCTGTTCCAGGCAGCGATGCCGCGATGCAGAGCGGCAAGCCGATGCAGCACCGACAGGCGGTGCAGGACGGCTCAGATCGGCCGAGAGGCCGGACGCTTGGCGTCGAATGCAGCATTGGGCGAACCCGTAGTCGCTTCGTGCCGCGATCATGATCTGAAAAGTTGCCAATGCAACCAATCGAATACGAGATCCGGCCCTTGAGTTTGGACTGGCATTGGCTATTCATCCGTGACATCCGGGTCGGACGACTCATGCCGTGCTGTATGGGGTGCCTGATGACGAACGCCTTCGTTCGGAAGCTCCTTCGAGGCCCGGAACTGAGTGCAGACGACCAGCAATGTCTGATCGAAGCGACCTCGCGGACTGAGGCCATCGCTTCAGGCACGCTTCTGATGCGGGAGGGAGATCTGCACGATGGCGGCTACGTCCTGCTCAGCGGCTTTGCCTACTGCTTCAAGCTTCTGACGAACGGAGACCGCCAGATCGTAGCCTGTCGCGTGCCTGGCGATGCCGATGGTCTCTATGGCATCCACACCGAGTGCGCAGATTATACGGTCGTCGCGATCACATCGTGTCATGCCGCTTTCATCTCAAATGGCGCCATCGATCACCTTCTCGCGCGCAGCCCCGGCATCGCGCGAGCCCTCTGGTGGTCCCTTCTCAGAGAAAAAAGCTTCCTTTGTGCGTCTTTGACCAATATCGGCCAACGCCCGGTGCCGCAGCGATTGGCGTACCTGATCTGCGAGCTTCTCTCTCGCCTGCAGACCGTCGGCCTGGGCAAGACCGGCAGCATCGAGATTCCACTCACACACCAGGATCTTGCTGATATGCTGGGAATCAGCAGCGTACACGCCTGCAGAGCTTTCAAGCAACTTCGGCAGATCGGCCTATTATCATATGATGGCAATCAGATTATGGCAACTGATCTCGAGCAGTTGAGAAATTTCGCCGACTTCGATCCGCCGCCCTATTGATCAAGTCATCAGCACAATAGAACGACTCAGTGCTTGCCCGATCAGCCTGCATACACTCGAAGACGGGACGGAACTCGTCGGCAGATTTGTCGTTTCAGATTTCCTAGAGGAGCTAAGCGGCTGCGTCTCACACGAAGACGCATGCCGCAAGGCCGTGGCGCGGCATGCGTGCGCCCGTCCAGAGGAACGCATGGTGAACCCGATGGAAGCGAGCGTCTGCTTGAAACCTGTGGTCGTCAACACTGGGAGCGGCGGCCAGGACGGCCTGCTCGTCTTTTTCGCCAAGCAGCTCGTAGCGGTACTCGTTTTGCTCGAAGACAAGAATGCTCCGGACACGACGCTCCGAGGACAATGGTTCCTCGAAGCCGGATTCGGTCCTTGTCAAGCATGGAACAAGGGACAGATTTTTGCAACGCGGGATGAAGCGGTGGCGTGGATCCGCGATCAGGTCTTGAAGGATGGCGATGACATTCCTTAGTTGAAGACTGTCTTGAATACGGCAACCCGCTCGACGAGATCCGCCTTGCGGCAGGTTTGCCGAGCGAGCATGCCGGAGGAGACCGCGGGCGGCGTGCGGTCCGAGGGCGATCCGCCGATCGCCCGGGCCGGGACATCGGCGGGCCCGGCATCGAACAAGCAGACCCTCACCTGTCACAGCATGGGGACCCCCGGCAAGGAGCGGCAGGCTCGGCGGAAGAACGAGGCAGAATCGCCACTCCTCAGTGGCGCGACAGGGGGCGCCGTGGGGCCGAGCGGGCGCGGTGTCGCGACGAGGAGCGGGAACCGGTCGTCCGCGAACCGGCCAGTGGAGCACCCCGCCCGCCTGATCGGTTCGGCGGCGAATGGAACCGCTCGTGGTTGGCCTCCAGCCACGCGGGCGTGAGGATCAGGCCGTCCGCGGTGACGATCCAGGGCTGCAAGCCAGGCATCGCCAGGACCCTGCCTGCCTCGTGAAGGGCAGCCCGCAAGGTCGCGAACGGAAGCGGCTCCACCGCCTTGATCGAGCCTGCGCACCAGACCGTCAGTTCTGCCGGCCCGTCGAGATTGTCGATCCGCAATGTCTCTCTCCCTGACGAATGCGGCCATTAGGCTGGCCGCTTGTTCGACAATCATATGTATTCGCGGATCATCTATTCTGGATCCATAACATTTGTCAGTAGGCAGCAAAAGACGACGGCAAAGCGGATAGCCTTGCTGCGACCCGGAAATCCCTGAGATTGGCTGCATGTACTTAGCACGCCCCGAAATGATCGCCGTCCCAATCAGCAGCGTCAGCAGTCGGAACGATTGCATTGACCTAGGGTAAAAATAACGAGCGGCTGATGTCTACGTCGGGACATTCGGCGACCGAATTAAAAATTCCATCACGCTTCCGGTCCACAGTCTCAATACCAGTATCTCCGCACCTTCGAGGCTGAAATGGCACGGCGGCTCCGCCTCCTCATGAAGCGGTGCGACGGCAACGTCGCCATCGCGTTCGCGGTGGCTTTCATTCCATTGGTCATGCTGGTCGGCGTCGTAGTCGACCATGCGCGCGCCACGGATGTCAGGGCGAGGCTGCAACAGGCTGCCGACGTGGCGGCCCTGGGGGTGATCCGCGAGGCGCCCGTCCTGTCGCAGGCCGACTTCGAGAAGAGAGCGCGCTCGTTCTTCGATGCCGCCTATGCGGGCATCCCCGGCATCACGCTCTCGCGCTTCACGCCGACGCGCAGCGGCACGCAGATCAAGATCGAGGCCGTCGCCAGCATGCCGACCTCCTTCGCGCGGCTGATGCATCCGGAGCCCATCTCGGTTGCCGTCAGTTCGGAGAGCGCGGCGGGAGGACAGGCCATCGAGGTCGCCCTGGTGCTCGACACCACGGGCTCGATGAACCAGGACGGCAAGCTCCCCGCGCTCAAGCAGGCCGCCAAGGATTTCCTGACCTACCTCGACAAGACCGTGCTCAGCCGCAGCGACGCGAAAGTGGCGCTCGTCCCCTTCACGACGCAGGTCAATCTCGGGCCGATCACGACCTCGGCGGCGTGGCTTTCCTATACGAAGCTCAACGAAGTGAACGCGCAGAGCTGGCAGGGCTGCCTCTCGGACCGGGATCAACCCTACGATGCGCAGATGCCCGTCACCGCGTTCACGAGCGCCAACGCCTACCCGGCGGCGAAATGCACCTCCGTCTCGACCCAGACGCACCAGCCGAAGCTGTCGCGGATCCAGCCGCTCGGTACGGACTATGCGGTGCTGCGGACGGCGATCGACGCCATAGAGGCGGATGGGAACACCAACGTCGGCATCGGCGTCGCCTGGGGCATGGAGGCGCTGACGCCCGATGGCCCGCTCGCCACGGCTACGGCCATGGCGGACGCCCGGGTGCGCAAGATCATGATCGTGCTCACCGACGGCGACAACACGCAGAACCGCTGGGAGCAGGAGATCTGCAGCTACAAGCTCATCAACTGGAGACTGCGCTACGTCTGCAATGGTGCCAGTGCGGCGATTGATGCGCGCACCCTTGAAGCCTGCACGGCTGCGAAAGCAGCCAAGATCACCATCTACACGGTGCGCGTCATCGAGGGCAACGAGACCATGTTGCGGTCGTGCGCCAGCGAGAACGGCTTCTTCTACAACGTCTTGACCGCAGCGGATCTGAAGCCGGCGTTTCAGAGCATCGGCAGTTCGATCGCCAAGTTCAGGCTGACGCAATAGGTGGGAGCACTCAAGGGACGAACCGCATGGGGCCGGGGTGCGAGCGGGACAGGGGCCCAGGCCTCGTACCGCCGCACCGAGGCTTGATCAGCCCTTGAGGCGGCGTCGGCAGGTCGCGTCGGAGCCGCCGTCCCGAATCCGACGCAGGCTGCCACGGCCGCCACCGCCCGCGGCCTTGGCGGCGGCGGCGGGAGCGCGGCATGTCGGCCGGCAGGCTGTGCCGGCCGGCTCCTTGACGGCTCTCGGGGCGATGGCCGTCGGACGCGCCGCGCCCGCCGGCGCCGCGGCGGGAGCCGGGGCTGACCTCGGGGCCAGCCCGGCTCCGATCGGCAGGCCAACGGTCGCGCCCGGTTGTGCGAGCGCCTGACCGGCGAGGGCGCCGGCGAGAGCGGCGGCCGGGAGGAGGATGGCGTAAATGGCCACGCGGCGCTCAGCCGGACCGCGCTGACCGGGCGGATCGGGCCAAGCGGATCAGCTCGGGGGCCGTCAGGCCGCGATCCTGCGGCTCCGCCGCTTCGGGCGGCTTGCCCGCTCCGTATCCGTCGACGCGCCCCGCCTCGGAAGCCGGGATGATGGCGCGCCAGGAGGGCCAGAGGCTTGAGGAGGGCCAGAGGCTTGAGGAGGGCCAGAGGCTTGAGGAGGGCCAGATGCTCAGGGGTCGAGATGCCTTGACCGTTTCCGCCATGGTCACTCCTGCAGAGCTGCTCACGGGAGGCCGGAGCTGAACCGTACCAAGCGTGGCGGTATCGGCACCAACGTTTGTTGAATTCGCCACCGCGACGCTGCTCCGGGGGCGCGCGTCACGCGGGACGCCGCTGGGGCAGAGCCAAGGAGAACGACCGCCCGGCGCTCCGCGATGGCGGGGCGCGGGCCTCGCCCGCAGGACGCGGATCGCGACGGGGCCGAGCCGAAGGCGAGCGAGAGCCCGCACGGCAAGGGCCCGTGCGGTGAAGCGCCTGCCGCCCCGAAAGCCCGCCCGTGGGCTCCGGACCGTCGTGCCACCACGGGCCCAGCCCGGCCATCGAATTTTAAGCATTCGTTAGTATTAACCCTTATTGATTCAACTTAACCGCTATTAATCCGCGTAAATTCGCGTTAATTTGCTTGCATCAACGTGACCGCTGCAGGTGCACCCACATGACCGGACCGAGCATGCGCAGGCTGAACCGTCGTCTTGCCAAGGCGACCTCGCAGTTTCGACGTGAATATGATCTTTTCCTTGAAGGTGTCGATGCGCTCTGGACGGCGTGCCTTGGCTGGGCGGCCATCAGAACCGCCCGGCTTCTTCTGAGCTAGCGGCCATCGGATCCGGCTCCAGGTCTGTGATTGTTCTGCATTGTTTTCGACGAATCGGCATCCACGTCATCGGACAATGGTCTCAGCGAGCCTCCGCTTCGGCGGAGGCTCGACCTGGTCCGACGGCCGGCCTGCGCCGCATGCCCGCCGTCCGCCCATCACCTCGGTTCGTCTGCCGTCACGCCGCCAGCGGCTCCTGAAGCGTGCGGAGGCTCTCGGCAGGGCAGGCCTGCCGTGCCGTCTCGACGAACCCCGTCTTCGCGCTCTGCCGGGCGGGCGACTCCGGGGCCTGCGGGTTCATCGAACCGTCGCACGATATGCCTAGACGGCCTCGCGCCGCCCGGGCTGGCATCCCGTCTTGCCGCCGGCGGCTCTCCTGAGAAGAGGCATGGGCCGGCTGGTATGGTGGAGTTCGCGTTGGGCGGCGTCGCGGTGGTGGTGATCGTGATCGCCGGGTGCCTCGCCCGAAGCAGCGCCTGACCGGGCGGCCGGCGCCGTCCCCCGACGTTCTCCACCCGCGCCACCGCCGTCAGGGCCGCCGCCCGGACCGACGGGGTGCGGCCCATCATGGCCGTGCGTCTCTCGCACGCCCTGCCGCCGGCTTAAGCGAAGCGCCGTGCGGACGCCGCCCGTGCGGCAGCCCGCACTGGTCCAGGCCACCGCACGATCGGCGCGTCCGCAGCACGCGGGTCCGACAGGTGACGAGGGACGCCCCGGCACCGCCAGACCCGCGACGACCACCGGCCGAGCAAGGCGAAAGGCAGGCCGGGGTAGCGTCCGACAACCGCTCGTCGCGCCATGGGGTTCCGGCCGAGATCCGGACGGGCCGCAGCCAATACTCATCACCGTAAGATGTATTCCCCCGAAAGGCCCACGGCCTTATACCCGCTAAGGTAATCGGCGAGCACCGCCGTCTCGAAGGAGCGTTTATGGCCGAGGCGAACACGCCCGTTCAAACGACCGCACCCGGCGAGACCGAAGCAGCATGGCATCAGATCGTGAGACAACTCTCGGCGACTGATCATCGCACCCGGGACGGGTCGGCGGCCGAGGACGACGAGGCCTCGCTGCGGGAGATGCGGATCACCCTCGGTCTCGCCTTCGCCAGCGAGGTGCTCCGGCTGGCCGGATTGGTGCAGGACCTGCGCAAGGCCTCCGCGTCCAGGCCGGACGCGCCCTGACCGGGATGGTCCGGTCGGTTGCGTCCCGACAGCCCGGCCGTGGTATACGCACGCGGACGGGACGAGGCAGGAGCAGCCCCGCCCATCCTGCCCTGGGGGAGCCGACCGGACTTGAACGATCAGCGCGAACACGACCGGCTGGTCGAGGAGTTGTCACGCACCGGAAGGAGCTCCGACCCGTTCGCGGCCGCCGTCAAGGCAACCCGCATGCCCATGCTGATCACGGATCCAACCCGGCCCGACAACCCGATCGTGTTCGTCAACGACGCCTTCACCCGACTGACCGGATACACGCGCGACGAGATCATCGGCAGGAACTGCCGTTTTCTTCAAGGCCCCGAGACCAATCCGGACGATGTCGCTAGGATCCGGGACGCCATCGACCGGCTTGTTCCGATCGAGATCGAACTTCTGAACCATAAGAAGAACGGCGAGGTCTTTTGGAACCGGCTGCTCATCTCGCCCGTGTTTGACAAGGATGGGGGGCTGACGTACTTCTTCGCGTCGCAGTTCGACGTCACGCTGGAGCGTGACCGCATGGTGCGGCTGCAGCGCGACCGCGACGCGCTGGAGAGCGAGGTGGTGCGCCGGAACGAGGAGCTGCGGCAGAGCGAGGCGCGGCTGCGCTTCATGATCAAGGCCGGCCGGCTCGGAACGTGGTCGCTGAACTTGGCGGACCGGCGGCTGATCGCGTCGGACGAGTGCAAGCGGAACTTCGGCCGCCCGGCCGGCGACCCCTTCACCTACGAGGACCTGATCGCGTCCGTCCTCCCGGCGGACCGCGAGCGGATGCAGGCGGCCGTCGCGGCCTCGATCGCGCACCGCACCGATTACGACATCGAATACCGGGCCACGACCCCGTCGGGCGAGGTGCGCTGGATCCAGGTGCGGGGGCAGCCGTCCTACCGGGCCGACGGGACGCCCTTGAGCATGGCCGGCGTGACGATCGACGTCACCGACCGCAAGCGAGGCGAGGAGCACCGCGAGCTGCTGGCGGCCGAGCTGACGCACCGGGTCAAGAACTCGATGGCGACGATGCAGTCCATCGCCCATCAGACGCTGCGCAACGCGACCGATCTGGACGAGGCGCGCCGGAGCCTGGATGCGCGCCTGCAATCCCTGTCGGCCGCGCATGACGTGCTGACGCGCGAGAACTGGGAAGGCGCCACGCTGGCCGAGGTCGTCGCCGAGACGCTGCGCCCGTTTCGCTCCGGTCGCGGCCGGTTCAGCGTCGGCGGCCCCGACATCCGCATGACGCCGCGGGCGGCCCTGGCCTTCGTGATGGCGCTGCACGAACTCGCGACCAACGCGGTGAAGTACGGCGCGCTGTCGGTCGAGGCCGGCCGGGTGATCGTCAACTGGGACATCGTGGACGGGACGGCTCCGGAGCGGCTGAGGCTGCGCTGGGAGGAGATCGGCGGCCCTGCGGTCACGCCGCCGACCCGGACGGGGTTCGGCTCGCGGATGATCGAGCGGGCGCTGGCCAGCGAGATCGGCGGCACGGCCGAGATCGAGTACCGGCCGCGGGGAATCCTCTTCACGGCCGAGGCGTCCCTGGAGGAGCTGATGGGCCTGCGCGCCGACCGCTCGTCCTGAAGAGCCGGCCGCGCGGGCGGCGCGGTGCCCGGCCGGAGGGCGGAGTCCCGCGCTTCCCCGCCGGGGGCCGCGGCTCAGGCGGCCTTCGCGAAATGCGAGGCCGCCGCAGCGGTGATCGCCCGGCGCGCCGCGGCCCGCAGCATCGTGATCTCCTCGGGCGCGATCCCGATGCCGGTGTCGGTCACCGCCACGCGCAGGTTCTGCGCCGGCCAGCTCACCTGCACGGTCACGCGGCCCTGGGGGGTGAACTTGACGGCGTTGGTGACGAGGTTGAGCAGCACCTGCCGCACCCGGGTGGGATCGCCGTGGACCGCGTGCGGCACGTCCTCGTCCGTCTGCAGCGCCAGGGTCACGCCTGCCGGGGCCGCCTCGGCGGCGATCTGGCGGCAGTTCTCCAGGAGGTCACGCAGCACGAAGGGCACATGCTCGATCGCCATCTCCCCGGCCTCGATCTTCGAGAGATCGAGGATGTCGTTGACGATGGTCAGAAGCGACCGTCCGGCCTCCTGGGCGAGGCGGACGTAGCGGCGCTGCGCCGCGCCGAGGGTCGGGTCGCTCTGCAGCAGGTCGTGCACGCCGAGCATGCCGGTGAGCGGCGTGCGCAGCTCGTGGCTCATATTGGCCAGGAACTCGGCCTTGATCCGCGCACCGGCCTCCGCCTCGGCCTTGGCGCGCTCCAGGCGGGCCGCTTGGCGCTGGCGCTCGGTGACGTCGCGAATGGCCGTGATGATGCGGATGTCGGCCCCGTCCTCGACCCGCTGGAACGCCGCCTCGGCCCAGATGTAGTGCCCGGCCCGGTGGCGCAGGCGGTAGACCACGGAGGCCAGGGGCCGGTCCGGCGACAGCCCGGCGGTGGTGGCGAACACCTGGGCGCGGTCGTCCGGATGCAGCCACTCGCGCATCGTCAGCCGGTGCGCCTCCTCGACGGTGTAGCCGAGCAGGCGCGTGACGGCCGGCGAGATGTAGGAGCGGCGTCCGTCCGCGTGGCCGAGCACGATCAGGTCGGAGGCATGGTCGGCCAGCAGGCGGTAGCGGGCCTCGCTCTCCGCCAGGGCCTCCTCGGCCTCCTGGCGCGCCGTGACGTCGCGCAGCGAGCAGACGATGGCGGCGGGCGCGCCGTCCTCGCGCCGCGCGAGGCTCATGCCGGCCTCGATCCAGATCCAGTGCCCCCGCTTGTGCCGGGTGCGGTAGACGGCCGTGATCCGGTCGCCCGCCACCTCCCCGGCCGCCAGCCGGCGGGCCTGCTCGCGCACCGCCGGAGCGTCCGCCGGATGCATGTCCGCGGAGGGCCGGCGACCGAGCAGGACCTCGGGCTCGTAGCCGAACAGGGTCCGGCAGGAGGGCGAGACGTAGTCGCGCGAGAACTCGAGATCGAGGCGGGTGATCACGTCGCTGGTGGTTTCCGCCAGCAGCCGATAGCGCGCCTCGTTCTCGCGCACCGCGCGCTCCGCCTCGACGGTGAGGCGCTCGTGCCGCGACAGCCGCAGGCCCAGCGCGACCAGGGTCAGGACCGCCAGCCCGCAGACCAGGCCGTCGGCGATCGCGCGGGAGCGCCAGGCCACCAGCGACTCGGGGATGCTGTGGGCCACGAAGGCCACGAGCGGATAGGGAGTCACCACCTCGTAGGCGGCGATGCGCGGTTCGCCGTCGATCGGCGAGGCCTGGATGCTGATGCCGGTCGGCGACCGGGGCAGCAGATCGCGCAAGAGCGGCTCGCCGGAGACGTCACGGCCGACCGCCCCCGGCCTGAACGGATGGCGGACCAGCACGCGGCCGGGCGTGCTGATGAGCGCGATCGAGCCTCTCTCGCCGACGGCCAGCTTGGCGTAGAACGCCTGCAGGAACTCGGGCGCCAGGGCGGCGGCGACCACGCCGCCGAAGCTGCCGTCCGGCTTGTTCCAGCGCCGCGAGAGCGGGATGGAGACCGTGCCGGTCACCTGGTCGACGATCGGCTCGCCGAGATGCAGGGTCCGATCCGGATGGTCGCGGTGCCACGCGACGGAGGCCGGGTCGCGGCTGTCGACCGGCGCAGGGGGCGCGCGGACCGCGTCGCCGATCCGGTCGCCCTGCGCGTCGATCACCGCGAGATGGCGCACCTGGGCGATGTGCATGACCCCGCGTTCGAGGAAGCGCTTGAACGCCGCATCGACCGGCATGCCGTTCTCCAGCCGGTCGACCACGCCGCTCAGGGTGAGGTCGACGCTTTCCACCGTGCGCGCCACGTGCTGGGCGAGCGAGCTGGCGAGGCTGCGCACCTCGCCCCGAACGTCGACCAGCGCCGCCTCCCGCCCCCGCCAGACCTGCCACAGCCCCAGGGCGAGGATCAGCAGCGCCGCGAAATAGGCGACGCGGGCGGCGCTTCGGGGCCGATCCGAGGCCTCGATCCGAAGCCGCGACGAAAGGCTGGACATCACGCTTCCCCGTGGGGCCGGGACGGTCGGGGCAGGGTCTCGCGCACGAGCGCGCCGGACCCGTGCCTGCGAAGGCGGGTCGGCACGCCGCCGGCCGCCCGGCACGGTGCCGGGCATGATAGCATTGCGCGCGGACCTTCCTACTGGCCACGCGGATTAGGTCTCAGGAATTAGTCTGTCGAAGGCAGATCTTCACGATCGCCAAAGGCGCCTTGCGTTGATGCACAAGAATTGCTCTTTCGGATCTCAATAAATCACTATTTCAACCCTGCGGCAGATCCGCATGGTAGCAGCGCCTCAAGAGTGTCTGATCCAGCCCAGAGCGATCGATCCCGGATCCGTGCCGCCTCGCGGCCGGGGCCGCCGCCGGTCCCGCGGTCCCGGCCGGGGCTGCCGGCCGGGACCGCGCCGGATCAGAGCCGCGCGGCCAGCGCGGCGAGCTGGTCGGCGCATTGGCCCCAGCCCTGGTGGAAGCCCATCGCCTCGTGGGCCTCCCGGTCGGCGGCGCTCCAGTGGCGGATGCGGGCCGTGTAGCGGGTGCCGCCCGCCTCGTCCGCGAAGGTGATGATCGCGGTCATGAACGCCTTGCCCGAGGGCTCCCAGGCCGCCGTGTAGGCGTCGGTGAGCACGAGGCGCTCGTCCTCCACCACCTCCAGGTAGACGCCCGGGTTGGGGAATTCGCTGCCGTCGGGGGCGCGCATCACCACCAGGCAGGTCCCGCCCGGGCGCACGTCGAGCTCCGCGTGCGGGACCGTGTAGGGCAGCGGCGCGAACCATTGCCGCAGCAGCGCCGGGTCGGTCCAGCACCGGTAGAGGGCGCGGCGCGGGGCCGGGATCAGGCGGGTAAGGACGAGGTCGCACCGGTCGTCGGAGTGTCCTGGGTCATCGCCGCTCTCCCCGGCCGTCAGCGCTTCGGCGCGTTCATGGCCCAGAGCACGCCGAACGGATCGCGCAGCTGCCCGTAGCGGTCGCCCCAGAACATCTCGGCCACCGGCGTGACCACCGTGGCGCCCGCCTCCACCGCGCGGGCGAAGGCCGCGTCGATGTCCTCGACCGGGAGCAGCAGGCTGTAGCCCTTCGCCGGCTCGGGCGGATAGCCGTGGTCGGGAAAGGGATCGCTCAGCATCACCGAGCCGCCGTTGACGTGGAGATGGACGTGCATGGTGCGCCCCTGCGCGTCCGGCGGCTGGGAGGCGACCACCACCGCCCCGAAGGCGCGGGTGTAGAAGTCGGCGGCCTTCATCGCGCCGTCGACCTGCAGGTAGGGCACGACCCCGCCCTTCACGGCGGGGGCGGCGGTGCGGCACTCGGTCTGCGTGCTCATGGTCCCGGTCCTCTCGTGGCGGCCCCTTGTGGCGGGGCTCGTCGCAAGGACGGCCGGGGGCGCCGCGATCCGACACCGCCGCGCTGAATTTTTCGTCGCCGCGCACCGAGGATGATTGGTGCACAACTTGCAACCGGAGCGCTTCCGGGCGCACCTTCCGGATATCGGGGCCGGATATCGGGGCCATGCACCGGCGGCTGGCCCGGCCCGTGGGAAAGGCGAAGGCGATGAGAGAGCGGGACCTGCAGCATCTGATCGCCGGGGTGAGGGACGGGCGGGTCTCCCGCCGGGCCTTCGTGCAGCGGATGCTGGCGCTCGGCCTCACCGCCCCGATGGCCGGGATGATGCTCGCCCAGGAGGGCATCGCCCAGACCGCCGACCTGCGCGCCGCCTACAAGCCGGCGAAGGCCGGCGGCGGCGGGCCGCTGAAGCTGCTGTTCTGGCAGGCGCCGACCCTGATCAACCCGCATTTCGCGGTGGGCACCAAGGACCAGGAGGGCTCGCGCATCTTCTACGAGCCGCTGGCGGCCTGGGACGGCGAGGGCAACCTCGTGCCGATCCTCGCCGCCGCGATCCCGAGCCGGGAGAACGGCGGCGTCGCGGCGGACGGGCGCTCCGTCACGTGGCGGCTCAAGCCCGGGGTGAAGTGGCACGACGGCCAGCCCTTCGGCGCCGACGACGTGGTGTTCAACTGGGAGTACGCCGCCAACCCCGCCACCGCGGCGACCACGGCGGGCAGCTACAAGGACATCAAGGTCGAGAAGATCGACGACCTCACGGTCCGGGTGGTCTTTCGGGAGCCGACGCCGTTCTGGGCCGACGCCTACGTGTCGACCGTCGGCATGATCATCCCCAGGCACCTGTTCAAGGACTACGTCGGCGAGAAATCCCGCGACGCGCCCGCGAACCTCGCGCCGGTCGGCACCGGCGCCTACAGGTTCGCGGAGTTCCGCCCGGGCGACATCATCCGCGGCGTGCGCAACCCCGACTACCACGTGCCCAACCGGCCGTATTTCGACACGATCGAGATGAAGGGCGGGGGCGACGCGGTCTCGGCCGCCCGCGCCGTGCTGCAGACCGGCGAGTACGACTACGCCTGGAACATGCAGGTCGAGGACGAGATCCTCAAGCGGCTGGAGGCCGAGGGCAAGGGCCGGATCGAGATGTACTACGGCGGCAACGTCGAGTTCATCCAGCTCAACGCCACCGATCCCTGGACGGAGGTCGACGGCGAGCGCGCCTCGATCAAGACGCAGCACCCCGCCTTCTCGGACCCGGCGGTGCGCAAGGCGATGAACCTGCTCGTCAACCGGGCGGCGGTGCAGCAGTTCATCTACGGCCGCACCGGCCGGGCGACCGCCAACATCCTCAACGGCCCCGACCGGTTCCGCTCGCCCAACACCCGCTTCTCCTTCGATGCCGACGCGGCGGCGCAGATCCTGGAGGAGGCCGGCTGGAAGAAGGGCGGCGACGGCATCCGCGCCAAGGACGGCAAGCGGCTCAAATTCGTCTACCAGACCTCGATCAACGCGCCGCGCCAGAAGACCCAGGCCATCATCAAGCAGGCCGCTCAGAAGGCCGGCATCGAGATGGAGCTGAAATCGATTCCGGGCTCGGTGTTCTTCTCCTCGGACGTGGCGAACCCGGACACCTACCCGCATTTCTACGCCGACATGCAGATGTACACCTGGAACATGACCCAGGCCGACCCGGGCGTGTTCATGCTCCAGTACGTCTCCTGGGAGGTGGCGACCAAGGAGAACAAGTGGCAGGGCCGCAACGTCTCCCGCATCCGCAACGCCGAGGCGGATGCCTGCTACCGCGCGGCGCAGGGCGAGCTCGACCTCGTCAAGCGCGCCGCCCAGTTCATCCGGATGAACGACATCGTGGTCGCCGAGAACGTGCTGCCGCTGCTCCACCGCGCCCAGGTCTCGGCCGTGGCCGGCAAGCTCCGGACGGTCCAGGGCGGCTGGGACAACTCGCTCGCCTTCCTGGCCGAATGGTACAGGGAGACCTGAGGCGGCATGGGCGCCTACCTGCTCCGGCGGCTGCTGATCGCGATCCCGAGCCTGCTGGGGATCAGCCTGATCCTGTTCACGGTGCTGGCGCTCGCGCCCGGCGACCCGTTCGGGGAACTCGCCACCAATCCCAACGTGCCGCCGGAGGTGCGGGCGGCGCTCCGGGCCAAGTACGGGCTCGATGACCCGCTGCTGATGCGCTACCTGCACTGGCTCACGGCGATGCTGCAGGGCGACTGGGGCTTCTCCTTCGCCAGCCGCATCGACGTCGACGACCTGATCCTGCAGCGCCTGCCCACCACCCTGTTCGTGGTCGGCTCCTCGCAGGTGCTGGCGCTGCTCGTCGCGGTGCCGGTCGGCATCCTGGCGGCCCTGCGGCCCTACTCGCTCCTCGACCAGGTGGCGAACACGCTCGCCTTCGTGGGCTTCTCGCTGCCGACCTTCTTCACCGGGCTCCTGTTCATCCTGGTCTTCAGCCTCAAGCTCGACTGGCTGCCCTTCGTCTACAACGCCGACGTCGCGGCGACGGGCTGGCGCTGGTACTGGGAGCACCTGCGGCAGGCGATCATGCCGATCGCGGTGCTCGGCCTGTTCCAGGCCGCCTCCTACACCCGCTACGTGCGCGCCGCGGTGCTCGACGTGGCCCGCCTCGACTACGTCACCACGGCCCGCGCCAAGGGCCTCGGCGAGGGCGCGGTGACGCTGCGCCACATCGCCCGCAACGCCATGATCCCGGTGGTGACGCTCGTCGCCCTGCAGATCCCCGCGGTGTTCGGCGGGGCCATCGTCACCGAGCAGATCTTCCGCGTCCCCGGGATCGGCTCGCTCCTCATCAACGCGATGCTCGCCAACGACACGCCGGTGGTGATGGCGGTCACCTTCGTGTTCGCCTGCCTCGTCGTGCTGTTCAACCTCGTCGCGGACCTCCTGTATGGCTGGCTCGACCCTCGCATCTCCTTCCGCTGAGGCGGGGGCGCCCGCGGCCGCGCCCGCCGCCACGGGCCGCGACACGTGGCGGCGCTTCCGCCGCCATCGGCTCGCGGTGGCGTCGAGCGTGCTGCTCGGCGTGATGGTGCTCGGCGTGCTCGTCGGCGGCCTCGTCTGGCCGGTCGCCATCGACGAGATCGACTTCTCGGCCATGCTGCAGGGCCCCTCCCCCCAGCACCCGTTCGGCACCGACGATCTCGGCCAGGACCTTCTCGCCCGCATGATCTACGGCGGGCGCATCTCGCTCGCCGTCGGCTTCGCCGCGATGCTGATCTCGACCCTCGTCGGCGTCGCCGTGGGGGCGCTCGCCGGCATGTCGCGCGGGTTCCTCGATTCCGCCCTGATGTGGCTCACCGACCTGTTCCTGTCGCTGCCGCAGCTGCCGCTGCTGCTCCTCGTCATCTACCTCTTCCGCGACCGGCTGAAGGAGGTGTTCGGGGTCGAGGGCGGGGTGTTCGTGATGATCGTCGCGGTCATCGGCGGCCTGCGCTGGATGCCCGTCGCCCGCCTCGTGCGGGCGCAGTTCCTCTCCCTGCGCGAGAAGGAGTTCGTGGAGGCGGCGCGCGCGCAGGGGGCCGGGCCGCTGCATCAGGTGACGCGCCACATCCTGCCCAACGCCATCGGCCCGGTGATCGTGGCGGCGACCATCGAGGTCTCGGCGGCGATCATCGCCGAATCCACGCTCTCCTTCCTCGGCCTCGGCTTCCCGCCCGACATCCCGACCTGGGGCCGGCTCCTGTTCGACGCCAAGGACCATCTCGACGTCGCGCCCCACTGGGCGCTGTTTCCGGGCGCGGCGATCTTCCTGACCGTCCTGTCCATCAACTTCATCGGCGACGGCCTGCGGGACGCGCTCGACCCGCGGCGGGTGCTGTGAGCTCCCCTCATGCGCAACGCTCCGCGCGCGAAACGCGGGCCCCCCTCTCCCGCATGGGAGAGGGGTTCCTCATGCCCGATCCACGATCTGGACTCTGAAGCCTCTCCCGGAGCCCCCATGCCCCCCATCCTCTCCGTCCGGGACCTCGCCACCGCCTTCCGGGTCGACGGGCGCTGGCGCCCGGTGGTGCGCGGCGTGTCCTTCGACATCGGCCCGCGCGAGACGGTCGCGCTGGTGGGCGAATCCGGATCGGGCAAGAGCGTCACGGCGCTCTCGATCATGCGGCTCACCCCGCGCGACGCCAGCCGGATCACCGGCGCGGTGCGGCTCCAGGACCGCGACCTCCTCACCCTGTCCGACGCCGAGATGCGGCGCGTGCGCGGCGGCGACGTGGCGATGGTCTTCCAGGAGCCGATGACGAGCCTCAATCCGGTGCTCACGGTCGGCTTCCAGATCGCCGAGGCGCTGGTGGCGCATCGCGGCCTCTCGCGCAGCGCGGCGGAGGCCGAGACGGTGCGGCTGTTCGACAAGGTGCGCATCCCGGCGGCGGCCTCGCGCGTCCACGACCACCCGCACCGCTTCTCGGGCGGCATGCGCCAGCGCGTGATGATCGCGATGGCGCTCGCCTGCCGGCCCAAGCTGCTGATCGCCGACGAGCCGACCACGGCCCTCGACGTCACCATCCAGGCCCAGATCCTCGACCTCATCAAGCTGCTGCAGGACGAGGAGGGCATGTCGGTCCTGTTCATCACCCACGACATGGGCGTGGTGGCGGAGATCGCCGACCGCACCGTGGTGATGCTGGACGGGCGCGCCGTGGAGAGCGGGCCGACGCACGAGATCTTCCGCCGTCCGACCCATCCCTACAGCCGCGCGCTGCTCGCCGCCGTGCCGGCGCTCGGCGCTATGCAGGGCCGCGCCCGCCCGACCCGCTTTCCCGTCGTCGACCGCGTCACCGGCGAGTCCGCCGAGCCGGGCGAGGCGCCCGACACGGTGCAGCCCGCCAACCTGCTGGAGGTGCGCAACCTGACGACGCGGTTCGAGCTGCGCGGCGGCCTGTTCGGGCGTCTGCGCGGGCGCGTGCACGCGGTCGAGAACGTCTCCTTCGACCTCAAGGCCGGGGAGACCCTGGCGCTGGTGGGCGAATCCGGCTGCGGCAAGTCCACCACGGGCCGCTCGGTGCTGCGCCTGATCGAGCCCCTCGCGGGCTCGGTGCGGCTCGACGGCGAGGACATACTGGGACTTCCGCCGCGCGCGCTGCGCGAGCGGCGGCGGCGCATGCAGATGATCTTCCAGGATCCCTTCGCGAGCCTCGACCCGCGCATGAGCGTGGGGGCGGCCATCGCCGAGCCGCTGCTGATCAACCGCCTCGCCTCGCGCCGGGAGGCCCACGCCCGGGCGGCCGATCTCCTCGGCCGCGTCGGCCTCAAGCCCGAGATGGCCGACCGCTACCCGCACGAGTTCTCCGGCGGGCAGCGCCAGCGCATCTGCATCGCCCGGGCGCTCGCGCTCGAACCGAAGCTGATCGTCGCCGACGAGTCGGTCTCGGCCCTCGACGTCTCGGTGAAGGCGCAAGTGATCAACCTGATGCTCGACCTGCAGGCGAGCCTGCACCTCGCCTACCTGTTCATCTCCCACGACATGGCGGTGGTGGAGCGGGTGAGCCACCGGGTGGCCGTGATGCATCTGGGCGAGATCGTCGAGATCGGCCCGCGCGCGGCGGTGTTCGGGGCGCCCCAGCACCCCTACACCAAGACCCTGCTCGCCGCCGTGCCGGTGCCGGACCCGGCCCGCCGCGGCACCCGCCACGGGGTGCGCGCCGACGAGATCAGGAGCCCGATCCGCCCGCCGGACTACGTGCCGCCGGAGCGCTGCTACCGCGAGGTCTCGCCCGGGCACCTCGTGCAGGTCTGGGGAGCGGAGTGGGAGGCGGCCGCGGCGTGAGCGGGGCCGGGCGGGCGCGGCGCCGCCTCGCGCGGAACCCGACGGCGCCCGCACCCTGACCGGCGCGCACGCCTGCGCACCGGACCCGGACGCATCCGCCGCGCCGCGCCCGGTTCCGCACCCGCCGTCCGGGGCTTGGCCGAAGAAGGGCGAAGCTGCCCGTGGCCGCGCCCGGCCCGCCGCGCGAGCCTTCGGATCAACCGGTATTGGACCGGCCGATCCGGAGTTCGACGATGATCCCCATGCCTGCCCTGCGGGCGGCGCGGGCGCCCGCGGGCGCCCGTCCGTCCGCCTCGATCCTGCGGCGCGCCCTGACGCCGCTCGTCCTCGGCCTCGCCGCCTGGCTCTCCGCCCATGGGGTCAAGGCGGCCCCCGGCAGCGGCGCCCTGCTGCTGCGCCCCCCCGATGCCGCACCCGTCGAGGCGCCCCAGCTCGCGACCGATGTCGCGGTCGAGGTCAGCGGCCCGACCGCCCGGGCGGTGGTGACGCAAGCCTTCCGCAACACCACCGGTGAGTGGGTGGAGGGCACCTACGTGTATCCGCTGCCGGAGGACGCGGCGGTGGATTCGATGAAGCTCGTGGTCGGCGAGCGGGTGATCGTGGCCGACATCCGCGAGCGCGCCGCGGCACGCCGGGACTACGAGGCCGCCCGCCGGTCGGGCCGCGCCGCCGCGCTCACCGAGCAGGAGCGCCCGAATGTCTTCACCAACAGCGTCGCCAACGTCGCCCCGGGCGAGACGGTGCTGGTGCAGATCACCTACCAGCAGCCGGTCCGCCTCTCGGGCGGCACCCACGCCCTGCGCGTGCCCCTGGTGGTCGCGCCGCGCTACAATCCGGCCCCGCCCCTGGTCGCCCCGGCCGCCGAGGCGGCGGGCTCCGAGGCCGGCGCCGATCCGGTCCCGGACCGCGCGCGGATCACCCCGCCGGTGCTCGATCCGGCCGCGCACGCGCCAGTGAACCCCGTTTCGCTCGGCGTGAGCCTGCGGGCGGGCTTTCCCCTCGGCACGGTGAGGAGCGGCACCCATGCGGTGCGGACCGAGGAGACCGGGCCGGAGAGCCGCCGCATCACCCTCGACGCGGGGCCGGTCCCGGCCGACCGCGACTTCGAACTCACCTGGACGGCGGCCCCGCGCCACGCGCCGACGATCGGGCTGTTCCGCGAGCGGGTCGGCGCCGACGAGTACATGCTGGCGGTCCTGACGCCGCCTGACGGCGCCGTGCCGCCGCCTGACGGCGCCGTGCCGCCGCCTGACGGCGCCGTGCTGCCGCCCGGCGCTCCGGCCGCGCAGCGCCTGCCGCGGGACGTGGTGTTCGTGATCGACAATTCGGGCTCGATGGCCGGCGCCTCGATGCGGCAGGCCAAGGCGAGCCTGCTCCTCGCCCTCGACCGCCTGACGCCCGCCGACCGCTTCACCGTCATCCGCTTCGACAACACGATGGAGCAGCTCTTCCCCGAGCCGGTGCCGGCGGATGCCGCCCACCTCGACGAGGCCCGGCGCTTCGTGGCGGGCCTGGAGGCGCGGGGCGGCACCGAGATGCTGGCGCCGCTGAAGGCCGCGCTCGCCGACCCGCACCCGGAGGAGACCGGCCGGGTGCGCCAAGTGATCTTCCTGACCGATGGCGCGATCGGCAACGAGGAGCAGATCTTTTCCGCGATCGCCGCCGGGCGGGGCCGCTCGCGGCTGTTCATGGTCGGCATCGGCTCGGCGCCCAACGGGCACCTGCTGCGCCACGCCGCCGAGCTCGGGCGCGGCAGCGACACGGTGATCGGCGCGATCGACCAAGTGGCCGAGCGCACCCGCGCGCTGTTCGCCAAGCTGGAGAGCCCGGTCGTCACCGACCTCTCCGCCCGCTTCTCGGAGCCCGGCATCGACGCCACGCCCGACCTGCTGCCGGACCTCTACCGTGGCGAGCCGGTGGTGATCGCCGCCAAGCTCGGGCGGGTGGCCGGGACGCTCACCCTGCGGGGCCACGTCGGCGGGCAGCCGTGGGAGCAGGCGGTGGACCTCGCCGCGGCGGTGCCGGGCGCGGGCATCGGCAAGGTCTGGGCCCGCGCCAGGATCGGGGCGGCCGAGACCGCCCGCCTCACCGGGCGCCTGCCCGCCGCGACAGCCGATGCGGCGATCCTGTCGCTGGCCCTGGAGCACGGGCTGATGACCCGCCTCACCAGCCTCGTCGCGGTGGACGCCACGCCCCGGCGCCCGGCCGGCGTGGCCCTGACCGCCGCCGACCTGCCCCTGAACCTGCCGGCGGGCTGGGATTTCGCGGCCGTGTTCGGGGAGCGCGGCTCCGCCCCGGCCCCGCGCGAGCGGCGCGCGGCCGCGCCGGTCCCCACGGCGGCGCCCGCGGCCTCCCGCGGCATCGACCTGCCGCAGACCGCGAGCCCGGCCCCGCTCCACCTCTGGCTCGGCCTGTCGCTCCTCGCGCTGGGACTGCTGGCCCTGCGCGGCCGCAGGCTCACCCGATGAGGCGGCTCAGCCGCGGGAGGGCGGTCCTCGCCGCCCTTCTCCTCGCCGGCGGGCTGGCGCTCGTCGGCGACGCGCTGTGGCTGCGGGCCAAGGCCGCCCTCGCGCAGGTGCTGCTGGAGCGCGCCTTCGCGGCGAGCCTCGCCGCGGGCGGGCGCGACGTGCGCCCCTGGCCCTCCGCCGACACGGTGCCGGTGGCCCGCCTCTCGCTCCAGGGCCGCAGCCTCGTCGCGCTCGCGGGCGCGAGCGGGCAGGCGCTGGCCTTCGGCCCCGGCCACGTTGCGGGGACGCCGGAGCCGGGCGAGCCCGGCACCGCAATCTACGCCGCGCACCGCGACCTGCACTTCCGCGGCCTCGACGCGCTGGCGCCCGGCGACCCGATCGCGGTGACGCGGCGCGACGGGCGCAGCGTGCGGTTCCGCGTCACCGGCCGCCGCGTGGTGCGCTTCGACGCCTCGGGCCTCGATCCCGCGGCGCCGGGCCGGAGGCTGGTGCTGGCCACCTGCTGGCCCCTCGACGCGGTGACGCCAGGGCCCTGGCGCCTGCTGGTCGAGGCCGAGGCGGAGGGCTGACGTCAACAGCCGTTGAAGGCGACCTTTGGTGCCGCTCTCGCAGTGTCGCCAAGCCCTCGGCTTGATGCCGAACATTCGAGTTGGCTCGACGGCCCCGTCGGTCCCGGGCTTGCCCGGGATCGAGAGCGATGCGTCAGCATCCTGGGCCGTTGGCATGAGTCGCGACGCGCAAGTCGCCAATGGTCGGAGGCGGCCTGCGAAACTAACAAAGGCGAACATCGTTCTGACCCGTATGACGCTCTCCCCTGCCCTCCCCCCGCCGGTCGTTCTCGTGGTGGAGGATGAGGGTCTCGTCCGGATGCTGGCGGTGGACATGCTCGAAGAGGCCGGCTTCGTGGTGGCCGAGGCCGCCACGGCGGATGAGGCCCTGGGGATCCTCGAGAGCCGGTCCGACATCGCCGCCCTGTTCACCGATGTGGACATGCCCGGATCGATGAACGGCTTCGCGCTCGCCCGGCGCGTCGCCGAGCGCTGGCCCGCCATCCGCGTCGTCATCACCTCCGGCCGCTTCACGCCGGGGCGCGACGACGTGCCGGAGGCGGGGCTGTTCGTCCCCAAGCCCTACCATCAGGCGCAGCTCCTCGACGCGGTCCGCCCGGTAGCCTGAGGGCCCGGGTCCGCCGGGGCGGATCGCGCGGCCGCAGCGTCACAGCGGCAGCGCCACCCCCGACTTGATCTCCTTGAGCACCACGTTCGTGCGCACCTGCCGGATGCCCGGCAGGCGGAACAGGAAGCCGTCCAGCAGGGCGTTGTAGGCGGCCACGTCGGCCACGACGACGCGCAGGTGGTAGTCCGCGTCGCCGGTGGTGGCGAAGCAGTCGAGGATCTCGGGGCGCTCGCGCACCCGGCGCTCGAACTCCTCGACGAAGCGGGAATCGTGGCGTTCGAGCGACACGTGCAGGATCGCCGCCGTGGCGAAACCCGCCTTCTCGCGATCGACCAGGGCCGCGTAGCCCCGCACGACGCCGCTCTCCTCCAGCGCCTTCACCCGCCGCCAGCAGGCCGAGGCCGAGAGGCCGGTCGCCTCGGCGAGATCCTGATTGGTGATCCGCCCCTCCGCCTGCAGGCGCTGGAGCACGCGCCGGTCCGCCTTGTCGAGCATCGCGAGATCCTGCCGTGAAGCCCCTTGGTTCCGGCAGGATCGTCCAGACGGGACCGGGCCGCCGGCAAGAACGGTAGCATCTTCCGACACGCCGGGGCCAGACTGGAGAGGCTCCGGAGTGCCGCCCCCATGTCCCTCGGTCCCACCAAGTCCCTCCTCCCCTACGATCTCGCGGACCGCTACCGGCTGGATTCGGGCCGCGTCCATCTCACGGGCACGCAGGCGCTGGTGCGCATCCTGCTCGATCAGGCCGCCCGCGACCGCGCGGCCGGGCTCGACACCGCGGGCTTCGTCTCGGGCTACCGCGGCTCGCCGCTCGGCGCCGTCGACCTCGAACTCTGGCGCGCCAAGGAGCGGCTGGCGGCCGAGCGCATCACCTTCCTGCCGGCGGTGAACGAGGACCTCGCGGCCACCGCCGTGCTGGGCTCGCAGCAGGTCGAGAGCCAGCCCGGACGCACGGTGGAGGGCGTCTTCGCGCTCTGGTACGGCAAGGGGCCGGGGGTCGACCGGGCGGGCGACGCGCTCAAGCACGGCAACGCCTACGGGTCCTCGGCCCATGGCGGCGTGCTCGTGGTGGCGGGCGACGACCACGGCTGCGTCTCCTCCTCGATGCCGCACCAGTCCGACGTGGCCTTCATGTCGTGGTTCATGCCGACGCTGAACCCGGCCTCGGTGGCCGAGTACCTGAGCTTCGGCGAATACGGCTACGCGCTCTCGCGGTTCTCCGGCATGTGGGTCGGGTTCAAGGCGGTGTCCGAGACGGTGGAATCCGCGGTCTCGGTCGACCTTGCCCCCCCGCGCCGTTTCCTGACACCCGACTTCACGCCGCCGCCCGGCGGCCTTCACTACCGCTGGCCCGACCTGCCGGGCCCCCAGATCGAGGAGCGGATGGAGGCCAAGAAGCACGCGGTCTACGCCTTCGCCCGTGCCAACCCGATCGACCGGCGGCTCTACGACATCCCGGACGCCTCCTACGGCATCGTCACCACCGGCAAGGGGCACCTCGACCTGATGGAGGCGCTGCGGCTCCTCGGGCTCGACGAGGCGGCCTGCCGGCGCATCGGCCTCGACATCTACAAGGTCGGGATGGTGTGGCCGCTGCCGCTGCACGACGCGCTCGACTTCGTGCGCGGCAAGCGCGAGATCCTGGTCGTGGAGGAGAAGCGCGGCATCATCGAGAGCCAGTTCAAGGAATACTTCTACGATTATCCGGGCGCCAAGCCCGAGCGCATGGTCGGCAAGCACGACGAGACCGGAGCGCGGCTGATCCCCTGGACCGGCGAACTCTCGCCGCGCCTGCTCGCCGGCATCGTGGCGTCCCGGCTCGACGCGATCTTCCCGGGGCTCAGCCTCACGGCGCGCGCCGCCCGGCTGGCGCCCGAGCCGGACCGGCTGATCGCGGTGCCGGGCGCGGCGCGCACGCCCTATTTCTGCTCGGGCTGCCCGCACAACACCTCGACCCGGGTGCCGGAGGGCTCGAAGGCGCTCGCCGGCATCGGCTGCCACTTCATGGCCTCGTGGATGGACCGGGAGACGGGTTCGCTGATCCAGATGGGCGGCGAGGGCGTGAACTGGGCCGCCTCCTCGCTGTTCACCGGGGGCGGCCACATCTTCCAGAACCTCGGCGAGGGCACCTACTACCACTCGGGCTCGATGGCGATCCGTCAGGCGATCGCGGCGCGCGCCACCATCACCTACAAGATCCTGTTCAACGACGCGGTGGCGATGACCGGCGGCCAGCCGGTCGACGGCCCGGTCAGCGTCGAGGGCATCGCCCAGGCGGTGCGGGCCGAGGGCGTGGCGCGCATCGCGGTGGTCTCGGACGGGGACACCGACTTCGCGCGAAGCCGGTTTCCGCCCGGCACCAGCTTCCACCACCGCGACGCGCTCGACGCGGTCCAGCGCGAGCTGCGCGAGGTCGAGGGCGTGTCCGTCCTGATCTACGTGCAGGCCTGCGCCACCGAGAAGCGGCGGCGGCGCAAGCGCGGCGCGCTGCAGGACCCGGCCCGCTTCGCCCTCATCAACGACCTCGTCTGCGAGGGCTGCGGCGACTGCTCGGTCGCCTCGAACTGCCTGTCGGTCGAACCCGTGGAGACGCCCTTCGGCCGCAAGCGGCGGATCAACCTCTCGACCTGCAACAAGGATTTTTCCTGCCTCGACGGCTTCTGCCCGAGCTTCGTCACGGTGGAGGGCGGGTCACGGCGCAAGGCCGCGGCTGCCGCCGATCCGTCCGAGCGCGCCGCGCGCCTGCCGGCGCCGCCGCCGCCGGCGCTCGCGGAGCCCTACAACCTGCTCATCACCGGGGTCGGCGGCACCGGCGTCATCACCATCGGGGCGCTCGTCACCATGGCGGCCCATCTCGAGGGCAAGGGCGCTTCGGTGCTCGATTTCACGGGCTTCGCGCAGAAGTTCGGGCCGGTGCTGAGCTACGTGCGGCTCGCCGCGCGGCCGGACGCCCTGCATCAGGTGCGCATCGACCAGGGGGCGGCGGACGCGCTGATCGGCTGCGACCTCGTCGTGTCCTCGTCCCCGAAGGCGTCGGGCACCTACCGGCGCGGCCTGCGCGCCGTCCTCAACACCGCCGAGATGCCCACCGGCGACCTCGTCCGCCGTCCCGATGCCGACCTCGCCTCCGCGCGGCGCCTGCGGGAGATCCGGGCGATCACCGGCGAGGCGAACCTCGCCGCCCTCGACGCGAACGCCGCCGCGGAGGCGCTGCTCGGCGACACCGTCTTCGCCAACGTGCTGATGCTCGGCGCCGCGTGGCAGCGGGGGCTGGTGCCGGTCTCGCTGGAGGCGCTGGAGCGCGCCATCGCGCTCAACGGCGTCGCGGTGGAGCAGAACCGGCGCGCCCTCGCCTGGGGCCGGATCGCCGGCGCCGATCCGGCCGGGTTCCGGCAAGCCCTCGGGGGGACGAGCGACGAGGCCCCGGAGACCCTCGACGCGGTGATCACCCGGCGCGTCGCCTTCCTGACGCAGTATCAGGACGCCGCCTACGCGGAGCGCTACGCCGCCCGGGTGGCGCGCCTGCGCACGGCGGAGGCCGCACGCGGCACCGAGAGCCTGACCGACGCGGTGGCGCGCTCGCTCTTCCGGCTCATGGCCTACAAGGACGAGTACGAGGTCGCCCGCCTGCACGTCGAGACAGGCTTCCTCAACCGGGTCGCCGAGCAGTTCGAGGGCGAGTACCGCGTCGTCCACCACCTCGCGCCGCCGGTCTGGCCCACGGGCACCGATGCGCGCGGGCGCCCGCGCAAGCGCGCCTTCGGCCCCTGGATCCGCACGCCGTTCCGGCTGCTCGCCCGGATGCGGCGGCTGCGCGGCACCGTCCTCGACCCGTTCGGCTACACCGCTGAGCGGCGGATGGAACGCGACCTCGTGCGCTGGTTCGAGGGGATCGTGGACGAGCTGGCCGCGCGCCTCGGCGCGGCGCCCGCGGAGGAGCTGCTGTGGATCGCCCGGGCGCCGCAGGGGATGCGGGGCTTCGGCCCGGTGAAGGAGGAGGCGGTGCGCCGCATCCGCCCGGAGGTGGAGCGCCGCCTGGCCGCGCTGCGCCGGGACGACGGCGCAACGCTCGGACGGGCGGCCTGACCGCGTCAACAGCGCAACCGCGCCCGGCCGCTTGCCAAGCTGTGCGGTTTCGTGCGGATCTGTCCGGATCGACCGGGCGGGCGGGATGGGCGCGAGCGACGCCGAATTGTCGGAGGGCGAGAGCCGCGAGGTCGCCCGCGCGGTGCGCGAGGCGCTGGCGCGCCAGCGCCTGTCCCGGCAGGGGCTCGCCGACGCGGCGCGGATCAGCCTCTCGACCCTGGAGAAGGCGCTCGCCGGCCGCCGGCCTTTCACGCTCGCCACGCTGGTGCGCCTGGAGGAGGCCCTCGGCGTGAGCCTGCGCGGGACCGCCCCCCGCGCCGCGCCGGACGGCCCGCGCCCCGCGCCGGAGCATCTTGGCTCCTACTCGCGCGAGGGGGTGGCGTGGCTGGAAGGACGCTATCTCACGCTGCGCCCCTCCTTCGGCGACCCGGCGGCGATCTTCGCCTACCGCACCGAGATCCTGTGGGATGCGGGGCGCGACCGGCTGGTCTTCCGCGAGGCCGAGCGGATCGACGCCCCCTTCTCGCAGACCGGCGACGTCTCGGTGCCGCATCTCTCGGGGACGATCTACCTCGTCACCAACTGGCAGGGGCAGGTGCGCCTCGCCATGCTGGGCCGCCCGACGATCCGGGGCGAGCTCTACGGCCTGCTCACCACCCTGCATGCCGGCCGCGGCGCGCAGCTCACCCCCGCCGCCTGCCCGCTCGCCCTCGTGCCCGAGGGCGCAAGCCCCGTCTTCGGCCGCCTCACCCCGGACATGGCGGCCTATGCGGAGGGCCGGCGGCATCTCGACCGGGTCTGCGACGAATCCTTCGCGGTGTTCTTCCCCGCCCCGCGCTGAGCGATAAGCGGTCGACAGGCGACGGCAGAGCAGGTCAGGCTGAGGCAAGGCAGGCGTGCGAGACCGCCGCACGCCCGACGGAGCACGCGACACCCATGAAGAGGCCGGGACCCTCGCCGATGCGGGCCTTCATCAAGCGCGGCGCACGCTTCTTCCTCAACGGTGCGCTGATGCGCGCGAGCGACTCCGTCACCGTCGAGATCCACGCGGCCGACGTGCTGCTGATGCCGAGCCACCTGATCGAGCCGGAGGCCGTGCGCACGCCGCTCGAACAGCTCTATTACTGCATCCAGCAGATGCTGATCGAACCCGAGCGGCGCAGCTACTGGCACGACGCCCTGCGCCAGGGCCTGGAGGCGGGCCTCGCCGCGGACCAGCGCGAGGCGCTCAAGCCCGTCCTGCAGCTGGTGGAGCGGGACCGCCTCCAGAGCGCGATGGCGCAGCTGCGCAAGCTGATCCGGGCCGACCGCGCGACGTCGAGCGCGGCGTGACGGCTCAGGCCGTCGCCTGCGCCCCCCGCTCCGCTTCCGTCGTGCCCGGCACGGCGCCCTTCTGCGCCACGTGGGCCGCGAAGGCGTCCACCCAGGCGTCGAACCGCGCCATGGCATCGGTCTCGCGCACCATGTCGTCGGCCTGATCGTCCGCGTAGGCGCGGCCGAGGCCGAGGGGGACGTGGCGCCAGAGGGTGTCCGGCACCTCGATGCCGCTGTAGCGGCACTGCCAGACCAGCCCCTGGTAGGCGAGGCGCTCGTCTCCGCCGTAGGGCTCCTGCCCGGGGTCGAACCACGCCTTGTGCGCCAGGATGCGCGGGCGGCCGTCCGCGTCGAGTTCGTTCCCGCCCGCGTTGCCGTAGCAGAAGAAGGCGGCGGTGCGGCCCTCCAGGTGGTTGCGCGTCAGGTCGCGCCAGAGCGGCGACTTCTCCAGGGCCTGCGCCTTCAGGGTGCTCTTCTTGTCGATCAGGTCCGGGCGCGGGTTGCCGCCGCTCATGCAGACGAGGCGGTCGAACAGCGCCTTCAGGTTCGTGCTCGGCCCGTACCACCACACCGGCCCGATGAACGCCCAGGCATCCGCGCGGGCGAGCCGCGGGTAGAGCTTCAGGTCCCACATCAGGTCCGGCTGGTGGTCGCTGTTCGGCCCGTAGCAGTTGCAGGGCCAGACGCAGAGCGCCATCGAGGAGCCGACGCAGCCGTTGCAGCCCTGGATCTTGGGCTTGCCGTGCTCGTTGCCGATGTCGGCGTGGTCCACCTGCCAGCCGGCGGGCAGCCGCCCGAGCATCCGGTGCATCAAGGCCCGGGCCTTGCCGTCGAGCCCCGGACAGCCGTCGACCCGGCGGGCCGAGCCCGCCACGACCAGCACGCGCAGCGGGCGCTCCTCCAGCGGCAGGGCCGCCGCTCTCGCGGTCTCGTCGTCCACGGGTCACCTCCGGGAGGCGGAAACAGCCCGCCGCCCGCGCGTGTTCCAGGCCCCCGCAACGCGGCCGGGAGACCTGCGGCCCAGGCGGGTGCAGCCGTCTCCGATCGGGCCTATATGCGGGGCTCTTCGTCTCCTCAAAGGCCCGATCGTGACGCACAGCACCTCTCCGGAGGCCGAGCCCTCCGAGCGGCCCGGCCTCGTCGGCACCTACCAGCGGCTCTGGCCCTACCTCTGGCCGCACGGCCGGCCCGACCTGCAGCGGCGGGTCTTCGCGGCCTTCGGCCTGCTGCTCGTGGCCAAGCTCGTCACGATGGTGACGCCCTTCACCTTCAAGTGGGCCACCGACGCCCTGGTGGCGGTGACGGGCGGCGCCAAGGAGGGCGGGCTGCCCACCGGCCTGTGGGCGGCGCCGACGCTGCTCATCGGCCTCTACGGGCTCTCGCGCGTGGCGATGGCGCTGCTGACGCAGGTGCGGGACGGGCTGTTCGCCAAGGTGGCGATGCACGCGGTGCGCCGCCTCGCGCTCCAGACCTTCACGCACATGCACCGCCTCTCCCTGCGCTTCCACCTGGAGCGCAAGACCGGCGGGCTCACCCGCGTGCTGGAGCGCGGGCGCAACGGCATCGAGGAACTGTCGCGCCTGATGGTGCTGACGCTGGTGCCGACCATCGTCGAGTTCCTGCTGGTGCTGGGCGTGCTCGCCTACGAGTTCGACCTCATCTACTCCGTGGTCGTGCTGGTCATGGTCGCGGCCTATCTCGGCTTCACCTACAAGGCGACCGAGTGGCGGATCGCCATCCGCAAGCGGATGAACGACTCGGACACCGACGCCAACACCAAGGCGGTCGACTCGCTCCTGAACTACGAGACGGTCAAGTACTTCGGCGCGGAAGCCCGCGAGACCAGCCGCTACGACCAGTCGATGGCAAAGTACGAAAAATCCTCGACGCAGACCTACGTCTCGCTCGCGGTGCTGAACGCGGGGCAGGCGGTGATCTTCACGGCCGGCATGACCGTCGTGATGTGGCTCGCGGCGCGCGACATTATGGCCGGACGGACCACGATCGGCGGCTTCGTGCTCGTCAACACGATGCTGGTGCAGCTCTCGATGCCGCTCAACTTCATGGGCATGATCTACCGGGAGATCAAGCAGGCGCTGATCGACATCGACGACATGTTCCGCATCCTCCACCGCAACCCGGAGATCGCGGACCGGCCCGGCGCCGCCCCGCTCGCGGTGGGTGCGGGGGTGGTGCGCTTCGAGGACGTGCGCTTCGCCTACGTGCCGGAGCGGCCGATCCTGAAGGGCGTGAGCTTCGAGGTGCCGGCCGGCCGCACGGTCGCGGTGGTGGGTCCCTCGGGGGCGGGCAAATCCACCATCTCGCGCCTGCTCTTCCGCTTCTACGAGCCGCAGGGCGGGCGCATTCTCATCGACGGCCAGGACATCGCCGCGGTCACGCAGGAATCGCTGCGCGCCGCCATCGGCATGGTCCCGCAGGACACGGTGCTGTTCAACGACACGATCGGCTACAATATCCGCTACGGCCGCTGGGAGGCGAGCGAGGCGGAGCTGCGCGAGGCGGCAACCCTCGCCCAGATCGACCGCTTCATCGCCGGCCTGCCGGAGGGCTACGACACCCCGGTGGGCGAGCGCGGGCTCAAGCTCTCGGGCGGCGAGAAGCAGCGCGTGGCCATCGCCCGCACCATCCTGAAGGGGCCGCCGATCCTCGTCCTCGACGAGGCGACCTCGGCCCTCGATTCCTTCACCGAGCGCGAGATCCAGGACGCCCTCGACCGGGTGAGCCGGGGCCGCACCACCCTCGTCATCGCCCACCGGCTCTCGACGGTGGTGGGCGCCGACGAGATCATCGTGCTCGACAAGGGCGTGATCGTGGAGCGCGGCGACCACGCCATGCTGCTCGCCCGCGGCGGCGTCTACGCGGCGATGTGGAACCGCCAGCGCGAGGCGGATGCGGCGCGCGAGGCGCTGCAGCGCGCGGAATCGAGCGAGGGCGAGAGCCTGCGCGTGCGCCTCGACCCGGGCGAGATCCCGCCCCCGCCCGCCAAGGCGCCGGAGCCCGCCTCGGTGGGGTGACCGGCACGGGGACGGGCCGCGATCACCGCCCCCGGCGCCGGGCCCGAGGCGCTGCCCCAACCAAGGGCGGGATCGCGCGATGCGCCCGCCGCGGGCCGGGTCCGGCCGCGGCCCGATGCCCCTGCGGACGGCCGTGAGCGGACCCGCCGATTGACGTCGGCGCCCGCGCCTGCCATCGGCGGGCGCCAGACCGCGCCTGCCGGAGTGCTTGAGGCCCCATGACCGACCTCTTCGAGACGATGCGCCGCGTCCTCGTGCCGATCCACAAGGAGGGCTATCCCTTCATCGCGATCGGCATCGTGCTGACCGTGCTGGCCGGCAGCTTCGTGCAGGCGCTCGGCTGGATCTTCTTCCTGCTCACGCTGTGGGTCTGCTACTTCTTCCGCGATCCCGAGCGGGTCGTGCCGGTGGGCGACGGCCTCGTGATCTCGCCCGCGGACGGGCGCGTCAACCTCATCAGCACCGTGCTGCCGCCGCTGGAACTCGACCTGCCGGCCGAGCCGATGCTGCGCATCTCGGTGTTCATGAACGTGTTCGACTGCCACGTGAACCGCGTGCCGGTGACGGGCCGCATCGAGCAGATCCACTACACGCCCGGCCTCTTTCTCAACGCCGAACTCGACAAGGCGAGCGAGGACAACGAGCGCAACGGCCTCGTCATCACGACGACGCGCGGGGGAGAGACCCTGCGCATCGGCGTGGTGCAGATCGCCGGCCTCGTGGCCCGGCGCATCGTCGACTGGGTCAAGGCGGGCGAGAGCCTCACGGTCGGCGACCGCTTCGGCCTGATCCGCTTCGGCTCGCGCGTGGACGTCTACCTGCCGGCGGATGCCCGGGTGCTGGTCGGGCTCGGCCAGAAGGCGGTGGCGGGCGAGACCGTGCTGGCGGACCTGCGCGCCGGCGGCCCCGTGCGCCAGTTCCGTCGGATCTGACTCCGCGGGAGCCCGCCCCATGGACGATCTCTTTCCGCCCTTCGCGCCCGAGCCCAGTGAGCCCCGCGCCAACGAACCCCGCACGCGGCGCTTCAAGCCGATCCCGGTGCGGATGATCATCCCCAACATGATCACCCTGATGGCGGTCTGCCTCGGGCTCACCGCCGTGCGCCTCGCCTTCGAGGGCCGGTTCGAGCCCGCGGTCATCGCCATCGTGGTGGCGGCGGTGCTCGACGGTATCGACGGGCGGGTGGCGCGCCTGCTCAAGGGCACCTCGCGCTTCGGGGCGGAGCTCGATTCGCTGGCCGATTTCGTGAATTTCGGCTGCGCCCCGGCCCTGATCCTGTACGCCTTCACGCTCCACCACCTGAAGTCGCTCGGCTGGATCGTGGCGCTGATCTTCGCCATCGCGATGGCGCTGCGCCTCGCGCGCTTCAACGTGATGCTGGACGATCCCGACCGGCCGGAATGGAAGAAGGACTATTTCGTCGGCATGCCGGCGCCGGCCGGCGCGCTCACCGCGCTCCTGCCGCTCTACCTGCACTTCCTCGGGATCGGCTTCGGCCCGGCGCTCGCACCCGCGGCCTTGGCCTACCTCCTGGTGCTGGCGATCCTCGTCATCTCGACGGTGCCGACCTATGCGGGCAAGACCATTGGCAAGCGGGTGCCGCGGGAATACGTGCTGCCGATCTTCGTCGTCACGGTGGCGGGCTTCGGGCTGATCATCAGCTTCCCGTTCGAGACGCTGGCGGTGATCAGCATCGCCTACCTGTGCGCGATCCCGTTCGGCGCCAACCAGTACCGCCGCCGCCTCAAGGCCGAGGCCACGGAGGCCGCGATGCGAGGCACACCGCCCGCGGCGTGACGCGGGGGAACACAGGCGCCGGCGCGGGACTTTCAGGGACGCGGGGTCCCGGAATGGCGTGAGGGTGAGACATGGGCTGGTCGCTGCCGCTCGGCACCGTGAAGGGCACGGTGATCCGGGTCCACATCACCTTCCTGCTGTTCCTGGCCTGGATCGGGGCGGCCGCCTACGCCAGGGGCGGGCAGGAGAGCGCGCTCCAGAGCGTCCTCTACATCGTGCTCCTGTTCCTCTGCGTGCTCCTGCACGAGTTCGGCCACGTCTTCGCGGCGCGGCGCTACGGGGTGCGGACGCCCGACATCACCCTCCTGCCGATCGGCGGCGTCGCCCGGCTGGAGCGCATCCCCGAGGATCCGCGCCAGGAACTCGTCATCGCGCTCGCCGGGCCGGCCGTGAACGTGGCCATCGCGGCTGGGCTGTTTCTGCTGCTGGGCGGGCTGAAGCCCGGCATGGAGGTCGACAATCCCGGCATCGGCCTGTTCGAGCGCCTGCTCTGGGTCAACCTCTTCCTCGTCGTGTTCAACCTGATCCCGGCCTTCCCGATGGACGGGGGACGGGTGCTGCGCGCCGTTCTGGCCCACCGGCTCGGCTATGCCCGCGGCACCCAGATCGCCGCGGGCGTCGGGCAGGCGGTCGCCTTCGGGCTCGGCCTGCTCGGACTCGTGGGCGGCAACCCGCTCCTGATCTTCATCGCCTTCTTCGTCTATCTCGGCGCGGCCTCCGAGGCGCATGCCGTGCAGATGCGGCAGGTCTCCCGCGGGCTGCTCGCGGGCGACGCGATGATCACCCGCTTCGACAGCCTAGGACCGAACAGCCGGGTCGAGGATGCGGTGCAGGGTCTGATCGCCACGACGCAGCACGAATTCCCGGTGGTGGACGGCGCCGGCCGCCTGCGCGGGGTGCTCACCCGCGATGACATGATCCGGGCACTGCGCGAGCGCGGCCCCGACGCGCCGGTGCTGGAGGTGATGCGGGCCGACATCCCGACCCTGCGCGACCGCCAGCCCCTGGAGGATGCGCTGCGCCTGATGCAGGAGAGCCGCCTGCCGGCGGTGGGCGTCACCGACGGCTTCGGCCGGCTCGTCGGCCTGATCACGCCCGAGAACGTCGGCGAGATGATGATGATCCTGACCGCCTCGCCGCAGGGGCGCCCGCCCCTTCCCGGATATCGCCCCCCGGCCTGAGGCGCTCCGGATCAGGTGGCGGTGGTCACCCAGAGCTGCGTGTTCTTGCCCTCCGCCGAGATCGCGACGGAGCGGACGTGGCGGTAGACGCCACCCGCCACATCGTCGAGCGCGTCGTCCGACAGGACGTCGGGGGTGTCGGTCGGCTGCGGATCGAGGTCGCGGGCGGCGACCGGGTCGGTGCTGGTCATGGGGGCTTTCTCCCGTGGAACCGGCGGGACCGGGCGTCCCGTCGCCTCACAGGCTCGCCGATCCGGCGCGCCCGAACCGTGATCCGGATCACACTCGAGCGAGTCCAGCACAGGATCCGATCACGCTGCCCTCGGATCCCGCTTCAGGTCTTCGATTGCTCCGCCTTATCTTCGACGAACCAGTGCCTCTTCGCCGAACAATGCTCCGGGTTCTGAACCCAATCAGCTTGACCATTCCAAAGGCTGCTGGCGACCCACCTCGGGACCTTCGTCCGGCTCGCCCTGTCATGCCGCATCCGCTTGATCCCTTCGGGATGGCGGATGTGGGCTTCGCTCAGGCGTGGGGAGCCTTGGGCTCCACCGCGCGGGCTTGCTGATCCGTCTCCGCCTTGATCAGGCGGAGACGGTTATCCCGCCCCCGGTCGCAGCCGAAGGGCGGACCACGCACCTGAAGCCGAGATGGCTGGTGGAGGTGTCGACCGGGTGCGGATGGCGCGCGGCCGGCCGGTAGCGGCGGCAGTAGTTCGGCGCGCACAGGTGCGAGCCGCCCTTGATCACCCGGCGGGGGATGCGGATCGCCGGCTGGGCCGGGTCGTAGCTGCCGTCCTCCCGGCCGCCACGCGGGTTCCGCGGGATGCAGCAGGCCTTGGGCGCGTCGGCAGGATGCCGCGGAGCGAAGAAGTCGCTCGTCCACTCCCAGACGTTGCCGATCATGTCGTGCAGGCCGTAGCCGTTCGGCGGGAAGGCCGTGACCGGGGAGGTGCGCTCGTAGCCGTCCGCGGCGAGGTTCTGGTGCGGGAAGGCGCCCTGCCAGGTGTTGGCCATGTGCCGCCCACCCGGCGTGAGTTCGTCACCCCAGGCGAACTCCGCCCCATCGAGGCCGCCACGGGCCGCGAACTCCCATTCGGCCTCGGTCGGCAGCGCCTTGCCGGCCCAGGCCGCGTAGGCCTCGGCGTCCGCGTAGGCGACATGCACCACCGGGTGCTCGTCGAGCCCGGCGATGGAGGAGCCGGGGCCGAGCGGGCGACGCCAGCTGGCGCCGAGCCGGAAGCGCCACCACGCGCCGAAGTCGCGCAGGTCGACGGGTTCCTTGGGCGACTTGAACACCAGGGACCCGGCTTCCAGCAGGTGCGGCAGCGCGCCAGGATAATCCGCCGCACAGGGCTTGCGCTCCGCCACCGTCACGTGGCCGGTGGCCCGCACGAAGGCGCGAAACTGCGCGTTGGTGACCGGCGTGCGATCGATCCAGAAGCCGTCGACGCCGACTCGGTGCGCGGGCGCCTCCTCGGGGTAATGCCGGTCGGAGCCCATCCGGAACATGCCTGCGGGGACAAGCGCCATGTCCCGGGTCGTAGCGGCCAGGGTGGATGGGTCGCGAGGTGTCGCACCCGTCATCGGTCACTCCTCGTTGCCCGGGAGGACATCACGTCGTGAACGAGGCGGGGCATGCGGCCGCGTCCGACGCTCACTTCCCGATCGCAGCTCTGGCGGCCTGGATCTTCGCCTTGACCGCATCGAGGTTGAAGCTCGCGCCCTTCTGCATCGGTGGGAACTCGACGGCGGTCATGGCGAGCTTCTCCACCTCCTGCTGGACGAAGACGAAGCGCCAGAATTCGTACAGGAACCAGCTCATGTAGTTCTGCGCTCCGGTCTTGGTCCCGTTGTCGGGCCAGCCGGTCCGCTCGAAGGGATCGAGCCGCAGATTCGTGATGTAGGGCACGTCGGGCTTCGTCTTGTCGCCCAGCCACCCGTGGGGCTGATCGATGAAGCGGTACTTGTAGTCACCGATCCGAACAGCGCCCAGTTCACTCTCACCGAAATACCAGACTTCGTTGCGCTTCGACGGACCCTTTCCGGTGATCATCTCCAGCTGGTTGTAGCCGTCCAAATGCACCTTGTAGGTCCGGTCGCCGATCTGCTTACCCTTCTTCAGCTCCTCGGTGATGTTCGGATTGCCCGCGGCCGCCACGAGCGTCGCGAACCAGTCGAGGCCGGAGATGACGCCATTCTCGACCTTGCCGGCCGGCACCCTGCCGGGCCAGCGGATCATCGCCGGCGCGCGGAAGCCGCCCTCCATGACCGTGCCCTTGGACTGCGCGAACGGTGTCTGACCGCCGTCCGGCCACGTGAACACCTCCGTACCGTTGTCCGTGGTGAAGACCACGATGGTGTTGTTGTCGATGCCCAGATCCGTCAGCTTCTTCATCACCGCGCCGACGACATCGTCGAGCTGCGCCATGCCGGCTTCATGGATGCTCCAGCCATTCTGCGCGTTGCGCATGCCCTGGTACTTGGGCGACAGGTGTGTCGTGACGTGCATGCGAGTCGGGTTGAGCCAGACGAAGAACGGCTTGCCGTCGGCCTTGGCCTTGTCGATGAACTGGAGCGCCAGATCACGGATTTCCTCGTCCACGGTCTCCATCCGCTTCGGGTAGAGCGTGCCGGCATCCTCGATCCGCTGCTTGCCGATCCGGCCCCAGCGCGGGTCTTCGGTGGGATCGTCGACGTTGGTCGCCCAGGAATGGACCATGTTGCGCGGGCCGACCCTGTTGAGCAGCTCCTGCGGATAGGTGGGATGGGCCGGGTCCTCCATCGCGTCGAGGTGGTAGAGATAGCCGAAGAACTCGTCGAAGCCGTGCACCGTCGGCAGGAACTCGTTCTTGTCGCCCAGGTGGTTCTTGCCGAACTGGCCCGTGGCGTAGCCCATGCCCTTCAGGGCGGTGGCGATGGTCACCGCCTCTGCCGGAAGGCCGATCGGGGCGCCGGCTTGGCCGACGGTGGTCATGCCGGTGCGGATCGGCAGCTCGCCGGTGATGAAGGCCGCGCGTCCCGCCGTGCAACTCGCCTCCGCGTAGTAATCGGTGAACAGCATGCCCTCGGCGGCGATCCGGTCGAGATGGGGCGTCCGTCCGGCCATCATGCCGCGATGGTAGGCGCCGATGTTCCAGATGCCGATGTCGTCGCCCATGATGACGAGGATGTTCGGCTTCTGCCCGGCCGCCGGAGGCTGCTGGGATTGTGACTGGGCCTGCGCGGACGTGCTCGGGGCCGCCGATACCATCGCGGCCGCCGCGAGGGCCGATGTCCCGGTGAGCAGGATGTTGCGGCGGCTGAGAGCGTGTCCCTCGCCGGCGCCTGCTTGGTTCGCCGCGTGTGTGTCGTCACTCATGGCTGCGTCCTCTCCCTGATGGTGTTCGGGAAGCCCACGTGGCTCATGGATGTGTCGATGGGCCGAGACGGGCGGCCGGTCGCGCCGGCCGTGTTCCGCCGGACCGAGATCCCACGGCGATGGACAGGACGAGTCCGTCACACCGGTCCACAGCCTTGCGATCGATCTCGCTCGACGATCCTGTGACTCGGCGAACGCCAAGGTATCGGCGCCGCCGGACCATGCTTGATCCGAGGTGACACACGATCCGAATAATTCGCAGAGGTTCGCAGGCCAATGAAGAAGGGGACGACTGTCATTGTGAAGAATATTGATAAATGTTAAGCAAGAAGCGTTCAGCACAATCAGCTTGGCCGTTGCGACTCGACTCGTTTTGTGGGAGTCTGTAGCCACAGCAGAGATCGTGGGGGCACGGCCATGTCGGGACCTTGGCGGAGGCTTGGCTTCGTGGCTTCCTGCACGGCAGGGCTCCTGGCCACGACCGGCGCCTGGACGGGCGCTTGGGCCGCCGAGTCGGCCCAGGGCGTGTACGTGCTGGGCAACCGCGGCCCGCTCGCCGGCGTGACGCCGCCGCCCGGCTTCTACTTCGAGAGCGAGACCTACTACTACTCAGGCAATCTCGGCGGCAATCGCGCCTTCCAGAGCGGCGGCGTCGTCGCCGCGAACGTCAAGCTCGACACGAGCGCGAACTTCGTGACGCCCATCTGGGTCACGCCGGTCGAGATCCTGGGCGGAAACCTCGGCTTCTCGGTCACCATCCCGTTCGGCACGCCCAACGTCAGCGCCGGCGCGGTCCTGTCCTCCCCGCGCATCGATCGCATCGTCGCCGGGCGCGAGCGCGACGCCATCGTCAATGTCGGCGACATCTATCTCGCCTCGTTCGTGGGCTGGCACTCCGGCAACTTCCACTGGACCGGCACGCTCCTCGGCGTCGTGCCGTCCGGCTCCTACGAGAGCGGCCAGCTGTCCAACATCGCGCTCAACCGCCCGGCGCTCGATCTCAGCGGCGCGCTCACCTATCTCGACCCCGTTCTGGGCTATGAGCTCTCGGTGGTGCCAGGCGTCACCTTCAACTGGATCAACCCGGCGACCCAGTACCTCACCGGCACGGAGTTCCACCTGGAGTGGTCGGCCTCCAAGTATCTGAGCAAGGACTTGTCGATCGGCCTCGTCGGCTACTATTACAACCAGCTCACCGGCGACAGCGGCTCCGGCAACCGGATCGGTCCGTTCAAGGGACGGGTGACGTCCCTTGGCGGCCAGATCGGCTACACCTTCAAGCTGGGTGAGATCCCGGTCTCCACCAATGTCCGGTTCTTCCGCGAGATGGATGTCAAGAACCGCTTCGCCGGGACGGCCGCCTACCTGACGATCTCGGCGCCGCTCTGGGTCGCACCGCCGAAGCAGGTGGCCGACGCCAGGCCGCTCGTCTCGAAGTTCTGACGCCGGGCGCTTTGCCTCGCCAGCAACAGAGCAGGTCGTGGGTCAACGGCCGCCATTCCGTTGGCAGCGAACGAGGGACCGGACGTGGCGCGCTGCTGCTTCTTCGGGACCTTCTCCGGGAAGGGCAGAGAGCCACCCTCGGCAGCCCTTCCGGCGGTCGAGCGGATCGAGGTCGGCCCCTAGCCGCCGGCCAGATCGAGGAAATGGCGGCCCTGCGGGTCGTCGATCTCGACGATCCACAGGTCGGGGTCGAAGCGGATCTCGCGGGCGAGCCGCGCCTCCACGTCCGGCGGCAGCGCCTCGCTCATCAGCGTCTCGAAGCGGCGCGTGCCATCGTCGTCGGCCTGGAACAGCGCCTGGGGGGCGGGGCCGTAGAGGTCGGCCCGCCCGTCGAGGCGGTCGACCTTGACGAAGATCGCTCCCGCCTCCGGCGCGCCGCGGCGGCGCTGCACCGCGCTCACGCCCTCGACGCCGCAGCGCCGCAGATGCGCGGCAACCCAGAAGTCGGAGCGCAGCCGGGCCATCAGCCCCCGCTCGACCCGGTGTCCTGGCAGCGGATCAGCCGCGTCGGGCTCGTCCCGGCCTCCGGCACGGCGAGCCGGAAGGCGCCGGTCTCGGGGTCGCGCACCCGCAGCTCGCCGGTGGCGATGCCGAAATGCGCCCCGTGCAGATGCAGACGGCCGCGCTCGACCAGGATGCGCACGCACGGGAAGGTCATCAGGTTCGTGAGGCTGTTCTCCACCGTGGCGTATTCGAGCCGCTCCAGGTAGTCGTCGCCGCGGCCGGGGCCGATCCGCTCGGCGGCCGGCGCGATCAGCGACACCCAGCGGCCGATGAAGTCGCCCGGCGAGAGCGGCGCGGCATCGTCCGCGAAAGCGCGCACGCCGCCGCAGCGGGCGTGGCCCAGCACCACGATGTGCTGCACCTTGAGCGCCTGGACGGCGAATTCGAGCGCCGCCGAGGTGCCGTGATACTCGCCGGCGGTCTCGAAGGGCGGCACGAGGTTGGCGACGTTGCGCACCACGAACAGCTCGCCCGGGCGCGCGTCGAAGATCACCTCCGGCGAGACCCGGCTGTCGCAGCAGGAGATCACCATGATCTCGGGGCTCTGCCCGTCGGCCAGGGTCTCGTAGCGCCCGCGCTCGCGGGCGAAGCGGTCGTCGAGGAAGGCGCGGTAGCCGTCGGTGAGCGTCTGCGGAAGCATGGTGGCGTCTCGTCTGATGCGGCCGGGTCCCGGCACGATGCGTGCCAGCCCGGGGCGCCGCCCCGGGACCCCGGCCGAGAAACGGCGTTCGTCCGGACCTCCCCTTAGCCTGCGCCCTCGCCCCAGGCGAGTCGGACTTCCGTCACGCTCTCGCCCGCGGCGAGGCGGCGGGCCAGCGCCGCGAGCCCGGCGGGCTCCACCCGCTCGCACGTCGCCGCCAGCTCGTCGAGGGTCCACCAGCGCGTGCCGAGCACCGGGTTGTCCTCCGTCTCGGCAAGCCGTGCCGTGTCGATGCGGTCGTCGGGCAGGCGCACCACGAAATAGCGCTCGTGCGCGATGCGGGGCTTGTTGAAGAGCGTGAAGGGGCCGTCGCAGCGCGCGACCAGGGGCCCGAGCGGCACGCCGGTGACGCCGATCTCCTCCTCCAGCTCGCGCAGGCAGGCCTCCTCCGGGCTCTCGCCGGGCTCGATGCCGCCCCCGGGCATGAACCAGAAACAGCGCTCGCCCGGCCGCGCCGGATCGACATCCCGCACCGCCTCGTAGGCGATGAGGAGCAGGCGGTCCTGCGGGTCGAACACCAGGGCGCGGGCGATCTCGCGGGTGGGCAATGCCGTCATGAGCGGGCCTCGGTCGGCGGGAGGGTCCAGATTGCCACGGGAAGGCCGTGCGCGTCCCGCTCCGGCGGGTCGGGATAGGACAGGCCGCGCCCCGCAGCGAGGCCCTGCGCCACCACGAGGGCGACGAGCGCGTCGAGGAGGTCGTCGCGCGCCGCCCCCCGGGGAGGCGCAGCCTCCACCACCTCTTCGGGCAGCCCGGCCCGCCGCAGGGCCGCCCGGCGCTGGGCCGCTCCCGCAGGCGCGCGCTTGGGGGCGGCGAGCGGCACGCCGCCGTTGAGGCTCGCGAAGGCGAGTTCGGGATGCACCTCGTAGACGCGCTCGCGCAGGTCGGACTGCCTGCGCAGCAGCGCGTCAACCGCCCGGATGCGCGGAAAGATCGCGTTGGCGGGAGGCGACGGCGCGAAGGGCTGCAGACCGCCCGTGCGCGCGAGCGCGATCGCCGCCGTGTAGTCCGGTGCGTAGACCACCGCCCGGGCCGAGGTGGGGAAGACCGAGGCGCGGCGCGGCCCGAGGAGCGGGCGCACCAGCTGCTCGGCCGTGCGCCCGCCCGCGCCGACCCGCTCAGGCAGGCCGATCGGGATGTCCACCGCCGCCACGGCCGGCGCCTCCGGCCCGTCGCACAGGGCGGCGAGGTCGGGCACGACCCGTACCACTACGGGACCCGCCTCGCCGAGGCGCCGAAGGGCCGCGATCCAGCCGCCCGGGCAGCCGTCGACGCCCGCGACCCAGCGCGTCACGCGGCAAGCGTCAGGAGGCGTACTTGACCGAGCAGCCGTAGGGCCGCGCGGTCTTCACGCTCACCGCCTTGCCGGCGGCGATCTCGCTCAGCGCCGCGTCCACGTGGTTGCGGGCGGTCTTGAGGTCGGTGAGCGCGGCCGAGGGCTTGTCGTCGATGCCGCCCATATAGGCGAGGGTGCCGTCCCCCTTCACCACGAACATGTGCGGCGTCGTCTGGGCGCCGTAGGCGCGACCCACCGCCCCGTCGGTGTCGAGCACGACGGCGGTCGGGGCGGCGCCGCGCTCCTGCGTGAGCCGGTTGGCCTCCGGGCCGGAGACCGCCCCCTGCTCGCCCGGCGCCGAGGAGATCACCGAGAGCCAGACCACGCCCTGCTCGGTCCACTTCTTCTGCAGCGCCTGCATGGCCTGACCGCCGTAGTGCTTCTGCACGAAGGGGCAGTCGTGGTTGGTCCATTCCAGCACCACCGTCCGGCCCTTGTAGTCGGCGAGCGAGACGGTGCGGCCGTCCGCGTCCCTGGCCGTGAAGGCGGGGGCGGGCCGGTCCACCTGCGGCCCCGCGGCCGCGGGGGGGGCGAGGGCCAGAAGGGCGGTGAGGGCGAGCGCGGTGCGGCGGGTCGGCATCAAGGCATCACTCCTGCGGGGACGAGAGGGCGGCCCGGCGCGCCGGGGCGGCCCGGTCGAGGGCGGCGAGGACGGCGGATTCGGTGAGGATCTGCGGCAGCACCTGCGCGTCGCCGGGGCCGCGGTAGAGCACGTAGAGCGGCACGCCGGAGCGGCCATGCGCCTCCAGCACCCGGGTGATCTCCGGGTTCTGGTTCGTCCAGTCGCCCTTCAGGTAGGCGATGTCGTGCGCCCGGAACGCCGCCGTCACGGCCTGCGTCGCCAGCGCGGTGCGCTCGTTGACCTGGCAGGTGATGCACCACGCCGCCGTCATGTTGACGAAGACCGGCCGCCCCTGCGCGAGCAGCCCGTCGAGGCGCGCCTGGGTGAAGGGCTCGGGGCCGCCCGCCGCCGCGATGGCCGGCGCCCCGGCCCGGTCGCGGTCGAGGGCCGCGACGAGGAGGCCGAGGCCGAGCACCGCCAGCAGCACGGCCGCCATCCCCGCCCGGGCGCCCCACGGCCCGGCCGTGCGGGCGCGCTCCAGCACGAAGGCGCAGAACGCCACCAGCACGAGGCCGAGCAGCGCCAGGAACAGGCCGCCCGGCCCGACCTGCTGGCTCAGGATCCAGACCAGCCACGCGACGGTGGCGTAGAGCGGGAAGGCGAGGAACCCCTTCAGGGTCTCCATCCAGGCGCCGGGCCGCGGCAGCCGGCGCACGGCCGCCGGCCAGAAGGCGAGGAGCAGGAAGGGCAGTGCGAGGCCGAAGCCGAGGGCGGCGAAGACCGCGAGGCTCACCGCCGCACCCTGCGTCAGCGCGAAGCCCACCGCCGCGCCCATGAACGGCGCCGTGCAGGGCGTGGCCACCACGGTGGCGAGCACGCCGGTGAAGAACGAGCCCTCCAGGCCCGCCCGCCGGGTGAGCCCGTCGCCGATCCCGGCGAGGCGCCCGCCGAGATGCAGCGCGCCCGACAGGCTGAGGCCCATCGCGAACAGCACGTAGGCGAGGCTCGCCACCACCAGGGGGGATTGCAGCTGGAAGCCCCAGCCGATCTCCGCCCCTCCGGCCCGCAGCGCCGCCAGGAGGCCGGCGAGGGCCAGGAACGACGCCATCACGCCCGCCGTGTAGGCGAGGCCGTGCAGCCGCACCCGGCCGAGGGATTCGCCCGACTGGCGCACCAGCCCCAGCACCTTGATCGACAGGACCGGGAAGACGCAGGGCATCAGGTTGAGGAGGAGGCCGCCGAGGAAGGCCAGAAGGGCGGCCGCCCACACGCCCGCGGGGGCGTCCTCCGGCGGTGCCACGGCGGCCGGCGGCGCGGCCGCGGCGGGGCTCGGCGGGGCGGTGCCCGGCACAGACGGCGCCTCGCCGAGCGCGAAGGCGCGCCGCACGGCGGCATCCCCCGTCCGCTCGGTCAGCGCCAGCACGCCGTCGAGGCGCGTGATCGTGCCGGCCGGCGTCAGGCTGCTGCGCTTGAGCGCGACGTGCAGCCCGCGCCCGTCGACGGTGACCTCCTGGGGCGCCGCGTGCTCGATCGCCGTCTCGGAATAGGGGAAGAAGGCGAGGTCGGCGACCGCCTCGCGCGTCAGGCCCGGCGCGTCGAGGTGGAGCGTGAGGGTGTCGCCCTCCTCCGTGACCCGGTGGGGCCAAGGCGCAGGTGTCGGGAGCTGCGCCCGCGCCGCCGCGAACAGGCCGGCGTGGCGGGGATCGGGCCGCACGCTCGTGCCCGGTGGCGCGACGGGCAGGGTCGCCGACACGCTGGCCTCGCCCGGCACGCATTCGCGCTCGCAGACGAGGTAGGACACCTTGGCCCGCAGGGTGACGGGCCGGCCCGGCTCCAGCCCCTCGGGCGGCGTCACCGTGGCGGTGAGCAGCGTCTCGCCCTCGTAGCCGAAATTGACGAGGCCGGAGACCGGGATGCGGGCGGGAACCGGCCACGCGACCGGCCCGGCCGAGAACCCCGCGGGCAGGCTCCAGGCGATCTCCGGCGCGAGGCCGGAATCGCCGGGATTGCGCCAGTAGACGTGCCAGTGCGGCTTCATCACGAGCCGCACCCCGACCGCGAAGGGCTGCCCCGGCGCCACCGCCCCCGGCTCGGCCACCAGCTCGGCCTTCACGAGGTCGGCATACTTAGGGTTGACTCGCGGCGCCTGCGCGGCGGCGGGCATGGCGGCGAGGGCCGCCAGGGCGACAAGGCAGGAGGCGAGGCGCATCGGAACCTTCATGGTTCCAGATAGCGGGACTCCGTGACGGTTGCGAGGCGCCGCCGATCGCGTTCGCGTGATGGGCGGGCCGTTCGCACCGATCCGGACCGGCGGCGTTGAAGCAGCGGATCTCCGTCCCGTCGTCACCCGCCACCCGCCCGATGCCGGCCGCCACGTCGCCGGCCCGCCGGAGATCCGCCCGCAGCGCCCCGGCGGTCGCCCGCTCGATGTCTAGGCCGACCCCGCCCCGTCCACGAAGCCGCGCACCAGCAGGTGGGCGATCGCCATCGGCGGCGGCGTGGCGAGGCCATCCGGATGGGTGCGCTCCAGCATCAGCCGCACCTCGTCGCGGTGGAACCAGCGCGCATCCTCCAGCTCCTCGCGGTCGAGGACGAGGTCCGCGTCGAGGGCCTCGGCCTCGCAGCCGATCATCAGCGAGGACGGGAACGGCCAGGGCTGGGAGGCCCGGTAGCGCACCGCGCCGGTCCGCACGCCCGCCTCCTCGAGCGTCTCGCGGCGCACCGCGTCCTCGATGGTCTCGCCGGGTTCGAGGAAGCCCGCAAGGCAGGAATAGACGCCCGGCGGGAAGCGCGACTGGCGGCCGAGCAGGCAATGGTCGCCGCGGGTGACGAGCATGATCACCACCGGATCCGTGCGCGGGAAATGCTGCGCCCCGCAACTGCCGCAGTCGCGCCGGAAACCGCCGCAGGAGAGCGCGGTCTTCGCGCCGCAATTCGCGCAGAAGCCGTGGCGGGCGTGCCAGAAGAGCAGTGACTTCGCGGTAGCCAGCAGGCCCATCTCCACGGGCGGCACCGCTCCCTCGACCGCGACGCTGCGCAGGTCGATCACCCGGTAGGCGGGATCGTCGCGATAGAGGTCGCCAGCCTCGGGCGGCAGTCCGGCGGCGAAGACCGGGCGCTCCGCCACGCGGCCGAGAAACAGCAGCGGATCGGGCGCCGGCGCGCGCGCGGCGTCGGCGGCGGCGAGCAGCGCGCTCGCCCCCTCGGGGAGGCGGCGCAGCACCGGGATCTCGCCCGCGAACAGCAGCAGGATCGAGGCCGGGTCGTCGCCGGGCTGCGGAGTCGGGCCGGTGCGCTCGGCGGAATGGCGGACGAGCAGGCTGCGGGAAAAGCCGAGGCGGTCGATGGCGGCAGTCACGGGATCTCCTCAGGCGGCGGCGAACAGCGCCCGGGCGCGCTCGACGATCTGGGCCGCGGCGTGGGGCGGGTAGGGCGTGCGGGTGCCGTGGCCCCAGACCGGGCCGGGCCAGGCCGGGTCCGAGCGGAAGCGGCCGACGACGTGGACGTGAAGCTGCTCGACCACGTTGCCGAGCGCCCCGACATTCACCTTGTCAGGGCCGCGCGCGAGGTCCTGCATCACGCCGACCGCGAGGCGGATCTCCTGCATCAGCAGGCCGGCCTCGTCCGGCGCAAGGTCGGTGAGCTCGCGCAGGGCGGGCCGGCGCGGCACCAGCACCAGCCAGGGAAAGCGGGAATCGTCGAGCAGCAGCACCGCGCAGAGCGGCAGGTCGCCCACCGCGATCGTGTCGCCGGAGAGCCGCGGATCCAGGGAGAAGTCGGACGTCATCGCCACCTCGTCGCGGCGTGATCTAGAGCATCGGTCGACGAAGGGGAGACCGTTCGTCGCGGAAAATGCGGCAGAATCAAGGATCTAGCAGGCCCGCGCGCCTCCTCACGCCACCTCGGTGCCGGCCGGCAGCGGGGCTTGGCCGCGGGGCGCGTGGGCGGCGCTCTGGAACAGGCGTTCGCTCGTCAGCTTCAGGAAGTAGAAACCGAATTCCGGGTTCTGGTAGTAGAGCTGCTTGACCTCGGCATAGGGCACGCAGAGCGCGACGCCGGCCTCCGCGCAGACCAGGGAGGCGGTGCGCACGTTCCCCGGCGAGAGCATCCCGAGTTCGCCCACGATGTCGCCCGGCTTGATGTCGATGCCGCGCTCCTCGATGCGGAAGCGCCCGCTCTCGACGTAGAACATCTCGTTGGCCGGATCGCCCTGGCGAAACAGCACCTCGCCGGCGGTGAAGCGCCGCGACGTGCCGAAGGGCTTGAGCCAGTCGAGCGAGAGGTCGCCCGAGGCCGCCTTCTCCACGTCCCGCACGAGCCGCACCATCTGGTAGAGGCGCAGCGCGTTGAGCGGGATCTGGATCGCCTCGGTGAGCACCACCGGCATGCTGCCGATCAGGATGCCGTAGCTGATCGACGCGATGCTGGCGAGCAGCGCCACGATGCGCAGCGGGATCATCGTGCTCATCGCCGTCGCCGTGATGGTGAGCGCCGTGCCCAGATACCCGATGATCTCGACCCAGGAGAAGGTGACGGCCCAGGACATGCTCTCTCTCGCATGGCGCCCGCCGCGCGTGGCGGGGCCTGCGGCCACCTGAAAGTCAAGACAACGGCAGGCGTGAGGCGGCGCGCGGAATTCCGCCGGCCCGCGGCACGTTTCGCCGGCTGGCCCCGCTCCCGCCGCTCTGCCAAGCTGGCGCGAACGGCCGAGGAGCCCCGCCCATGCCCGAGTCCCGGATGCCCGCATCGCCCGTCGCCGACGAGATCGCCCGCCGGATCGCGCAAGGGGCCGGGCGCGCGCCGGCCGATCTGGTGATCCGCGGGGCGCGGCTCCTCGACCTCGTCACGGGCGACCTCGTGCCCACCGACATCGCGGTCTGCGGCGACACCATCGTGGGCACCTACGGCACCTATGCGGGCGCGCGGGTGATCGAGGCCGAGGGGCGCGTGGCGGTGCCGGGCTTCATCGACACCCACCTGCACATCGAATCCTCGCTCATCACGCCGCACGAGTTCGACCGCTGCGTGCTGCCGCACGGGGTGACGACCGCGATCTGGGACCCGCACGAACTCGCCAACGTGCTCGGACCCGCAGCCTTCGACTACGCGCTCGCCTGCGCGGCCGAGACGGTCATGGACATCCGGGTGCAGCTCTCCTCCTGCGTCCCGGCGACCGACCTGGAGACCGCGGGCGCCCGCATCGAGGCGGCCGACCTCCTGGCCTACCGCGACCACCCCCGCTCCCTGGGGCTGGCCGAGTTCATGAACTTCCCGGGCGTCGTCCAGGCCGATCCGGGCTGCCTCGCCAAGCTCGCCGCCTTCGCGGGCCGCCACGTCGACGGCCACGCCCCGCTTCTGTCGGGCGCGGGCCTCAACGCCTACGCGGCGGCGGGCATCCGCACCGACCACGAGGCGACCTCCGCCGCCGAGGCCCTGGAGAAGATCCGCAAGGGCATGACGGTGCTGATCCGCGAGGGCTCGGTCTCGAAGGACCTGCACGCCCTCGCCCCGCTCCTGACGCTGGCGACCTCGCCCTTCCTCGCCTTCTGCACCGACGACCGCAACCCGCTCGACATCGCCGAGGAGGGCCACCTCGACCACCTCATCCGCACGGCGATCCGCCTCGGCGTGCCGCCGCTCGCGGCCTACCGCGCCGCCTCGCTCTCGGCGGCCTCGGCCTTCGGCCTCACCGACCGCGGCATGATCGCCCCCGGGCGCCGGGCCGACATCGTGCTCCTCGACGACCTCGCCGCCTGCGCGGTGGCCCGGGTGATCGCGGGCGGGCGCCCGGTCGAGGACGCGCTGTTCGCCGAGAGGCCCCGCACCCCGGCGCCAGGGCGCGGCAGCGTCAAGGCCGCGCCCGTCACGGCCGCAGATTTCGCCGTGCCGGCCGGCACGGGCGCCGAGACCCCGGTGATCGGCGTCGTGCCGGGGCGGATCATCACCGAGCACCGCCGCCTCGTCCTGCCGGCCCGGGACGGTCGATCGGACTGCGACCTCGCGCAGGACGTGGTCAAGGTCGCGGTGGTGGCCCGCCACGGCGCGCCGGGGATCGGCCGCGGCTTCGTCCAGGGCTTCGGCCTGACGCGCGGCGCCATCGCCTCCTCGGTGGGCCACGACAGCCACAACCTCTGCATCGTGGGGGCGGACGACACCGACATGGCGCTCGCGGTCAACCGGCTCATCGCCCTCCAGGGCGGGTTCGTGGTGGCGGCGGACGGCCGGATTCTGGCGGAGCTGGCGCTGCCCATCGCCGGGCTGATGAGCGACCTGCCGTTCGAGGCGGTGCGCGACGCGCTCCACCCGCTGCGCGAGGCGGCGCGCGCCCTCGGCTGCACCCTGCCGGAGCCCTTCCTGCAGGTCGCGTTCCTGCCGCTGCCGGTGATCCCGCACCTCAAGATCACCGACCGGGGCCTGGTCGACGTGGACCGCATGGCGATCCTGTCCGGCTGGTGATCCGGGTCCGCCATGTCGTCAGCGTCGCGAGGGTCCGCTCCCGCCCCATCCCGACCTCTACGCCGCGCTCGCCTGCCCCCGAGCAGTCCTTTGCCGTTCGTGTCAGGACCGTCCGGTGGCAAGGGACTTCCGGACTCCGGATGCCCTGACACCCGCCGTCACGTCGTCGTCTCACGGCTTGCCCTTCAGGTGACCGCGCCTTGGCGAAGAAGGATCGCCGCCGTCCGGCACATGCACCACCAGGATGCGTCGTGAGGCCACCGCCGTTTCCCGATGACCGGACCTCGGCGTCCGCGCCGCAGCCCCTCCCCCTCGCAGGTCGCCCGGATGGCCTCGTCGTCGAGCGCGTCGAGCGCGCAGGCGACCTCGGTGACCGAGAGGGCGTCCCGGGGAGGAGCGCCTACGTGGCGTGCGAGCAGGGACCGGCCAGCGAAACCGTCGTCCCGCCGATCTGCCAAGGCTGCAGCCTAATCGACGAGGTCGTCTGCGAGGGCCTCGATCGCGCGTTGGACAACGCCGCAGCCCCGGTCGACTTCGCGGCGCGCAAACCCGCGATCGAGCTGGAAGGCGAGTGTACGTCGGGCTCGCGCCGGTAGCGGCCCGGGACCGCACATCGCGACGACCTTGGGCGTGACATTCGCCGCGCCAGCCTCGTCGGCTTGATCGGCACGCCACTACGCATGGTCCGCGGCGCGCCTGTTGTAACAGCGTTACAGCGCCCAAGCTTCACAACCATGGGCGGTTCAGCCGCTTGCCACCGCGCTCCCGGCATGCACGGTATGCAACATTATAACGTTCCTGTGGGATCCCGATGCCGTACCCCACCCGCTTGGGCATGCTGGCGCTCAGCACCGCGCTGCCTCCGGTCCTCCTCGCCCCGGCTGCGGTGAAGGCTCAGGATATCAGGCTCGACGAGATCACCGTCTCCTCCCCGAGCCCGATCCAGCCGGCTCGCCCGGCGGCCGCCCCGGGCTCCGGCACCGCCTACGGCGTGCTGCCGGTCGTCACCAGCACCTTCTCCCCTGTCACCGTGATCGACCGCGGCGAGATCGTCCGCGAGCAGCCACGCCAGCTGGGCGACCTGCTGTTCGACAAGCCGGGTCTCTCGGCCTCGACCTTCGCTCCGGGTGCCGCATCGCGCCCGATCATCCGCGGCCTGGACAACGCGCGCGTGCGCATCCAGGAGAACGGCGTCGGCGTGCAGGACGTCTCGGATCTCAGCGAGGACCACGCCGTCCCCATCAACCCCCTCGTCTACGATCGGGTTGAGGTGATCCGCGGGCCGGCTGCGCTGCGCTACGGCTCCCAGGCCATCGGTGGCGTGGTCTCGGCCGAGAACAACCGGATCCCGACCTTCATCCCGGTCAGCGGCTATGGCGGCCAGGTCACCACGGGCTACTCCTCGGTCGACAACGGCCGCTTCGGCGCAGCCTCGGTCGATGCCGGCGCCGGCAACGTCGCCTTCCATGCCGACGGCTTCAGGACGGCGGCCGACAGCTACAACACTCCCTTGGGCATTCAGGCCAACTCCGCCAACGAGTCACAGGGCGGTGCGGTGGGCATGTCGATCATCGGCGACCGTGGCTTCGTCGGCCTCGCGTTCAGCCACTACGACGCGCTCTACCAAGTCCCGGGCGGCGAGTCGGCCGAGCGGCGCGTGCGGCTGGATCCGACCCAGGACAGGCTGCAGGCGCGCGGCGAGTTCCGGCCGCTCGAAGGACCCGTCGAGGTCGTCCGGTTCTGGCTCGGCGGCTCGACCTACCGGCACAACGAGATCGGCAACGACGAGCAGGGCCTGGCCAGCATCGGCTCGACCTTCCGGAACAGGCAGGTCGAGGGACGGGTCGAGTTGCAGCACGTTCCCGTCTTCACGACGCTCGGCACCCTCACGGGCGCTCTCGGCTTCCAGGCGGACGCGCGCGCGCTCAGTGCAACCGGCGAGGGCGAGGGCCTGATCGCCCCGAGCAACACGCAGAGCCGGGCCGTCTACCTGTTCGAGGAACTGGCCGTGGGCAACGGCCTGCGGCTCCAGGCCGCCGGACGGCTGGAGAGCGCGCGCGTGGCCGGCACGGCGACGCAGTTTCCGGGCGACTTCCTGCCCGGAGCGGAAGATCCACTGGAATATTCCCGGCGTCGCGAGTTCACTCCGAAGAGCGTCAGCGTCGGCGCGCTCCAGGATCTGCCGTACGACTTCGTCGCGAGCCTGAACGGGCAGTACGTCGAGCGGGCACCCTTCGCGCTGGAGCTGTTCTCCCGCGGTCCCCATGAGGCCACGGCGACGTTCGAGATCGGCGATCCGAACCTGAAACTGGAGCGTGCCCGTACGGTCGAGGCGAGCCTCCGCCGGGCCGTGGGGCCGTTCCGGTTCGATGCCACCGGCTACTACACCCGCTACACCGGCTTCATCTACAAGCGCGAGACCGGCATCTTCTGCGGCGACACGTTCAGCACCTGTGGGAGCGAGGACGAGCTTCGCCAGATCGTCTACACCCAACGGAACGCCACGTTCTACGGTGCGGAGATCGCGGCGCAGCTTGATCTGATCCCGATCGGCAACGGCTTCATCGGCCTGGATGCGCAGTACGATTTCGTGCGCGCGCAGTTCGACGACGGCAGCTACGTCCCGAGGATCCCTCCTCACCGTGTCGGCGGTGGCCTGTTCCTGCGGGCGGATGGCTGGTTCGCGCGGGTGAACGTCCTGCATGCCTTTGCGCAAACCGAGACAGCGCCCCTTGAGACGATCACGCCCGGCTGGACGGACCTGCGCGCCGAGATCAGCTACACGAAGCTCGTCGATCCGGCGGTTTATGGCGCGAGCGAGATCACGTTCGGCCTGCAGGGGCGCAACCTGCTGGACGACGAGATCCGCAACTCGGCCTCGTTCAAGAAGGACGAGATCCTGCTGCCGGGCCGCAACGTGAGGCTGTTCCTCACCGCGCGCTTCTGACCCGTTCAGATGGTCCTGAGCCCTGAATCGCGCGTCACGATCGATGTCGTCCTGGCGCTGACGCGAAGCGGTACAGGTCGGTTGCTGGCGGCGGAAGGCCCGCAGGTGGCGCATCCCTGCCCTGTAGACCCATCTCCGCGAAGGGCAGAGACCCATCCCGAACGGATCTTGCCTCATCGCTTCGGCTCCGAGCGCGTGCCGCAGCATCACGCAGGAACGTAGGTCAGCCTGATCACGTCCTCGTCGATGCGGTCGTGAGCCATGAGGCGGAGCGGCGGGCGAGGCCCGGCGAAATAGGGTGTGCCGCGACCCAGCACGACGGGGTGGAGGTAAATGCGGTACTCGTCGATGAGGCCAAGCTCGGTCAGGCTTCGGGCCAAGGTCGGGCCGGCGATCTCGATCTCTCCGGCGCGCTCAGTCTTCAGTGCGCGGATGGCGCCCTCAAGATTACCATCGATGAATCCGGCGTTCGGGCCGACCGATCGCAATGAACGCGAGACGACCCATTTCGGTTGGTTTCGCCACGCCGCCGCGAAGGCGCATTCCTCCGCACCCCATTCAGGATGATCGTCGTCCCAGTAACGCATGATCTCGTACATGCGGCGGCCGTACACGCTGCCCGCCTGCCCCCGGGCCTCCTCGATGAAGTGGCGGAAGAGCCTGGGGCTCGGCCCGAACGCCATATGGTCGACGTAGCCGTCCAGCGATTGGTTCATTCCGAAGACGAGCTTCGCCATACCGCAGATCTCCCCAGGGTCCTTCAGAATAGCCCGGAGAGGTTCGCGTTCCACCCGTTATGGACCGCGCGGGCGGGGGCCGGCGTCGGATCGGAACCACGCGCCGGCCCAGAGGAGAAGCATCGTCCGCCCGTTGCGTTTCGCCCGCCCGGCCCCTAACTCGAGGTTCGGCCGGGCATGTTGCGGCGCAGCAACGAAGGGATGCGAGGCATGGCACAGACGCGGGTGAAGCCGAAGCCGGGCGAGGTGCCGGTTCTCGGCGGGATCGCCGAGATGGCGTCCCGCTTCGACGTCATCCTGTGCGACGTCTGGGGCGTGCTGCACGACGGCGAGCGCGCCCACGCCGCGGCGGGCGACGCCCTCACGCGCTTCCGTGCCCTGCCGGGCGAGCGCCCGCGCCGGGTGGTGCTGGTCTCGAACGCGCCGCGCCCCGGCGCCTCGGTGCAGGTCCAGCTCGACGGGTTCGGCCTGCCGCGCTCGGCCTACGACGCCATCGTGACCTCGGGCGACCTCACCCGCGCGCTCATCGCCGCCAAGGCGGATGCGCCGCTCTACCATCTCGGCCCCGAGCGCGACCTGCCGATCTTCGAGGGATTGCCCGCGCGCCGCGTGCCGCCCGAGGAGGCCGCGCAGATCGTCTGCACGGGCCTGTTCGACGACGAGGTGGAGACGGCGGAGGATTACCGGTCGCGGCTCGCGCCGCTGCGCGAGCGCGGCCTGCCGATGATCTGCGCCAATCCCGATCTCGTGGTGGAGCGCGGGGCGCGGCTGATCCCCTGCGCGGGGGCGATCGCCAGCCTCTACGAGGCGATGGGCGGCACGGTGATCTACGCGGGCAAGCCGCACCGGCCGGTCTACGAGGCGGCGGTCGAGGCCGCGGCGGCGCTCGACGGGCTGTCCCCCGCCGCACCCGACCGGGTGCTCGCCATCGGCGACGCGATCCGCACCGACGTCGCGGGGGCGCACGGCTTCGGCGTCGCCTCAGTGCTGGTGGCGCGGGGCATCCACGCCGAGGAGCTGGGCTGCCACGCCGGCGAGCCGCTCGGCGAGATCGCGCACTGGCTGGAGGCCCAGCCCGTGCACCCGGACGCGGTGGTCGAGGTGCTGCGCTGGTGATCAGGAGAACAGGGCGTCGATGGCGTCCTGCGGGGTTTCCGGCCCCTTGAGCTGGGGGCCGTTCAGCAGGAGCGTCTCGCGCCGCGCCCGCGTGCGGGCCTCCTCCTGGTCCATCTCGCCGTCGCGCACGTTCACCACGGTGGCGAAGTGCGACAGCCGGGTCTCGACCTGCCCCAGGGCGTCCACCACCTTGGCGATGCGCTGGCCGGTGATGTCCTGGAAGGCGCAGGCCTCGAAGATCTGGAAGACCTCCGCCTCGACCTTCGCGCGGTAGCCCGCCAGCGTGTCGTCCTCGATCGCCAGGATGCCCTCGGCGACCTCCATGATCCGGTTGGTGGCGCTCGCGGTGGCGGTGACGACGCTGCCGAGCTCGTCATGCGCCATCGGCAGGCGGTCGTTGCGCAGCTCGTTCGCCCGCAGGTGGGCGATCGCCGCCTTGAGGCGCTTGATGTACTCGGCGATCTCCACGAGGTCGCTGACCAGGCTCGCCGTGGAGGCTCCGCCGCGGGGGGCGGGTGCGGCGGCGGCCGCAGCCGGGCTCACGCCGGCTCTCTGTCGCGTGAACATCTGGAACAGCCGCGCTGAGGGGTGACGGGGCAGAAGGGCAGCGTCCGGACCCGGTCGCGGCGCGGCCGATCCCGGAGGACCGGGCCGCGAACCGCCGGGGCGGGGCATCCTCAGGCGCCGCAGACCGCTTCGATCTTGGTCTTCAGGGTCTGGGCGTTGAAGGGCTTGACGGTGTAGTTGTTCACGCCGGCCTTCTTGGCGGCGATCACGTTCTCGGTCTTCGACTCGGCCGTCACCATGATGAACGGCGTGGTGCGCAGCGCATCGTCCGCCCGCACGTGGCGCAGCAGCTCGTAGCCCGTCATCGGCTCCATGTTCCAGTCGGAGATCACGAGGCCGTACTTCTTCTGCTTCAGCTTCGCGAGGGCACCGGTGCCGTCGGAGGCGTCGTCGACATCCTCGAAGCCGAGCTGCTTGAGGAGGTTGCGGATGATGCGGACCATCGTCTGGTAGTCGTCCACCACGAGGATCGGCATGCCGAGGTCAAGGGCCATCTTTCCGGCTCCGTTCGCGGGCGCGACGCATTCGGCGCGCGCCATGGCCCGCAGAGATGATGAGTGGAAACACCGGTCGGTGCTTCTGATCGCAAGTGTTAGACGCGCCCCGTTGCAAAGCCGTTAATCGCGAAGGCGCGCGCCGCCTCCCCTACGTCCGGCGCAGAGGCGCCCCGCATCGAAAGTCGAATGGCTGCGGGCGGAGGGCGCGCACTACCTTTCCGTCTCGACCGCAGGTCAGAGAGGGAGCGCCGCCCATGCCGGGATCGACGGATGGCATCCCCGCCGCGGCCGCCCTCGCCTTCGAGGATCTTGCGGTCGGGCAGGATGCGTGCCTGACGCGCGTGGTGGACCGCGACGTCGCCGGCCTCGTGGCCGCCATCGGCGGCACCGCCATCGGCGGCACCGCCATCGGCAGCGGCGCGATGGGCGCCATGAGCGCGGCGGCCGGCCCGGTCGCGGAGGGTTTCGGGCCGAGCGTGGCCCACGGACTCGTGGCCGCGAGCCTCGTCGCCACGCTGCTGGGCACGCGGCTGCCGGGGCCGGGCGCGGTCTATCTGTCGCAGAACCTGCAGTTCCTCGGTCCGGTGGCGCCCGGCGACGCGCTGGTGGCCCGCGTCGAGGTGGTGGAACTCGTCCGCGCCCGCCGCCGCGCCCGGCTGTTCTGCGAATGCGCGGTCGGGGACCGGGTGGTGCTGGAGGGCGAGGCCTGGGTGGCGCTCGCGGCCCGCGCGTCACCGCCTCCGGCGCCGGCGTGAGGCCGCGCACTTCCCGGATCGGCCATGCGGCAGGCTCGGGGCGGGTCGGTGCCGCCCCACCTTGACGACGATGCCGCAGGTGCGAGATGACCGCTCGGAATCGTCATCATCCAGGACTCCGCTGAGGCAGGAACCCGCCCGATGAGCAACTTCAACGAGGAGCGTGTGCTCTCCGTCCACCATTGGACCGACACGCTCTTCAGCTTCCGCACGACCCGCGATCCGTCGTTCCGCTTCCGCAACGGCGAGTTCACGATGATCGGGCTGAAGACGGACGGCAAGCCGCTGCTGCGCGCCTACAGCGTGGTCTCGGCCAACTACGAGGACGAACTGGAGTTCTTCTCCATCAAGGTGCCGAACGGCCCGCTCACCTCCAAGCTGCAGCACCTCAAGGTCGGCGACCCGATCATCGTCAGCCGCAAGGCGACCGGGACCCTCGTCCTCGACAACCTGATGCCGGGCCGCCACCTCTACCTGCTCGGCACCGGCACCGGGCTCGCGCCCTTCCTGGCCATCATCAAGGACCCGGAGACCTACGAGCGCTTCGAGAAGGTCGTCCTCGTCCACGGCTGCCGCCAGATCTCGGAACTCGCCTACGGCGAGACGATCACGCAGGACCTGCCGAACCACGAGCTGATCGGCGAGATGGTCCGCGACCAGCTGGTCTACTACCCGACCGTGACCCGCGAGCCGTTCCGCAACCGCGGCCGCATCACCGACCTGATGACCTCCGGCAAGCTGTTCGAGGATATCGGCCTGCCGCCGATGGCGATCGAGACCGACCGCTTCATGCTCTGCGGCAGCCCCGACATGATCCGCGACACGCGCGACCTGCTCTCGGGCCTCGGCTACGTCGAGGGCAACCACGGCGAGGCCGGTCACTACGTGATCGAGAAGGCCTTCGTCGAGAAGTAGCGGCCGAGCGGCAGCGGCCCCGCCCCGGGGGAGGGAGCATGCGCATCCTGCTCATCAACCCCAACACCACCGCGGCGGTGACCGAGCAGGCCGCCGCGCATGTGCGCCGGCTCCTCCCGGCCGAGGTGGTGGCGGTCACCGGCCGCTTCGGCGCCGCCTACATCGCCAGCCGCGCCGCCAGCGCCATTGCGGCCCATGCGGCGCTCGACGCCCTGGCCGAGCACGTCGCGGGCTGCGACGCGGTCTACCTCGCCTGTTTCGGCGATCCCGGTCTCCTCGCCCTCAAGGAGGTCTCCCCCGTTCCGGTGGTCGGCATGGCCGAGGGGGCGCTCCACCTCGCCTGCCTGCGCGGACGCCGGGTCGGCGTGGTCACGGGCGGCGCGCTCTGGAAGCCGATGCTGGAGGAATTCGCCGCCGCGCAGGGGCTGGCGGGGCGGCTCGCCGGCATCCGCACCATCGCGCCGACCGGGGGCGAGATCGCCCGCGATCCCGACGCGGCCCTGAGCCGGCTCGCCGCCGCCTGCCGCACCTGCGCGCAGGAGGACGGCGCCGACGTGGTGGTGCTCGGCGGAGCCGCACTCGCCGGGCTCGCGGCCCGCATCCAGCCCGACGTGCCGGTGCCGGTGATCTGCTCCGTGGAGGCGGGCGCCCGGATGGTGCTGGCCGCGCTCGCGGCCCCGGCCGGCCCGCCGCCCCCGCCGAGCCGCAGCGCCGGGCTCTCGCCCGCCCTGACCCGGCTCCTCGGCGGGGAGTGATCCTCTACTGCACGATCTTCGGTGCGGCACCCGGCGCGCCCTGCGGCGCCGGCCCGGGGGCCTCGACGGCGGCCGGCAGCAGGATGCCCTTCTCGACGCTGCCCTCCGGTCCGTACTCGCCCGCCACGATCCGGCAGGATTCGTCGCGGTTCGCCATCATCTGGTTCGACATCAGCGTGAACATCGTCTGGACCCGCACGCCGAAGGGGCCGCGCGGCGGGCGCACGTCCTCGATCGTCACGTTGTAGCGCCCGAGCAGCGCCTCGAAGGACGACACCCCGATCCGGTAGCCGCAGACGTTGGCGGCGGCGAAGATGTAGGCGGCGGTCTCGAGGGCCCGCGGCGGCGGGGCGTTGCGGATCGGCTGGGCCAGGGCGCCGGACGCGAGCAGGACGAGGCCGGCGAGGGCCGGCGCGAGGCGGGACGGCATGGGGGATCCTCCGGGGTTGTTGCGGCTGCGGGCTCTGCGGCCCGTCACCGGCGCCAGCAGATAGGGCAGGACACGGCCCCGCGGAAAGCCCGTGCGGCATCGCGGACGCGGAGGCACGCGCCCCTGATCGCATGGTCGGACGCGGCCTCCCCTTCCCCGTGCGGGAGACGGATGCCGGACACGGCCCGCGTCACGTCGAAGACGCTCGTCCGCCCGTCCTGAGCCTCACCCCCGCACCTCCTCCGCCAGCGCCCGCACGCGGCGCAGGTCGTCCACGAACTGCCCGTAGGCGTCCGTCTGGGCCGCCTCCGGCAGGCGCAGCAGGTAGGAGGGGTGGACGGTGATGAAGCCTTGGTACGGCTTCCCGTCGAACCGGGCCGGACCGCGCGCGCGGGTGATCGGCACGCTGCGGCCCGTGAGCGCCAGCACCGCGGTGGCGCCGAGCGCCACCACGAGCCGGGGCCCGACGAAGCCGAGTTCGCGGTCGAGCCACCAGCGGTAATGCGCCACCTCGCCCGCGCTGGGCTTCTGGTGGATGCGCCGCTTGCCCCGCTCCTCGAACTTGAAGTGCTTGACCGCATTCGTCAGGTAGGCCTGTGCGCGGTCGAGCCCGGCCTCCGCCAGGGCGCGCGAGAGAAGCTGGCCCGCGGGCCCCACGAAGGGGCGCCCCTGCCGGTCCTCCTGGTCGCCCGGCTGCTCGCCCACGAAGGCGATCGGGGCGCCGATCGGTCCCTCGCCCGGCACAGCCTGCGTCGCCCCCGGCACCAGCGGCTCGGAGCGCCGGATCAGGGCGTTGAGGTCGGAAAGGCTCGCGGGCTCCTGCGCGCTCATGGCGGCGAGCGCCCGGGCCGGCACCCGCTTGAGCGGCGCCTGGGCCTCCCGCTCGATCATCTCCGCCACGCGCGCGCTCGCGCCCCGCACCAGGAGGGGGATCGCCGCCGCCTCCGGCAGGTTGCGCCAGTACTTCTTCGGCATCTCGGCGCGCATCGCGGCCGGGTTGGTGCGGGCCGGGTTGAAGGTGCTGGCGTAGTAGGCGCACCAGCCGGCCTCGAACGGGTCGGAGGCGGGCGCGTCCTCGCGCCGCCCGGGCGGCCCGAAATCGAGCCGGCTCCCGTCCCAGTGGGCCGAGCCGTCGGGCGTCAGGATCGCCCAGTCGAAGGAGGGGAAGCGCTCGACGAAGAAGGGCGCGGCAGCGGCCAGGATGTGGTGGTCGGGCTCGAACCACGCGACGAAGCGCTCGCGGGCTCCGGCCGCGCCGGCCCGGCGGAAGCGCAGGAAGGCGTGCATCTTGTGCAGGTCGCGCGCCACCGCCTTGCGCATCCGCGCCAGGCGATGGACGAGCGGGTCGCTCGCGACCTCCAGGAGGTGCCGCTCGCCCCGCAGCACCCGCCAGATCAGGCCGTAGAGCAGGGCGAAGCGCTCGGGATCGCGGTGCTGCACCACGCCCGCGATCAGCTCCGCCACCGGACGCGGCAGGGGGAGCGGGGCGGCGCCGGCCGCGTCCTCCCGGTCCGCGAACAGGGCGGGCGCGTCCCCTTGCGTCCACGTCACCGCCTCGGGCGGAATGTCGTCCGCGGCGAGCCGCCGCGCAGCGGCGCGGAAGCCCGCGAGATCCGCCCCCGGGGCGAGATGCACGGCGCGCCGCATCCGCTCAGCCGAACAGGGCGAGCTGCCGCGGCGGCTCGATGGGCCGCGGCGCCTCGCCGAGCCGCGGCGGTTCGGCGAGGCGCGCGCGCAGGTCGAGGCGGTCGGTGAGCCGGGTGGGCGCGTGGTCGGCGGCGACCAGGAACGGCCGCGCCCGCTTCAGCCCAGAGGTGAGGCGGGAGAGATCGGCGAGTCCCAGCCGGGTGTGGCGGCGCGCCGCCACGATCCGGTCCACCGCCCGCACGCCCAGCCCCGGCACCCGCAGCAGCATCTCCCGGTCGGCCCGGTTCACGTCGACGGGGAAGCGCCCGCGGTGCTTGAGCGCCCAGGCGAGCTTCGGGTCGACGTCGAGGGCGAGCATGCCGGCCTCGGCCGCCTCGGCCACGTCGTCGGCGGAGAACTCGTAGTACCGCAGCAGCCAGTCGGCTTGGTAGAGCCGGTGCTCGCGCTGCAGCGGCGGCGGCTTCGCGGGCAGGATCGCGGCGGCATCCGGGATCGGGCTGAAGGCGGAGTAGTAGATCCGCTTGAGCGCGTGGGTGTGGTAGAGGCTGGCGCTGGTGCGGATCAGCGACACGTCCGTGCTCGCATCCGCCCCCACGATCACCTGCGTCGACTGGCCCGCGGGCGCGAAGCGGCGGCGCTCGTCCTTCGCCTGCGCGATGCGCTCGCGCATCTGCCCCATCGCCGCCTGAATCGCCGCACCGTCCTTCTCCGGCGCCAGCCGCTCCAGGCTCGCCTCGGTGGGCAGTTCGAGGTTGATCGACAGCCGGTCGGCGAACAGGCCCGCCTGCTCGATCAGCCAGGGGCTCGCCTCGGGGATCGTCTTCAGGTGGATGTAGCCGCGAAAGCCGTGCTGCCGGCGCAGGCCCTTCGCCACCCGGATCATCTGCTCCATCGTGTGGTCGGGCGAGCGGATGATGCCGGAGGAGAGAAACAGCCCCTCGATGGTGTTGCGCTTGTAGAACTCCACTGTGAGGGTGATGACCTCCTCCACGCTGAACGTCGCCCGCCTGACGTTCGACGAGCGCCGGTTCACGCAATAGGCGCAGTCGAACAGGCAGTAGTTGGTGAGCAGGATCTTGAGCAGCGACACGCAACGCCCGTCCGGCGTGTAGGCGTGGCAGATGCCCGCGCCCGTGGTCGAGCCGAGCCCGCCCGGCGGCGCCTTGCGCCGCGGCCCCCCGGAGGAGGCGCAGGAGGCGTCGTACTTCGCGGCATCGGCCAGGATGGTGAGCTTCTTCGCCAATCGATCGTCCATGCCCGGCAGGATGGCAAATGTTCCTGTTTTGTTCAATGCGGCAAGACGCCTGGACCGGCCCCTGCCCGGGCGGAACATGCTCCCGGCCCGGCCGTTGTGGTGTTGCTTGGAAGAATTCCAATCTCTCACCCGCGCGGGCGTTCGCGTCCCGCCCGAACTCGGACGGAGGACTCGATGGCGAGCCAGGACACCGGGGCGGCCTGCCGCACCTGCCGCTACTACGACACCCACAAGCTCAACGCCGGCAGCCCGCAGGGCGACGAGGGGCTTTGCCGGTTCAACCCGCCGGTGAGCCAGCCGGAGCCCCAGGGTCACGGCCTGTGGCCGGTGGTGTCCGCCTCGGATTGGTGCGGTCACTACTCGCCCGAGATGATGGCCGGCGAGTGAGACTCGGCGCGGCGGGTCCCGGGACCCGCCGCGCGCCCTTGCGCCCCCCTTGCGCGCCCCTTGCGCGCCCGCCGCGGCGGAACCCCGGTTGCCGGGGCACGTTCGGAAGCGATCTCCCTTCACGACACCGGGCGAGGCGCATGCCGGACGACCTGACCCTTCTCTCACGCAGGACCCTGATGCTCGCAGGCGGCGCCACCCTGGCGGCGATGGGAACGGCCGAGGCCGCAGGCCCGTCCGGATCGTCCGGCGCGCAGGTCGACACCGGCCGGGTCGAGAACGGGCGGGTGACCTTTCCCAACTGGCGCGGCCCCTCCGACCGCCCGTCGGCCCCGCCTCCGGCTCCCCTGCCGCCGGACAAGCGCGTCGGCTTCGCGGTGGTGGGCCTCGGGCGCCTCTCCCTGGAAGAGCTCCTCCCGGCCTTCGGTCAGACCCGCAAGGCGCGGCTCGCGGCCCTGATGTCGGGCACGCCCGACAAGGCGCGGCTCGTGGCGGCCCAGTACGGCGTGCGGCCGGAGGCGGTGTACGGCTACGACGGCTGGGATGCGCTGGCGAAGAACCCCGACGTGCAGGCGGTCTACATCGTCACGCCGAACGGGCTGCACCGCGACCACGTGCTCGCGGCGGCGGGCGCCGGCAAGCACGTGCTGTGCGAGAAGCCGATGGCGAATTCGGCCGCCGAAGCCCGCGCGATGATCGACGCCTGCGCCACGGCCGGCGTGAAGCTGATGATCGCCTATCGCTGCCAGTACGAGCCCTACAACCGCGAGGTGGTGAAGCTCGTCCGCTCGGGACGGTACGGGCGCGCCAAGCTGGTCGAGGCCGTCAACACCCAGACCATGAGCCTGCCCGAGCAGTGGCGGATGCGTCAGGCGCTGGCGGGCGGCGGCGCGCTGCCGGATATCGGCCTCTACTGCCTCAACGGCGTGCGGGCGCTCACCGGCGAGGAGCCGGTCTCGGTCCAGGCGCAGATCCAGTCGGCGGACGATCCGCTCTACCGCGAGGTGGAGGAGACCGTGGCCTTCACGCTGCGCTTCCCCTCCGGCCTGATCGCGCAATGCGCCACGAGCTACGGCACCCACGAGACCCGCTCCCTCAAGGTGCAGGCGGAGGGCGGCGGAATCGACCTCCAGAACGCCTTCGCGTACGAGGGCCAGCGGCTGATCCTGCACCATCGCGAGGGCCGCGCGGAGGCGCGCGAGGAGCGCGCCCTGGCGGCGCACGACCAGTTCGCCCTCGAGATCGATCACATGGCCTCCTGCATCCTGGAGAACCGCACGCCCCGCACGCCGGGCGAGGAGGGGCTGCAGGACCAGATCCTGATGGAGGCGATCTACGAGGCGGCCCGCACCGGCGCCACCGTCGCCCTGAAGCCGCCGGAGCGCACGGTCCAGAAGGGGCCCCTCGACGTCACCCGCGGCCCGGAGCCGGAGGAGGCGGGCTGATCGCCTGGTGCCCGGAGCGGAGGCCGCGCCGCATCGCCGGCCTCCGGTCCGGGCATGGCGCCCCCGGTCACGGGCCGTCGGGCGGCTCCGGGATGACGCTGACATGGGCCGCCACGACCTTCCAGCCGTCCGGGAAGCGGCGCCAGGTCTGGCTCTGGCGCCCGACGCGGCCCGGCTGGCCTTCGCGGTGGAAGAGCGTCATGGCGGTGGCCATGTCGCGCCCGTGCGTGGTGATGACCGTGTGCGACAGGGTGCGCGCGAGGCCGACCGGCGAGCGCGCCCGCCGGAAGGCCCGGATCGCGTCCATGCCGTAGAGGTTCTCGCCCCCGCCGTACCGGATGGTGCGGGGATCGTCCCAGAACAGGGCCTCCAGGGTCGGCACGTCGTTGCCGACCAGGGCCGCCTCGTAGGCCGCGAAGGCCGCCTCGACCTCGGCCCGCACCGCGGGATCGTCGGTCTCCATCACATCCTCCCTCAATCGAGCCGCGCTACCGGGGCCGCGGCCACGCCTGCCGCCTCCAGCGCCCGCGCCACGCGCAGCGCCCGGTCCTCCCGCCAGGGCGCGGCGATCACCTGCACGCCGAGCGGCAGGCCCTCGTCCGGCCGGACCGGCACCGCCGCCACCGGCAGGCCGATGAAGGAGATCGGCTGGGTGAACACGCCGATGTTGGGCCGCAGCGGCATCGCCACCCCGTCGAGGACGAGCGTGGTCTCGCCGCCGCGCGGCGCCCGGCAGGGCGTGGCGGGGGCGAGGATCACGTCGACGGAGGCGAAGACCTCGGCCACAGCCCGCGCGTACCAGCGCCGGAACCGCTGCGCCCGCTCGACCAGGGCGGCGGGGATCAGCGCGCCCGCGATCAGCCGGTCGCGCACCGCCGGGTCGAAGTCGGCGGGCCGCGCCCGCAGGCGCTCGAGGTGGAGGGCGGCGCCCTCGGCGGCCGAGATGACGTAGGCCGCCGCCCGCGCCCGGGCCGCCTCCGGGATCTCCACCGTGGCCGTGACGCCGAGGGCGGCCGCCGCGCGGGCCACGGCCGCGAACGCCTCCGGGTCGCCGCCGCGCGCGAAGTAGCCGCCGGCCACCGCGATGCGCAGGCCCGCCGCGCCGGCCTCCAGCACCGCCGCCACGGGCTCGGCCGGGCGCTTCGTCGCCACCGGGTCGTCGGGGTCGGGTCCCTGCATCGCGTCGTAGGCGAGCGCGAGGTCGCGGGTGCTGCGGGCGAGCGGCCCGAGATGGTCGAAGCTGCCGACGAACGGGAAGCTGCCGGCGCGCGAGAGGCGGCCATAGGTGGGCTTGAGGCCGAACACGCCGCAGAAGGCGCTCGGCACCCGGATCGACCCGTTGGTGTCCGAGCCGAGGGTCAGCGGCACGAAGCCGGCGGCGAGCGCCGCCCCCGACCCGCCCGAGGACCCGCCGCTCATGTGGCGCAGGTCGTGCGGGTTGCGGCTCGGCCCGTCGTGGATGTTCTCGCCGGTGAAGTCGTAGGCGTACTCGCCCATGTTGAGGGCGCCGACGAGGACCGCGCCGGCCGCCTCCAGGCGGCGCACCAGGATCGCGTCGCGGCGGGCCGGGGGGCGCTCGCGGTTGATCTTGGAGCCCGCGCGGGTCGGCAGCCCCTCGACGTCGAACAGGTTCTTGACCGCGAAGGGCACGCCCGCGAGGGGGCCGGCCGGCTCGCCCCGGTCGAGCGCCGCGTCGAGGGCGTCCGCCCGCGCCAGCGCCCGCTCCGCCGTCACGTCCGTGAAGGCGCCGACCCGGGCATCGAGGGCGGCGATGCGCGCCAGGGCGGCCGCCACGGCGTCGCGGGCCCGGAGGGTGCGTGCGGCGACGCCCGCCGCGATCTCGGCGGCGGTGAGGGCCGGGCTCACGGCGCGGCCTCGAAGACCGGGGCGGCCTCGAGCTCGTCCGGCAGCGGCTCGGAGAGCGCCCGCCCGGCGGCGGCCAGGATCGCGCCGAGATGCCCGACGACCCCGTCGCGCCACGCCGGATCGACGGTGAGGCCGAGCAGCGGCGCGGCGGCATCCACGTAGGCGCCGATCGCGTCGGCGGAGGGCTGGGTCTCGGGCAAGGTCCGGCTCCGTGGGGTCAGGGTGGCAGGCCCACCAGCAAAGCTCGGGCCGGACGGCCATGCAAGCCGCGCAGGCCCGGTGCAGGGTCCGGACGCGCCGGGCGGCCCCCGGCCTCGTCGACGCTTGATCTGAGCCGGTACGGCGGCTTGGCGGGACAAGCCGGTCCGGCGATCCTGGCACGCCGGTTGCCCGCCGCGGCGCAGCCACACCCGGGAGGACAGCCCATGCCCCGCCGCACCGAGATCCTGCGCCTGCCGATGGCGGCGCCCGACGACGTCTCGGCCCTCGCCGCGGCCCTGGAGGCGGGCCGCCTCGCGCCGGAGGCGGTGGTGGCGGTCTTCGCCAAGACCGAGGGCAACGGCTGCGTCAACGACTTCACCCGCCCGTTCGCCGTGCACGCGCTGCGTGCCCTGTTCGCACCGCACCTCTCCGAGGCGGCGCTCGCGCGGATCGCCCTGGTGATGTCGGGGGGCACCGAGGGCGGGCTGTCGCCGCATTGGCTCGTGGTCAGCGTAGCCGAGGCCGCCGGCCCCGGCCCGGCGCTCGCGGTGGGGCAGGCGCGCACGCCGGTGCTGGCGGCGGAGGATCTCGGGCGGCGCGCGCAGGTGCGGATGGTGGCGGCGGGCGTGCGCGCCGCGATGACGGAGGCCGGTCTCGCGCCCGACGAGGTCCATTACGTGCAGGTGAAGTGCCCGCTCCTCACCTCCGAGCGGATCGGTGCGGCGCTCGCCCGCGGCGCGGTGCCGGCCACCCGCGACACGCTGAAGTCGATGGGCCTGTCGCGCGGCGCCTCGGCGCTCGGCGCCGCCCTGGCGCTGGGCGAGGTGGGGGAGGAGGCCATCCCGGACGCGGTGGCGGAGGCCCCTTCCGGCCTGTTCGCGCGGCGCTGCGGCGCCTCGGCGGGGGTCGAACTCCTCGACCACGAGATCGTGGTGATGGGCATGTCCCCGGACTGGACCGGGCCGCTCGTCATCGACCACGCGGTGATGGCCGACGCCATCGACGTGCCCCCCGTCGCCGCCTGCCTCGCGCGGCTGGGGCTCGCCGGGCCGGGCGGCTTCGTGGACGAGGCCGGCCGCGCCCGGCTCGCCGCCGTGCTCGCCAAGGCCGAAGCCTCCTCGGACGGGCTGATCCGCGGCCGGCGCCACACCATGCTCACCGATTCCGACATCAGCTCCACCCGCCACGCCCGCGGCTTCGTGGCGGGCGCGCTCGCCGGGCTCACCGGGATGACGGACCTGTTCGTGTCCGGCGGCGCCGAGCACCAGGGGCCGGATGGCGGCGGACCCGTCGCGGTGATCGCGCGGCGGGAGGGCTGAGGGCGCGTCAGCCGGCGCGGGCATCCTCCAGGATCATCGCCGCCCCCTTCTCGGCCAGCATGATCGTCGGCGAGTTGGTGTTGCCCGAGGTGATGCGCGGCATCGCCGAGGCGTCGACCACGCGCAGGCCCCGCACGCCGCGCACGCGCAGCCGCGCATCGAGCACCGCGCCGGCCTCGTGGTCCGGCCCCATGCGGGCGGTGCCGACCGGGTGGAAGATGGTGGTGCCGAGGTCGCCCGCCGCCTTGAGCAGGTCCGCGTCGCTGACGATGCCGGGTCCCGGCAGATACTCTTCCGGCCGGTAGCGGGCGAGCGGGGCCTGGGCGACGATGCGGCGCGTGAGCTTCAGGGCGTCCACCGCCACCCGGCGGTCCTCCTCGGTCGCGAGGTAGTTGGGGCGGATGGCGGGCGGGGCGGCGGGGTCGGGGCTCGCCGCGTGGATGCTGCCGCGGCTCGACGGGCGCAGGTTGCAGACGCTCGCCGTGAAGGCCCCGAACGGGTGCAGGCCCTCCCCCCACTTGTCCAGCGAGAGGGGCTGGAAGTGGTATTCGAGGTTGGCGGTGGCGTAGTCCGGCGAGGACTTGGCGAAGACGCCGACCTGGCTCGGCGCCATGGTGAGCGGCCCGGTGCGGAACAGCGCGTACTCGATCCCCATCCAGCCGCGCTTGAGCAGGTTGGCGTAGGTCAGGTTGAGGGTCGGCACCCCGGTCACCTTGTAGACCGGACGGATCTGCAGATGGTCCTGCAGGTTCTCGCCGACCCCGGGCGCGTGATGCGCCACGGCGAGGCCCAGTTCCCGCAGGCGCTCCCCGTCGCCGATGCCCGAGAGTTCGAGGAGCTTCGGCGAGGCGACGGCGCCGGCCGAGAGCAGCACCTCGCCGTTCGCCCGCGCGAGGTAGCGCCGGCCGCCGCGCTCGAATACCACGCCCGCCGCGCGGCCCTCCTCGATCAGCACCCGCTCGACGTGGACGCCGGTCTCGAGCCGCAGGTTCTGGCGCGTCAGCGCCGGCTTGAGGAAGCCGCGCGCCGCGCTCCAGCGCCGGCCCCGGCGCTGGTTGACCTGGAAGTAGGACGAGCCCTCGTTGTCGCCGGTGTTGAAGTCCGGGATCTTGCGGATGCCGGCGGCTTCCGCGGCGTCGCGGATCGCGTCGAGGATCGCCCAGCGGATGCGCGGCGGCTCGACCCGCCACTCGCCGCCCGAGCGGTGGAACTCGTTCGGGGGCGCAATGTGGTCCTCGTGCTTGAGGAAATAGGGCAGCACGTCGTCCCAGCCCCAGCCCTCCAGGCCGAGTTGCCGCCAGCCGTCGTAGTCGGCGGCCTGACCCCGCATGTAGATCATGGCGTTGATGGCCGAGGAGCCGCCGATGACCTTGCCGCGCGGATAGGCGAGCGCCCGCCCGTTGAGGCCCGCCTCGGGTTGCGTGGTGAAGAGCCAGTCCGCGCGCTTGTTGCCGATGGCGAACAGGTAGCCGGCCGGGATGTGGAACCAGATCCAGTTGTCGCGCCCGCCCGCCTCCAGCACCAGGACCTTGTGGCGCGGATCGGCCGAGAGGCGGTTGGCGAGCACGCAGCCCGCCGAGCCCGCCCCCACCACGATGTAGTCGTAGGACCCGAACGCCTCGGGCGCCGCGCCCGCGTGACCCGCTCCGGCCATCCCTGCTCCGGCCATGCTTCCTCCCGTGGCATCCTTCATTGGTGAGGGTGTGTAGCGCAAACCCGGCGGCAGGACAGCCGTGCCGCGCCGAGACGCCCTCATGACCGAGAATCATCGCCCGGTCGGATCGCGCTTCGAATCCTTTGAGGGTGGCGTTCGTGGATGCGCAGGAGAGCGACACGCGCGCCCGAGGGAGCGCATCGACTCGGCGGGCTTCCCTTCCTATGCTCACGCTCAAGCATGAGACCGGGAGGATGCCGCGTGATCTCGAAGCCCTGGCTGGCCGCCGTCGCGCTCGCCCTCGCCTCAGGTCCCGCCCTGGCGGACGGCCCCTGCAAGGGCCTCGCGGACCTCAGGATCGAGTCCGTCAACCTCCACTCCGCCGCCGAGGTGCCGGCCGCCGGCGACCTCCCGGGCTATTGCCGGGTGCTGGCGACGCTGCGCCCGGCCACCAGCATCGAGGTGCGGCTGCCGCTGCGGGGCTGGAACGGCAAGCTCTACCAAGTCGGCTGCGGCGGCTTCTGCGGACTGCTCAACTCCGACGCGGCGGGCTTCACCAACGCGGCGAATTTCGGCCTGCGGCGCGGCTACGCGGCCGCGACGATGGATGGCGGCCACTGGGGCACGAGCGTCGTGGACGGGCGCTGGGCGATGAACAACCCGGTGGCCCAGGCCGATTGGGGCACGCGCTCGGTCACCGAGACCGCGCGGGTCGCGAAGGTCCTGGTGAAGGCGTTCTACGGCGAGCCCCAGCGCAAGGCCTATTTCGCGGGCTGCTCCACCGGCGGGCGCATGGCCGCCATGGAGGCGTTGCGCTTCCCCAAGGATTTCGACGGCATCGTCGCGGGGGCGCCAGCCCTCGACTATACGGGCCTCGTCGCCACCAGCTTCGCCTGGGTCGCCAAGGCCAATATGGGGCCGAACGGGCAGCCGATCCTGTCCTCGGCCAAGCTCAAGCGGGTGGCCGAGGCGGTCACCGCCGCCTGCGCGTCCGGGCAGGACGCCCGCATCGGCCTCGTCGCCGATCCGCGCGCCTGCGGCTTCTCGCCCGCCGCCCTGCGCTGCCAGGGGCCCGAGACGCCCGAGTGCCTGAGCGAGGCCGAGATCGGGGTGATCGAGAAATGGTATGCCGGCCCGAGCGACGCGGCCGGCCGCCGGCTCTATCCGGGCGGGGTTCCCAAGGGCTCGGAGGTGCACTGGCCGCGCTGGCTCACGGGTGCGGGCAACGCCCCGCCGCTGCTGCCGCTCTTCGCCCGGGACTTCCTGCGCTACATGGCCTTCCAGCCCGCGGCCGGCCCCGCCTTCCAGGTGGCCGATTTCGACTTCGAGACCGACCCGGCCCGCACCGCCGTGATGGCGCCGGTCTACAACGCCGCGACCTTCAACCCCGGCACCGGCAAGCTGACCCTGGCGGGGGACCTCTCGGCCTTCCGGCAGGCGGGGGGCAAGCTCCTGCTCTATCACGGCTGGGCCGATCCCCTGGTCGTCCCGGGCCTCACCGTCGCCTTCTACGAGGCGCTGGCCGAGCGCGAGGGCGGCTACGACCGCCTCCGCGAGACCGCGAGGCTGTTCATGGTGCCGGGCATGGACCATTGCGGCATCGGCACGGAGGGACCCGGCATCAGCGACACCGGCATCGATCCGCTCACCGCGCTGGAGCGCTGGGTGGAGGGCGGCGAGGCGCCCGACAGCCTCGTCGCCACCAAGACCGCCGCCCCCGGCGGACCCGCGCTGTGGTCGCGCCCCGTCTGCCCCTATCCGCAGGTCGCCCGCCACGACGGCAGCGGCGATCCGGCGGTGGCCGCGAGCTATACCTGCGCTGCGCCCTGAGGTTCGGGGCCGCATCCACGCGCCGGAACCGATGACGACGGCCATCGGCGCGCACGTCCAAGATCGCCAGGTACACAATACTCGATGTATTTTCGACCAGTACCCAAGAACCGTCCGGCACAACCCATCAACGATCCGAACCCCTGCAGCGATTAGGCAACCTAACGCTCGCTCGCATCGGCTTTCTATCGGTCATCCGCAAGATCGCGGATGAACTAAGCCGGTCGGCATCACGGAATATATCTACCGGCAACTCGTCAGAAAATTCAGGATTTTGTAAGAACAAAGGGCAAAATCTAACGGCCTCGATTGACGGAACGAGGGCGGCGATGCTCGTGCGGGCTCACAAGGTTGACCATGATGGCGGCGAGCGGCCGTCCCTGAGCGTCGTCGCGGGCGAGACCGAGACGGTGCGCCGGATCGTCTCGGACAAGACCCGGTCGATCCATGCGGTCACCGCGCAGGTGAAGATGCTGGCCCTGAACGCGCTCATCGAGGCGGCGCGGGCCGGGGAGCAGGGCCGCGGCTTCTCGGTCGTGGCGCAGGAGGTCCGGGCGGTCGGCGCACAGGTCGAGAGCATCGCCGCCTCCCTCGAAGCCGAACTCGCCGGACGCATCACCGGCCTCCAGGGCATGATGCGCCGCCTCGCCGAGACGGCCCAGGGCGAGCGGATGGTGGACCTCGCCCTCAACGCCGTCGAACTCATCGACCGCAATCTCTACGAGCGGACCTGCGACGTGCGCTGGTGGGCCACCGACCCGGCCATCGTCGCCTGCGCGGCGGCGCCGGATGCGGACCGGGCCGCCTATGCGAGCGAGCGGCTCGGCGTGATCCTGTCCGCCTACACGGTCTATCTCGATCTCTGGCTCTGCGACGCCGCGGGCGTGGTGGTGGCCAACGGCCGCCCGGACCGGTTCCCGGGGGTCGTGGGGGCGAGCGTCGCGGGCGAGGACTGGTTCCGGCGCGCCGCGGCGCTGCCGAACGGCGATGCCTACGTGGCCGCCGAGGTGGCGGCGCGCCCTCTCCTCGGCGGCGCCCAGGCGGCAACCTACTGCGCCGGGGTGCGGGAGGGGGGCCGGGCGGACGGACGACCGCTCGGCGTGCTGGCGATCCATTTCGACTGGGAGCCGCAGGCCCGCGCCATCGTGTCGGGCGTGCGGGTCGCGCCGGAGGACCGCGAGCGCACCCGGGTGCTGATCGTCGATGCGGCCGGCCGGGTGCTCGCCGCCTCGGACGGGCGCGGCACGCTCGCCGAGACGCTGGCCCTCGATCCGCGCCAGCGCAGCGGCGGCTACGACACCGACCCGCGCACCGGCACGGTCACGGCCTTCCACCGCACGCCGGGCTACGAGACCTATGCGGGCCTCGGCTGGTCCGGGGTGATCGTGCAGGCGCCGGCCGGCGGCTGATCCCCAGCTGCGGGCGGTGGGAGGAGACTCGCCGCCCCTTGCGTCATCCCGTCCTGCCCGTGTCTCATGGCGGCGCGCCCGCACGGGGCGATGGCAAGGGGCGATGGCCAGGAGGACGGCATGGGTCGGCACGGGGCGGGACGCCACGGCGAGGCGGCGAGCTTCGAGGAGGAGACGAGCGCCTACCTCGACTGGGCGCAGACCTACTGCAAGCTCCGGGACCGGGACCTCGCGCGCAAGCAGGAGAAGATGCGCGAGAGCCCCTTCGCGTTCCTGCGCGGCACGTTCTACCGCTGGCATCACCACTTCGCGGCCGTGGCCGACCAAATCCGCTTCGCCCCCGGGCTGCTGGTGGTCGGCGACACCCACCTGGAGAATTTCGGAACCTGGCGCGACGCCGAGGGGCGCCTCGTCTGGGGCGTCAACGACGTCGACGAGGCGGCGGTCCTGCCCTTCACGAGCGACCTCGTGCGGCTCGCCGCGAGCGCCACGCTCGAAGCCGAGAGCGCGGGATTCCATCTCGGCGCCGACGAGGCGGTGGACGCGATCCTGGAGGGTTACGCCGCGCATCTGCGCTTCGGCCCCGAGCCGTTCATCCTGGAGGACCGGCACGCGTGGCTGCGCGACCTCGCGACGGCCAACGGCGCCGAGGCGCGCGAGCACTGGCGCAAGCTGCTGCAGCAGAAGGCGGTGGAGCCCGACCGGGTGCCGGAGCCGGCGCTCACGCTCCTGCGCGAGAGCCTGCCGAAGGGCGCCCGCGAGATCCGCTTCTTCCGCCGCCAGGCGGGAGTCGGCAGCCTCGGGCGTCCGCGCTTCGCGGCGGTGGCCGAGTGGCAGGGCGGCCTCGTCGCGCGCGAGGCGAAGGCCGCCCTGCCCTCGGCGGTGCATGCCGGCGCGTCCGGGCGCCTCGACCCGATCGCCGAGGCGCGGGCGCTTCTCGCCGCGGCCTGCCGGGCGCCGGACCCGGCCTTCCGCCTCGCCGAGGGCTGGGTGGTGCGGCGCCTTTCGCCCGAGGCCCGCAAGGTCGAGATCGACGAGATCGAGAACCTCGCCGGCCAGCGCCAGATCCTGCACGCGATGGGGCGCGAACTCGCCAACGTGCATCTCGGCACGGCCAAGGGCCCGGGGCCGCTGCGCGCCTACCTCGAGGCGCTGCCCGACCCGTGGCTGCGCGACGCCGCCCGGGACGCTGCCCGCCGCGTGCGGGAGGATTACGACGCCTTCATCGCCTGAGCGCGCCGCGGGAGCCCGAGGCGGCCCGGCTTTTCCCTGGCGCGCCGATCCGTTAAGCCTGCGGCCGGGATCAGGCCGGCGTCTCGGGGCGTGGCACGTAGACCCCCCTCTCCCGGGTGGGAGCGGGGCAGGGGTGAGGATGGAACGCTGCCGCTTTGGGACGCAGAGCAGCGTGCGGAGAGCGGGCACGCGTCCGATCGCGCACGAACGGCGGTGCCGGTTGCCGTGACGTCGCGCGTCGTCCTGCACACCTGTCCCTCAGCCCGGTCCCTCGCCCAGCCGGGAGAGCGGTTCCTGCGCCTCGACCGCCCCCATCGCGCGATCCCCGAGCCGTGGACCACGCCGGGCGGCGGAACAGGATAGAGGCAGGACAGGATCGAGGCAGGACAGGATCGAGGATGGAGCGCGATCCCATCGTCTTCGCGTGGCGCAGCGCCCCGCGCCAGCACGCCGCGGCCATCGCGGCCGCCCTCGTCCTCGGCGGCCCCCTGGTCGGGCTCGGGCTGGCGCTGGTGCGCGACCTCGTGGACGAACTCCTGGCCGTCGCGGATCCGGGCCGGGCGAGCCTGCGCCTGCTGCACATCGCCCTGCCGCTGCCCGAGCGGCTCGGCGGGACCGCGACGCTGCTGCCGGGCTGGCACGTCAGCGAGGAGGGGATGACGTTGTGGGCGGTGGGGGGCTTGGCGGTCGTCGCGCTCCTGCTGGCCGGCCTCGGCTTCGCGGTGGCGCGCCTGTGCTTCGCCGCGCAGGGGCGCGCCGTCGAGCGCCTGCGGCAGGTGGCGGCGGAGGCGATCCTGCGTTCGGGGCCGGCCGGCCGCGAGGAGGCGCGCGCGATGGCCACCCAGGTGGGCGAGGGCCTGCGGGCGGTCGACGGGCTGTTCGCGGCCGGGCTCCTCGTGCCGGCGCTGGCCGGCGGAGCGGTGATGCTGGCACTCCTCGTGGCCGCCGCCGCGGCCCCGCGGCTCGTGCCGGCGGTGGCGGTGAGCATCGTGGCGGCCGCCCTCGCCCGCGCCCTGCTGATCGCCCGGGTGAACCGCCAGACCGATCAGCGCCGCCAGGAGAGCGCCGCGATCGAGAAGGCGCTCGGCGATCTCGTGCGCCGGCTTTCGGCCGTGCGGGCGCACGGCACGGCCGCGTTCGAGCGCGCCCGCCTCGGGCATGCGGCCGCGGCAGCCGGGCGGCGCCTCGCCGCCGCGGAGGCCGCCCTCGCCCGCGCCCGCGCGCCGGCGCTCGCCCTCGTCGTCCTCCTGCCGGCGACCGTGCTCGCCACCGCCCTCTGGCACGACGACCGGAGCATGCCGGTCACGGCGGGCGAACTCGCCTCGGCCTTCGGCAGCCTCGCGCTCGCCGCGAGCCTGCTCGCGCTCTGGCTGCGTCAGAACGAGCGGCGCAAGGCAGCCCTGCCGGCCTTCCGGGAGATCGGCCGCACCGCCGCGGCCCTGGCCGCGCGGGCCCGCGGGGTCGGGCGCGGCGCGGCCACGGCCCGCCTGCCCGCGCAGGGACCGATCGTGCTCGCGGGCGTGGCCGCCTACGATCCGGCCTCCGGCGAGCGCCTGACCGGGGTCGATCTCGCGCTGACGATGCCGGGCCACGTGGCGATCCTGGGCGGGCGCGGCAGCGGCGGGCGGGTGCTCGCCGCGCTCCTCGCCGGCCAGCTCGAACCGACCGCCGGGCGGGTGACCTACGACGGCACCGACCTGCGCGCCTTCGATCCCTCCGAGCGGGCCCGCCGCATCGCCTTCGCGGGGGACGAGCCGGTGCTGATGGCCGGCAGCCTTTTGCAGAACCTGCTCTACGGCGACCTCGCCTTCGCGGACGGGTCGAGCCCCGATCCGGACGCCGCCCCACCCCCGGGGCTCCATCTCGAAGAGCGGCTCCTGGAGGCGCTCACCGTCACGGGGCTCGACCGCCTCGTGGTGGCGCGGGGCCTCGCGAGCCTCGTCGCCCCGACCATCGACCCCGACACCGCGGCGGCGATCGTGGCGACGCGGGAGGCCTTGCGGGCGGCGCTGGCGGCCGAAGGCGCCGCGCACCTGATCGAGCCCTTCGATCCCCACCGCTACAACGCGCAGGCCACGGTCGGCGAGAACATCCTGTTCGGCGAGCCGGTCGGGAGCGCCTTCGCGCAGGCGCGGCTCGCCAGCCATCCCTTCACCCGCGCGGTGCTGGAGGCTGAGGGCCTGACGCGGCCGATGATCGAGATGGGCCTGTCCATCGCGCGCGCCACCGTCGAGATCTTCGCCGACCTGCCCGACGATCACCCGCTCTTCGACGCCTTCTCGCTGTTTCCGGCGGCGGAGCGGGGCTTCTTCGAGGATCTCGTCGCCCGCCAGCCCGAGGCGACGGGCTGGCGCCGGGGCGCGGCCGGCCAGCGCGACCGTGCCCGGCTGATCGGGCTCGCCCTGCGCTACAGCGAGACGCGCCACCGCTTCGGCCTCATCGACGCGGCCTTCGAGGCCCGCCTCGTGGGCGCCCGGCGCACCTTCGCGGCCCTGCTGCCGGCCTCCCTGCGCGCGGCCGTCGAGTTCTACGACCCGTCCCGGGTCACGGTGGCGGCGAGCCTGGAGGAGAACCTGCTGTTCGGCCGCATCGCCGGCGCGGAGGCCGGGGCGGGCACGCGGGTACGGGCGGTGATGCAGCGCGTGCTCACGGAGCGGGGCCTGGAGCGCACGGTCTTCCGCTTCGGCCTCGCCGCCCGGGTCGATCCCCGGGCGGCCGAGAGCGGGCTCGGCGCGCGGGAGGGGGCGCTCACGCCGGCCGAGCGCAGCGCCATCGACGTCGCGCGCTGCCTCGTGCGCCAGCCCGACATCCTGGTGGCGGGCCTCGCCCTCGACGAGCGCAGCCCCGTCGAGATCCGGGCCGGCCTCGCCCGCCTGCGCGCGGCCAGGGCCGGGCGCGGCCTCGTCGTCTGCCTGCCCGACGCGGTCAGCCTGCCGCCCGACCTGCCGTTCGACACCGTGCTGCGGGCGGTGCGCAACACCGTGGAGGTGGTGCCCCCCGCCGAGGCAGGGAACCGCGCCGGGGAGCCCGTCGTTCGTGAGGAAGCAAGCGCGTGGACGTGATCGCGGTTGCGACAGGAGTCGCGTCCGGAATGCTGCGCCCCGCGCGGGGTCGCCAGTCTGTCCCGGGTGTGGCATATTTGCCCCCCGCAAATCCCGAAATCAGAGACGGGACCGGAACCAGGGGCGTCCTGTGCGCCGCCGCACATTCTTTCGCGCCAAACCGGATCACCGTGCCGGCATGACAATGAAGGGTCTCTCTGCGCCAAACGACCTGACGATCAGGTTCTGGGGCGTCCGCGGGTCCACCTGCACCTCGGGTCCGAACTTCGTGGAGTTCGGGGGTCATACGCCGTGCGTGGAAGTGCGCTGCGGCGAGCGACTGTTCGTGATCGATGCCGGCACCGGCATCCACGCCTTCGGCGCGCATCACGGCCAGAACCTGCCCAAGCGGATCGACCTCCTCTTCAGTCACCTCCACCTCGACCACGTTACCGGACTCGCTTTCTGCAAGCCGGCGGTGCTGGACCGCGAGCGCGAGATCCACACCTATTGCGGCAACCTCGACGGGGCGAGCGCCGCGGAGGCGCTGGATCGCCTGTTCGCGCCGCCGCTCTTCCCCATCACCCTCGACATGATCCCGGCGCGCTTCGTTCATCACGGCTTCCGCTCGGGCGAGACCCTGCACTTCTCGGACGGGGTCGCGGTGGACACGCTGCCGCTGCGCCACCCGCAGGGCGCCACCGGCTACCGCTTCCGCCATGCAGGCCGAACCGCCTGCTACATCAGCGACATCGAGCACGGGGAGGTCTGGCCCGAACCCGACCTGCTGCACTTCGTGCGCGGCGCCGACCTCGTGATGTTCGACGGGATGTTCACGGAGGGCGAGTATCCGGCCTGCCGCGGCTGGGGCCACTCGACGTGGCAGAAGGGCGTGGACCTCTGCCGCGCCGCCGATGTGCGCCAGCTCGGCATCGTCCACCACTATCCCCAGCACAGCGACGCGCTGCTGCGCGATCTCGAACAGCAGCTCCAGGCCGCGATGCCGACCGCCTTCCTGGCCCGCGAGCGGCAGGAGGTGGTGCTCCCCGCCAGGGCGCGCGTTCCCGAACCGGCCTGATCCGGCGCGCGCCCGGCGCAGGCCTCAGGCGATGCCGGCGGCGTAGCCGGCGAGCAGCGCCAGCCCGAGCGCCAGCACGAACGCCGCGGCGACGAGTTCGAGGCCGGCCACCGCGACCGCGCCGGCGACGCCCCGCCCGCCGGCCAGCCGCAGCGCCAGCGCCTTGGCGAACACCGCCAGGGAGGCGAGCGCGCCGGTGGTGAGCGCGGTGCCGAGCGCCATCGCCAGCGTCGCGAGCACGCCGGCCCAGACGACGCCCTGCGAGAGCGCGAACACCAGCACCAGCACCGCGCCCGCGCAGGGGCGGATGCCGGCGGCGAGCACCACGCCCGCCCGCTCGCGCCACGTGGAGAGCCGGGCGACCCGCTCCGCATCGGTGAGGGCGGCGTGGCCGCAATCCGGGCCGCAGGCGGCCTGCGCGCCGCCGGTGAGGAGGCCTGCCAGGGCGCCGGCCTTGCGCCACGTCACCGCGAGGCCGAGCAGGGCCACGCAGGCGAAGCCCGCGCTCTCGATCCAGCGGCCGGCCTCCGTCAGCCCCGAGGCGGTGAGGCGAAGGACGGCCGCCCCGACACCCACGAGCGCGAGCGCCACGCCCGCCTGCAGCAGCGCCGCCGCGACGCTCAAGGAGAAGCCCCGCGCCAGCGCCTTCTCGCCCGCCACGATGTAGCCGGCGATCACCGCCTTGCCGTGCCCCGGCCCGGCGGCGTGGATCACCCCGTAGGCGAAGCCGAGCCCGGCGAGGATCCCGTAGCCCCCCTCCCCCGCCCGCAGCGCCGAGACGGCGGATTGCAGGCTGCGCGAGAAGCCGGCCTGGAGCGCGAGGAGCCACGCCCCGAACCCGCCCGCGCCCGAGGGCGCCGCCTCGCGCAGCCCCATGCCGAAGGGCGAGCGGGGCGGAGCCGCGGCCACGGGCGCCACGAGGAGCGCGAGCCCGGCGATGAGGCCGGCCGCGCAGGCGAGCGCCGCGAGCGCGAGGGCGAGCCGCAGCAGGGCGCCGCCCGGCTGCAGGCCGGGCGACGAGGCGGGCGGGAGGGCGCTCGCGCGCAGCCTCACGAGCACGAGACCACGATCCGGTTGGCGAACTGCGCGCCGTAGGACGAGGCGGCGGTCAGCGCCGCGAAGAAGGATTCGGACATGGCCTGGGCCGGGGCGGCCTTGCTGCGCTGCACCTCCGGCTTGCAGGTGGCCGGTGCCCCCACCAGGGTGGCGGCTTGGCCCTCCGCGAGCGTGAAGTCGACGAAGACGGTCGGGTCGAACACTTCGAGCACGGCCGCGCCGCGGCCCGGCTCCTTCAGGGGCAGGGTGAAGTGCAGGGTGAGCCGCCCGTCCGCGTAGGTCATGGCGGGAGAGGCGGGCGGGCCGAAATCCTGCTTGCGGCCGTCGAGCTTCAGGCGGGTGAAATAGCCCTGGTCGGCGAGGTTCTCGGTGTTGTCGCGGGCGAGCGCGGCCAGCGCCTCGGGGGCCGGGGCGCCCTCGCCGAGGCCCTGCACCGCGAAGGCCGAATAGGAGGGATCGAAGGTCCAGGCATGGCGCACCGCGGTGACGCGGCCGTCCGGCGCATAGTGGATCTCCGCCCGGGTGGTGATCCAGACATGCGGGTGGGCGCGCGCCGGCAGGGCCCCGGCGCATCCGAGGATCAGGGCGGCCCCGAGGAGGGCCGCGGGCCGCGGGCGCGCCGCGGGGCGGGGGGAGCGGTGATGGATCATGGCCGTGCGCGGCACGCTCGCCTCTCGTGGTTAACCGATCGTGAAGGCTCACGGGCGCCAGACTAGAGCGCCTCGCGCCATCCGCGAAGGTGCCACTGCGCGACGGCGCCCCGCCGCGATTGCTCCCGCCTCAAAGCGGCGAAACCGGGGCGCCGGCCTGTGCCGCGAGCCACGCGCGGAAGCGCGCGACCTTGGGCGGGTCCGGTTCGTCCGGGGTCACGACGAAGAACGAGTAGGGGCTCGCGACCTCCTCGGGAAAGGGCCGCACCAGCCCGCCATGGGCCAGCAGGTCGCCGCCGAGCACCCGCGTGGCCAGGGCCACCCCCTGCCCGGCGGTGGCCGCCTGCAGCACCATGAAGGTGTGGGTGAAGGTCGGGCCGCGCCGCCCCGCGACGCCCGGCACCCCCGCCGCCGCCAGCCACTCCGCCCAGCCGACCATGTCGGCGTCGAGCGGGTCGCCGTCGTGCAGGAGCGTGTGGCCGGCGAGATCCTGCGGCCGGCGCAGGGGCGGCTCCCCGTCCCGCAAGGCCGGGCTGCAGACCGGAAACACGGCGTCGCGCAGCAGCAGGTCGGCCCGCAGGCCCGGATAGCCGCCCTTCCCGTGCCGGATCGCGAGGTCCACCGCGTCGCGGGAGAAGTCGGCGAGGGCGTTGTTGGCGACGATGCGCACGTCGATGTCGGGGTGGCGCGCCCGGAAGTCGCCGATGCGCGGGATGAGCCAGAGCGCCGCGAAGGAATGCGTGGTGCTGACGGTGAGCGCGTCGTCCTCGCTCTGCCGCTTCAGGCCCGCGGTGGCCGCCGCCAAGCCGTCGAGCATCTGCCCGGCCGCCCGCGCGTAGCGCTCCCCCGCCGGCGTCAGGACGACGCCGCGGCTCGGCAGCCGGCGGAAGAGGCGCAGACCGAACCACGCTTCGAGCGCCTTGACCTGCTGGGCCACCGCGCCAGCGCTGACCCCCAGTTCGTCGCCGGCGGCCTGGAAGGTGGGGTGGCGGGCCGCCGCCTCGAAGGCCCGGACGGCGTTGAGCGGGGGCAGGCGGCGCGGATCCATTCCGAAGTTTTTCTGAGTCGAAGCCCGAGAGCTTCTGGTTTGCCCATAAGGATCCGCGACGGCAAGATCACTCTGCGAACCGACCTTCACCGACCCCGGAGAGAGCCATGGCGACCCTCGTCAGCGGCCAAGGAAACCTGCGCCTCGTTCCGTCTATCGCCCTGCGCCCGCCCCGCGCCCGGCGCGCGCTGTCGCTCGTCGAGCGGGTGGAGCTGTGGGCGCAGCGCCGCCGCGAGCGCCGCGCCCTGATGCAGGCCCCGGATATGGTCCTGAAGGACCTCGGCCTCTCGCGCGCCGACGCGGTGCGCGAGGCAGACAAGCCGTTCTGGCGCGGGTGACGCCGCCCGCGCCGGTCCGCCCGGGGGCGCCGACCGCCCGGACGCAAAGTCCGCTAGGAAGCCGCACCGGTTTCGTGCACTCTGGCGGCAGTGCCGCGTGGGGCCGGCGCCCGATCCGTCCCCCGGGCGCAGCTGGGCTCCAGAGGTCGGCATGGCGGACACGGAGGAGGGTTTTCTCCGCAACACCTTCGAGCTGATCGATGCGCTCGACCAAGTCGAGCATCCGCTCGAAGCGCAGACCCGGATCTTCGACGTCATCCAGCAATGCGGCTTCCGCTACTTCGCGATCACGCGGCTGCCGCAGCCGAGCGAGCGTCTGGGGCCGAGCATGCTGCTCAGCGTCTGGCCCAAGGGCTGGCTCGCCCATTACGACCGGATCGGCCATTACCGCTTCGATCCCGTGGCCCGCTACTGCCACCGCACCCTCGAACCCTTCGCGTGGTCCGAGATCGACTACGATCCGGACTGCGCGCCGCGGGCGCACCGGGTGATGGATGAGGCCGCGGAGTTCGGCATGGCGTCCGGCTTCTGCGTCCCGATCCACGACGCCTACGGCTTCCAGGCCGTGGCGTCCTTCGCGGGGGAGCGGGCCGACCTGCCGCCGAAGGTCCGCCGCGGGGTGCACATGCTCGGGCTCTACGCCTGGGGCGCGGCGGCGCGCACGACCAAGCACCGCAGCCCCCAGCCCGGACGCCTGCTCAGCCCGCGCGAGCGCGACGTGCTGTGCTGGGCCGCGATGGGCCGCACCCGCCAGGAGATCGCCGCGATCCTCGGCGTCTCGCACGAGACCGTGGCGACCCATCTCAAGAGCGCCCGCCTGAAGATCGGCACGCGCAACACCACCCAGACGGTGGTCGAGGCGCTGCGCCGCCGCGAGATCACGCTCTGACCGCGACGACCGCGGGTGCCGCGGCACCCGGTCGTCGCGTCCGCAGGCCGATGCATCGTCAGGCGACGTGACGCCCGGCTCATCTGAGAAGACTCAGCACAATCGAGAATCCGCACAGGTTCCGGTCCAGCCGGACCAGATGATGCGCCAGCCAGCATCGTGCGATCGACGCAGCAGATCATCAGCACTCAACGCTTCTCAACCCTTTTTCGGGACGACCTGAGCCTCCGCGGGAGGGGAACCAGGACCCGCGCGAAGATCTGCCGCGAAGGCGTTCCGCTTCTGCGGCGCTGCAGGCGCATCGACGCCTCGCGGATGTCAGCCTCGTGGTCCGGATCTCCTTCGGTTTCGCGTTGACCGTGCGGGGGAACAGCGCAAAGACGACGCGACAACAGCATCGGAAAGACGACGCGGCTCCCTGTTTTCGGGGATACCGGCTGCCCGTCCGTGCTGTCCCAATGGCTTTGCCAGTCTCAGGGACAGACGATGATCCGGCTCCACGTCATCGACCGCGGCAATCGCGGCGCCTATACGGACGCGCTCGATCAGCATTTCGTGCTGCGCAAGCAGATCTACATGGACGAGCAGGGCTGGCGGGCGCTGCGGGCGGTCGACGGCCGCGAGCGCGACCAGTTCGACACGGAGGACAGCGTGTATCTGCTGGCCCTCGACCCGCACGGGCAGGTGGCGGGCGGGACGCGCCTGCTGCCCTCGCAGGGACCGACGCTGCTGAGCGACGTCTTCCCGCATCTCGCCGACGCGCGCGGCTTCACCCGCGCCCCGGAGATCTGGGAATGGACGCGCTTCTTCGTGGCGCCCCGCTTCCGCGAGGATGGGCGCCTCTCCCGCCTGGCCGGCATCGTGGCCACGGGAATGATCGAGCATTGCCTCGCCCGCGGCATCCCGCGCCTCAACGCGGTCGGCGAGACCTATTGGGTGCCGAAGGTGTCGGAACTCGGCTGGCGCCCGCGGCCGCTCGGTCTGCCGCTCGCGCATGACGGCCTGTCGATCTGCGCCTTCACGGTGGAGATGACGCAGGCGGCCCTGTCCACCACCCGGGCCGTCTACGGCGTGGAGGGGAGCAGCCTGCATCGGCCGCAGGCGGAGCGGGCGGCGCGGCCCCGGCATGCCCCGCATCCGGATCTCACCGCGCGCCTCGCCGGAGCGCCGGGCCAGCGCCCGATCACGCTCGACCGGGATTCCGCCTGATCCCCCGCGCATCGCCCCCGCCTCGGGCGTCGGGGCTCCCGTCGACGACGGGCTCCCGTCTCACGCCCGGGGACCACGGCCATGCGCGCCCTGTCGATCGGGCCGGCCCGACGGGTCAGCGGCCGGAACGTCTGAAGGACCCTGCTGGCCGACGCCGGTCAGATCGCTGGAATGATGGTGACATGGTCGAGCGTGGTACCGACGAACCTGATCTCTCCGACGAGGCGAAGGCGGAGCTGCGCATCCTGCGCGTCGCCGCCGCGGCCGTCGACCTGCCGCGGCTGGTCGGGCCCGAGATGGCACAGCGGCCCGCCGTGCGCGCGCTGATCGAGGCGGGCTGGGCTGTGTTCCTGGAACTCGGCCGGGGCGGCGCGGGCAGCGACGATCTCTGCTGAGACGGCGATCCGGCACGCCCCGCGGCCCGAACCGTCGCCGGCCGGCCGCTCCGCCCTACAACCGGCGGGACATGCCGGAGGTCACGATGCTCCATCTCTACACCTGGACCACGCCGAACGGCCGCAAGCCGGCGATCATGCTGGAGGAACTCGGGCTGCCCTACACCGTGCATCCCGTGAACATCGGCAAGGACGAGCAGTTCGCGCCCGACTTCCTGGCGATCTCCCCCAACAACAAGATCCCGGCACTCGTCGATGACGCCGCGCCCGAGGGGCCGCTCGCGGTGTTCGAGAGCGGGGCGATCCTCACCTATCTGGCCGAGACCTCGGGACGCTTCCTCGCCCCGTCCGGCCCGGCGCGGTTCAAGGCGCTCGAATGGCTGCACTGGCAGGTCGGGGGCCTCGGTCCGATGCTCGGGCAACTCGGCTTCTTCGCGGTGCGCTCTCCCGAGAAGGCCCCGCTCGCCATCGCACGCTTCACCGCGGAGGCCGACCGGCTGCTCGGGGTGATGGAGCGGCGCCTCGCCCAGACGCCCTATCTCGCAGGCGAGGCCTACTCGATCGCCGACATCGCCTGCTATCCGTGGGCGGTGGCGGCCACGAGCTTCCTCAAGGAGCCGCTCGCCGACAGTCTCGCCGGCAAGCCGTCCCTCGACCGCTGGCTCGGCGCGGTGGGCGCCCGGCCCGCGGTGCAGAAGGGCATGACCGTCCCGGCCGTGTGACGCCGCGACGGACCGCGAGGCGGTCAGATTCCTCCGGCGAGCGCCCCGGCCTTGCGCCCCGCCTGGGGCGCGAGCGCCGCGAGGCGGGCGCGGGCGGCCCGGTGCTGGGCATGCGTGATGGCGATCGCCAGCGCGTCGGCGGCGTCGGCCGTGCCCGGATCGGCCTTGGGCAGCAGGAAGCGCACCATCGCGCCGACCTGATCCTTCTCGGCGTGACCGGTGCCGACCACGGTCTTCTTGACGAGGTTGGCGGCGTACTCGGCCACCGGCAGGCCGGCGAGCGCCGGAACCAGCAGTGCCACCCCGCGGGCGTGGCCGAGCTTGAGCGTCGCCTGCCCGTCCTTGTTGACGAAGGTCTCCTCCACCGCGACCTCGTCCGGCTCCATCGCGGCCACGACCCGCTGGAGGCCGTCGTGCAGGGCGCGCAGGCGCGTGGCCAGGGCATCGTCGTTCCCCGACACGATGGTCCCGGACCCGACATAGGCGAGACGGGTGCCCGTGACGGTGATCAAGCCCCAGCCCGTGCGGCGGAGGCCCGGATCGATGCCGAGGATGCGGACCGGATGGGTCATCGCCTGTCGGGTCCTTTCACGCGTCGCGCCGATCATGCCGTGGACCGGCCCGCCCCGGCAACGGGCGGTGGAGCGGCGATACTCCGGGCGCGCCGTCCCCGCCAGCCGCCGCCGCGACGGCCGGCGTCCGGCGTGGCCGCGCGGTGACAGGCGGGGATCAGGTTGAGGCCTGCGTCCGGCGGGTGCGCTCCGGCAGGGCCGGACGCAGGGGAGCGGCCTGAGGGCGCAGCTTCGGCGAGGCGGGGCCGTGGGCCGGCCGGTGCTGGTCGGGCGTGGCCACCCGCTCGGCCGGGGTGCTGCCGAGGATCGCCGCGAGCAGGTCGCGGGCCGTGGCGGCCTCGGTCTCGCGAAACAGCCGGGCGAGCCGGAACACCGCCTCGACCGAGCGGCCGATCTCCGGATCGAGCCGCAGGAAGACGTAGATCGCCTCCTCGTCGGTGAGGCCGGCGGCGCGCAAGCCCAGGGCGAGGAGGTCGTGCCGGGCGGGATCGGCGACGTCCCATTCCACCGGCCCGAGGCCGAGCGCCTCGCACAGGGCCTCGCCGAAGCGCGCGGTGTCGCGGCTTTGCGCCAGGGCGGTGAGCGCCGCGCCGGCGCCGCGGGCGGCCGGCCGCGCCAGCGGGCGCAGGGCGGCGCGGGCGGCGATCCCGGCCCGGATGGCCGCCCGCCGCTCCGGGTCGGCGTCGAGGTAGAGCGGCGCGAGGTCGACCGCCGGGGCGTCCTCGCGGGCGACGAGCCGCGCGGCGAGGTCCCGCCGCTCCCGCGCCCGCGCCACCAGCCGCTCCAGGGCCGGGCCGTCGAGGCGGATATGCGGGTTCCCGGCCAGGGCGAGGTCGATCTCCGGATCGTCGCGGCGGGTCAGGTCATCCACCAGCGCCCGGCCGAGGTCGTCGCGCTGGGCGATCACCGCGTCGAGCCCCGGGCCGTTGCCGGCCGCGTCCAGCACGCCCGTCGAGAGGGCGGGGCTGAGCCGCACCACCGCGTCCCGCGCCCGGCCGCCATGGGCCGCCAGGAGGGCGAGCACGCTCTGCGGCGTGTCGGCCAGCGGCGCGAGCTTCTCGGCCACGATCGCGGCGGTGTCGGCATCCACCGTGGGGATCAGCCCGCAGGCGAGCGATTCGAACGCCCGCACGGTCGCGGGATCCCGCGCCGGCGCGGCGCAGAACAGGTCGCTCTGGACCCGCAGCAGCACCGGCTTGATGTCCAGCCGGCGGTCGCGGGCGAGTTCGAGGAGGCCGGACAGGTCCGGCGGAGCGGCATCGGCGGAGCGGGCCATGTGGGTCGGGTACGCAACACTGCACGGACCGCGAGACTAGGAGCGACCGCGTAAAGCGACGCTTAAGCCTGTTGCCAGGGTCCCGCCCGTCTCCTGGGGAGAGCGGGGATGACCGCGCGGCCCGGTGACGGATGGTTGACGGCCGGGCGCCGGACGCGCCGGCCTGGAAAGGGCTCGTTAACCACGTCGTGGTTTCTGGTCACGCACGCGCCGCCGCGGCGGGCGCGGATCCCGGAGGGTCATTGGAGCTTGGAGGCGGGAGATGATCGGCCCACAGCATCGCACCACGGCAGACATCGTTCCGCTCTCGGCGGCGGTCCGCCGCCCGCGCCGGGACGACGCGGAGACGGAGCCCCGCGGCACCATCCTGCTGTTCACGGGAGTGCGCTATGAGAGGTGTCCCGATCCGGCTCCGGCCCCCGTCGCGCCGCCCCCCGGCCGGACCGGTGCCCGTCGCCAGCGCGGCTGAGGCGCGCGCCCGCGGGCTGCTGCGCCGCCCCGCGCTCCTGCTGGCCCTGCCGGTCGTCGCCTCCTGCGTGCAGCAGGGCGATCTCGGCCGCCCGGCGCCCACCGCCTGGAACAGCCTCATCGACGCGGCCGGCACGCTGGCAGCGCGCGAGCGCGGCGAGCCGTCCTCGTTCTTCCCCTACACGGACGACGAGCGGATCCTGCGCGACCGGTCGTGGCGCTACCTGATGCCGGCGCGCGACCGCAGCCTGTTCGACAACGCCCTCGACAACCTCACCCGCGCCCGGGTGCTGCCCGCCGAGTGGCGGCTCTCCGACCCGCGGGCCTATCTCGACGCGATCCTGGCCGAGCCGTTCCGCTCGCCCGTCTCGCGCTACCGGCGCCTGTCGGACGATCTCACGGCGGACGGGCGGCTGATCCCGGCCTTCGCCGAGACCGCCGCCCGGGTGGTGCGGGCGGACCTGACGCGGCTGCGCAGCCTGCCCTTCATCCGCACCCTCGACGACCGCGACGTGCGCAGCGCGGCGATGCGGGTGGCCGAGAACCGGTGCCTGATCGCCTGGGTGCGCCGCGAGACCGCCGCGCGCTCCGATTCCTACCGCACCGCGCTGGAGCACCTGCTGGTGGCGGTGCCGAGCGAGGAGGCGGTGGGGGCCGAGCGGGCGCTCGCCTTCCTGGAGTCCCGCCGCCGGCTGCTCGACCCGCTCCTGCCCGCCGACGCGGAGAGCCGCTGCGGGCTGGCGCCCGCGCCCGAGGAGGGGCCGCAGGCGGGTCTCGTCACCAAGGGGTGAGGCCGGGTTCGGACGGTCCCGGTCTCACTCCTCCTCGCTCTCGATGGTGCAGGACACCGAGCGGGCAGCCTGGTTGGCCATCGCCTGCTGGCTCGGCAGGGCGGAGAGGACGCGCACCACGACGTAGCCCTCGCGGCCCGGCGCCACGATCCGCACGTCGCGGTTGCGCTCGTCCTCGTCCGCGTTGGCCAGGGCCTCGTCGAACTGGCGCCGTGTCATGATCACGAGTTCGATGTTGCCGCGCACCGCCGCCTGATCGGTGATGGCGTAGAAGGCGCCGCCGCGCCCGTGCACCGAGAGGGACTGGAACAGCGGCCCGGTCTCGGCCGAGATCCGCACCGGCCCGTCGTCGAGGTCGTAGGCGCAGATGCCGATCGCGGTGGCCGGGTCCTGCGGCGGCAGCCAGCTCTCGGCCGCCTCCGGCGGGGCGCCGGTGCGGGCGGAGTGGATCAGCACCGAGGTGTCGTTGCTCAGGGTGGCGCGCGCCCGGGCGAGGGCGTCGTGGTCCGACAGGTAGGGGATCGCCAGCACGACCGTGATGTGCACGATTCCGGCCAGCACGAAGCCGCACAGGGTGGCGAGGAGGAAACGGCCCGTGCTCGTCACGATTCGCAGTCCAGGCGGGTGATCGAGGGCACGCCCTCGCGTTCGAGGGCGCCGGTGCTCGCCGCGACCGGAGTGTCGTAGAGGCGCAGCGCCAGCCGCAGGGCTCCCTCCCCGTCCGGCATCGGCAGCCAGTTGCCCGGCTGCACGCGCGGCGCCAGGGTGATGGCGAAGCGGCCGTTGGCGTCGCGCAGCACCTCCGTGGAGGTGAAGCCGAGGCGCGGCGGCGGTCCCGCGGCTTCCGCGGCGGCCGGCGCCGGGCGGCGGCGCTCGGCGGTGAGCGTCCAGGCGCGGGCGGGCGGGGTCGCCCCTGCGATCCGGTAGGCGCAGGCGAGCGAGAGCGGCCGGCCAGCATCGTCCGTGGCGGCGGTGAGCAGCAGCCCCTCGCCGAGGGCGATCGGAATCTCGCCGGTGCGGGCATGGATCGCCCTGGCGTAGGGGTCGGCCTCGCGCGATCCGAGCCGCGGCCACGCGGTCCAGGCGCTGAGCGTCACGCCGCCGAACGGCGAGCGGCCGAGCGTGGCCCAGTTGGCGCTGGCGAGCCCGAGCCCGGCGCCGAGGGCGAGCGCGTAGAGCACGAGCAGGACGTTGCCCGCGCGCCACGGGACGACCGCCCGGACCCGCCGCAGGGGCGACGCACGGCGGGAGCGCGCGGGCCGCTCGGCGGGCGCCGCGCTCAACGGGGGGGTCTCGGCACGTCTCTCGGCCAGCATCGGCCCTCTCTAGCGCACCTGCGGCCCGGGGACGAACCGCTTTGTGCGGCGCGTGCGCCCGATCACGCCGCCTGCACCGGCGGGGCGGCGGCGCGGGGCAGCGCGAGGCGGGCCGCCAGCCCGTGCGGGCGGCGGTTGGCCAGGGTGAGGCGCCCGCCATGGCCCTGCGCGATCGCGCTCGCGATCGACAGGCCGAGGCCGAAGCCGCCGGCCTCCGTGCGGGCGCGGTCGCCGCGCACGAAGGGCTCCAGCATCGCGGCCTGCTCGGCCTCCGGGATGCCCGGCCCCTCGTCCAGCACCTCGACGGCGACCTCCCCGGGACCGAGCGGGAGGAGCCGCACCGTGGCGCCGCCGCCATACTTGACGGCGTTCTCGATCAGGTTGGTGAGGGCGCGCTGCAGCTCCTCGGGCGCGCCCCGCACCAGGGCCGGGCGCAGATCCGCGGCCCGCACCTCCTCGCCGACATCCGAGAAGCCGTCGCAGACGGTCTGGACCAGGGAGGCGAGGTCGATGAGCCCCATCCCCTCGCGGGTGCGCCCGTCGCGCACGAAGGACAGGGCGGCCTCCACCAGGGCGTTCATCTGGTCGAGGTCGCGCAGGAACTGCGCCCGGAGCCCCTCCTCCTCCAGGAACTCGGCGCGCAGGCGCAGGCGGGTGATCGGCGTGCGCAGGTCGTGGCTGATCGCCGCCAGCATGTGGGTGCGGTCGTCGATCAGGCCCTTGACCCGCTGGCGCATCCGGTCGAGGGCGCGGCTTACCGCCAGCACCTCCTCGGGCCCCCGCTCGGGCAGCGGCGCGAGGTCCATGCCGGTGCCGAAGGCTTCCGCGGCGCCGGCCATGCGCGCGAGCGGCGCCGTCAGCGCCCGGGCGGCCCAGACCGACAGCAGGGTGAGCGACACGGCGAGGAAGAACAGCGTGCCGAGGATGGGGCCGGTCAGCGGCGGCGGCCGGTCCGGCCGGGGCGGCAGGTCGGCGGCCAGCACGAGGCTCCCGCCCCGGACCACGAGGCGCGCCGGCCGGTCGTCGCCCTCGCCCGCGCGCCCGGACGCCTCGACCGTCCAGTCCGGCCCCAGCACCCGGCGCAGCTCCTCCACCTCCTGCCCGGCCTGCGGCGGGGCCGCTTGGGCCGGCGCGGCCGCGAGCAGGGCGAAGCGTGGACCGGAGGCCCCCTGCCCGGCCGCCGCCACCAGGGCCGGGCGCTCGCCCGGGCTCGCGGCCGCCACCATCCGGATCACCGTGGCGAGGCGGTTGGCGAGCGCGCCGGGCCGGTCCTCCACCCGCCGGATGTCGGGGCGCAGCAGCAGGAAGGCGAGGGTGAGCGCGACGTGGGTGGCTGCGATCGCGGCGACCACCAGGACGGCGATCTGGCCGGCGATGCGCCGGGGCAGGCGGATGGGGCCGCGCCGGATCATGCGCGGCTCCTCACGCCCGGGTGACGGCGGGCGTGAAGACGTAGCCGCCCGAGCGGATGGTCTTGATCATCTCCGGATTGCGCGGGTCGCGCTCGATCTTCTGCCGGATGCGGCTGATCAGGACGTCGATGCTGCGCTCGAAGGGCCCCGGCGCGCGTCCCTGCGTCAGGTCGAGGAGCTGGTCGCGCGACAGCACCCGGCCCGGGCGCAGGCCCATCGCGTGCAGGAGGTCGAACTCGGCGGCCGTCAGCGCCACCTGGGCGCCGTCCGGGTTGACGAGCTGGCGCAGGTCGGGGTCGAGCACGAAGCCCGCGAAGGCGAGGCGGCGCGCCCCGTCCTCCTCCCGCTCCGTCCCGGCGCCGCGGCGCAGCACGGCCCGGATCCGCGCCAGCAGCTCGCGCGGGTTGAAGGGCTTGGCGAGATAGTCGTCCGCCCCGATCTCCAGGCCGACGATGCGGTCGATCTCCTCGCCCTTGGCGGTGAGCATCAGGATCGGCACGCCCGATTGCGCGCGCAGCCGCCGGCAGATGCTCAGGCCGTCCTCGCCGGGCAACATCAGGTCGAGGATGATCAGGTCGATGCGGGAATCGGCCAGCAGCCGGTCCATCTCGCGGCCGTCGCCCGCGAGCGAGACGCGCAAGTCGTTGCCGCGCAGATAGCGGGCGACGAGCTGGCTGATCTCGCGGTCGTCCTCGACGAGCAGGATGTGGGGCGTGCCGGTCACGGCTGACCTTATGCCCGAGGTGCCGCCCGCCTTGAAGCCGGGGATTTGCGTCCGAGTGTTTCCGCAGGCCGCGGCCGAAAAAGAACCGCAATGTTCGGGTGCGGTCCGGGCGATTCGGGACGGCCGGATTGCAGGCATCGCGCGCGCCTCCCATGTGCGGGCGATCCTTCGAGACGAGGAGACGACCGTGCAGACCCAGAACCGCTTGCTCGACGACTTCGCCCGCCTGATGACCGACGCGGCCGGGGCCGCCCAGGGCGTGCGCCGCGAAGCCGAGACCCTGATGCGCGCACAGGCCGAGCGCTTCCTGCGCGACATGGACCTCGCCTCGCGCGAGGAGGTCGAGGTGCTGCGCGACCTCGTGACCGCTCTGCGCAGCCAGAACGACGCGCTCGTCGCGCGGGTCGACGCGCTGGAAGCCAAGCTCGCCGAGCCCAAATCCGGCGGCACGCGCGGCCGCGGCGCGGCGTCCACGGCCTGACCCTGGGGCCGGCGCGGCTTATTCACAGGAAGCTTCGGTGGATGGCGCCCCGGCGCCCCGCCTCTCCCGGGGTTTTCGCTTTGAGTCCCGCGAGTCGCCCGGGCTATAGTGACCCGAGCACTGATTCGCTGCCGCATTGGGGAGACAAGTCGAACGCCTAAGCTCATCGCCTGCGGGCCAATACGTCCCGGTGTTGCGATCTGCTTTGACCACGACGCCGTTCCCGCGTCCCGTGACGCATCCTCCCCCGCTCGGACGAGCCAAGAACCGGATCGACATGACCCAACTGCACATCGACGACCTTGAGCGCGCCGAGCATCCGCTCGATGTCGTCGAACGTCTCGCCTCCCTGCGCGACTGGATCTTCGACCGGGCGGAGACCGACGAGATGTCCGTGGCGGTCGCGGGCAAGTGGACCGAGTACCACGTCGCCTACACGTGGATCGAGGACGTCGAGGCCCTGCACGTCGCCTCGGCCTTCGACCTGAAGGTCCCGGCCCGCCGCCGCACCGAGGTGCTGCAGCTCGTCTCGCTCGTGAACGAGCAGCTCTGGGTCGGGCATTTCGACCTGTGGAGCGGCGAGGACGTGGTGATGTTCCGCCACTCCCTGCTGCTCACCGGCGGCGCCGAGCCGACGCACCGGCAGTGCGAGATGATGCTGAAATCGGCCATCGACGCCTGCGAGCGCTACTTCCAGGCCTTCCAATTCGTGATCTGGGCCGGCAAGTCCGCCCGCGAGGCGCTCGACGCCGTGCTGTTCGAGACCGAGGGTGAGGCGTAAGGACGATCCGGTGCTCCGATGACCGCCACAGAGCTTCCCGCCTCCCTGGTTCTCGTCGGCGCCGGCAAGATGGGCGGCGCCATGCTGGAGGGCTGGCTCGCCAGCGGGCTCGAGGGCGCGCGCATCGCGGTCGTCGATCCCGGAGCCTCGCCCGACCTCGCCGCTGTCTGCGCGGCGCGCGGCATCGCCCTCAACCCGAGCCGGGTCGATCCGCCCGAGGCGCTCGTCCTCGCCATCAAGCCGCAGGGGCTCGACGCCGCGGCTGAGACGGCGGCGGCGCTCGCCGGCCCCGACACCCTCCTGGTCTCGGTTCTGGCCGGCAAGACCATCCAGAACCTCAAGGCGCGCCTGCCGCGGGCCCGCGCCGTGGTGCGGGCGATGCCCAACCTTCCCGCCAGCATCGGCCGGGGCGCCACCGGGGCGGCGGCGAGCCCCGAGACCGACGCGCGCCAGCGCCGCATGGCCGACGCGCTCCTCTCCGGCATCGGCCTCGTGGAATGGATCGACGACGAGGGGCTGATCGACGCCGTGACGGCGGTCTCGGGCTCGGGGCCGGCCTACGTCTTCCTGCTCGCCGAGGCGCTGGCCGCCGCGGGCGCCGCCGCCGGGCTGCCGCCAGAGGTCGCCGCGCGCCTGGCCCGGCAGACCGTGGCGGGGGCCGGCGCGCTCCTGGCCGAGAGCCCGCTCGACGCCGAGACCCTGCGGCGCAACGTGACCTCGCCGGGCGGCACCACCGCGGCGGCGCTCGGCGTGCTGATGGCCGAGGGCGGCCTGCCGGACCTCCTGCGCGAGGCGGTGGAGGCGGCCCGGCGCCGGTCGGCGGAACTGTCGGGCTGACGCGGCCGGCCTCGGACAGCCCGCCGCACCGCCCTGCCGGAACGGGGCGGAGTGCCTACATCGGGGGCATGGAACCGCAGGACGAGCCCGCACCGGAGCACCCCATGGCCCGCAAGCCCAGAACCGAGGATCCCGGGACCGAGGATCGGCAGAGCCCGGGCGCCCGCCCGCCGCGGGAGGCGATCGTCGAGGCGCTGATGCGGCTCGCCGCCGAGCAGCCCTGGCACGACATCGAGATCACCGACATCGCCCGCGAGGCGAGGGTGAGCCTGTCGGAGTTCCGCGACCACTTCCCGTCGAAGGGGGCGGTGCTCGGCGGCTTCTCGCGCATGATGGACAAGGCGGTGCTCGCCGGCACCACCGATGATCTGGCCGACGAGCCGCCGCGCGAGCGGCTGTTCGACGTGCTGATGCGCCGCCTCGACGCCATGACGCCCTACAAGGCGGCCCTGCGCCGGATCGCCTTCGCGCTGCGCACCGATCCGCTCTCGCTCGCGGCGCTGAACGGTGTCGCCCTCAACTCCCAGCGCTTCATGCTGGCGGCGGCGGGCATCAGCACCGAGGGACCGCTCGGGCGGCTGAAGCTGCAGGGCGTGGTGATCGCCTTCGCGCGCACCCTGGAGACGTGGTTCGAGGACGACGACCCGTCCCTCGCCCGCACCATGGCTCGGCTCGACCGCGAGATCCGCAACGGCGAGCGCCTCATGGAGCGGGCCGAGGACCTGCGCCGCCTCACTGCGCCGTTCCGGGCGCTCGGCCGCTCGCTCGTCGAGCGCGGCAGCCGCCGCGCCCGCCGCCCGCGCGACGAGGCGGACGACGACCGGCTCGACCGCGGGGACCCTGTCGCGCTCTGAGCCTCAGGGCGCGACCCGGCGCAGCACGAAGGTGGTGCCCGTTTCCGGGTCGCGCCGCCAGCGCCCGTCCCCGAACGGCACCAGCCCGACACTGTGGCCGCGCCGGGCGAACAGCGTGATGCGGCCCTCGTCGTAGCGCCACGACACCGGGTCGAACACCGTGAGGCCGAGGTCGCGGCAGCCGTCGAGCACCCGCAGGGCGCCGACGTCGAGGGCGAGGCGGCAGGTGTCCTTCTCGCTGAAGCGGTCGAGGGCGTAGGTGCCCGACACCCCCTCCGGCGGCGTCGCGGGCGGGCGGGGATCGGGCTTCGGCAGGGCCGCCCGGATGACCGGCGGCGGCTCGGGAGGTGCGGCGCGCGGACCCTCCGGGGCGATCCCGTACCGCTCGCCGGAGGCCGCCGCCGCGCTCAGCGGGCCGGGCGTCTCCGGCAGGGCGAAGTCCAGCACCGGCGCGTTCGCCTCGTCGAGGAGGCGCAGGGCGCCGTCCTCCAGCCGCCACCGGGCGAGCCGGCCGACGATCGGCAGCGCCCGGCGGCAGCCCGCCGGGAAGCGCACGGTCTGGCCGGCCGCGGCGTCGCCCGCCAGCGTGACGACGCAGCGCCGGGGCGTCCCGTCGAGGGAGAGGCTCCAGGCGCCCGCGGCCTCGGCCGCGTTGCGCGGCCGGGCGGGATCGGGCGCCGCCGCGGCAGGCGCCGCGGCGCCGGGCGCCGCGAGCCAAAGCGCGAGGCACGCGGCGAGTCCCAGGGCCCGCAGCCCCCGGGTCACGGAGCCGTCCGCGGCCAGGGCGTCTCCACGACCGGCGTGACGGGTCCCTTGCCGGAGAACCACGACACGAGGTTGTCCACGACGAGCTGCCCCATGGCGGTGCGGGTATGGACCGAGGCCGAGCCGACATGGGGCAGCAGCACGGCGTGCTCCTGCGCAATCAGCCCCGCCGGCACCCGCGGCTCGTCGGCGAAGACGTCGAGGCCGGCGCTCTGGATCGTGCCGTCCGAGAGCGCCGCGATCAGCGCCTCCTCGTCCACCAGGGTGCCGCGCGCCACGTTGATGAGCACGCCCTCGGGGCCGAGCGCCTGCAGCACCTCGCGGTTGACGATGCCCCTCGTCTCGGGACCGCCCGGGGCCACCACCATCAGCACGTCGACTGCGCGAGCGAGATCGAGGAGCGAGGCGTGGTAGGCGTAGGGAACGTCCGCCTGCCGCGAGCGGCCGTGATAGGCGATCTCGACCCCGAACGCCTCCAGCCGGTGGGCGATGGCCCGCCCGATCCGCCCGAGCCCCAGGATGCCGATGCGCCGGCCCCGCAGGGTACCGGTGAGCGGATAGGGTTTTTCCAGCCACTTGCCCGCCCGCAGGTAGCGGTCGACCTGCGGGATCTGCCGCAGCGTGGCCAGCAGCAGCCCCACCGCCAGATCAGCCACCTCGTCGGTGAGCACGTCCGGGGTGTTGGTGACGACGATGCCCCGGCGGCCGGCCTCGGCCGCGTCGATCGTGTCGTAGCCCACGCCGAAATTCGCGATGATCTCCAGCTTCGGCAGCCGGTCGAGGAGCGCCCCGTCCACCCGCACGCCGCTCACCGCCATGCCCCGCGCCCGCGGCCCGTGCTCGGCGAGGAAGCGGTCCGCATCGCCGGCCGGATCGGCCCGGTGCAGGGTGAAGTGCCGGTCGAGCGCCTCGGTGACGAGCGGCATCATCGGCCGCAGCATGATGACGTCTGTGGATTTCAAGCGCCTCTCCCGACAATCCGTCCGTGCGCATCCGACGATGTGCGCACGCCAGGGGCGCTTGATCTCGCGCCCGCGTCAACCGATGATGGCCCCGAACGAGGAGAGGCGGCAAGCCGCCCGGCCCGAGGGAAGGAAACGCGATGACGCCCGGCGACAGCAGCCGACGCCGCATTCACGGCCGCCTGCCGATGGCAGCGCTGCCACAATCCCCCTGCGACCTCGTCCGGGCGTCCCGCCGCCCCGGTGCGGCCGCGACGGCAGCGGGGTGAGGCGATGGCCGGACTCGAGATCAGGAACGTCCAGAAATCCTTCGGCACGACGCCGATCCTGCACGGCGTCTCGATCGACATCCAGGACGGGGAGTTCGTCATCCTCGTCGGCCCGTCGGGCTGCGGAAAGTCGACGCTGCTGCGCATGATCGCCGGGCTGGAGAACATCACGGCGGGCGAGATCCGGATCGGATCGCGCGTCGTCAACGCGGTGCCGCCCAAGGAGCGCGACATCGCGATGGTGTTCCAGAACTACGCGCTCTACCCGCACATGACGGTGCGGGACAACATGGCCTTCTCGCTCAAGCTCAGGAAGGCGCCGAAGGACGAGACGGCCACCCGGGTGAACCGCGCCGCCGCGATCCTCGGTCTGGAAAAGCTCCTCGACCGCTACCCGCGCCAGCTCTCGGGCGGCCAGCGCCAGCGCGTCGCCATGGGGCGGGCCATCGTGCGCGACCCGCAGGTCTTCCTGTTCGACGAGCCGCTCTCCAACCTCGACGCCAAGCTGCGCGTGGCCATGCGGGCCGAGATCAAGGAACTGCACCAGCGCCTGCGCACCACCACCGTCTACGTCACCCACGACCAGATCGAGGCCATGACCATGGCCGACAAGATCGTGGTGATGCACGACGGCAACGTCGAGCAGATCGGCGCGCCGCTCGAGCTCTACGACCGGCCCGACAACATGTTCGTGGCGGGCTTCATCGGCTCGCCGGCCATGAACTTCCTGAAGGGCCAGGTGACGGGGAACAGCTTCCGCACCGACGGCGGCCTCACCCTGCCGCTGCCGACCCGCGGGGCGCGCCCGGCGGAGGGGCAGCGCGCCGTCTACGGCCTGCGGCCCGAGCACGTGCGCCTCGCGGAGGGCGGCGTGCCGGTGGAGGTGGCGGTGGTGGAGCCCACCGGCTCCGAGACGCTGGTGCTGGTGCGCCCGCCCGGCGAGGCCGCCGGGACCGACCTCGTCAAGGATCTCGGGCGCGACATGGCCTGCGTCTTCCGCGAGCGCATCGCGGCAAGGCCCGGCGAGCGCATCGCGATCACCGCGGACCCGAACCTCGTGCATCTCTTCGATCCCGAGAGCGGCCGCCGCCTGAGTTGAGCGCCGGGCCGGACGACCCGGCCCGTCCACCCGTTCCCATGCAGGGGCGAGCCGCCCCTGCCGAGACGCGCAGAGGGGCGAGAGAAGCCCCCGCCGACACCGACCCACGATCCGGGAGACACGCCAGATGACCTCGTTCGACCGCCGTTCGATCCTGAAGGGGGGCGCCGCGCTCGGCCTCGCCTCCGCCGCCGGCCTCGACGGCTTCGCCCGCGCCTGGGCGCAGGAGAACCAGTGGAAGCCGGAGGCCGGCGCCTCGCTCAAGCTGCTGCGCTGGAAGCGCTTCATCCCCTCCGAGGACGAGGCCTTCATGCGCCTCGTGGACGCCTTCACCAAGGCGACCGGCGTGCCGGTGAGCGTCACCAGCGAATCCTTCGACGACATCCAGCCCAAGGCGTCGGTGGCCGCCAATACCGGCCAGGGGCCGGACATGGTCTGGGGCCTCTACTCCTTCCCGGCGCTCTTCCCCTCGAAGTGCCTCGAAGTGGGCGACGTGGCCGACTACCTCGGCAAGAAGTACGGCGGCTGGGTGCCGGCGGCGGAGGCCTACGGCAAGGTGAAGGGCAAGTGGATCGCGATCCCGATGGCCTTCAACGGCGGCTACATCAACTACCGCATCTCCTCGGTGAAGAAGGCCGGGTTCGACAAGGTGCCGGAGGACCTCGATGGCTTCCTCGAACTGTGCCGGGCGATGAAGAAGAACAACACGCCGTGCGGCTTCGCGCTCGGCCACGCCACCGGCGACGGCAATTCCTGGGCGCACTGGGCGCTGTGGGCCCACGACGCCTACCTCGTCGACGCCAACGAGAAGATCGTCATCAACTCGCCCGAGACCGCCAAGGCGCTGGAATACGTCAAGAACCTCTACCAGACGTTCATTCCCGGCACGGTCTCGTGGAACGACTCGTCGAACAACAAGGCGTTCCTGTCCGGCGACCTGCACCTGACCAACAACGGCATCTCGATCTACGCCACGGCGAAGACCGAGCGGAAGGACATCGCCGAGGACATGGACCACGCGGTCTATCCGGTCGGCAAGTCCGGCAAGCCGACCGAGTTCCAGCTCGCCTTCCCGATCCTGGCCTACACCTACACGAAGGCCCCGAACGCCTGCAAAGCCTTCATGGCCTTCGCGCTGGAGGCGCAGAACTACAACGCGTGGCTGGAGGCCTCGCAGGGCTACCTCTGCCACCCGCTCAACGCCTACGCCAACAACCCGATCTGGACGGCCGATCCCAAGAACAAGGTCTTCCGCGAGGCCTCGACCCGCACGCTGGCGGCGGGCGGCCTCGCGCCGGTGAGCGAGAAGGTGGCGGCGGTCCTGGCCGACTTCGTCGTCATCGACATGTTCGCGGCCTACTGCACCGGGCGCGACGACGCGAAGGGCGCCATCCGCACCGCGGAGCGGCAGGCCCAGCGCATCTTCCGCTCGTCGTAAGCCACGCCGCCGCGCAAGGCCCCTCTCCCGCCCGGGAGAGGGGCCTTGCGCCGGATGCATCGCGCCGTCCTGCCCGCTGAAGGAGGCCCTCATGGCCGACATCGCCCTCGACCGCCCGGCGGCTGCCAGCCGCGAGGGCGCCTCCGCCTGGAGCCGCCTGCGCACCAGCCGCGGCTGGCTCGGCCTGTGGTTCATGGCGCCGGCGGCCCTGATCCTGCTCCTCTTCCTGGCCTTCCCGCTGGTGAAGGGCATCTGGCTGTCCTTCACGGACACCCGCATCGGCCGGGGCGGCGCCTTCGTGGGCCTGGAGAACTACGAGTGGCTGTGGGACGACAGCGTCTTCTGGCTCTCGGTGTTCAACACGCTGCTCTACACCGCCATCGCCTCGGTGGCGAAGTTCGGCATCGGCCTCTACCTCGCGCTGCTGCTCAACAAGCGGCTGCCGTTCAAGGCGCTGATCCGCTCGATCGTGCTGATCCCCTTCGTCGTCCCGACCGTGCTCTCGGCGCTCGCCTTCTGGTGGATCTTCGACAGCCAGTTCTCGATCATCTCGTGGTCGCTGCGCCATCTCGGCCTGCTCGACCACAACATCGACTTCCTGGGCGATCCCACCTGGGCGCGCACCTGCGTGATCTTCGCCAACATCTGGCGCGGGGTGCCCTTCATCGCGATCACGCTGCTGGCCGGGCTGCAGACCGTCTCGCCCTCGCTCTACGAGGCCGCGACCATCGACGGCGCCACACCCTGGCAGAACTTCCGCCACATCACCTTCCCGCTGCTCACCCCCATCATCGCGGTGGTGATGACCTTCTCGGTGCTGTTCACCTTCACGGACTTCCAGCTGATCTGGGCCATGACCCGCGGCGGGCCGGTGAACGCGACGCACCTGATGGCGACGCTGTCCTACCAGCGCGGCATCCTCTCGGGCAGCCTCGGCGAGGGCGCGGCGATCGCCACCGCCATGGTGCCCTTCCTGATGCTGGCGATCATGATCTCGTGGTTCGGCCTGCAGAACCGCAAGTGGCAATCGGGCTGAGGAGCGCGCAGATGGCCGAGACGACCGCCGACCATTCCGAGGGCATGGCCTATCTCGACACGCTGCCGCGGCGCATCGTGACGGTCTACATACCCCTCATCATCATCCTGGTGGTGCTGCTCTTCCCGTTCTACTGGATGGCACTGACCGCCATCAAACCGGACGAACAGCTCATCGACATGGACACCTACAACCCGTTCTGGGTGGTGTCGCCCACGCTCAAGCACATCTCGAAGCTGCTGTTCGAGACGCAGTACCCGGTCTGGCTCTGGAACACGATGTTCGTCTCGGTGGCGGCGACCATCCTGTCGCTGTTCGCCAGCGTGCTGGCCGCCTACGCCATCGTGCGCATCCGCTACAAGGGCGCGGCGCTGGTCGGCGGCGCGATCTTCCTCGCCTACCTCGTGCCGCCCTCGATCCTGTTCATCCCGCTCGCCACCATCATCCAGGCCTACGGGCTGTTCGACTCGCCGCTCGCGCTGATCCTCGTCTACCCGACCATCCTGATCCCGTTCTCCACCTGGCTGCTGATGGGCTACTTCAAGACCATCCCGTACGAGCTGGAGGAGTGTGCGCTCATCGACGGGGCCGGGCGCTGGCAGATCCTGACCAAGATCATCCTGCCGCTGGCGGTCCCGGGCCTGATCTCGGCCGGCATCTTCTCGCTGACGCTGTGCTGGAACGAGTTCATCTACGCGCTCACCTTCCTGTCCTCGACCCCGAACAAGACCGTGCCGGTGGCGGTGGTGAGCGAGTTCGTGGACGGCGACATCTACCGCTGGGGCTCGCTGATGGCGGGCGCGCTGGTGGGCTCGCTGCCGCTGGTGATCCTCTACTCGTTCTTCGTCGAGCACTACGTCTCGGCCATGACGGGCGCCGTCAAGGAGTAGGGCCAGGACTAGGGGCCGGGCTGTACAGACGGCCCGGAATGCCCGAGCCTGGAGGGACGCACCCCGCCCCTCCCCGGCCCTCCGCATGACCCGCGCCCCGCGCTCCGCCAAGACCACACCCACGGCCAAGACGACACCGTCGGCCAAGATCGTCCGCCTGACGGGGCCGCGCGTCCCGGCTCCCGCCGACCGGGGCACGGCCATCTACGCGGCCCTGCGCCGGGCGATCATCGAGCAGGCGCTCAAGCCCGGCGCGAAGCTGCCCGAGGACGCGATCGGGGCGAATTTCGGCGTCAGCCGCACCATCGTGCGCACCGCCCTGCGGCAGCTCGCGGCGGAGGGGCTGGTCGAGATCCGGCGCAACCGGGGCGCGAGCGTCGCGCGCCCGAGCTGGGAGGAGGCGGGCGACATCTTCGCCATCCGCCTCGCCCTCGAACGCCTCGTCGTCGAGCGCCTCGCCGGGCGCCTCGGCCCCGACCAAGTCGCGCGCCTCAAGGAGCACGCCGCGCGCGAGGACGGGGCGCGAGGGGTGAACGAGCCGCAATCCGTGCGCCTCGCCACCGAGTTCCACGTGCTGCTCGCCGAGATGACCGGCAGCGAGGTGCTGGCGCGCTACGTCGGCGAGGTGGTGTGGCGCTGCGGCCTGACGCTCACCCTCTACAGCCGCCCCCATTCCTCGGAATGCGGCGTGAACGAGCACCGGGAGATCATCGCGGCCCTGGAGGCGGGCGACGCCGCCCGCGCGGTGGCGGTGATGGACGCCCACCTCTCGGGCGTCGTCGCCCGCGCGCTGATCGCGCCTTCGCCCAAGACCACGGACCTGTCCGATATTCTGCGGCGCTATACGGAGGAGTAGGAGCCAGCGTGATCGGCCGGGATCGTCATCATGGTGCTCTCGGCAGCGTAGCGGCTCAGATGCTTCGGCGAAGCCCAGTGGCGGATGCCGATGATCCGGCGCTTGAGGATCGCCCACGATGTCCGGGCAAGCTCGTTGCGTTCAGACCTCAATCGTGATCGGTCCGGCACGAACGATGACGCAGGCGTGAGCCTCACCCGCAGCCGATCCGCCGCGCGTACCAGTCCCGCAAAGCGGCCTCGTAGCGCGGCCACGCGCGCAGGAGCGGGTGGTGCGGGACGCTGGCGCGGTAGCGCGCCCGCAGCTCGGCCTCGGCGGCGGGCAGATCCAGGCCGGTGACGCGGCCCTCCGCGACGATGCGCCGGCCTGCCACCACCACCTCGCGCACATGCGCCGCCGTGGCGCGCGCGAAGACGAGGTCGAGGGGCGCGACGGGCAGGATCGCGTCGCGGTCGAGGGCGTCGAGGTCGAGGACGAGGAGGTCGGCGGGGGCGCCGGGCGCCAGCGCGCCGTCGCCCGGCGCGCCGAGCGCGGCGCGGCCCGCGGCCACTATCTCCACGAGGAAGCGGCGGCGGTCGTCCGGGCCGTCGAAGCCCCAGGGGCCGTGCACCGCCTGGACCAGCCGCATCTCCCGCAGCATGTCGTCGTCCTCGTCGAAGGCGAGGCCGTCGAGGCCGACGCAGACCCGGCACCCTTGCGCGCGGGCCTCCCGAATGGGGCCGAGGCCGGAGCGCAGGTGCAGGTTCGAGCTGAAATTGGTGACGATCGTCGCGCCGGCCTCCGCGATCATCGCCCGCTCGGCCTCGTCCGCGTAGGTGGCGTGCGCCAGCGTCAGCCGCGGCGAGAGCAGGCCGATCTCGCGCAGGTAGGTCACGATCCCCTGCGGGAATTCCCGCCGCGCCCAGTCGCGCTGGTAGCGCGTCTCCAGGAGGTGCATGTGCACGCGCCGGCCCGTCGCGGCCGAGCGCTCGGCGATGGCCTCCAGGAGCGGGCGGCTGCACCATTGCACGCCCGCCGGCCCGAACTGGACCGACACGGTCGGTCCCTCGATCGCCGCGGCGATGGCCTCCGTGAGGGCGATGTACGCGTGGGGCGGCATCCCCGGGCGCAGGAAGGCGGCCTCGATCTCGCGGCGCAGCGCGGCCGGCAGGCCAGCGAGCACCTCCTCCTCCGGGCCGTAGACCAGCGGGTGGATGTCCCGCACGGCGAGCGCGAAGGCGAGCCGCACCCCGACGTCGCGGGCGGCCCGGGCCACCTCGCCCGCCTCGTCGAGGAGCGGCATCGCGCCGCTCGGTCGGGTGTAGTGCACCATCACGGCGGCGCAGCCCGCCCGCGCCGCCCGCGCCAGCGGCGCCGCCGCGGCGAGGTAGGGCTCGGGCGGCGTCGCCAGGATCGAGCGCGGCAGCCACGTCTCCAGCGGCAGGAACGCTGCCCCGAACGAGGTCAGCGAGAGCGGGCGGGCGTGGTCGTGCGCGTTGGCCAGCGCCGGCATCACGAGGCGGCGCGGTCCCGCCGTACCTGACGCGCCGGTGTCGATGGCCGCGATCGAAGCGATCGCCGCGATCGCGTCGCCGTCGAGCCGCAGGGCGGCGCCGGGCGCGTGGGCGAGGTCGGGGCCGAGGAGCGCCTCGCCGGCGACGATCATGGCTCCCTCCCCCGTCCTACTTCTTCACGTAGACTAGCTCCCGCTCGGCCTTCGGCGGCAGGAACTGGCGGGAGAAGACCTCGCCCGGCTCCGGCTGGCGCGGCAGATCGTAGCCCGCCGCGACGAGGCCGATAGCCCGCTTGAGGCGGTCGTCCTTCAGGTCGCCGACGCCGATCTCCTTCATCTCGGGCGAGACGATCAGCGTGTCGTAGGAATATTGCAGCCGGCGCTTCTCCACGCCGGCGTTGACGAGGTTGTCGAACTTGACGACGGCCTCCATGCCGAGATCCTGGTCGCGGCCGATCTCGATCACCGCCCGGTTGATCGCCCGCACGAGGCCGGCCACGGCCTTCGGGTTCTCCTTGATGAGCTTCTGCGACACCATCACGCCGTTCGAGTACAGATCGAGGCCGTAATCGCCGAACTTGATCCAGGAAAAGTCCTTGTCGGGATCCTGCCGGTTCAGCACGAGGTTGAAGTAGCTGGTGATGTTGAAGACCAGCGCGGCGTCGATCTGGCCCTGAAGGAGCATCGGCTCCTGCAGGTTCGGGGCCATGTTGCTGACCTTGATCTTGGCGAGGTCGAGAGTGTTGGTCTTGGCGAAGACCGGCAGCATGCGGGTGGTGGGGGTGCCCTGCGCGCCGCCCACGGTCCGGCCCTCGAGATCCTTCGGGGTCCTGATGCCGCTGGCCGCCTTGGAGACGATCGCGAAGGGCGGCTGGTTCCAGAGCATGTAGACCATCACCGGCGCGTCGGCGGGGCGCGTCGCGGCGTTCTGGATGATGGCGTTGATGTCGCCGAAGCCCGCGTCGTAGGCCCCGCCCATGATCCGGGTCACGGTCGCGCCCGAGCCCTCGCCCTGGTCGATCACGACGTTCAGGCCCTCCTCCTTGAAGTAGCCCTTGTCGCGGGCGAGGAAGAAGGCGGCGTCGCTCCCCTGGGTCTTCCAGCCCAGCGTGAACTTGACGTTCGTCTGCGCGAAGGCCGTGCCCGCGGCAAGGCACAGCGCCAGCGTGGCGGCGAGGCGGAGGAACATCGTCGGAACTCCCGTGATCCGCGCCCGCGGGCGCTTTCCCGTGGTTATACCAACGGCCCAAGATGCTGACGCATCGATCTCGATCCCGGGCAAGACCGGGATCGACAGGGCCGTTGAGACGTCTCGATGTTTCGTCGCCAAATCAGAGATTTGACGAATGATCGAGAATCGAACCGGCGGTCATTTTCAATGACCGCCGGCATTAGACAGCGATCTCGCGCTTGCGCGTGGCCCAGCCGGTCACCCGTGCCTCGACGAGCGAGAAGGCGGCGTAGAGCGCGATGCCGAGCCCCGCGAGGATGAACAGCCCCGCGAAGGCGAGGGGCACGTCGAAATTGGAGGAGGCGGCCATCATCACGTTGCCGATGCCGCGGTTCGACGCCACGGTCTCGGCCAGGACGGTGCCGACGAAGGCGTAGGTCACCGCGACCTTCAGCGAGGCGAAGAAGAACGGCATTGTGCGCGGCAGGCCGACATTCCAGAGGATGTCGAGCTTCGAGGCGCCGAGCGCCTTGAGCACGTCCTCCAGCTCCGGCTCGGTGGTGGCGAGCCCGGTGGCGATGTTCACGACGATCGGGAAGAAGCAGATGACGAGCGAGGTGAGCACCGCCGGCACCGTGCCGGAGCCGAACCACAGGACGAAGATCGGCACCACCGCCACCTTCGGGATCGACGAGAAGCCGATCAGCAGCGGGTAGGCGGTGTCGTAGGCGAGCCGCGACACGCCGATGACCGCCCCGATCACCAGCCCGGTCAGGACGCCGAGCGCGAAGCCGAGCATCGTGGTCCCGAGCGTCTGGAGCATGTGCGGCCACAGCACGGGCGCGCGGGCGATCAGCGTGGCGAGGATCTGGCTCGGGCGCGGCAGGATCAGGTCCGAGACGCCGAGCGCGACGCACAGCACCTCCCAGGCGGCGAAGAAGCCGACGATCAGCAGGACCGCGAACAGGCGCTGGCGCACGCGCTCCATGTCAGGCGCTCCCGGCGCGCGCGCTCACGATGAGGTCGCGCAGGCGGTGGTTGAGGGAGACGAAATCCGGCTCGTAGGTCATCGCCACGGTGCGCGGACGCGCGAAGGCGACGGGCGAATCGTCGAGGATGCGGCCGGGCCGCGCGCTCATCACGCAGATGCGGCCGGCGAGGTAGCCCGCCTCGCGCAGGTCGTGCGTCACGAGCAGCACGGTGGGCCGCCGGTCGATCCAGAGGTCCTGCAGTACCCCCCACAATTCCTCGCGGGTGAACTGGTCGAGCGCCCCGAACGGCTCGTCGAGCAGCAGCAATTGCGGCTCGTGGATCAGCGCCCGGCACAGGTTGGCGCGCTGGAGCATGCCGCCGGACAATTGCCAGGGATAGTGGCCGGCGAAGGCCCTGAGCCCGACCTGATCGAGCAGCGCGTGGGCGCGGTCGCGGAAGGCCGTGCGCCGCTTGGCCCGGAACTGCGAGCGGAACGGCTCGACGATCCGCAGCGGCAGCATCACGTTGCGCTCGATGGTGAGCCACGGGAGCATGGTCGGGTTCTGGAACGCCATGCCGATGCGCAGCGCCTTGGCGCCCGCCTCGCGCCCGCCGACGATCACCGCCCCGCGGCTGGGCTGGATCAGCCCGGCGGCGAGCTTCAGGATCGTGGATTTGCCGCAGCCGGAGGGGCCGACGAGGGCCAGGAACTCGCCCGCGCGGATGTCGAGCGTCGTCGGCGCCAGCGCCGCCACCGCCGCGGGCCCGCGCCCGAAGGTGACGGCGGCGTCCTCCAGCTCGATCGCCTTGGCGCCGAGGCGGTCGGCCGGCGCGTCGGGGGCACGGGGGAGCGAGGCGATCGCGGTCATGCGGGCCGCGCAGCAGGTTTCGTGCCAAGCATATACGATTCGGGTGTGCGATGGGCGCGCGGGGCGCGCCGCGAGAGGCGGGCAGACCCCTTCTCCCGTGCGGGAGAGAGCAGTTCCGCGCTTCACCTTCGCGGGCGGCGCCCGTGGCGATCGGCCTGTCCGCCAGCCGGTCCGGCACGGCAGGTTCCGCCCACCCGGCCCCGCGTCGCCAACCCGCGTCCACCCGCCCGGCGGCTGCCCAAGCTTCGGGCACGATCTGCACACAAAACGGTATACAATCTGCGGACGGCCCGCGGTATCCTCGCGCCAGGAGGCGCCGATGACCCAGCCGCTCGCCAGCCCGACACCCACCGATCCCGCGCAGGCCTCCGCCGACGCGGCCCGGATCGTCGATGCCTTCCTGGAGGCCTCGATGCGCCCCGATCCGGTCGCCGCCGCGGCCTTCATGGCGCCGGACGTGCGCATCGTGTTCACGGGCGGCCGGCTGTTCGGGCATCCGGGCGAGGCCACGGCCTTCAACGCCGCGCGCTACCGCTGGGTCAAGAAGCGCATCCTGCGCAACGACGTCGTGCCGGGCCCCGAGGAAACGGTCGTCTACAATCTGGGCACGCTCTACGGCGAATGGCCGGACGGCACGCCCTTCGAAGGCAACCGCTACGTCGACCGCTTCGTGATCCGCGACGGCCTGATCGTATCGCAGGAGGTCTGGAACGACAGCGCCGAGCGCATCCTCTCGCGCGCCGCCTCCGGCGCCTGACGCCGATGAGCCTGGACCACCTGTTCACCAATGCCCGCCTGCCCGGGCGGCCGCACGAGCGCGTGGACATCGCGGTGCGCGCCGGGCGCTTCGTCGCCGTGGAGCCGGGCCTGCGGGCGGACGTGCCGGCCGAGGATCTCGGCGGGCGCCTCGTCGTGCCGGGCTTCGTCGAGACGCATCTCCACCTCGACAAGGCCTGCCTGCTCGGCCGCTGCGATTGCGGCGGCGGCACGCTGAAGGAGGCGCTCGCCGCGGTGGCGCGGGCCAAGCGCGACTTCACCGAGGAGGACGTCTATGCCCGCGCCCGCACGGCGCTGGAGCGGGCGATCACCCACGGCACCACGCGCATCCGCACCCACGTGGAGGTCGATCCCCGCATCGGGCTCACCAGCCTCCGGGCGCTCAAGCGCCTCAAGGCCGACTACGCCTGGGCGGTGGACCTCGAACTCTGCGCCTTCCCGCAGGAGGGGCTGCTCGACGATCCCGGCTGCGAGGAGGTGCTGGTGGCCGCCCTCGACGAGGGGGCCGACCTGATCGGCGGCGTGCCCTACACCGACCGCGACGCCGACGGGCACGTGGCGCGCATCTTCGCGCTGGCGCAGGCCTACGGCGTCGACATCGACTTCCACCTCGATTTCGACCTCGACCCGTCGTGGATGCGCCTCGACGAGGTCTGCCGCCAGACGGTGGCGCACGGCTATGGCGGGCGGGTGGCGATCGGCCACGTCACCAAGCTCTCGGCGCTGCCGCCGGAGGCGTTCGCGGCGGCGGCCCGGCGCCTCGCGGATGCGGGCGTCGCCGTCACGGTGCTGCCCGCCACCGACCTGTTCCTGCTCGGGCGCGAGCACGACCATTCCGTGCCGCGCGGGGTGACGCCGGCCCACCGCCTCGCGGCGCTCGGCGTCACCTGCTCGATCTCGACGAACAACGTGCTCAACCCGTTCACGCCCTACGGCGACTGCTCGCTCGTGCGGATGGCGAACCTCTACGCCAACGTGGCGCAGGTGGCGGCGCCCGAAGACCTCGCCCGCTGCCTCGACCTCGTGACGGAATCCTCCGCGCGGCTGATGCGCCTGGCCGATTACGGCATCGCGCCGGGCCGGCCGGCCGATCTCGTGGTGCTCGACGCCGCCGACGCCGCCGAGGCGGTCTGCGCCGTCAGTCCGGTCCTGTTCGGCCTGAAGCGGGGACGGCGCACCTTCACCCGGCCGGCGCCGCGCCTGCACCCGCCGGAGGCCGGCTGACGGCGGCGCTCAGAGCTGCGTCACGCGTTCCGGCGCGAGCCGGCCGCGCAGGATGTCGCGGAGCGCGACGACGTTGCCCTTCAGGCGGCCCGGCCGGTCGACGTAGGGCTCGGAGGCGAGCGCGCGCACCATGTTCGCCGTCACGTTCCGGAGCATCAGGTTGGCCGCGACCGGAAGCGGCAGCGTGCCCTTGCCGGCGAGGTAGAGGGGGTTGGCGATCTGCGAATAGCCGAGCCGCAGGCCCTGCTCCCGGCCCGCCTTGTGGCCGAGATGGATGCCCCGGAGCGCCTCGGCGCGGGCCGTGCGCCCGCCGCGGCGCAGGATCTGCCCGCCGAAATCCGAATCCTCCAGCCACGCGTAGAGCGGAAGCCGTTCGTCGAAGCTCAGGCCCCGGATCGCCGCGGTGCGGAACGCCATGTTGCAGCCGTAGGGGCCGAAGCGGCCGTCGAGGCCGGCACCGGGCCGGGGCAGGGCCGCATCGTGCGCGGCCACCCGCGCCAGCGCGTCGTCGAGGGCGATGCCGGGGGACTTGATCCCGTCGGCGATCAGCGTTCCGGTGAGGGCGGCGAGGTCCGGGTGGGCGCGGAAGGTGTCGACGGCCTTCTCCAGCCAGAAGCGCGAGGGCACGAAATCGTCGTCGAAGAAGACGATGCCGTCGTAGGCGTCCCCGGCGAGCCGCAGCCCGTCGTTGCGCTGGCGCGGCAGGCCCGCGGGGCCGATCCGCACGGTGAGGCCGGGCCGGTCCTCGGGCAGCGCCGCGATGTCGGCGGGCTGCGTGCCGACCACGATGATCCGCTCGGCCGGACGCGTCTGGGCCCCGAGCCAGTCCACGATTGCGCGCACCAGGGCCGGGCGGCCCCGCGTCGCGATGATGACCGCCAACCTGTCCATGCTCACCGCGCCTCCATCTCGGCGTCGCCCGCCCGCAGGACGGCTCCGGTCCCGGTCAGCCGCCGCCCGAGCCAGCCGCGCAGCCCGCCCGCGTCGAGCCCGATGAGGACGCCGCCATACGCCAGGGTGCCGAGGAGGCCGGCGCCGGCCAGCGCCAGCCAGGGCGCGTCGAGGCTCCTCAGCGGCCACGCCACACCCGCCATCGCGCCGGCGGCGAGCCCCACCGCGAGCATGTCGCGCCCGGAGGGCCAGCAGGCCCGGGCCCGCGCGGCCGGCCATGCGGCGGCGAGCGCCCCGGCGAGCAGCCCGCCGGTATGCGCGAGGGCGAGCCCCGCCGCCCCCGCCCAGGGGGACAGGAGCCAGACGAGGGCGAGGTCCGCCGCCAGCGCCGCGAGGGCGCTGCCCATCAGGATCCCGGTGCGGCCCGAGAGCTGGAAGATCGGGTTGAGGCCGAACTGCCCGAAGCAGAACGCGACCATGCCGGGCACCAGGATGGTGCTGAGCTCGCCGAAGGCGCCGCGATAGGCCGCCGGGATGAAGAGCGCCTGCAGGGCCGGCAGGGCGACCACGTAGGCGGTGCCGAGGAAGCACAGCACGGCGCCGACGATCAGCATGTTGCTGGCGACCTGCCGGTGGCCCGCCGCCTCCCCGTCCTCGGCGCGGCGCCGGACCGCGAGCTGGAACAGGAACGCGTCGAGCGCCGCCCCCACCGAGAGGAGCAGCCGGACCGTCAGATCGGTGGCGAGCGAGAGCTGCCCCGCGGCGGCCAGCCCCAGGGCCTCCGCCCCGACGCCGCGATTGACCAGGATGATCACCTGATAGACGAGGTTCGCCCCGACGATGGGCAGGCCGTAGCGGGCGAAGGCCGCGATGGCGGAGCGCCGCGCCGCCGAAAGCGGGGCCGGCTCGCGGTCGAGGGAGGCACGGGCGGTCAGGGCCGCCGCGACGGCGCTCAGCGCCAGGACGGCGATGACCCAGGCCGCGCTGGCGAGCAGGTGGGCCGCCGCCACCGCGAGCACCAGCGCGAGCACGTTCTTCGACACGACGAGCCCGAGATAGGTCCGGTTGCGGAACAGCGCCCGCGCCTCCGCGGCCCGGAACTCGAACCGCGCGTTCGCGACCGCCATGATGGCGACCACCACCACCGGCACGCCCGCGACCCCGAGGCCGACGGCGTGCGCCAGCAGGCTCAGGCCGACGACGAGGAGCGCGAGGCCGCCGTACCCGGCCTCCAGGCTCGCCTTGAGCGAGGCCCCCGGCGCCGCACCGCCCCCCGCGAAGCGGGTGGTGGACAGGCGCAGCCAGTCGAACAGGGCCGTGCTCACCAGGATGGCGGCCATCGAGGCGACCGCGAAGCGCCCGTACTCCGCCGGCCCGAGCAGGCCCGCCACCATCAGGCCGAGCAGCAGGTTGAGGCCCGCATTGCAGATGAAGGTGAGGACGATGGTCACTCGGAGGCGCTCGCCGCGGCACTGCGGACAGGCCTAGCCGCAAAGCCCTAAGCGCGGGTTATGCGCACGCCGGCCGAGAGGCCGCCGGCAGAGCGGCCGCCGCCTCACCCGGCGGCGGGCACCGGCCGGGCGCGGCCGTCGAGGGCCTCAGAGTAGATCGCGAAGGCGTCCGCGAAGGTGACCTCGCGCGGGTTGTTCACGAGGAGGCGCGTCTGCTTCATCGCGTCGGCGGCGAGCCGCGGCAGGTCCGCCTCGCCGATCCCGACCGCGGCCAGGGAGGCAGGCACCGCGCAGTCGCGGCAGAGCGCGTCGAGCGCCGCCACGAAGCGGCCGGCGGCCTCCGCCGGCGGCAGCCCGGCCGCCGCGGGATCGAGGATCGGCGCCAGCTCGGCGTAGAGGCCCGCGGCCTCCGGCAGGTTGAAGCGCATCACGCCCATCAGCACGAGGGCGTTGGAGAGCCCGTGGGGCACGTGGAAGAGCGCGCCGATCGGATAGGCGAGCGCGTGCACCGCCGCCACGGGGGCGTTGGCGAAGGCCATGCCGGCGAGCATCGCGCCGAGCAGCATCCCGGCGCGGGCCTCGCCGTTGCCTCCGTCCCGGCAGGCGGTGCGGATGTGGCCGGCGAGCAGCGCCAGCGCCTGCCGGGCGAGCTGGTCCGAGATCGGGTTCTTGCGGTGGCGGCTGGTATAGGCCTCGATGGCGTGCACCATCGCGTCGATGCCCGTCGCCGCCGTGACGGCGGGCGGCAGGCCGAGGGTCAGGTCGGGGTCGAGCACCGCCCAGTCGGGCAGGAGGCGGGGCGACACCACGCCCCTCTTTTCGCTCGTGGGCGTCGTCACGATCGAGATCGGCGTCACCTCGGAGCCGGTGCCGGCGGTGGTCGGCACGAGGACGAGGGGCAGGCGCTGCCCCCTGGCGAGGCCGACGCCGTAGATGTCGTCGAGCCGGTCGTGGCTGCGCGCGAGGTAGGCGACGAGCTTCGCCGTATCGAGGGCCGAGCCGCCGCCGATCGACAGGACGAGGTCGCATTCCCCGGCCCGCGCCTGCGCGGTGGCGGCCTCGATCACCGCGGCGGGCGGGTCGGCCTCCACCTCGTCGAACACGCCGAGATGGAGGCCCGCCTGGGCCAGGGCCGCCTCCGCCCGCTCGGTCAGCCCCGCCCCGCGCACGCCGCGGTCGGTCACGAGCAGCACCCGCCGGGCTCCGAGCGCCGCGACGATCTCCGGCAGCTTCGCCGAGGCCCCGGCCTCGAACAGGATGTTGGGGCAGGTCTGGAACGTGAAGGGGGTCATGGGAGGAAGGTCCTCGGGCACGGGTCCTCGGCGGCGCGGGGCGGATCATGGTGGCGCGGGCCGCGGCTGTCCAACACGAATGGCGGCCCCGGCCGCTTGCCGGGGCGCGCCGCAGCCCGACATTCTCCCGCAACGACGACAGGGAGGAACGCATGGGCTGGACACGATCGGGCCGGACGCGGCCACGCGCACTCGGCGCCACACTCGGCGCCGCATTCGGCGCCGCATTCGGCGCGGCTCTCCTCGCAGGGGCCGCCGCGGCGCAGGAGGCCGGGCCGCGGCTCGTGACTGAGGAGATGATGGTGCCGGCCGGCGAGCCGGGCCTCTCGCTCTACGTGCGCAACAAGCGCCCGGCCGACATGACGAGCTTCCGGCCCGAGCGCACGGTGCTGTTCGTGCACGGCTCGACCTACCCGGCCGAGACCGCCTTCGACCTGCCGCTCGGCGGCCAGTCGTGGATGGAGTACATCGCGGCGCGCGGCTACGACGTCTACCTCGTGGACGTGCGCGGCTACGGGCGCTCGACCCGGCCGCCCGCGATGGCCGAGCGGCCGGAGGCGAACCCGCCGATCGCCCGCACGGAAACCGCCGCGAAGGATGTCGGCAGCGCGGTCGAGGCGATCCTCAAACGCCGCAACATCGAGCGGCTGAGCCTGATCGGATGGTCGTGGGGCACGACCATCATGGCGACCTACACGACGCAGAACCCGGGCAAGGTGGAGCGCCTCGTCCTCTACGCGCCGCAATGGCTCCGCACCACGCCGAGCCTCGTCCAGACCGGTCCGGGGCCGATCCCGGCCTACCGCACGGTGCGCAAGGACCAGGCGCGCGAGCGCTGGCTCAACGGCGTGCCGGAGGACAAGAAGGCGGGCCTGATTCCGGCCGGCTGGTTCGAGCAATGGGCCGACGCCACCTGGGCGAGCGATCCGGAGAGCGCCAAGTCCGATCCGCCGCTCCTGCGCGCGCCGAACGGCACCGTGGCCGACACGGCCGAGTTCTGGAACGCGGGCAAGCCCGTCTACGATCCGGCCAGGATCACCGTGCCGGTGCTGCTCGTCGCGGCGGAATGGGACCGCGACACGCCCGCCTCCATGCGCCAGACCCTGTTCCCGCTCCTCGTCAACGCGCCGACGAAGCGCATGGTGGAACTCGGCGAGGGCACCCACACCATCGTCATGGAGCGCAACCGCCTCGACCTGTTCCGGGCCGTGCAGGCCTTCCTCGACGAGGGTGGAGCCGGCCGCTAGCCGTTCGCGCCCCACCCCGTCGCGATCGGCATGGCGACCTTCTTCACCGCCGACACCCATTTCGGCGATGCCCACGTCCTGCGCCAGCGGGCCGCGCGCTTCGGCAGCCTGGAGGAGCACGACGAGACGCTGATCCGGCTCTGGAACGAGACGGTGTCGGGGGCCGACGAGGTCTGGCATCTCGGCGACTTCGCCGCCGGGGCGAGCCGGGGGCGCTGCCGAGAGATCTTCTCGCGGCTCAACGGCATCAAGCGGCTGGTGCGCGGCAACCACGACACCAACCGCGTGCTCGGCCTGCCCTGGGCCGATCCGCCCGTCGAGAGCGCCGGGATCCGGGTGGCGGACGGGGCGGGCGGGGAATGCCGCCTCTTCCTCGCCCACTACGCCCACCGCGCGTGGCCCGGCCTGTGGCGGGGCACGCGCCACCTCTACGGGCACACCCACGGCACGCTGCCGGACACGCGCCGCTCCTGCGACGTCGGCGTGGACGCCTGGGACGACAGGCCGGTCGGCCTTCCCGACATCGTGGCGCGCCAGAAGGCCGCGACGTTCCTGCCGGAGGAGCTGCAGCGGGATGCCGCCCGGCGGGCGCCGCCTGCGTCCGAATGACCGCAGCCTGAAACATTCCGGGCGCCGGGGCGTCGCCTGGGCGACCGACCCGCAGGAGACGCCCATGGCCCAGAAGCCAGATTCGGCCGAGGACAAGAAACCCATCAACCCGCTCGAACGCCAGGAGCGGAGCGGCATCGCCGACGGCACCGACCCCTCGGCCGAGCCGATCGCCCGCAGCCGCCACGGCAGCGGCGTCGCGGCCGACCCGCAGGCCGGGGACCGGACGGAGGCTGCTCCGGCACGGCCCCGGGGCGGCGCCGAGACGGCCTGAGGACGCCGCCCGCGGCACGCGACCACGACGCAGGAAAGACCATCGCATGGACTCGCACGAGCAGAGCGCCCTCTCCCGCCGCCAGATCGTCGCCGGCGTGGGCGGCGGGCTGGCGGCGGCCGCGGCCGGCCCGGCCGCGGCCGCCGGCCCGACGGCGCAGCCCCTCACCGACCCGACGACCAAGTACCCCAAGCCGCCGTTCCGGCGGCAATCGCAGCCCTGGCCCGGCCTCGCGGGCCGGATGGAGCCCCGGCCGGACCACGGCGAGCAGAGCTATCGCGGTTCCGGACGGCTCGCGGGCCGCAAGGCGCTGATCACCGGGGGTGATTCCGGCATGGGGCGGGCCGCCGCCATCGCGTTCGCGCGGGAAGGCGCCGACGTCGCCATCACCTACCTGCCGGACGAGGAGGAGGATGCGCGCGAGGTGATGGCGCTGATCAGGGAGGCGGGCCGGATGGGCCTCGCGATCCCGGGCGACCTGCGCGAGGAGCGCTTCTGCACGGATCTCGTCGCCCGCGCGGTGCAGGGCCTTTCCGGGCTCGACATCCTGGTGAGCAACGCGGCGCGCCAGCAGGCGCACGCGTCGATCCTCGACATCTCCAGCGAGCAGTTCGACTGGACGATGAAGACGAACATCTACGCGCCGTTCTGGCTCATCAAGGCGGCCCTGCCCCACCTGAAGCCCGGCGCGACCATCATCGCCACGACCTCCGAGCAGGCCACCGACCCGACGCCGGACCTGTACGACTACGCCCAGACCAAGGCGGCGACGACCAACTTCGTGCGCTCGCTCGCCAAGCAGCTGGGGCCGAAAGGCATCCGGGTGAACGGCGTGGCGCCGGGGCCGATCTGGACCCCGCTGCAGGTGACGGGCGGCGCCGCACCGGAGAAGCTGGAGCGCTTCGGCGGCCAGACCCCGCTCGGGCGGCCGGGCCAGCCGGCCGAATTGTGCGGCATCTACGTCCAGCTCGCGGCCGCGGACGGCAGCTTCGCCACCGGGCAGGTCTACGGCGCGGCCGGCGGGAGCGGGCTGCCCTGAGGCGGCCCGACGAGGGAGCACGGGGAGGCGACGTGACGATGAGGCTCGCGGATCTGGTCGGGCGCGCGGCGGAGGCCGCGCGCGCTCACGTGCGGGATCATCCCGGCCCGCTCGGCCCCGACGACCTGCCCTGGGCCGTCGTGCGGGCCTGGGACGCGGACGTGCGCGGCCACGTCGAGCGCGACCCGCGGCTCGAGGATGGCCGCGACCGCGTGCTCATCGCCGCCGTCGATTTCGCAGAGGCCGCACACCACGAGGAGCCGGATCGGGCGGAGCCGGCGCGCGGGCGCCTGCTCGCGGCAATCGACGAGCTCGAACGCCTCACCCTGCGGCTCGGCCGCGTGAACCACCGGGCCGCCCAGCTCGGCTACGGCGAGGTCGGGCAGCCTGTCGCCTGACCGGCAGCCGCGGCGCGCGCCATGCAGAGCGACTCTGCGGTCGCTTTCGGTTTTGCATCATGGTCGCCGCCGAACCGGTGCCACTTCGGCACCGGTCGTTCGCGACCGGCGGAATGACGCTCAGCGTCCCGCGGCCTGCCGGATGGCCGCCACCACCGCCTCCACGACGGCCACGCCCTCGGGCGTGAAGGTGATCTCGTCCTCGCTCGTCGTGGCGAGACCGCGCGCCTCGACCTCCCTGACGCCGTCCGGGTCTGCCCGATGACCCGCACCGTCCCGCCGCACCACCGCGCGGATGGGCTGGCCGCCGATCAGGTGGTGGTAGGCGGCGAAGGTGACGATCGAGAGTGCACGATCGGACAGGGGCTCGGTGCTGGCCGCCATCGTGGAATACCTCCGGAGAGTGTCGTGGCGGCATGCGGGCTGCACGCGCCCCTCGGTCGAGCCTCAACGCGGAAGACCGGCAAGCGGGTGCGCGCCCTGCCCGGCACACGGCGTCGCGGGGGCCGGGGCGCGCGCAGAAAAAAGGCCGCTCTTGCGGAGCGGCCCGAAGTCTAGGGAGGAAACGCCCAAGAGGGCTACACGGCCGCGACGCCATCGCCGCCGTGATGGGTTCAAATTTCCACGTTGCACCGCAACATGCAACGCGCGCGATTGGATGGCCTGCCATGCAGGAGCGGAATGGAACCGTTGCCGCAGTGCACAAGGCGGGAGATGCGTACCACCGGCCCCGTCCCCCGACCCGCATCCTGCGCCACGCCGGGACGAACCCGGCACGGGTTACCACGTTCACGAGATGTCAGGCGTATCGGTCGCCCCAGAACGGGCCGCTCGCCGTTGCCGATCCGGATGTGACGGAACGTCGAGAACGAAGGGCGCCAGTTGGTCCCGGACCTGTCGCACCGGTTCAGACGCTCAGGATCCGCAACTCATCGGAGGGGTGCCGTCGGCCAGGATCTCCAGACCGCGATCGATCTGCGCCGTCGCAGCGTCAAGGGTTGCTCTGATCTCGTCGATCGTCGAGAGCGCTTCCGCGATGGCGAGATCGACACGCTCCAGCGCACCGCTCTCCGCCGCCTCGTCAACAATCCTGGCCGTCCCCGAACCGACACACATGTCCGGTCCTATCTGTATCGAGCCATGTGACTTATGGTTACTGCTTGAATTAGCATCTGATCGAGGCGAGCACACTCCGCCGTGAGGGCTATGTCGATCGAATTAGCCCCTCAGCCGCAGCAAGGCTGTGCAGGCCGGTCTGGCCGATCGCGACACGGCCGGCCGGCTGCTCGCGTCGGCCCACTCACAGGCTCTCGGATGCGCCGCAGCGGGGACTCATCCCCGTATCGCATTCAGCGGCGGGGCGTGCGTGGCGGCTTGCGCGACCTGTTCACAGGCCCAGGCGATCGCCTCGTCGGTCGACGCGAACGTCATGGCGGAGTTGGCCTGCTGACAAGGGCCGAACCCGGCCTCGACGAACCAGCGCCCCCACAACTCGGGCTTGAGTTCATCGTCCCGCTCAAGGCGAACGAGGACCGCGACGAGGCGCTCATCCACGAACAGCAAGCATCCCTGCTCGTCGACACCGCCAGTATCGACAAGAACATTCTGGCACTGGGTGTTCGGCCTCATGCCCCCCCGGTCTCCCATACGCTGTTGATTGGATGGCGCTATTAAATCGCGCACGGGTCATCAGCAACTGATACTTTGGATCTGTATCCGTGATGTGACACCAGAAGCCGACACCCATTCCCGGTGTCTTGCGAAGGCAGGGCGGACACCATCGGGCAGAGCCAGCTGTCCGCCAGAGGCGGCGCTCCGAATCAGGGCGATCAGCAGGCGACCTGAGCGCATCATCGGGCACCCTTGCCTCATTGGCATATGGAATGCCAACCTGCGGGACGCGGCACGAGCATCGGGTGGCCACGTCCGCACCCCCGCCACCGGACCGTGTGCCCGGGCGGTCGCACGACCGGTCGAACACAACCCCGAGTCGATTTCGCCTTGTTCAGAGTCCCGCCATGTCCGTTCAACTCGACATTTCCCTGAAGCACGTGCGGAACTATCAGTTTCTCATCGATTTCGGGGAAACCCTGCCGCGGCTGTTCGTCGACGAGCCGGATCCGATCGGGTCGGGGGACGGGCCCTGCCCCGAGCAGATGCTGGCCGCCTGCGTTGCCAACTGCCTCTGCGGCAGCCTCGTCTTCGCACTCAGGAAGTATCGCCAGCCCGCGACGGGCCTTGAGGCGAAGGCGAGTTGCCACATCGAGCGCAATCAAGCGGGGCGCCTCAGGGTCGCGGCGATCGATGTCGCGATCGTCCTGGATCTCGAAGCGGTCGAAGCGGACCGCCTCGACAAGGTGCTCTCGCAGTTCCGGAAGTTCTGCACGGTCTCGGAGAGCGTGGAGGCCGGCGTGCCGGTCCGGGTCTCGGTGCGCGACACCAGGGGCTACTCGCTCGCCGAGCCCGGCACGATAGAACCCCACCGGAGTATCGCCGGACATCCGGCCGAGGAGAGACGCGATGCCTGAAGCCGACCGTGACCGCGCCCGGGAGCCCGAGGACCTCACCCCCCTGTTCCTCGCCCGGGCGAATGCGGGCGACGTGGACGGTCTCGTGGCGCTCTACGCGCCGGATGCCGTGCTGGCCGCCGGCGAGATCGTGGCCCGCGGCCACGAGGAGATTCGCCGGTTCTACGAGGGCCTCCTGCGCAAGCGGTCCCACTTCCCGGCCGTCGACCCACTGCCCGTCATCCGCAATGGGCCGCTCGCCCTGACGATGGCGCGCTCCGGGCGCGGCACGCTCTCCGTCGAGGTCGCCCGGCAGGGCGACGACGGCACCTGGGTCTGGACCATCGATCAGTTGAAGGTCGCCCCGGACGGCGCGTGAGCGCGGTCGTCGCAGGCCGCCGCGGGCCGGCCGTGCCGCGCACCATGGCGAAGGGACGCCCGCGACCTGCACGCTACCCGAGCAAACTGCCTGTGCGTGCGACAAGCGCTCGCCAGGATTGTGGCTTTCCTACGATCCTGTGGCGCACACGCTACATCCGGGACGTGCGGAATGGTCTAGCTTAACCGTGATCGGGGAACCTGCTGGGGACCATCATGAAAAAGCTTTTGAGTGCGTTTGCTGTTTCTACCGCCCTGACCGGGGCGGCCGCCGCGGCCGATCTGCCGCGCCGCGTCGCTCCTCCGGTGATCGCGCCGGTGCCGGTCTTCACCTGGACGGGCTTCTACGCCGGTTTCAACGCCGGTTACGGCTTCGACGCCCGGGACACCAACAACACCCCGCAATTCGTCGCGACGGTCAACCCGCTGGTTGTCGTCGGCCCGGCCGCGGTGAACGGCGGGATCTTCGGCTTCCGTGACCGGAGCACCGAGGGCTTCGTCGGCGGCGGCCAGATCGGCTACAACTACCAGTTCACGCCGGGCGCCGGCTTCGTGATCGGCCTCGAGGCCGACGCGCAGTACGTCGACTTCGGCCGCGACCGGAACAACTTCGCGTTCGCGCCGATCAACGCGGGTGCCGCGAGAAACCCGGCGGCGGTCGTCTTCAACCCGAACGGCCTCTCGGGCCTGGACTATTTCGGCACCGTTCGCGGCCGCATCGGTTACGCCTTCGACCGCGTGCTGTTCTACGGCACCGGCGGCTTCGCCTACGGCGGCGGCGGCGGCACCAATTTCGGCCTGCCGAACAACGACGACTTCCGCACCGGCTGGACCGCGGGCGGCGGCGTCGAGTACGCCCTGCCGACCGACTCGTTCCTGAACTTCTTCAAGTCCAACGCCGTCACGGTGAAGGTGGAAGCCCTCTACGTGAACCTCGACCGCAACAACCTCAACGGTGCGTTCGCGGTCAACGGCGCCGCCGTGATCTTCGCGACCCCGGCCTTCGGTTCGATCGCCGTGCCGCCGGTGCTCAACCGCCGCAACGACGAGTTCGTCGTCGTCCGCGCCGGCCTGAACTACAAGTTCGGCACCTGGTAGGACCGACGCGACATCCGTCGCTCAACGGAAAGCCCGGCCTCACGGCCGGGCTTTCTGCATTTCGGGTCGCCCCAGTCAGCAAAAAAGCCCGGCCGTGAGGCCGGGCTCTCTCGTCGGCGAGGTGCGGGTCGGTCAGGCGCTCTGGGACTGGATCCAGCGCGAGAGGTCGCCCTTGGGAGCGGCGCCCACCTTCTGGCTCGCCAGCTTGCCGTCCTTGAAGATCATGAGCGTCGGGATCGACCGGATGCCGTATTCCGAGGCGATGCCGGGATTCTCGTCCACGTTGACCTTGGCGATCTTCACCCGGCCCTGCATCTCGCTCGAAATCTCTTCCAGCGCCGGGCCGATGGCGCGACAGGGCCCGCACCACTCCGCCCAGAAATCGACGACGACGGGCTCGGACGCTTCGAGGACATCCTGCTTGAAGCTCGCGTCGGTCACCTTCACGGTTGCCATCGCACAACCCTTTCCATCCGGGACGCGGCGAACCCGGCCATCATCCCGCGTCGCCGCAACGTAGGGAGCCGCCCCATGGCGATCAAGCGCGCACGGCCGCGCTCGACGCATGGGCCTGTGCGCGGCCGCACATCCGGCCTCAGGCCGGCCGGATCGCCGCGAGGGCCGCCGCGCAGGCGCCCGCGTCGAGGCGGCGAATCACCGGCCCGGCGGTCCAGACCAGGAGCGGCACGATCCGGCGCCCGGGATGGATGCGCGCGAGCAGCGCGGCGTAGAGCGCCACCTGCGCGGCGTGGCCCGCCGGCACCGGCGCCTCGGGCGCGGGCGGCCGGCCGGTCTTGAAGTCGGCGATCCAGACCGCCTCCGGCGTCACCGCCAGCCGGTCGATCCGGCCGTGGACCGGCCAGTCCCGGCCGTCGAGGACGACGGTTCCGGCGAGCGAGACCTCGGCCCGGGCCTCGGGGCCGAACAGCACCGCGAGGTCCGGATCGCCGAGGAGGCGCAGCACCGAGGCGCCGATGGCGGCGCGCTCCGCCTGCGGCAGGCCCGGGGCGCGGGCGGCGAGGTAGGTCTCGGCCGCCCCGGCGCGCAGCGCAGGCCGGATGGCCGGCAGGTGTTCGAGCAGGGCGTGCACGAGGATGCCGCGGCGGCGCGCCCCCGGATCGCCGGCCCGCGCCTCGGCCCGGCGCGGCGCATCGGCGGCCCCGAGTCCCGAGGGGCGCAGCGGCGGCTGCGGCTCGGCTTCGGGCGCCACCGGGCGGAAGAGCCAGTCCGGCGGCGCGGCCGCCGCCGGGACGGCCACGGAGGCGACCGCTGCCGCCGGCACCGCCGCGCCCTCGCGCCACGTCTCGGCCGGGCCGTAGGGCATCTCCGCGCGCTCGACCCCGCCGAAGGCCTCGACGAGGCCGCGCCGGACCATCTCGCACCACGCCTCCGGCGTCTCGCGGTCGCTGCCGCGGTAGGGCGCGATCACGAGCCGGTCCTTGGCCCGGGTCAGGGCCACGTAGAGAAGGCGGTTGTGCTCCTCGCGGGCGCGGGCGTGCAGCCCGGCCCGGGCCGCGGCCGCGGCCTCGCCATCCTGGCCGCGGGGGGACCAGACCGGCACCGGGCCGTCGCCCACCGGCACCGGCAGAAGCGGCGGGTCGTTGCGGCCGAGCGGCTCGCAGCCGTCGATCAGCACCACGAGCGGCGCCTCCAGGCCCTTGGCGCCGTGCACGGTCATCACCCGCACCTCGTCGCGGGCCGCATCGAGGTCGCGCTTGACCGTGTGACCGCCCGCGTCGCGGCCGCCGCTCGGCTCGAAGCGGGAGAGGAAGCCGGTGAGCGAGGGCGCGTCCGCGCCCTGCTCGGCCTGGGCGGCGGCGGTGAGGAAGACGTCGATCGCGTCGCCGGCCTCGCCGCCGAGCCGCGCCGCCAGCCGCGCCCGTCCGCCGCCCGGCCCGAGCAGGTCCGCGTAGAAGCCGAACGGCCCGTGATGCCGCGCCAGATCCTGCCAGCCGGCCAGGGCCGCCGCTCCCAGCCGCGCCGCCGGATCGCCGGCTTGCGCGTGGCGCAGGAGCGCGGCGTGGAGGGATTCGGCTGCGTCGCGGCCGGCGGCGATGCGCACGAGGTCGTCGTCGCTCAGGCCGACGAGCGGGGTCTTGAGCGCGGTGGCGAGCGTCAGGTCGTCGGCCGGCAGCAGGGCGGCGCGGCCCGCCGCCACGAGGTCGAGCACCGCGATATGGGCGGCGATGTCGAGCCGGTCCTGGCCGGCCACCGGCACCCCCTCGGCCTTGAGCGCCCGAATCACCCCCTCGAAGGCGGCGGAGCGCTTGCGCACTAGGATCAGCACGTCGCCCGGCCGCCAGACGCGCCCCTCCGCGTCGCCGGTGCTGGTCCAGCACCGCACCGCGCGGGCCACGCGCCGGGCGGTGACGAGGGCGGGCGCCCCGGCCTCCACGGCATCGACCGGCTGCGTCCAGGCGTCCGGCTCCTCCTCCTCGGTCGGCGTCTCGGTGGGCCACAGCTCGATCTGCCCCGGCGCGCCCGTGCGGGCGGTGGCGTGGACGGTGCCGAGCGCCGCATCGCCGAAGGAGAGGCCGCGGTAATGCTCGGGCAGCGCGAAGGTCGCGTCGACGCCCCGCAGCACCCCGCGTGCCGAGCGGAACGACAGGGTGAGCCCGACATCCGCGAAGGGCAGCCCGGCGCCCTCCGCCGCCCGGCGCCACGCCCGGCGCGTCACCTCGAACTGCTCGGGCGCCGCGCCCTGGAAGCTGTAGATCGACTGCTTGGGGTCGCCCACCGCGAAGCGGGTGCGCACCAGCCCGGGCCGCGCCCCCTCCCCGGCGCAGAAATCCTCGGTGATGCGGCGCAGGATCTCCCATTGCTGCGGGTTGGTGTCCTGCGCCTCGTCCACCAGCACGTGGTCGATGCCTCGGTCGAGCTTGTAGAGCACCCAGGCCGAGTCGACCCGGGTGAGCAGGTCCAGGGTCTTGTGGATCAGGTCGTCGAAATCGAGGGCGCCGAGCCGCGCCTTCTGGGCCTCGACCCGCCGGAAGATCTCGGCGGCGAGCACGAACAGGGCCTGCGTCCGCGCGAAGGCCCGCGCGGCCTTGAGCCGCTCGCGCAGGCCCGCCAGCCGCGCCTGCTCGTCGAGGAGGGCTTGGCGCACCGCCTCCGGCACCGCCTTGGTGCCGAACTGCGAGGCGGCGTAGGGCTCCCCCTCCCCCTCGTCCTTGAAGAACGCCGCCAGGAGCAGCGGCAGGCGCTGCGGCCCCTCGCCGGCCTCGGCCAGCGCCAGCGCCTCGGCCCGCTTGGCGTCGGTGGACTTGGCCGTCCCGCGCAGGGCGGCGATGGCGCCGGCCCAGTCGGGACGGCCCGCCAGCATCCGCGCCTCGACCGCCGCGACGTCCTCGCCGGGGGCGAGGCCGAGCGCGCCGTGCAGCCGGGCGATGCGCGCCCGCGCGCCCTCCGGATGGGTGAGCACGGCGCGGCAGCCCACCGCCTCCATGATGGCTCGCCGCAGCGCCTCGCCCGCCGCCTCCGGCGCCACGAGGGCCAGCGCCTCGGCGAGATCGGGATGCGCCCCGTCCACCGCGTCGGCCAGCACGTTGTCGATGGTGCGGTCCACCGCCTCGCGGGTCTGCGCCTCGTCGAGCACCACGAAGCGGGCGGGCACGTTGGCCTCGAAGGGGGCGAGGTGCAGCAGCCGCTCGCACAGCGCGTGCAGGGTCTCGATCTTGAGCCCGCCCGGCGTCTCCACCGCCCGCGCGAACAGGCGCCGCGCCCGCCGCAGCGTGGCGGCATCCGGCCGCTCGCCTTCGAGGGCGGTCAGCTCGGCCGCGAGCGCCGCCTCGTCGAGGGTGACCCAGCGCCCGAGCCGCTCGAACACCCGGATTGCCATGTTGGCGGCGGCCGCCTTGGTGAAGGTGAGGCAGAGGATCTTGGCCGGCGCCGCCCCGTGCAGCAGCAGGCGCACCACCCGGTCGGTGAGCACCTTGGTCTTGCCCGCCCCCGCATTGGCCGACACCCAGGCCGAGGCCCGCGGATCGGCCGCGCGCCGCTGCGCGGCCTGCGTGAGCGTGTCGACGACGAACCCCTCGATCCCCATCCCGCCTCCCGCCCGGTGCCTGCCTCGGCGCGTGAGGCGTCACTGTGCCTGCGCGGGCTTGGCCGGGAGTGGATGCGGAGGGCCGCGGCGGGGTTGTGCACAGGCTTTGCGGGCGGGCGTGGCGCACGGGCCACGGTCGGCCGGCGCGCGCCGGCCTCCGCCGCGCTTCAGGACGGCAGAAGCCTGACCTTCGTCCCGGACCATCTCTGGCGATGAGGATCATCGTCGAGAACCCAGGCGAGGCCGGCCCGGTAGATCATGGTCGCGCCGATGCCCAGACCGAAGAGGGACCAGAACCAGATGCCGATCATCGGGCCTTCGAGGGCCACGTCGAAGGATGCGTTGATCAGGATCGCGGCGCCGTAGCAGGTGAGCCAGAGGAACAGGCTGACCCAGCGGGCCTGCCGCCGGCGCGAGGCGACGGCGGCGTGGTAGAGCAGCATGCCGAACCACACGGCCAGCAGACCGAGCCACAGGGCGAGACCGGGGACGCCGGCCCGGGCCAGGATGGTCATGTGTCCGTTGTGCGGGCTGCGGAGCTTCGATTCACCCGGCTCCGAGCCCTGGTACCCGTCCTCCATCGCGAGATTGGCCCCGAACCCCTTCCCGGTCCAGAAATAGGGGCCGTGGAAGGTGTAGTTCCGGATCGTGGCCCACCAGTTCAGGCGGAACTGCTTGGTGCCCTCGAAATTCGACGCGCTGCTCGACCCCACCACGCTCTCCAGCCCCTCGACGATCTGCGCCGCGCCGAGGTCGCGCCCGCCGGGCAGCGGCACTCTCAGATCCAGGGCCGCGGCCGCCGCCAGGAGGGACAGTCCGAGCAGCACGGCCGGCAGGAAGCGGCGCAGCTGCCCGCTCAGGACCGCCGCCAGCATGACCGGCACGAGGCAGGTCAGCATCGCGGCGCGGCTCAGCGTGACCAGGGCCATGTTGGCGATCAGCAGCGTGCACCAGAGCGGCGTGGACGCGCGCAGCCCCACGAGCGTGAACACGGCAGCGCCGGCGAGATGCGACGCCGCCTCGCCGGCCCGGACGTAGGGCAGTCTGATCTCGCTGTTGGGGATCTGTACGAACTCCGCCGAGGTGATGCTCGCGACGAACAGCAAGCCTCCGGTGAGACCGTACACCCACGCCAGACCGCCATAGGCGCGGACGATCCAGGCGAGCCGCCGGGGCTCTTCGAGCAGGATCGCGACCACGATGAAGGCGAACAGGCCGTAGACCAGGACGACGCTGTCGCGCAGCGCGTCGACCCCGTGCACGCCGATGAACGGAACCGTTCGGATCACGCCCCAGAGGATCAGCACGGCGAGCAGCACGCTGGCGGGCGTTCCCAGCATCGCGAACCAGCACCGGGTGCGCATCAGGACGATGAGGCCCAGCGCGAGCACCGCCTCGCCGATGAAGAGAGGCGGGACGCCGACGGCCGCAAATCCCCGGCCCAGGATCGCGTACCCCGCCAGCGTCCCGGCCAGCAGGCGCAGGTAGGTGTCATGGGGCGACGCGAGGGGGGCTTGCGCGGTCACGCCGTAGGGGGAGCCGATCATCGGGACTGGCCATCTCCAGACTTCGGTGCAGCGAGGGCAGTGATCGGAACCGGGCCGGGCGACGAGCGGGCGTGGCTCATGGTTCGCCGGCCGCCATCCTAGGAGCGGGCCGCCGCGAACCGGCAAGCCTCTTTGGATGGGGGCAGACGCTCCTTCGGGCTAACCGCCGCCAGGACCGTCGTGCTGGCCTCCGACGGGCCTCCCCGATCCTGCACCGCGACGGACCGGGCCGAGACCGCGGGGTCGTCCGGCAGGATCTTGGACAGGATCTTGGAGATGTCGGAGCCGCGGAGCCGGAAACGGCCGAAGACCGGGTGGCGACCGAGCGCCCCGAGCCGAACCTGCGCTCCTCGCTGCGCGCGCCAGCAGGCTCCTGCACGAAACCCCTTGTTCGAAACAAAAAAATCCGCGGTTGCTTAGCCGGTTCAGTATTTCCGACCGACCGTTTGAAAGACCGCTGCACGACAACGGCTATTGGTCGGAAGGCGAGAGCCGGGATGGTTGCGAATGCAGGTGGTCGGCGATCGAGTCGGTCTTCTTGACCAAGACTGTCAGATACATGGCAACATGAGATATAACCATATATCCTTTACGTCATAAATGCCTACGCCGGATAGGGATAAACTTTGTATTTTTTTATGATATATACGCAAGAAAGCCCGCGGTTTATTCGCGATTTGGCTACCTCCAAAGATCGAAATGTGTCGGAGCGACCCTCTGGTAAGATCCAATTGGCATCAGATACGATCAATACGAGAGAACGGATGACCAAAATGCAGGCACCGCCGGAACGCTCCGGGGTCGGAACTCCTCTCGTCGTCGATCTCGACGGCACGTTGCTGCGCACGAACCTCCTGTTCGAATGCGTGCTCGCCTTCCTGAGGCTGAGGCCGCTCGGCCTGTTCCTGATGCTCGGCTGGCTCGCCCGCGGCCGGGCTCACCTGAAGCAGGAACTCGCCCGCCGGATCCCGCTCGATCCCAAGCTCCTGCCCGTCAACGAGGAGTTCTACGCCTACCTGACGGCCGAACGGGCGCGTGGGCGCAGGACCTACCTCGCCACTGCGGCGGATGCCGAATACGCCTGCGCGATCGCCGCGTACTACGGACCCTTCGACGGTGTGCTGGCGAGCGACGGCACCGTGAACCTGAAAGGACAGCGCAAGGCCGAGCGGCTGGCCGACGCCTTTCCGGAGGGCTTCTCCTACGCGGGCGACAGCCGCGCGGACGAGCCTGTCTGGTCGCACGCCGCCGAGGTGATCGCCGTCGGCGGGACCCGGATCACCGGCCGCGCCGCGAAGTTCGGCAAGCCGGTCATCACCTTCCTCACCCCGGCGGTGCTGCCGGCGCTGGCCGAATGCGCCAGGCCCCACCAATGGGCCAAGAACCTTCTCGTCCTGGCGCCCGCCGTGCTCGGGGGTGTCGCCGACGACCCGAGCCGCATGCTGCGCGTGCTGATCGCCCTCGCGGCGCTCTGCATCATCGCGTCCTCGACCTACATCCTCAACGATCTCCTGGACGTCGCCGACGATCGCCGGCACTGGTCGAAGCGCCAGCGGCCGATCGCCTCCGGACGCCTGCCGGTCGCGGTCGCCGCCGGTGCGGTGCCGCTCGGCCTCGCCGTGGGATTCGCCCTGGGAGCCCTCGTCGGGCCGGCGGTCGTGGCGACGCTCCTCGTCTACACGCTGCTCACGGTCGCCTACTCGCTCTCCCTCAAACGCATGCCGATCGTCGACGTGATGGTGCTGGCGGGCCTGTACACCCTGCGCCTCGTGCTCGGCACGGTCGCGGCGGCCATCGCGCCCTCGCTGTGGCTTCTCGTCTTCTCAATGTTCCTGTTCGGCTCGCTCTGCTTCGCCAAGCGCTTCATCGAAGTGGAGCGCTGGAAGGAGCGCGGCGAGGCGCGGGTGGCGAACCGGGGCTACGAGGCGGTGGACAGCCCTCTGCTCTTCGCGCTCGGCATCGGCACCGCCATCGCCAGCACGGTGACCATCGTTCTCTACATCATCTTCGACATCTTCCCGCACGACCTCTACCGCCATGCCGGCTGGCTCTGGGCGTTCCCGGTGATCCTGTTCCTGTGGTCCTGCCGCATCTGGCTCGCGGCGGGGCGGCATCAGCTCGACGACGATCCGGTGGCCTTCGCGCTCAACGACCGGCCGAGCCTGCTCCTCGGGGCGGCGCTGCTCTCGGCCTTCGTTCTCGCCTGGTCGGCCCCCTGACGTGCGAGCGCTCCTCTCCCTTCCGCGGCCCGTGCGCTTCCTGATCGCGGGCGGGGGCGCAGCCGCGCTCAACTGGCTCCTGCGCTTTCCCCTGTCGCTGGCCCTGCCCTACCCGCTCGCGGTCCTCGCCGCGGCGGCCTGCGGCATGAGCATCGGCTTCCTGGCCTACCGCCGCTTCGTCTTCACGGGATCGGACCGCCCGGCCGCCTCGCAGCTGCGCGACTTCCTGGCGGTGAACGCGGCCTCGGCGCTGCTCGTGACGCTGCTCGCGAGCCTCGGGTGCGGCCTCCTCGTCCCGCTCGCAGGCGCGGCGCCCGCGGAGGCCCTCGCCCACGCCGGGGCCATCGCCGCGGGCGCGGTCGTCAACTACCTCGCGCACGCCGCCATCACCTTTCGGGCGTCGCGAGCCCCCCACCCCTCACCGAAGACCATGGAGGCCTGAGCATGGCGAGCCCGTCCGCAACGATCCGGCCGACCCGGCTCAGCCTCGCCGCCGTCCTCGCGCTCGGCGCGGCCGCCGCCCTGTACGTCGCGCTCCTCCCCTGGCACAGCGCCGACGCGGATGCGTGGTTCGTGCCCTGGACGCAGATCATCATCGCCGAGGGACCCGTCCACGCGCTGGCCGAGCCGATGCGCGTGACGCTCGAAGGCACGAACGGCCACGCGAACTACAACCCGCCCTATCTCTACCTTCTCATCCTCGGGAGCACGGCGGCGGGCACGCTCTCGCCCTTCGCCATCGTCAAGCTCGTGTCGGTCGCGGGCGCCCTCCTGTGCGTCGCCTGCGCGTACGGGCTCCTGCGGGTGTTCCTCTCCGTCGAGGCCAGCCTTGCGGGGGCGGCGGGCCTGCTTCTGCTGCCCACCCTCGTTCTCAACGCCGCGGCCTGGGGGCAGGTGGATTCCTACTGGGCTGCGCTCGCCCTGCTCGCGGTGACGGCGGCGCTGCGAGGGCAATTCGCCCTGATGATGGCGGCCTTCGGCGCGGCGCTGGCCTTCAAGGCGCAGGCGGCGTTCCTCGGTCCCTTCATCCTGTACGTGGTGCTGGCGAACCGCGCCGGATGGCAGACCGTGCTCGTCTGCGCCGCGGTCTATGCGGGCATGCTGCTGCCCGCCTGGCTCGCGGGCCGGCCCGCCCTCGACCTCGCCACGATCTACCTGGAGCAAGCTCAGGCCTACCAATGGCTGTCGATGAACGCCCCGAATCCCTGGGCTTTCATCCAGTACTTTCACCTGATGAGCCTCACGACCGGGCTCGTGGTCGGATTCTCGCTCGCCGCGGCGGCAGGCCTTGCCATCGCGGGCCTCGCGGCGCGGGTCCGTCTGGAGGGCGAAGGCCTGCTCCTCCTCGCCCTGGTCTCCGCGATGGCGATGCCGTTCCTGCTGCCCAAGATGCAGGACCGCTACTTCTTCCTGGCGGACATCCTGTCCGTGGTGCTGGCGCTGGCATCGCGTCAGCGGTGGGCGGTCGGGGCGGCGGTTCTGATCCAGATCGGCTCGCTCGGTGCCTATGGCGCCCACATGATCGGCTTTCTGCACGGCCGCTTCATTGGTGGGATCGCGATGGGCGTCGCCTTCGCGATCCTCGTCGTGCAGCTGCGGCAGGCGGTCGGCGCGGCGCGGCATGCTCACGTCCGGACCGAGGCTCATTGCGATGGACGCCGCTTACCGTGACGGGCTTCAGACGACGTCGTGCGGCGACGACACGGAGAGGCCCGCAGGAACCGGGTCCCGGTGCAGCGAAGGGCCCGCTCAAGGCGGACGGCCGCGTGGGCACGCACGAAGGATCCGAGCGCGTTCGGCAGGCGCCCCTGTTGGGGTCGGGCCGATCGGGCCCGGACGCTACGCCTCGCCCCCGACGAGCGACCATTCCTTCACCCGCGCCAGATGGTCGTAGGCCGAGAAGGCCTTGGCGTATTTCGGGTAGGGGCGGGAGAGGTAGGCGGCCTCGCCGGCGAGGAAGCGGGCGACGAGGCCGCGCAGGCGCTCCGCGTGCTCGTCCACGATCTCGGCGACGCTGCGGGAATCGCCCCGCGGCGGCTTGAGGGGGATGGGGTCGAGGGGCGACTTGCCCCCGCCCACCCGCACGTAGAGGAGGTCGGGCGTCTCCTGCGCCGGGCCGATCTCGCGGAAGGCCCCGGCCTTCAGCATCGCGGCCTCCAGGGTGAGCTGGGGCGAGAAGCCGGCGAAGATCTCCTTGTGGCTCGGCACCTGCCCGGTCTTGAAGTCGATGACGACGTGGCCGCCGGCGCGCGTCGCCTCGATGCGGTCGGCGCGGGCGCGCAGCGTGAAGATCTCGCCCGGGGCGACCGGGATCGCCCAGCGCCCGGCGATCTCGGCGTGCACGCGCGCGAGGCCCGGGCGGCGCTCGGCCTCCCAGGCCAGGAAGGCGCCGGCCATCCGCTCGAAGCGGGGCCACCACTCGGCGTAGAGTTCGGGATAGGCCTCGGCGATCCGCGCGAAGGCGTCGAGGGCGCGCTGCATCAGCGGCCCGAGCGGGTCGGCCGGCAGGGCGGTGGGAAAATCCTGAGCGAAGCCGCCGAGCACCGCGTGCACGATGGTGCCGCGGTCGCTCGCGCTCGGCTGCACCGCCACCGGCTCCAGCGGATCGAGGCCGAGCACGTGGCGGGCGAAGATGCCGTAGGGGTCGCGCACCAGGGTTTCGATCTCGGTGACGCTGAGCGTGCGGGGAAACAGCGCCGGGTCCGGCTTCGGGGCGGGCCGCGGCAGCCGCGGCGGCACCGGCTCGCGCCCGCGGTCGAGGGCGGCCGCATGGGCGCGCAGCCGCTCGCCGCCGCTCCGGCAGGTCGCCCAGGCTCCCTCTCCCATGAAGGCGCGCAGCCGCTGCAGGAAGCGCGATGGCACGGTGGGCGCGCCCTCGCGCTTGTGCGCGCGGGTGATCACCGCGTCGGGGCAGCCGAGCGCCTCCACGAAATCGTGCGCGGTCTGGCCGAGCCGCCGCTCCGGGCTCGACAGGCCGATCGCCGCGCGCATCGGCCGGTTGAGGAAGGCGTCGGTCTCGGCCTTGGGCGGCCAGACGCCCTCGTCGAGCCCGCCCAGCACCACCCGGTCAGCCGAGAGCAGGCGGGCTTCGAGGAGGCCGAGGATGCGCAGGCGCGGATGCGGGCCTGCGAGCCGGCGCGCGGGCACCACCCGCTCGCGGGCGAGCGCGGTGAAGACGGCCGGGTAGTCGGCGAAGCGCCCGGCGAGCAGGCCGGGCTCGGCGAGCGCGAGGTCGTCGAAGAGCTGGTCGAGGGCCGCCACCGAGGGCTCGTCGGAGGGCTCGTCAGTGGGCTCTCGGGCCTCCGCGTCCGGGCCGTCGAGCAGGCGGTCGCAGGCCTCGCGGTGGGCCTGCGCCAGTTGCACGAGGTCGAGGGGGGCGTCGTCGGCGCCGGGGGCGAAGCCCCGGAAGGCGACCGCCAGACGGCCGATCAGCTCCTCGGCCGCGGCCCAATCCGCCTCGGTGAGGCGCCGGACGGCGCGCGGCGCGTGCGGGCGCGGCTCGGTCCGGGCGAGATGCAGGGCCTGCGCGATCCCCGACAAGCCCTTGGCGGGGGCCGGCCCGCGCAGCACGCCGATCTCCAGCGCGCACGCCGCCCGCACGAGGGCCGCGCGATCGAGGCCGAGCCGCACCAGCGGATGGGCGAGGAGCGCCAGCACCCGCCCGGGCTTGGCCTCGTCCGCGGCGAGGTCGGCGGCGAGGCGCGCGAGGCGGCCCGCCGGGCTCAAGCCCAGGGATTCCCCGGCGGTGTCGTCCGCCACGATGCCCCAGCGGCCGAGTTCCGCCGCGACGCGGCGGGCGAGGTTCCGGTCGGGGGTGATCAGCGCGGCGGTGCGGCCTGGCGTCTCCAGCGTCTCGCGCAGGGCGACCGCGGCGGCGAGCGCCTCCTCCCGCTCGTCGGCCGCCTCCACCAGCAAGAGGCCGGCCCCGCCCGCCCGCGCCAGATCCGCGCGGGCTGCGGGGTCGAGATCCGCCCAGGCATCGGTGGTCTCGGCCGGGCGCAGGGCCTGCGAGAGCAGGGCGGCGCGGGCCTCGGCCGCGGAGCCGCGCCGCCCGAGGGGGCGCACCTCCGCCCGGGTCCGGTTCAGGAAGTCCGGACCCAGCAGCCGGTGCATCACCGCCTGCGGGTGCGACTGGGCCGGCTGCGGCTGCGCCGCATGTCCTTGCGCGGCGGGCCCGCCCGGATGGATCGCCGCCCAGCCGGCGGCATCGAGGGAGAGGTCGAGCCCGGGCAGCACCACGGCGCCGCGCGGCAGGCCGGCGATGGCGGCGATCAGCGTCGCGGTGGCCGGCACCGAGCCGGTGGAGCCCGCCACGACGATCGGGTCGGCGGGCCGCTCGCGGGTGAGCCGCGCGGCCTCCGCCAGCATCAGGGCGCGGCCGCGCGCCACCGGATCGCCGACGCCCCGTTCCTCCAGGATCCTCGGCCAGTGCTCGGCGGCGATGCGCACGAAATCGAGGGTCAGGGAGAAGTAGCGCGAGACCTCGGCCTCCACCGCCGCGCCGATCGCCGAGACGCCCAGGCCCTCGACGGTGAGGGCATCCATCAGCCCTTCGAGGTCGGCGGCGAGCCCGATCGCATCGGCGGGGGAGGACGGCACCCGGAAGGGCACCTCCTCGCCGATCGGCAGGAGCTGGCGGTCCACCGTGGCGGCCCAGGCCTGGACCAGCCGCGACAGGATCAGCCGGCGCTCGAGCGCCGGCATGGCAGGGCGCAGCAGCGCCTCAAGGCGCTCGGCCGGCGGGGCCGCCGCGAGCGCGAGTTCCGCCTCGTGCGCCTCGCCGAGGGGCACGGTGCGCGGCAGCAGCGCCGCCGGCCCGCAACGCTCGGCGAGATGGGCGGCGAGCGCCCGCGCGGCGCGCTGCGTCGGCAGGTAGATGGTCACGGCGGCGAGCCCGAGCGGGCCGTCCGCGACCGGGCCGACGAGCGAGCCGTCGAGCAGCGCCTCGGCGAGGGTCGGCAGGAACGGCGCCCCGGGCGGAATGGTGAAGACGCTGTCCCGGCTCATCCGGCCACGCCCTCGCGCACGAGGTAGCGCACCTCCTTGGCGCCGGCCTGGATCACCGCGCGGCCGACCTCGCGGAAGCCGAGGCCGGCATGGAACGCGTCCGAGGCGGGGTTGGGCGGGTCGCTGTTGACCTCGCAGGCGAGGCGCGCATGGCCCGCCGCGGCGGCACGCGCCAGGAGACCGGCGTAGAGGCCCCGGGCGAGACCGCGCCCACGCCAGTCCGGCGCGACGACGACCCGGTCGACATAGACGAAGCGCGCGAACCGCCGGCGGAACCAGAGGAAGTTCGGGCTGGCGTAGTCCGCGTCCTGGTCGAAGGCGATCAGGAAGGCGGCGACCGCCTCGCCCGCGACCGCAGACTCGGCCAGGACGGCTTGGGCCAGGACGGCTTGGCCCAGGTCGGCTTGGGCCAGGTAGGCTTGGGCCAGAAAGGCTTGGCGCACCAGCGCGTCGAGCGCCGTCGCATCGAGCGGCGAGGTCTCGCGCTCGTGGGCGCGGTTCAGGGCGAGCACGCCCGGGAGATGCGCGGATGCGATCGGCGCGATCCGCGCCTCGCTCACGGCTGCACCGCGCTCGTGCGCACCCGCTCCTCCGCGTCGCGCAGGCCCTCGGGGGTGCCCACATGCAGCCATTGCCCGTCCAGGCGCAGGCCGTGCAGGCGTCCGCGCGCGGCGGCCCGGTCGAACAGCAGGTTGAGCGAGAACGGCCCCTCGGGGGTGTCGGCGAAGAAGGCCGGCGTGGTGATCGCCACGCCCGCGTAGACGAAGGGGGCCACCTCGCGCTCGGCCCGGCGGGCGAGCCGCCCGTCCTTGTCCATCTGGAAGTCGCCCGCACCCTCGTAGCCGAGGCTCGTCGCCGCGGAGGCCAGCAGCAGCAGCATGTCCATCCGCTCCGGGTCCCACGCCGCCACGAGGCGCTGCAGGTTGGGGCGCGGCCCTTCGAGCCAGAACGAATCCGAGTTGAGGATCAGGAACGGCCCCTCGCCCAGCAGCGGCAGGGCCTTGCGCACGCCCCCGCCGGTCTCCAGCAGCCGCTCGCGCTCGTCCGAGATGGTGATGCGCGGCGGACCGGCGCGGCGGACGAGATGCGCCTCCATCAGGTCGGCGAGGTAGTGGACGTTGACCACCACCTCCCCGATCCCGGCCTCGGCGATGCGGTCGAGGGCGTGGTCCACCAGCGCGCGGCCGCCCACCTCCACCAGGGGCTTGGGCACCGTCGCGGTGATCGGGCGCATGCGCTTGCCGAGGCCGGCGGCCAGCACGAAGGCGCGGGCGATGCCGTGGTCGGGGACGTGGTCGCTCATGAGGCTCGTCGGGGCTCAGGCGGAGGCCGGGGCGAGGCGCGGCAGGTGGGTCTCGTACCACGACCGCACGCCGGCCAGCGCCGGGTGGGCGAGGTTGCGGGTGAGGTAGCCCTCGATGCGCGGCAGGTGGGCGAGGTAGCCCGGCTTGCCGTCGCGCCGGTCGAGGCGCACGAAGATGCCGAGGATCTTGGTGGCGCGCTGAGCGCCCAGCACCGCATAGGCGCGCGCGAAGTCCTGGACGTCGAAATCCGGCTCGCGCAGGCGCCGCTCGCGGGCATAGAGGCCGAGCTGGCGCAGCTCGAACTCCGCCGTGGCATCCACGCGCGCGTCCTGCAGCAGCGAGGCGACGTCGTAGGCCGGGTGCCCGAGCACCGCGTCCTGGAAGTCGATCAGGCCGATCCGCTCCAGCCCGTCGCGCTCGGGCAGCCAGATCAGGTTGGGGGAATGGTAGTCGCGCAGCGTCCAGGTCGGGCGCTCGGGCAGGATGCCCTCCAGCGCCTCGCTCCAGGCCGCCGTGAAGGCGTCGCGGGCGGCCGGCGGAAGAGGCGCGCCCGCGATGTGCGGGGCGTACCAGTCGAGCAGCAGCTCGGCCTCGAACAGCAGGGCCTCGCGGTCGTAGGGTGGCAGCGCGTGGTCCTGGCCCTCGGCGATCGGCAGCACGGCGGGCAGGGCGGTGCCGTGCAGCCGCGCCAGCACCTTCACGGCCTCGGCGTAGCGCTCCGGGCGCGGCCCGTTGGCATCCGCCACCGGCTCGGTGCCGAGATCCTCGAGGATGAGGAGGCCGGCCTCCAGATCCTCGCCCAGGATCCTGGGCGCGCTCAGGCCCAGGGCCCGCAGCCCCCGGTCGATAGCCACGAAGGCATGCACGCTCTCGGCGAGCTTGACGATGGCGCTGTAGGACTTGCCGTCGCGCACCGGCGGGCCGTCCGGGCGCGCGGGCGAGATCATCAGGATGGCCTGCGTGCCGTCCGGGTTGGTCAGGCGCTCGTAGGCGCGGCTCGACGCATCGCCCTGCATCGGCCTGCGCTCCGCTTCGCCCCAGCCGCTGCGGTCGAGGAGCGCGCGCAGGGCCCGCGCCCGCGTCAGGCGCTCGCCGAGGCCGCCGCCGCCGATGAGCCGGGCGAGCCGCGCGGTCTCGCCGAATTCCGGCGCGAGGGCGAGGTCCACCGCCAGGGTCGGGCCGGAGCGGGGCGGCAGCCGGTCGGGCCACTCCACCAGCGCCACCGCCCGCTCGATCATCTCCTCGAAGCCGAGTTCCACCAGTTCGTCGGGTCCGCGCAGGCGGTAGAGGTCGGCATGCACCACCGCAACGCCGCCGCGCCCCTCGTAGGGCTGAAGCAGGGTGAAGGTCGGGCTCGGCACCTCGAGGTCGGGATCGCCCGTCATCTCGCGGATCAGCGCGCGGGCAAGCGTGGTCTTGCCGCCGCCGAGCCCCCCGGAGAGCGCCACGAGGTCACCCGGGCGCAGCAATTCGGCGAGGAAGCGGCCGAGATCCTCGGTCGCGGTCTCGTCGGGCAGCACGATCTCCCAGGGTGCGCGTGCGTCCATGTCCTCCCGGTCCACTCCGGCATCCTCGATCCAGCGGCCGCCCGGGCCTGACCGTGTCATAAACGAGGAACCTTAATCGAATCACGCCCCGAATCACGCCCCGGGCTACGCCCAAAGACCCCGCGGGCGCGGGTCGCCTCCCACCGCGCCGGGCCGCCGCCTTCGCGGCCGGATGCGGCCTCTCGACGATACGTCACCGGGCGGCCCTCCACCACCGGCCCGGATTGCCGCTTTGGGCTCACAGGCTTTCGCGCGGCGGCAGCAGATAATCCACGGCCTCGCCGTGCGGATCGGCCTTGGCGCTCCGGGCGCTCTTGGCGGCCTTGGCGAAATCGGGGGTGATGATCTGGGGCTCCGCCGCCGGCGGCTCGCGGGCGGGCGCAGGCCGGCCCTGGAGGCTCTCGGCGTCGGTGGCCGGCGCGACCGCCTCCGTCCCGCCGATCGGGAAGATGCAGGTGACGCAGGTCCCCTCCCCGGGCGCCGAGGCGATCTCGATGCGGCCACCGTGCAGTTCCACGAACGAGCGCACGATCGACAGGCCGAGGCCGACCCCGCGGTGGCGGGTGCCCAGCGTGTGGCTCTCGAAGCGGTCGAAGACCCGGGTGATGACCTCCGGCGGGATGCCGCGGCCGCGGTCGACCACCTGGATGGTGATCTCGCGCTCGGTCTTGCGTGCCGAGACCGTGACGGTCTGGCCGGGAGCCGAGAAGCCGACCGCGTTCGACAGCAGGTTGAACAGGATCTGGCGGACGCGCTTGCCGTCCGCGACGAAGTCGCCGATGTCGGCCGGCACGTCGAGGTCGAGGGCGATGGCGGCCTCCGCCAGCCGGTCCTCGACGCCGCGCGCCGCCGCCGCGATCGTCGCCTGCACGTCCACCCGCTCGCGCGTCAGCTCCATCGACCCGGCATCGATCGAGGCGAGGTCGAGGATGTCGTTGATGATGACGAGGAGCGCCGCGGACGAGCGCATGATGTGGTCGGCGTAGTCGCGCTGGCGCGGGTTGAGGGCGCCCACGGTCTCGTCGCCGAGCAGTTCGGTGAAGCCGATGATGTTGGTGAGCGGCGAGCGCAGCTCGTAGGAGACGTGGTGCACGAACTCGTCGCGCAGCCGCGCGGTGCGCTCCAGCGCCTCGTTCTTCTCGGTGAGCGCCCGCTCCACGTTGACGCTCGCGGTGACGTCGATGTGGGTGAGCAGCGTCGCCCCGTCCGGCAGCGGCTGGGCGGCGGCATCGAGCACCGTGCCGTCCTTGAGTTCGAGCCGGCAGGCGAGGCCGTGGCGCACGTCCGTCAGGCCCGTGACCGCGCCGCGGATCTCGGTCCAGGGCTCCTCCGAGAGGCTGAGCGCGAGGCAGAGCGGGACGATCTCGTCGATGTGGGGCTGGGCGCCCAGCGCCTCGTCGGTGATGCGCCACATGCCCGTGAAGGCCCGGTTGGCGAATTTGAGCCGGCCGTCGGAGCCGAACACCGCCACCGGCTCCTTGAGGGTGTCGAGGGTCTGGCTCTGCGCCCGCATCAGGGCGTTGTACTGGGATTCGAGGTGCACCCGCTCCGACACGTCGTCGAACAGGTAGGTCAGGCCGCCCTGCGGGTTGGGATCCGCGACGACGCGCAGGCTGCGGCCGTCCGGCAGGTGCCACCACGTCTCGCGCGCCTCGGCGCCCCGGTAGGCGGCGAGGAACCCGGTCTTCCACGAGCGGTAATCGGCCTGCTCGGGCAGCTTGCGGGCGTTGCGCAGGGCGTCGAGGATCTCGCCGTCGAGGGGACGGCCGTCGAGGAAGGCGGGGTCGAGATCCCAGAGCTGCCGGTAGGCCGCGTTGTGGAACAGCAGGCGCTGGCGGGCGTCGAAGATCGCCACGGCCGTCGGCAGCTGGTCGAGGGTGCGGACGTTGGCCTCCATCTGCCGCTGCAGATCGGCCCGCACGCTCTCCAGTTCCGAGACGTCGACCGCGATGCCGACGCTGCCGCTCTCCACCGGCACCTCGGTGACGTCGAGGGTGCGGCGCGCCCCGGCCATCACGGCCGAGACCCGGAAGGCGCCCGCCCGCCCGCCCGCGCGCCGCCGCTCGGCCTCCTCGCGCGCGGCGCGGTCGAGGAGTTCCGTGCCCTCCCGAACCGCCCCGTCGCGGTCGCTCGCCTCGACGGCGGCCAGATAGGCGGCGTTGGCCCAGGCGAGCCGTCCGTCGCGGCCGCGCCGCCAGACCGGCTGCGGGATCGCGTCGAGGAGGCTCGCCAGCGCCGAGAGGCTGGCGCGCGCCTCCTGCAGGCCCGCGCGCAGCTCCACCAGTTCCTGGCGCTCGCCCGTCAGCTCGCGCAGGCGCAGCAGCGCGCGGCCGCCCACCGCCTGGCCCTGCGCCTCGACGGTGCGCCCGCCCAGGGTGCGCACGGTGAGCCGGAAGCGCTCGCCGCGGCTGCGCAGGGTGTCCACCGCGGCGTCGAGGGCGGAGGCGTCGGCCGCCGACAGCCAGGTGCCGAAGGCCAGGACCCGGCGGGCGGAGGCCGAGCGGCTGCCGTCCATCGCGAGGCTGACGTCGCCCTCGATCTGCGGCTCCTCGCGCCCGCTCCAGGTCACGATGATCTGGCGCTCCGAGCCGAGAAGGAGCGCGGCCCGGTCGTGGGCGCCGCGCAGGTCAGCGAGGTCAGCCGCGAGCCGGCGCTCGCGCCGCATCCAGCGCGCCCGCTCGCGGATGTGCAGGAGCGACAGGATGGTGGAAAAGACGATGAGGCCGATCAGGAGGGCGAGCGCCATCGCGTTGTGCGCGAAGGCCCCACTGGCCGCACCTGCGGGCGAGGCCGCCGCGGTGCCGCACGGCGCCATCGCCAGCACGGCCGAAGCCGCCCACGCGCCCGCGAGCGCGCCAGCCCCCGGCCGGCGCCGCAGCGTCCGTCCTTCCACCATGTCCCGTCCCGTCCTCGCTGCCGGCGCGCCGTCACGGTCGCCGCCGGCCCGCCGGAACCGTCCGCGTCGCGCGGCGCAGCCCCCCTCAGAATCGCCCCGATCCTAGCGCGCGAGCGAATCCGGCCGGAAGCGAAATCGCGGCGGCTGCCGCACACGCCGCCACGTCACGGCACGAGGGCACAGAAATGCCACACCTGTGATAGAACGGAGGCGGAACACATCTTTTGATTGTATCTGGACACGAAAGAGCCCGGCCGTAAGGGCCGGGCTCTTCCAGGTCAGGTCCGGAACAGATCAGGTCTCAGTAGCGGTAATGGTCGGGCTTGAACGGACCGGCCTCGCTGACGCCGATATAGGCGGCCTGATCGGGGCGCAGCTTCGTCAGCTTGACGCCGATCTTCTCGAGGTGGAGCGCCGCGACCTTCTCGTCGAGGGCCTTGGGCAGGGTGTAGACCTGACGGTCGTACTTGCCCTGATTGGTCCAGAGCTCGATCTGAGCGAGCGTCTGGTTGGTGAAGGAGGCCGACATCACGAAGGACGGGTGACCCATGGCGTTGCCGAGGTTCACGAGCCGCCCCTCCGACAGCAGGATGATGCGGTGGCCGTCCGCGAACTCGATCTCGTCCACCTGCGGCTTGATGTTCTGCCACTTCAGGTTCTTGAGACCCGCGACCTGGATCTCGTTGTCGAAGTGGCCGATGTTGCAGACGATGGCCCGGTCCTTCATCGCCCGCATGTGGTCGAGGGTGATGACGTCCTTGTTGCCGGTGGCGGTCACGAAGATGTCGGCGCGCGGGGCGGCATCCTCCATCGTGGTGACCTCGTAGCCCTCCATGGCGGCCTGGAGCGCGCAGATCGGATCGACCTCCGAGACCAGCACGCGGCAGCCCGCGTTGCGCAGGCTCGCGGCCGAGCCCTTGCCGACGTCGCCGAAGCCCGCGACCATCGCGACCTTGCCGGCCATCATCACGTCGGTGCCGCGGCGGATGCCGTCGACCAGGGACTCGCGGCACCCGTAGAGGTTGTCGAACTTCGACTTCGTCACCGAGTCGTTCACGTTGATCGCCGGGAAGAGCAGCTTGCCCTCCTTGGCGAGGAGGTAGAGGCGGTGCACGCCCGTGGTGGTCTCCTCCGAGACGCCCTTGATCGAATCGGCGAGGCCCGCGAACCAGCCGCGCGGCTTCTCCTTGAGCGTGCGCTTGATCAGCGCGAAGAAGATCTCCTCTTCCTCGGAGCCCGGCTTGTCGAGGAAGGCCGTGTCGCCCTGCTCGGCGCGCAGGCCGGCATGCACGAACATCGTGGCGTCGCCGCCGTCGTCGAGGATCATGTTCGGCATGCCGCCGTCATGCCACTCGAACAGCTTGGCGGTGTAGTCCCAGTACTCGGTCAGCGTCTCGCCCTTCACGGCGAAGACCGGGATGCCGGCGGCGGCGATCGCGGCGGCGGCGTGGTCCTGGGTCGAGTAGATGTTGCAGGACACCCAGCGGATGTCGGCGCCGAGCGCCTTCAGCGTCTCGATCAGCACCGCGGTCTGGATCGTCATGTGCAGCGAGCCGGCGATCTTGGCGCCCTTGAGGGGCTGGCTCGCGGCGTATTCCTCGCGCACGGCCATCAGGCCGGGCATCTCGGTCTCGGCGATCGCGATCTCCTTGCGGCCGAAATCGGCCAGCCCGATGTCCTTGACGATGTAGTCCTGCGTGCTCGGCATGTGATGCTCCCTGGCGGCCGTCCGGGCGGCGCTATAGCAGGGGCTCCGATAGGAAGCAATCAAGACATAAAGATGTCTTTATGCGCGATCCGCGCGTGGTCGGCCGCGCGCCGGTGTCCCGCAGGCGGGCATGGGCGGGATACCCGCTCGCTGCCCGGCGCCATGCTCAAGCTCGCCGGCCCATCCATCGATCCAAGCAACTGAATTTTTCGCAATACACCGGAACGAGTATTCGCCATTGCGACTGCAATAGATGCGTGTTAGTTTCTCATCTGGTTGGGGCGTTTTGGCCTCTTATGAGCACCGATACTGATTTTTGATCAGATCCGCCGGATCTTGCGGCGAGGATTGCGCTGCGACCAAGCGCTTTCTTTTTCACGTCGAGGCTTGATCGGAGTTGTGCCGGCTACGAGACGGTCCGACTGCTGACGGACCTCGCTGAAGCGCCCCCACGTTCGAAAAACGACGACGTCGCGAACGCGTTCTGCGAATTTTCGTCATTTCCGCTGTGCTTGCAGAAAGTTCCATGTTCAGAGCAAGGAGCTGAAGCTATGTCTGCGAAGACCAACGGTCAGCCGAAGCCACGGGCCGACAACAGGAATACGCGGTTCCCATCAAGACGGGTTCTCGTCGCGATCGCCAAACCGGAGGCCGCCCTGCGCGCCGGGACCGCGAGCGTATCGTCCCTGGCCGACATGGACGTCGCGAGCCTCAACAGAACACTGGAGAAGACGGGCGCCCATCTCCGGCCGCTGTTCGGAAAATCCGAGGAGCGCATGCAGGCCTCCGTCGCGAGCCTGGCGGCCGGCAGAACCGCGGAGACGACGTCCGAGATGCCGGACGAGATGCCGAACCTGCACCTCTACTATCAGGTCGAGGCTCCCGACGAGGCGCTCGACGATCTCGCCAAGCAGCTCGCCGGCCTGCCGACGATGGCCGGAGCCTACGTCACACCGGCCCCGCAGCCGGCGGCCGGCGCCACGCTGGAGGCCGTCCCGTTCGAGGAGGGCGACGACCTCAACGTCATGGCGGCGAGCCCCGAGGCGGCGCCGCCCGTCACGCCCGACTTCACCGCGCGCCAGGGCTATCTCGGCCCGGCACCCGGCGGCATCGATGCGCCCTATGCCTGGACGCTCGCGGGGGGACGCGGGACGAACGTGCAGATCATCGATTGCGAGGGCGCGTGGCGCTTCACGCACGAGGACCTGATCCAGAACCAGGGCGGCGTGATCGGCACGCAGACGACCGACATCGGCTGGCGCAATCATGGTACCGCGGTCGCGGGCGAGATCGGCGGCGACCTGAACACCATCGGCGTCACCGGCATCTGCGCGGCGGCCACCATCCGCGGCTCGTCCATCTTCGATGCCGGCGGGCTGCCCGGCGCCATCGTGGCCGCGGCCGACCGGCTGCGTCCGGGCGACATCATCCTGCTGGAGGTGCAGTACGGCCATCCCACCCGGGGCTGGACCTCGGTGGAATGGTGGCCGGCGGATTTCGCCGCGATCCGGTACGCCGTGAACCGCGGCATCATCGTCGTCGAGGCGGCCGGCAACGGCAACAACAACCTCGACGATCCGGTCTACAACACGGCCCTGGCGGGCTTCCCGGCCGACTGGCGCAACCCGTTCAACCGCAACCTGCGGGATTCCGGTGCGGTTCTCGTCGGCGCCGGCGCGCCGCCGCCCGGAACGCACGGCCGCAACTGGGGGCCCGACCGGTCGCGGCTCGACTTCTCGAATTACGGCTCGGCCGTCGACGTGCAGGGCTGGGGCCGCGAGGTGACGACGGCCGGCTACGGCGACCTCCAGGGCGGAACGAGCGAGGATCTCTGGTACACGGACACGTTCAGCGGCACGTCCAGCGCCTCGCCCATCGTGGTCGGCGCCCTCGGCTGCGTGCAGGGCGTGCTCCGGGCCGCCGGCCGCATTCCGCTGACGCCCTCGAGGGCGCGCCAGCTCCTGCGGGCCTCGGGATCGCCGCAGCAGGACGCACCGGGCCGTCCGCGCACGGAGCGCATCGGCAACCGCCCCAACCTGCGCCAGCTGATCCCGCTCGCCCTGCAGACGGGCGAATGGGTCGGCGTCCAGTTCACCGGCATCGTGCCCGCCAACGCGACCCAGCGCTGGTTCACCTTCAACTGGCCGGCGCACTGGCACGTCGTGTGGACGGTGGTGCCGACCAACCCGCGGCCGGGCGGCCCCCAGGTGAGCTGGTCCGTGCAGGTGGAGCGGGCGAACGACCAGTTCGTGACCTACTGGATCTCCATCACCAACGTGACGCCGGAACCCGTCAACATCGAGGGCCGGTACGCGGTGCTCGGCTGGTAGCGGGAGGGCACGGTCATGCGCATCACGATCGACATGTCGGAGGCGGAGAGCCGCTCGGCGACGATCCATCCCGCGCCCGCGGGGAGTGCGGGCGTGGAGGAGCCGGCCGCCAACGGGGGGGCGGCTCCCGTCTCCCTGCTGATGGCGCTCGGCGCTTCGGGCCCCGAGGGCGCGGCCGATCCGATGCCGACGAGCCGCGAGGGGCTCGACGGCGGCGGCGCGCCGGACTGGCTGATCGGCGTGATCGAAGGCGGGAGATGACGGTCCGGACGGCGCTTCCTGCCGTCCCCGGGCCGGGGCCGCCCGGCGGCTGCCCCGGCCCCTCGTCCTCCTGTATGGTCACACGTCGCCGTGGTGTCACGGCCCTGCTGGTCGCCGCGATCGCCGCCGCGGGCCTCCTGCCCGCCGCGGCGAGGCAGGCGTCGGGCGCTCTCCGGGGGAAGCCGGTCATGGATATCGTCGTCCTGCTCCGCCCGGAGGCGGCCGAGCGCGCGCGGCGCGGCGCGGCCTCCGCCTTCCAGGCGGCCCTGGCGCCTTACGGCGGCGTCGCGAGGCCCCAGCATCCCACCGTCGCGGATCCTCTCCTGAGCCGGTACTTCATCGTGTCGGGCGTCCCCTCGGACCGCCAGGACGCGGTCGTCGCCGCCCTGCTCAAGGCCGACGGCGTCGAGGCCGCCTATGTGCAGCCCACGCCGGCCCTGCCGTGAGGCTGGCCGCCTGGGCAGGACCTCGGGTTCCGGGTGGGCGAACCGTCACGGCCGGCCGGCAGCGGCGCCCCGCCGCAGCTCTTCCGCTGGCATGTTGCATACAATTTGCCTGGGCCGGCCCGTACGATCGGGCGGCCGCGGGGGCCGCCGCACACGGGGTCCTCGATGAGCCATTTCTCCCTCTCCCGCCGCCAGTTCGTGGCCGGGGCATCCGCGCTCGCCGCGCTCGGGCCGACCGGCCCCGTGCTCGCGCAGCAGGGCGCACCCGCCGGCAGCCTGAACTACGGCATCTCGATGTTCGACCTGCCGCTCACCACCGGCCAGCCGGACCGGGGCGCGGGGGGCTACCAGTTCACCGGCCTCACCCTCTACGACCCGCTGGTCGCCTGGGAACTCGACGTGGCCGACCGGCCGGGCAAGCTCGTCCCGGGCCTCGCCACCGCCTGGGAGAGCGATCCGGCCGACCGCCGGAACTGGGTCTTCACCCTGCGCGAGGGCGTGACGTTCCACGACGGCTCCGCCTTCGACGCGGACGCGGTGATCTGGAACTTCGACAAGGTGCTCAACGACAAGGCGGCGCATTACGACCAGCGTCAGGCCGCGCAGGTGCGCCCGCGCCTGCCCTCGGTCGCCTCCTGGCGCAAGCTCGGGCCGATGAGCGTGCAGGTCACCACCAAGGCGGTGGACGCGCTGTTTCCCTACCAGATGCTCTGGTTCCTGATCTCCTCGCCGGCGCAGTTCGAGAAGCTGGGGCGCGACTGGACCAAGTTCGCCTTCGAGCCGTCCGGCACCGGCCCCTACCGGATGGGCCAGCTCGTGCCGCGGGTGCGCCTCGACCTCGTGCCGAACGAGACCTACTGGAACAAGAAGCGGATGCCGCGGCTCGCCAAGCTGACGCTCACCTGCATCCCCGACAACCTCGCCCGGGCCAACGCGCTGCTCAGCGGCTCCGTCGACCTCGTCGAGCTGCCCGCCCCCGACGCGGTGCCGCGGCTCAAGGCGGCGGGCATGCGGGTGACGGGCAACGACACGCCGCATGTCTGGAACTACCACCTGTCGATGCTGGAGGGCAGCCCGTGGCGCGACCTGCGCCTGCGCAAGGCCGCCAACCTCGCCATCGACCGCGAGGCGGTGGTAGCGCTGATGGGCGGCCTCGCCACCCCGGCTGTGGGCCAGGTGCAGCCGTCGAGCCCGTGGTTCGGCAAGCCGAGCTTCAAGATCGGCACCGACGTCGACACGGCCCGCAAGCTGGTGCGGGAGGCGGGTTACTCGCCCCAGAACCCGCTGCGCACGACGTTCATCATCCCGACCGGCGGCTCGGGCCAGATGCTGTCGCTGCCGATCAACGAGTTCGTGCAGCAGAGCTGGGCCGAGGTCGGCATCGCGGTGGAGTTCCGGCCGGTGGAGCTGGAGGTGGCCTACACGGCGTGGCGCCAGGGGGCGGCCGATCCCTCGCTGAAGGGCGTGACCGGCAGCAACATCGCCTACGTCACCTCCGATCCGCTCTACGCCATCCTGCGCTTCTACGCCTCGAAGCAGATCGCCCCGACCGGCGTGAACTGGAGCCACTACCGCAACCCCGAGGTCGACGCCCTCTGCGACAAGATCACGTCGAGCTTCGACGCCGCCGAGCAGGACCGGCTGCTGGCCCGCGTGCACGAGATCATCGTGGACGACGCGGTGCAGGTCTGGGTCGTCCACGACACCAACCCGCACGCGCTCTCGGCCAAGGTGAAGGGCTACACCCAGGCCCAGCACTGGTTCCAGGACCTGACGACGCTGTCGTGAGGCCGGCCCGGGGGCTTGTGCCGAAGGTCGGGGACGGATGGTCGCGCCTCCGCCCTCGCCCAAGGGCGTCGCCGCCGGCCGAAGCGTTGGTGCGGGACGGCGCGCCTACCGGCCCGGCTCCTCCCCCGGCTCGGCGAACACGGCCGCCACGTCGGCCTCGCCGAGGAGGCGGTACTGCCCGGGCGCCAGATCGGCCGGCAGGGCGAGGGCGCCGATCCGGTCGCGGTGGAGCGCCGTGACGTGGTTGCCCAGCGCCGCGAACATCCGCCGGACCTGGTGGTAGCGGCCCTCCGTCAGGGTCACGGCGGCGCTCGTCGGGCCGTGCACCTCCAGGGCGACCGGCAGGAGAGGCCGCTCCTCGCCCTCCAGCATCAGGGTGCCGGAGGCGAAGACCGCGCCCTCGTCGCCGCGCAAGGGTCGATCCAGCGTGACTTGGTAGCGCTTGGCCACCTTCGCCTTCGGGGAGATGATCCGGTGCAGGAGCGCGCCGTCGTCGGTGAGCAGCAGGAGGCCCGAGGTTTCCTTGTCGAGGCGGCCCACCGTGGAGAGCGGCGGGTCGCGGCGGCGCCAGCGCTCCGGCAGCAGCCCGTAGACCAGGGGCCCCGCCTCCTTGTGCGAGCAGGTGACCCCGAGCGGCTTGTGCAGCATCAGGGCGAGGCCGGGCGGCGGGTCCATGGCCTCGCCGTCGACGGTGAGCCGGCCGGCGAGGTCGCGCGTCACGGCGATGCGCCGGTCGGCCTCCCGCAGGGGCGCACCGTCGAGGCGGATCGCGCCCGCGCGGGCCAGCGCCTGGATCTCCCGGCGCGAGCCGTAGCCGAGATTGGCGAGCAGGCGGTCGAGCCGCACCGTGCCGCTCACCGGCGGGCCTCGTAGAGCTTGTAGCCGTTCGCGGCGGCGACCGGCGTCACCTGCCGGAACGCCTCGGCCAGAACCGCCTCGTAGGGCAGGTGCGTGTTGGCGGTGAGCCAGAAGCTGCCCCCCGGCCGCAGCGCCGCGGCCGCACGCCGGATGAGCGTTTGGCCCAGCGCCTGATCCTCGGCCCCCTCGTGGTGGAAGGGCGGGTTCGAGACCACGAAGTCGAGCCGCTCCGGCAGCGCGCCCTCAACCCGGGCATCCGCCCAGACCACCTGGGCGCGCGGATCGGTGAGGTTGCGGCGCGCCGCCTCCACCGCCCGGCGGTCGATGTCGACGAGGGTCAGCGCCGTGACGCGGGGCGAGGCCAGCACCGCCCGGGCGATCACCCCGATGCCGCAGCCGAGATCGCCGCCGCGCCCGGCGAGCGGCGGCAGGTGGGCCAGCAGCAGCGCGGTGCCCGGATCGATCCGGTTCCAGCTGAACACGCCGGGCTGCGACCACAGGCCAATCTCGGGCACCATCCGGGGGGCGCCTGCGGCGATCGCCTCCTCCAGCCCCGTCGGCGCGGCCGGCCGACGCGTGCGGCAGATGCGGTGGTGGCGCTTGGCGGCCTCCTCCACCGCGCAGCCGAAACCGGCGAGTTCGCGCGACAGCCGCGTGCCGCCCCTGTCCTTGGGCGCGAGCGCGGTCAGGGACCCGCCGGGGGCGAGCGCCCGAAGGCCGAGCGCCAGGGCGGCCCGCCGCTCGATCGTGCCCGGCGGCGCCAGCAGGACGAGGGAGTCGAGGCTGCCGGGGCCGAGATCCTCGAGGGCGGCCGAGCCCGGGATCGTGGGGGAGAACTGGAGCGCGCCGGACGGCACCTCGGCGAGCACGGCGGGCGGCAGGCCGTAGACGGCGCTCGCCGCCCCGGCCGCGGCGGAGCCCGGGCGGATCCCGATCGTCGCATCGACGGATGGCACGGGTGTGGGGTCTCCTCACGGCGCGGGGCCGGTGCGCGGCGCCCGAGGGCATAGACCGACCGGCCAGTGTTGTCAGAGTGCTAACGCAGATATCGTAGGTCGGGGCCTTCGTCGCCCCTGATCCGGTGGGTCCGCATGCGCCTGCGTACACTTCTGGCCGCGGCCTTCGCCGGCTTGGCTCTTACCCTCACCCTCGCCGGGGCGCTGGCCGTCCAGCACCTCGCCGCCGAGCGCCTGCGGGCGCGCATCGGCGACGAGGTCGCCGGCCTCGCCGGGCAGATCCGCACCCTGCTCGACACGACGATGCAGGAGCGCCTGTCGGACATGCAGGTGCTGTCGAGCGTGGCCGCCGGAGCGGCGCCGGGGGGCGGGGCGCAGCGCGCCTGGATCAAGGCCCTGCACGCCGCCGCCCCGACCTATGCCTGGATCGGCTTCGCCGACCGCGACGGGACCGTGCGGGCGGCCACGGGTGGCCTCCTCGAAGGCCGGAGCGTCGCCGAACGGCCGTGGTTCCGGGAGGCCCTGAAGGGACCGCACGCGGGGGATGTCCGCGAGGCCAAGCTGCTCGCCGGGCTGCTGCCGCCCGGCGCGAACGGCGAGCCGCTCCGCTTCGTCGACGTCGCGGCCCCCCTGCGCGACGCAGCGGGCGAGGTCGTGGGCGTGGTGGGCGGCCACCTGAGCTGGAGCTGGGCCGATCACGTGGCCGGGACCGTGCTCGCGGCCGCGGCGGCCCGCGCCCCCCAGGCGACGGCGCTCGTCCTCGGACGCGACGGCACGGTGCTGCTCGGCCCGCCGGGCCTGCGCGGCACGCGGCTGCCGGACCATCCCGACCGCCTGCCGGCGGGCGCGATGGAGGGCTACAGCCGGGAGACCTGGGCGGACGGGCGCAGCTTCCTGGTCGGGGCGAGCCGCTCCGTGGGCGCCGGCGCCTATGCGGGGCTCGGCTGGACCGTGCTGGTGCTCGAACCGGCCGACACGGCCTTCGCACCCGCCCGCCGCCTCAGCCTGGAGATCGCGGCCGGGGGCGGGGCCTTCGCGGTGCTGTTCGCGCTGGTCGGCTGGGGGGCGGCCGGGCGCATCGCCGCGCCGCTCCTCGCGCTCAGCCGCACGGCCGAGAGCATCACCGGCCTCGACGAGGTTCCGGACGCGGCGCTGCGCCCGCGCGGGTGCGCGGAGGCGCGCACCCTCGCGGGCGCGCTCGCCGCCCTCCTTGCCCGGCTGCGGGAGCGCGATCGGGCGCTGGCGGCGGCGAACCGGACGCTGGAGGACGAGGTGGCGGCGCGCACCCGCGACCTCGCGCAGAGCCGCGGCTTCCTCGAAAACATCCTGCGCACCAGCCCCGACTGCATCAAGGTGCTGGACGGCGACGGGCACCTCACCTTCATCAACGACCGCGGCCTCTGCCTGCTCGAACTCGACGCGCCGCAGGCGGTGATGGGCTGCCGCTTCGACACCCTGCTGCCGCCCGAGAGCCGCGCGGTGTTCGAGGGGGCGATGCAGGAGGCCCGCACCGGCCGCACCGCCGAGGTCACGCTCTTCTGCCCGGGTGCCCGGGGCACGCCGAAATGGTGGGACATCGCGGTGGCGCCGCTCCCCGACCCCGGCGGCCCCGACCGATTCCTCGTCGTCTCCCGGGAGGTGACGCGCCAGCACGAGCAGGCCGAGGCGCTGCGGCTTGCCCGCGACGTCGCCGAACTCGCCCAGGCCCGGGCCGAGAATGCGAGCCGGGCCAAGACCGAGTTCGTCGCGATGATGAGCCACGAGATCCGCACGCCGCTCAACGCCATCAAGGGGTTCGCCGACCTCCTGGCGGCGGATCGCCTCCTCTCGCCGACGCAGCGGCGCTATGCCGAGATCGCGTCCGCGGCGAGCCAGTCGCTGAGCGTCATCGTCGACGACGTGCTCGATTTCGCCAAGATCGAGGCCGGTCAGATCACCCTCGAGCCGGTCGCCTTCGCGCTCCCGCGCCTGATCGAGGATGCGGTCGCGGTGATGCGCCACACCGCCGAGGCCAAGGGGCTCGCCCTCGCGGTGGAGATCGATCCGGCCCTGGCGCCCTGGCGCCGCGGCGACGACAACCGCCTGCGGCAGGTGCTGCTCAACTTCCTCGGCAACGCCGCGAAGTTCACCGCGCAAGGCCGCATCACCGTCTCGGCCCGGCCCGGCCGGCGCACCGAGAGCGTGCGGGTGGCGGTGAGCGACACCGGCATCGGCATCCCGGCCGACCGGCTCGGCCGCCTGTTCCAGACCTTCTCGCAGGCCGACGGTTCGGTGGCGCGCCGCTACGGCGGGACCGGCCTGGGGCTGGCCATCGCCAAGCGCCTGATCGAGCTGATGGGCGGGCGCATCGGCGTCGAGAGCCGCGAGGGCGAGGGCTCGACCTTCTGGTTCGAGGTCGACCTGCCGCGGGAATCGGCGCCGGCCGCGGCGGCGCCCGCGGCGGGGCCCGCCCGCACCGCCCCCGTGCGTCCGGCCCGCCTGCTGCTCGCCGACGACCTCGCGATCAACCTCGAACTCGCCCGCGTGGTGCTGGAGCGGGCGGGCTACGCGGTCGACGTGGTCGACAGCGGCGAGGCGGCGGTGGCGGCGGTGCCGGGCGGCGACTACGATCTCGTGCTGATCGACGTGCAGATGCCGGGCATGGACGGGCTCGCCGCCACCCGGGCGATCCGCGCCCTCAACCATCCGGCCCGCAACGTGCCGATCATCGCGATGAGCGCCAACGTGCTGCCCGAGCAGGTCGCGCTCTACCGCGCCGCGGGCATGAACGACCATGTCGGCAAGCCCTTCGCGTGGACGGATCTCTACGCCACGATCGAGCGCTGGCTGCCGGACGTGATGGCGACCCGCGCCGCCGGCTGACCGGGCGGCGCCCCTCCGGCGGGAGCCGGTCACGGCGCCACCCGGTCCGGCGGGAGCCGGGCGGGATCAGGCCACCTTCGGCAGCACCCGCTCGATCTCGCGGCGGTGCGGCTCCAGGAAGGCCGGCAGCTTGAGCGTCTCCCCCAGGCTCCCGGCGGGCTCGTCCGCCGCGAAGCCCGGCGCGTCGGTGGCGATCTCGAACAGCACGCCCCCCGGCTCGCGGAAGTACACCGACCGGAAGTAGTTGCGATCGCGCTGCTCGGTCACCGCGAGGCCGTGCCCGGCGGCGAGGCGCTCCGCCATCGCGGCCTGCGCGGCGTCGTCCGCCGCCCGGAAGGCGATGTGGTGCACCGAGCCGCCGCCCGGCCGGCCGCGCAGGAAGTCGCCCACCGCCCGCAGGGTGACGTGACCGCCGAGCGGCGCCGTGCCGGAGAACCGGGTCAGCATGCCCTCCCGCCCGGTCTCCGTCAGGCCGAGCACGTCGGTGAGGATCGCCGCGGTGGGCGCCGCCTCGCACAGCAGCAGGGTGACGCCGTGGAAGCCGCGGATCGCGTGCTCGGCCGGGACATCGCTCCCGGTCCAGGCCGGCTCGGCCTCGGCCCCCGTCACCCCGACGAGGGCGAGCGCCAGGCCGTCGGGGTCGCGGAAGGGCAGCACCGTCTCGCCGAGGATCTGGGCCGGGGCCTCGTGCGGGACGCCGGCCGCGACGAGGCGGTGGGTCCAGTAGCCGATGGAGCCGCGCGGCACGCGCAGGGCCGTCTCCTGCGTCTCGCCGAGGCCGACGCGGCCCGGCGCGACATTCTCCCACGGGAAGAAGGTCAGGATCGTGCCGGGCTGCCCCGCCTCGTCGCCGTAATAGAGGTGGTAGGTGCCCGGATCGTCGAAGTTCACGGTCTTCTTGACGAGGCGCAGGCCCAGGACCCGGGTGTAGAAGTCGAGGTTGCGCCGGGCGGGGCCGGAGATCGCGGTGACGTGGTGAAGGCCGGTGGCGGTCATGGCTGCCTCCTCGGGGCGGGGACCGTCGCGGGTCCCGGTGTCGAGGCGGTATCTAGGCCTTGCCCTCATCCGCGAGAACGGAAACGATGGAAAGGCATCGTTTCGGAATTCTCCACAATGGCGGTCCTTCCCGACTTCGAGGCCTGGGCGGTCTTCGCCCGCGTGGCGCAGGCCGGCTCGTTCTCCCGCGCGGCGGCGGATCTCGGCGTCTCGACCGCCACCGTCTCGAAGGCGGTGAGCCGGCTCGAAGCCCGGCTCGGCACGAGCCTGCTGCATCGCACCTCCCGGCGGCTCGCGCTCACGGAAGCCGGCCGGTCGGCGCTGGAGGGCGCGAGCCGCATCCTCGCGGCGGGCGAGGCGGCGGAGGCCGACGCGCAGGCCGCCGCCCGCCAGCCCCGCGGCCTCGTGCGGCTCGCCGCGCCGATGTCCTTCGGCCTCGCGCATCTGAGCCCGCGCCTGCCGGCCTTCCTGGCCGAGCACCCGGAGGTCGCCATCGACCTGCACCTGAGCGACGCGCTGGTCGACCTCGTCGGCGGCGGGTTCGACCTCGGCCTGCGCATCGCGGCGCTCGCCGATTCCTCTCTGCAGGTGCGCCGGCTCTGCGCGGTGCGCCGCTCCCTCGTCGCCGCCCCGGCCTATCTTGACCGGCACGGCCGCCCGGCCCATCCGCACGACCTCGCGGGCCATGCCTGCCTGGGCTACGCCTACCTGCCGAACCCGGAGCGCTGGCACTTCGCGGATGCCGAGGGCCGCGACGTGGCGGTGACGCCCGCCGGGCGCCTGCGTGCCAACAACGCGGACGCGCTGACGCCGGCCCTGCGGGCCGGGCTCGGGCTCGCGGTGCAGCCCGACTTCCTGATCTGGGAGGATCTCGCGGCCGGGCGGCTGGAGCGGGTGATGCCCGACTGGGCGCCGCCGCCGATCGCCCTCAACCTCGTGATGCCGCCGGGCACCCTGCGGCCGGCCCGGGTCTCGGCCCTGATCGGCTTCCTGGAGCGGCAGTTCGCGGGGGCGCCCTGGGCGGATCAGGCCCCGAGATAGCCGGCCGCGAGCAGCGCGAGGCCGGCGACGCCCGAGAGGGCGAGCCGCAGGCGCCCGAGCCAGCGGGGCGCGAGGCCCCGGCGCGGCAGGTCCTGATCCACGGCGCCCCAGGCCAGCACCAGGGCGCCGATGAGCCGCAGGTCCCACGGGGCGGGGGCGGCGAGCGCCGCCCAGGCGAGGAGCGAGGGCAGGACGGCGATCAGGTAGTCGGCGCCCCCGCCGCCCCGGGCCGCGAGCCCCCAGCGGATGCCGCCGAGAAAGGAGGCGATGATCGCCGCGTAGGCCGCCAGCGCCGGCCTCACCGGCAGCCCGAACAGGTCGGCCCGGCCGAGGATCGCGAGCAGGCTCAGGCCCACGAAGGGGATCAGGCCCGCGGCACCCAGCACGAGAGCGGCGGCAGGGGCGGGAGCATCGCGGTCCATTCAATCCCTCCGGAAGATCACGCTGGCAAGCCAGCCCGACAGCAGCGCCAGCACGCCCGTGGCGAGCCCGTAGGGCAGCGACCAGTCGCGGGCGAAGCTCGCCATCTGCTGCTCGAACCCCGCCTTGACGAGGTCGAAGCGGGCGCTCTCGCGCGCCAGCGGCACGCCGCCCGCGAGCAGCGTCACCTCGACGTCGTAGGCACCCACCGGTGCGGTGGCGGGCAGCGCCGCACCGGTGCGAAACACCGCCGGCGAGAGGAAGCGCACGCCCGCCTCGTTCTCGACGTAGAGCCGCTCCGCCCGGCGCAGGCGCAGGAGCGCGTCGCGGAACGGATCCTCGGCCCCGCCGCGCGCCAGCGTCAGGCCGGGCGCGGCCACGATGGCGCCGAGCCCCAGGCGCAGCCGCGCCCGCGTCTCCGGGTCGGCGATCTCAGGCAGCGGCCGGGAGGCGAGCACCGCGAGGAAGCTCGGCACGTCGCCGAATTTTTGCTGGTCGCGGTTGACGAAGAGCGGCCCCAGCGCCTGTTTCTCGCGCACCGTGAGCGACTGGCGCGGCCCGCGGATCGTCACCACGATGTCATAGGCGCCCGCGCGCGCCGCCGCCTGCCCGTCCCGCTCGATGGCGCCGAACACCGCGAGCGAGGAACCGGTATAGGTCGAGGTGACGGCGAGCCGGCTGAACGACAGGCTGACCACCAGCGTCTCGGCCTCAGCGGCCCCCGCCGCCAGAAGGCCCGCGAGACCGAGGAGGCCGGCGCGCATCACCGCCCCTCCGCGACGACGATCGAGAACGGCTCGGCCGGCCGCAGGGTCAGTTCGAGGATGAAGCGCAGGTCGACGGCGAGCACGAGCACCGCCAGCAGGAGCCGGAAGGTGTCGGCGCGCAGGTTGCGCCCGGCCCGGGCGCCGAACTGTGCGCCGAAGACGCCCCCGGCGATCAGGATCACCGCGAGCACGATGTCGACCGCTTGGTTCTGCACCGCGTGCAGCACCAGGGCGACGAGGGTGGTCCAGAGGATCTGAAACTGCGAGGTGCCCACCACCACCCCGGTCGGCACCCGCAGGAGGTAGAGGAGCGCCGGCACCATGATGAAGCCGCCGCCGATGCCGAGCACCGCGCCCGCGAAGCCCACGAACAGGGCGAGCCCGAGGATCGGGATCACGCTGGCGTAGAGGCGCGAGCGGGGAAAGCGCATCCGCAGCGGCCAGCCCATGTAGGGCGGGTGCTCGCGCCCCAGGCGCACCGAGGCCGCCCGGCCGCCCCGCCGCGCCCAGAGGCCGCGCAGCACCTCGACCAGCATCAGCCCGCCGACGACCGTGAACAGCGTCACGTAGGCGAGGGTGATGAAGAGGTCGAGCTGGCCCGCCCGGCGCAGGGCGGCGAAGAACCAGACCCCGAGCGCCGAGCCCACGAGGCCGCCGCCCACCAGCACCAGCCCGAGCCTGAGGTCGATCGCCCGCCGCCGCAGGGCCGCGAGCACGCTGGTGGTGGAGGAGGCGACGATGGGCGCGCCCTGCGTCGCCACCGCGACCGCGGGCGGGATCCCCATCACGATCAGCACTGGCGTCATCAGGAAGCCGCCGCCGATGCCGAAGACCCCGGAGATGAAGCCCACCGCCGCCCCGAGCCCGAGGAGCATCAGCACGCTCACCGGCATCTCGGCGATCGGAAGATAGAACTGCACCGCCAGGACCATCCGGTTGTCGCTGCGCCTCATCTAGGCCGCTTGGCGCAACTCGGCCACTCGGCCGGCTCGGATCCTCGGTCGTCCGGCGGTTGTTCAGCCGGGAGCGGATCATCCAGCGTGGCCCTGCCGCGACCGCGTGGCGCTGCCACGACCATGCGGCGCGGCCACGCACCTGCCCTTACGGCCGCGCTTTGCCGCCCGGCCATAAGATCGTATTCTGCGGGCTCACGCTGCGCGGCAGCACGCATCGGCACCAGCATGTCCGGGTCGTTCGCCCCCCGCGCCGCCCTCGTCCTCGCGCTCATCTGCGCCGCCGTCCCGGCGGGCGGACAGCCCGCCCCCATCCCAGAGAACCCGCGCCCCGAGGATCTGCGCGCCCTCTCCGACCTCCTCGAACGTCCCGGCCTGCGGGCGTGGCTGGAGCGCGAGGGGACGCGTGCGGCGGACATCCCTCCGGCGGCGCCGGAACCGATGAGGGGGCGCCATCTCGACGCGGCGCGCGACGTCCTGCGCGACCTAGCGGCGGGCGTGCCGCGCCTGCCGGGCGAGGTCGCGGGGATGCGCGGGCGGCTGATGGCGGAGGCCGGCGACCGCGGCCTTCCGGCCGCCGCCGGCCTCATCCTCGCCTTCGCGGGGCTGGGCTTCGCCGCCCAGGCGGTCTTCCGGCATCTCTCGGGCGACCTGCGCCGGCGGATGGAGGCCCTGCCCGTCGCGACCGTGGAGGAGCGTCTCGCCGCGACCGGATGGCGGGCGCTCTACGGCATCGGCCTCGTGGCGGCCTTCGCGGCCGGGAGCCTCGGGGTCTTCCTGGTCTTCGCGTGGCCGCCGCTCCTCCAGGAGGTGCTGCTGGCCTACCTCCTGGTCTTCCTCACGGTGCGGCTCACCCGGGTCGGCGGCGACGTCGTGCTGGCGCCCGACGCCGAGCGCTTCCGGCTGCTGCCGATGGGCACCGAGGCCGCGCGCTACTGGTGCGCATGGTCGGCCGCGGTGGTCGGCGCCTTCGCGTTCGGCAAGGCGAGCTTCGACCTCGTGCCCGTGCTCGGCGGAAGCCCGACCGCGCGCAGCCTCGTGGGCCTGCTCGCCGGCCTCGTCGCGCTGGTCCTGGCGCTCGCCGCGCTCTGGAACCGGCCCGGTCCGGACGGCGGGCCGCGCGCCGCGCGCGGGCGGCGCGACGCGGCGGGATGGCTCGTCTCCGTCTACCTCGTCGGCCTCTGGCTCACGGCCCTGGCGGGGGCCGCGGCGGCGTTCTTCGTCGGGGTCACGGCCTTCGTGCTGGTGCTCGGCCATCGCGGCCTGCGCCGGATCGTCGGCCACCTGCTACGGCCGGCCGCGGAGGGAGCGCCGGAGGCCGGGGCGCGCCCGCTCGCGGTGGTCGCGCTCCAGGGGGCCTTGCGCATCGCGCTGGTCGTCGGGGGCGCGCTGGTGATCGCGCGCATCCTCGGCATCGATCTCACCACGCTGACGGCGCGCGGGACGCCGGTCGAGCGGGTCGCCCGCGGGGCGCTGGACCTCGCCATCGTGGTGCTGGGCGCGGATTTCGTCTGGCAGGTCGCGCGCGGCTGGATCGATCAGCGCCTGAGCGAGGCCGACGCGCCGGCGGGCGCCACCGAGGCGGAGCTGCGCCGCCGCCAGCGCCTGCGCACGCTGCTGCCGGTGCTGCGCAACCTGCTGCTGGCCGGCCTGATGGCGGTGGCCGGCCTCATGGCGCTCGCGACCCTCGGCGTCGAGGTCGGGCCGCTGCTCGCGGGGGCGGGCGTGGTCGGGATCGCCGTCGGCTTCGGTGCCCAGACCCTGGTCAAGGACATCCTCTCGGGGATGTTCTTCCTGCTCGACGACGCGTTCCGGGTCGGCGAGTACATCGAGAGCGGGCGCATCAAGGGCACCGTGGAGGCGTTCTCGCTGCGCTCGATCAAGCTGCGCCACCACCGCGGCGCGCTGCACACGGTGCCGTTCGGCGCCCTCTCCACCATCACGAACTACTCGCGCGACTGGGTGATCGACAAGCTGTCGATCGGCGTGCCCTACGAGACCGACCTCGCCCGGGTGAAGCGCATCGTGAAGGAGGTCGGCCGGACGCTGGCGGCCGACCCGGATTTCGCCCCGCACATCCTCGAAACCCTCAAGATGCAGGGCGTCGAGGCCTTCGGCGACTACGCGATCCAGGTGCGGCTGAAGATGATGACCCGGCCCGGCGAGCAGTTCGTGATCCGCCGCCGCGCCTACGCGCTGATCAAGGAGGCGTTCGCGGCCGAGGGCATCCCGTTCGCCGTCCCGACCGTCAGCGTCTCTGGCGGCAACGGCGCGCCGAGCGCGGCCGCACACGCGGTGATGGCCTCGCGCGCCAGGGCTGCCGAGGCGGCGGCCGAGACCGACACGCCCTGATCCCGGGCGGCCTCGCCGAAGCCGCCCGGGATCGGAGCCGGGGCCGAACGGGGCGTCGGCGTCGTCGCGCAGCGCGGCGTCACCGCGCGGGCGAGGCCGGCGCGATGCCTCAGAGCGAGATGCCGTGATGGGCGGCCACCGTCGCGGCGCGCGTGCCCACGAGCTTCACGGTCTGGCGCAGCTGCGCATCGGAGATGCCGAGCCGCTGGCTCCAATGCGCGAGGTCGTTGGGGCAGTAGATGTCAATGTGGCGGACATGGCGGCGCGCAGACGTGCCCGTACCGGACGTCATGAGGGTGCTCCTGCAAGGTGAGAGTGCGGCGGATCGCGGTCCGCGCGCGAATTGATCAATGAACGCGGAGATTCACACTTTGGTTGCCGGCCCCGGCTCCGGCCTGCGGTGCGGGCGGCCGGTGCCTGCGACATGAGCGCCGGGCAGCCCCCCGGCGGCGGGCGCGTCAGCCGATGCGGGAGCGGGACCGGGACGGGGGCGCGGCGGTGCCGGCCGGCGCGTCCGGCTCGGAGGGCGGCACGAACTGCCCGAGCCGCAGGGCGAGCGTCGGCAGGATCAGCAGGTTGAGGATCGTCGAGGTGACGAGGCCGCCGAGGATCACGATCGCCATCGGCCCCTCGATCTCGCGGCCGGGCTCGCCGGAGCCGAGCGCCAGCGGCAGCAGGCCGAGGCCCGTGACGAGCGAGGTGGCGAGGATCGGCACCAGGCGGTCGCCCGCGCCCTCCACCGCCGTCGCAAGGTCCCAGCGGCGCCCCTCGACGGCGACGAGGTGTTCGAAGTGCGAGACCATCATGATGGTGTTGCGCACGCTGATGCCGAACAGCGTCACGAAGCCGACCATCGAGCCGAGCGAGAGGACGGCCCCGGTCAGCGCCACGGCGATCACGCCGCCGACGGCCGCGAAGGGCAGGTTCGCCAGCACGAGGAGGAGGTTGCGCCAGTGGCCTGTCACGAGCCCGAGCAGCAGCAGGATGCCGGCGCCGGCGAATCCCGAGGCCACTAGGAGGTCGCGCCGCGAGCGCGCCTGCTCCTCGGCGCTGCCCGAGAAGGTCACGTAGGTGCCCGGCGGCAGCGCGACCTCGCGGGCGATCTTGCGGCGGGCCTGCGCCACGAAGGAATCGACGTCGCGCCCGACCACGTTCGCCGTGACGGTCTGCACCCGCCGCGCGCCCTGATGCAGCACCTGGAAGCGGCCGGGCGCCTCGTAGATGTCGGCGACCTGACGCAGCAGCACGGAGGTGCCGCCGCGGGTGCGCAGCGGCAGGTCGCCGAGGCTCGACAGGCGCCCGCGCACCGCCGCGTCGAGGTTCACGATGACGTTGAAGACCGCGTTGCCCTCGTAGGACTGGCCCACCACGTCGCCCTGGTAGGCGGTGCGCACCATCTCGAGCACCGCGACGGCGTCGAGGCCCCAGTGGCGCAGGTCTGCGGCGCGCAGCGCGACGGTGATCTGCGGCAGGCCCGGCGGCGCCGGCTGCTGGATGTCGGCCGCACCCCGCACCTCGCCGAGTTCGCGCGCCACGTCCCGCGCCACCCGCTCGATGGCGACGAGATCCTGGCCGAACACCGTGACGACGACGGGCGCGGTGAAGCCCGAGACGGTCTCCTCGATGCGCTCGGTCAGGAAGGTCTTGAGCGAGAAGGCCGCCCCCGAGAAGCCCGCGGTCAGCGCGCGGATGCGGGCCTCCACCGCCTCCTGGCCCTCGCCGTCGAGACCCGGATCGAGGTCGATGTGGACCTCGCTGTAATGGGTGCCGGCGGTGTCCTGTCCGGCCTCCGCCCGCCCGACCTGCTGGGCCACCGCCCGCACGCCCGGGATCTCCCGCAGGGCCGCGGTGAGATGGCGGCCCAGGCGCAGGGATTCCTGCAGCGAGGTGCCGGGGGCCGCCACCATGTGCAGGATCAGGTGCCCCTCCTTGAGATCGGGCAGGAAGGTGCTGCCGAAGGAGGGTACGAGCGCGCCTGCCGCGAGGGTGAATGCGAGCGTCGCCGTGCCGACGACGAGCGGCGCCCGCTCGATGCCGCGCAGCACGCGCTCGTAGGCCCGGCGCGACCAGCGCATCAGCGGCGGCTCGGCGGTCGGCGCGTCGCGCCGGCCGGTGAGCAGCAGGGCGGCGAGCGCGGGCGTCACCGTCAGCGCGACGGCGAGCGAGGCCAGGACCGCCAGGATGTAGGCGAGCGCGAGCGGGCCGAAGAGCCGCCCGGCCACGCCCGTGAGGGTCAGGACCGGCAGGAAGACCAGGAGCACCGCGAAGGTCGCGTAGGCGACCGAGGTGCGCACCTCCAGGATGGCGTCGAGCACGATGCGCGGTTCCGCCACCGGATCGCCCCGGCGCCGGTTCTCGCGCAGGCGCCGCATCACGTTCTCGACCCCGATCACCGCGTCGTCCACCACCTCGCCGATGGCGATGGCGAGCCCGCCCAGCGTCATGGTGTTGAGGGTCTCGCCGAGCGCCATCAGGGCCAGCACGGCGGCGAGCAGCGAGAGCGGGATCGCCACGCAGGAGATGACGCAGGTGCGCCAGTCGGACAGGAAGAGGTAGAGCACCACGACGACGAGCGCGCCGCCGAGCGCCAGCGCCTGCAGGACGTTGCCGGTGGCGACCGCGATGAAGTTCGCGGGCCGGAAGAGGTCGGCATGCAGGCGGATGCCGTCGCGCTCCAGGGCCGGGCGCAGTTCGTCCAGCGCCGCTTCGACCCGGCGGGTGACCTCCAGGGTGTTGGCCCCGTACTGCGCGCCGATCATGAACAGCACGCCGGGCCGGCCGTCGATCAGCGCCGCCCCGATGGGCGGCTCGGGCGCCTCGACCACGGTGGCGACGTCGCCCAGCACCACGCTCGCCCCGCCCTCGTTGACCAGCACCGTGCGGGCGAGCTGCTCGGGCGTGAGGGACTGCCCTTCGGTCTGGAGGGTGACGCGCTGGTTCGGCGTGTCGACGAAGCCCGCCCCGCGCACGCCCGTGGCGCGCCGCGCCGCCGCCAGCACGTCGTTGAGCCCGATGTTGAAGCGGATCAGGTCGCGCGGGCGCACCTGCACCTGCAGCGAGCGCACGTCGCCGCCGTAGAGCGAGACTTGGGCGATGCCCGGCACGGCGAGCAGGCGCAGCCGCACCGTCCAGTCCGCGACCGTGCGCAGGTCCTGCTGCGAGCGCGTGTCCGAGGTGATCCCGGCGAGCAGCACCGTGCTGCTCGACGAGGTGAGCGCCGTCATGGTGGGGGGCGCGACGCCCTGAGGCAGGCGTGCCGCCACGGTGGCGAGCCGCTCGGTGACGAGCTGCCGGTTGCGGAAGACGTCGCTGCCGGCGCGGAACACCACCGTGATGACCGAGAGACCCTGGATCGAGGCCGAGCGCAGGCTCTCGACGCCCGGCAGCCCGTTGAGGGCCACCTCCACCTGCAGGGTGACGAGCTGCTCGACCTGCTCGGCGCTGAGGCCCGGGGCCTCGGTCTGCACCACCACGGAGGGCGGCGCGAATTCGGGGAAGACGTCGTAGCGCGCCTGCCCGAGCGCGATCAGCCCGTAGGCGAGGAGCGCGAAGGCGAGCGCCAGCACCACGCCGCGGAAGCGGATCGACACGCCGACGAGGAGCGCCTGCGGCCCGGTCGGGAGCGGTCCCATCTCAGTCGTCGTCGCCCGAGACGCGGATCTGGCTCTTCATCTCCTCGGAGAGCAGCGCCTGCGCGCCCCGCTGCACGATCTCGGTCTCCTCCGGCAGGCCCGCCACCACGAAGGTGTCGTCCGCCATCGGCCCGCCCGTCGCCACGGGGTGGCGCGCGTAGGAATCCGGTCCCACCGCGCGGTAGAACCACGCCCCACCCTGCCAGTGCACCACCGCATCCTCCGGCACCGCCGTGCCCTGGACGGTCGTCCCGGAGGGCACGAAGGCGAGCGTGCTCATGCCGGGCAGGAAGCCCGCATTTCCCGCCACCGTGTAGAAGAAGCTGAGGCCCTGGATGCGCTGGTCGGTGCGGGTGGCGGGCGAGACGTAGTCGAGGCGCACGCGCTCGCTCTGGGGCGGCACCTCCGCGTAGGCGATCGGCGCGGGCTTGCCGATGCGCTCGCCGGGGGGCAGCGTCACCTGCACGAGGAAGCGCTCGCGCTCGATCAGCCGCGTGACCAGGGGGCTGCGCTCGATGATGGCGCGGCCGATCACCGGCCCCCATTCCTGCTGCGCGGTGGCCGCAAGCGTGCGCAGCTGCGATTCCGCGGCGGCGAGCGCCGCCTCGTCGGTGCGGAAGGTGCCCTCCGTGGTCTCGACCTGCACGGCAGTGGCGTAGACGCCGAGCGCCCGCGCGCGCAGATGCGCGCTCTTCGAGACCTCCAGGCGGGCCTGCGCGGTCTGGAGCTGCGCGCGGGCGCTCGCATAGGCGTTGGTCAGCTCGGTGACGCGGGCGAGGTCCAGCACCGTGCCGTAGGCCTGCCGCTCCTCGCGGTGGGAGGCGGCCCGCAGGGTCACGGTCTCGACGCCGATGCGCCTGCGCTCCTCGGGGCCGAGGCGCACGACCGTGCGGCCGTCCTCCACGACGGCGCGGCTGGGCAGGAGGGCGGCCTTCTCGGCGGCGGGCGCTGCGGCGCGCAAATGCTCGGGGAGGATCCAGGCCCCCGCGCCCGCGAGCCCCAGGAGCAGCACCGGGACGGCGAGGGCACGGACGACGCGGCGGGGTCGGGTCTCAGTCACGGCGGACGCCTGAACGCGGGAACGACGGGGCACGATCGCCGGTCCCACGCGCCTCCCCGGAACGCCGTTCGGCCGGCTTGTCCGTGAGGCTTACCACGGCGGGTCCGGGGCGGGAATGCCACTCGCGCTACGTGGTGTAGGGCACCCGCACCCCCGGTTCCGTGCCCGCATGACCGCTCGCGTGGCCGCCTCATCGGGCAGCGTCGCGCCGAGCATCACCTCCATCCAGGTGATCGCCTTGATCGGGAGGGATGCCGATGGGCGTCGGCACCGGCGCGATCCGGTCCGCCTCCGGCCATGACCACGGCCGGAGCGGCATCAAGCTAATTCTTCGCTCAGAAGAACGCCTGCAGCCCGGTCTGCGCCCGGCCGAGGATCAGGGCGTGGACGTCGTGGGTGCCCTCGTAGGTGTTGACCGTCTCGAGGTTCTGGGCGTGGCGCATGACGTGGTACTCGCCCATGATGCCGTTGCCGCCGTGCATGTCGCGGGCGATGCGGGCGATGTCGAGCGCCTTGCCGCAATTGTTGCGCTTCACGATCGAGATCATCTCGGGGGCGATCCGGCCCTCGTCGAACAGGCGCCCGACGCGCAGGGAGGCCTGAAGGCCGAGCGCGATCTCGGTCTGCATGTCGGCGAGCTTCTTCTGCACGAGCTGGGTCTGCGCCAGCGGCCGGCCGAACTGCGTCCGGTCGAGGGTGTACTGGCGGGCGCGGTGCCAGCAATCCTCCGCCGCCCCCATCGCCCCCCAGGAGATGCCGTAGCGCGCCCGGTTGAGGCAGCCGAACGGCCCCTTGAGGCCCGAGACGTTGGGCAGGAGCGCGCTCTCCGGCACCTCGACGCCGTCCATCACGATCTCGCCGGTCACCGAGGCCCGCAGGGACAGCTTGCCCTTGATCTTGGGGGCCGAGAGCCCCTTCATCCCCTTCTCCAGGACGAAGCCGCGGATCTGGTTGTCGTGCGCGGGCGACTTGGCCCAGACCACGAACACGTCGGCGATCGGGGCGTTCGAGATCCAGGTCTTTGCGCCCGAGAGGCGGTAGCCGCCGTCGATCTTCTCGGCGCGGGTCTTCATGCCGGCCGGGTCCGAGCCTGCATCGGGCTCGGTGAGGCCGAAGCAGCCGACGAACTCGCCCGAGGCGAGCTTGGGCAGGTAGGCCTTGCGCTGCGCCTCGTCGCCGTAGGCGTAGATCGGGTACATCACCAGCGAGGATTGCACGCTCATCATCGAGCGGTAGCCGGAATCGACCCGCTCGACCTCGCGGGCGACGAGGCCGTAGGCGACGTAGGACGCCCCCGCGCAGCCGTACTCCTCCGGCAGGGTGACGCCGAGCAGGCCGAGTTCGCCCATGGCGTTGAACAGGCCGCGGTCGGTCTTCTCCTCCGCGTAGGCCTCGACGATGCCGGGCAGGAGCCGCTCCTGGGCGAAGTCCCGCGCGGTGTCGCGGATCAGCCGCTCCTCGTCGCTGAGCTGATCCTCCAGCAGGAACGGATCGTCCCACCGGAAGGCGCCGCGGCTGCCCTCGCGGGGCTTGGCTTCGCTGAGGTTGGTCTGGGTCGCGACGGCTGCGGCGGATGCGGCGTTCATGCGTCCTCTCCTCGGGGGCGTTCGGTTCTGCCTCCCGGTGTAGCGCGGTCCAGGCCGCTCCGCCAGGACGCGAAACGCCGTTTCGCATTGCGCGCACGGAACCCCTTCCCCGCGGCCGAGCCTTCTTCGCCGAAGCGGGGGTCGTCGCGGACTCCGCTAGTCTCCCGTACGGGAGACCGGCTCGGTGCGCCCCGCGCGCAGCGGCGCCAGGGCGGCGAGGGACGGGCGCCAGGCCGGGGCGGAGCCCCTGCGGCCGTCCGGCTTCCCGCGCACGAGGTTCAGCGGCGCGGCCAGGGCCGCGATCCCGAACACCCACCAAGCCGGGCGCAGGCCGGCGGAGAGGTCGAGATTGGCGGCGAGCACCAAGCCGGCCGGCACCCCCGTCGCCAGCGCGTACCACGCCGCCTCCAGCGCCGCGGTCGCGAGGCCCGCGGCCGCCGCGAGGCCCAGCAGGCTGAGCGGCGTCGTCGGCACCGTCAGGTGGTGCATCAGCCGCCAGCCCATCAGCGCGAGGAACAGCCCGCTCCAGAAGACCGGCTTCGAGACGTCGATCTTCGATTGCAGGACGTAGTGGACGAGGGCGAGCACGGCGAGGCCGTAGACGAGGCGGTGGAGGCGGGTCCAGGTGCGGCCGAGGCGCCGGATCATCGCGTCGGTCGAGGTGGCGCCCAGCACCGCGAGGCCGACGAGTGCGACGAACCCGATGGCGAGATAGATCCGCACCGCGATCTCGGTGGCGACCCGCACGAGGTCGAACTTCTGGTCGGCGGCGTAGAGGACGAGGTGGATCAGCGCGTAGGCGAGCGCGGTGAGCCCGAGCATCCGCCGCACCAGGATCAGCTTCGGCCAGTCGGCGACGCGCCGCAGGGGCGTCACCGCGAGCGACAGGATCAGGAAGTAGACCGTCCAGTCGCCCATCGCGTGCAGGAAGGCGGTCAGGGGCTTGGCCCCGAGCCGGTCGAGGCCGTAGGCGGCGGCGTACCACAGCCCGGGCGCGAGCGCGGCCAGGAAGGTGGCGAGCTTGAGCCCCGAGAGGCGTCCGGCGCGGTCGAGCCAGGGAAAGGCGAGCATCGGTTGGTACCAGGAACGGGATGGCGAGGCGGAACGACGAGGGATGACGGGGTGCTTCGCCGGAGATAGGGACTGGGTTACCGTCCCGCCGCGGACCGGCCCACACGTTGGCGTGAAGTCTCGGGCATGACGTCTCGGGCGTGAAGTCCCGGTTGAGACGCCCTGCCCCGCGCCGCCGGCGAGGAGATCAGCCCGAGGAGACCCGTTCTTGCGCCCGACCACCCTCGTCCGGACCGCTCTCGCCCTGTGCCTGTTCGGCGCCTCCGGCGCCGCGCGCGCCGCCTGCACGCCGCCGCTGCCGCCCGCCGCCAGCGAGAAGCCGGCGCGGCCCACGCCCCCCGAGCGGCCCGCCTGCCTCGACGCCAAGGGCGGCTGCCCCGGCTTCGAGGCCTACACCTTCAACGACGCCGTGAAGGCCTACAACGCCAAGCTCCCGGCCTACCGCGCGGGCGCCGAGGCCTATGCGGGCAAGCTCAAGGCCTACGTCGATGCGAGCGTGGCCTACGCGAATTGCGAGATGAAGTCCCTGCAGTAGCGGCGGCGTGATAGGCTGGCCGCCGATGGACCCACAGCCCAAGCCGCGCATGACCGTGGACGAGTTCCTGGTGTGGTGCGAGACCGCGCCGGGCCGGCACGAACTCGTAAAGGGTGAAGTGATCGCGATGGCGCCGGAGCGGGTGCGGCATGCGGAGGCGAAGCTGGCCGTCGTCGATGCCTTGCGGCACGGGCTGCGGGCCGCGGGAGTGCCCTGCCGGGCTATGCCGGACGGCATGACGGTCCGCATCGACAGTCACACCGCGTTCGAGCCCGACGCGCTCGTCTATTGCGGGCCGCGGCTCGATCCGGACGCGGTCGAGGTGCCCGCCCCCGTGGTCGTCGTCGAGGTCCTCTCGCCCGGCACGCGGCGCACCGACACCGGCATCAAGCTCGCGGCCTATGTCCGCCTTCCGAGCGTCGCCCACGACCTCGTCATCGACGCGCAGGAGCGGCTCGTCCTGCATCACCGCCGCGGCGCGGAGGCGATCGAGACCCGGATCGCCCGCGAGGGCACGCTCCGCCTCGATCCGCCCGGCTTCGCGGTCGCGGTCGAGGATCTCCTTCCCGAACCCTGACCGGCCCCTGCTTGACCCTGTCCGTCGCGGATGCGACAGGCGCGACCTGACCTTCCGCCTGACTTTCCGCGCGAGACGCCGCATGACCGCTCCCCTCGACCTCCTCGTCCTCGGCAACGCGATCGTCGACATCATCGCCCGCACCGACGAGGCCTTCCTGGTGCGCGAGGCGGTGCACAAGGGCGCGATGCAGCTCATCGACGAGGCGCGGGCCGAGCACCTGTTCGGGGTGATGGGGCCGGCCACCATCGTGTCGGGCGGCTCGGGCGCCAACACGGCGGTGGGCGCGGCGCTGCTCGGCGCCCGGACCGGCTTCATCGGCAAGGTGCGGGACGACGAACTCGGCCGCCTGTTCGCCCACGACCTTCAGGCCACCGGCGTGCGCTTCCCGGTGGCCGCCGCCGCCGAGGGGCCGGCGACCGCGCGCTGCTTCATCCTGGTGACGCCGGACGGCGAGCGCACCATGAACACCTATCTGGGCGCCTGCCAGGGCCTGAGCGCGGCGGACGTGGACGAGGCCACCGCCGGAGCCGCCCGCTTCGTCTACCTCGAAGGGTACCTGTGGGACCCGCCGGCCGCCAAGGACGCCTTCCGCAAGGCGGCGCAGGTCGCGCATGCCGCCGGCAATCAGGTGGCGCTGACCCTCTCGGACGCCTTCTGCGTCGACCGCTACCGCGACGAGTTCCTCGGGCTGATCCGCGACGGCAGCCTCGACATCCTGTTCGCCAACATCCACGAGCTGAAGAGCCTCTACCAGACCGCGGATGCCGAGACGGCGCTCTCGGCCCTGCGGGCGGAGACGGGGCTTCTCGGCGTGGTGACGCGATCCGAGGAGGGCGCCCTCGTGGTCACGCGCGGGGAGACCCGGGCGGTGCCGGCCTCGCCGGTGCGCGAGGTGGTGGACACCACCGGCGCGGGCGACCTGTTCGCCGCGGGCTTCCTGGCGGGGCTCGCCCGCGGCCTCGACCATGCGGATTGCGCGCGCCTCGGCGCGGTCGCGGCCGCCGAGGTGATCCAGCACATCGGCGCCCGGCCGCAACAGGACCTCAAGGACCTCGCCGCGCAGCAGGGCCTCTGACGGGCCGCCCGGTGGTCGAGAACCGCCGCTTCGGCAACCTAATCCCGCACCTCGTCCTCTGGGCCGGGGTCGGGATCGTGGCCTTCCCGGTCTATCTCGCGCTGATCGCCTCGACGCACGACGCCGCGACCATCGCCAACGGCCGGATGCCGCTCTGGCCGGGCGTCCACGCGCTGGAGAACTACCGCCGGGCCCTCACGGAATCCGGGATGGCGGGCGCCCCGGTCGCGCAGATGCTCCTCAACAGCCTCGTCACCGCGCTCGCCATCGCGGCGGGCAAGATCGCGATCTCGCTCCTGTCGGCCTACGCGCTGATCTACTTCCGCTTCCCTCTGCGGCAGGCGGCCTTCTGGGCGATCTTCGTCACCCTGATGCTGCCGGTCGAGGTGCGCATCTACCCGACCTACAAGGTCGCGGCGGACCTGCGCCTGCTCGACACCTATGCGGGCCTGACCCTGCCGCTGATCGCCTCGGCCACCGCGACCCTGCTCTACCGGCAGTTCTTCCTCACCGTGCCGAACGAACTCGTGGAAGCCTCCCGCATCGACGGGGCCGGGCCGGTGCGGTTCTTCTTCGACACGCTGCTGCCCCTCTCGCGCACCACGACGGCGGCGCTGTTCGTCATCCTGTTCATCTACGGCTGGAACCAGTACCTCTGGCCCATCCTGGTCACCACGCGGGGCGACATGCAGACCGTGGTGATCGGCCTGCGCAAGATGACCACCATCACCGACCAGCTCACCGAGTGGCAGCTCGTCATGGCGACCGCCATGCTCGCCATGCTGCCGCCCGTCCTCGTGGTGGTGGCGATGCAGAAGCTCTTCGTGCGCGGCCTCGTCGAGACCGAGAAGTGACCGCTCTCCCGTACGATCGGATGTCCTGATGGCGCGCCTCGTCCTCGACCGGTTGGGCAAGACCTATGCGGGCGGCGTCGAGGCCGTGCGCGGGGTCAGCCTCGACGTGCCGGACGGCGCCTTCTGCGTCCTCGTCGGCCCCTCCGGCTGCGGCAAGTCCACGGTGCTGCGGATGATCGCCGGCCTGGAGACGGTGACGGCGGGCGCCATCAGCATCGGCGAGCGGGTGGTGAACGACGTCGAGCCGGCCGAGCGCGACATCGCGATGGTGTTTCAGAACTACGCGCTCTACCCGCACATGCGCGTCTACGACAATCTCGCCTACGGCCTGCGCAACCGCGGCACGCCGAAGGCGGAGATCGAGACCCGGGTGCGCGAGGCGGCGCGGATGCTCGGCCTCGGCGACCTCCTGACCCGCTACCCGCGCCAGCTCTCGGGCGGGCAGCGCCAGCGCGTCGCCATGGGGCGGGCGATCGTGCGCAAGCCCCAGGTGTTCCTGTTCGACGAGCCGCTCTCCAACCTCGACGCCAAGCTGCGGGTGCAGATGCGGGTGGAGATCCGCCGCCTGCAGCGGCAGCTCGGCGTCACCACCGTCTACGTCACCCACGACCAGGTGGAGGCGATGACGATGGCCGACCGGCTCGTGGTGATGAATGCCGGCCGCATCGAGCAGGTCGGCACGCCGCTGGAGATCTACCGCCGGCCGGAGACGCGCTACGTCGCGACCTTCATGGGCGCGCCGCCCATGAACATCCTGCCGGGCGAGGCGGCGGCCGAGGGCGTCCGGCTCGCCGGTGCGCTGTTTCCGGCGCGTCACGGCCTTCCCCCCGGACGCCCGGTGGAGATCGGCCTGCGGCCGGAGGCGCTGCGGCTCGCGGCCGACGGCCTGCCCTTCCGGGCGGCCTTCGCGGAGGAGCTGGGCGCGACGCGGCTGCTGCACGGGGAACTGGCCGGGGCGCCGCTCGTGGTGCAGGTGCCGGCCGGACCCGAGCCCGCCGAGGGCGCGAGCGTGTCGCTGGCGCTCGACCCGGCCGACCTGCACCTGTTCGATCCCGACAGCGGCCGGCGCATCGGCGGAGGCTGACGCTGCGGCCGACGCCTCACTCTGCGTCACCGCGTCGCAATCCCGGATGATCGTGGCACCGATCGCCGTAGCGGTCGTTCAGCAGACCGGACGGGATGGGCCCGTCGCTTCCGCAGAGAGAGCGAAGATGCCGCAGCCGGTTCCGGTCGCCGCCCCGCGCCAGCCCTCCGCCCGCGCCCTGCGGGGCCTCGACGCCCTGAACTTCACCCTCGCGGATGTCCGCGACGGGCTCGGTCCGTACCTCGCGATCTATCTGGTCGCCGTGCGCGGCCCCGACCAGGGCTGGAACGAGGCGACGGCCGGGCTCGTGATGACCATCGCGGGCCTCGCCGGCCTCGTGGCCCAGACCCCCGCGGGCGCCCTGATCGACCGCAGCCGCAACAAGCGGGCGATCGTCATCGCGGCGGCGCTGGCCGTAACCCTCTCCTGCCTGTCGCTGCCATTCCTGTCGGGCTTCGCCGCGGTGGCGGCGAGCCAGTCGCTCGCCGGCATCGCGGGCGCGATCTTCCCGCCCGCCCTCGCGGCCATCACCCTCGGGGTGGTCGGGCCGACCCTGTTCTCGAAGCGCATCGGCCGCAACGAGGGCTTCAACCACGCGGGCAATGCGGTGTCGGCAGGGCTGGCGGCGGGCCTCGCCGCGCTGTTCGGCCCGGTCGTGGTGTTCTGGCTGATGGGCCTGATGGCGGCGCTGTCGATCGGCGCGATGCTGCTGGTGCCGGCCCGCGAGATCGACGACGACCTCGCCCGCGGCCTCGACGGACAGCGGGCCGAGGACCACACCCAGCCCTCCGGCCTCGCGGTGCTGCTCCAGAACCGCACCCTGATGCTGTTCGCGCTGCTCGCGGCCGTGTTCCACTTCGCCAACGCGGCGATGCTCCCCTCCGTCGGGCAGCAGCTCGCCCACCTGATCGGCAAGGACTACGCGACCTCGCTGATCGCGATCTGCATCGTGGCGGCGCAATGCGTGATGGTGCCGGTGGCGCTGGTGGTCGGCGCCAGGGCGGATGCCTGGGGCCGCAAGCCGATCTTCCTCGCCGCCTTCGGGGTCCTGGCCGTGCGCGGGGTGCTCTACACATTCTCCGACAACCCGTTCTGGCTCGTCGGCGTGCAGCTCCTCGACGGCGTCGGCGCGGGCATCTACGGGGCGCTGTTTCCGATCGTGGTCGCCGACCTCACCCGCGGCACCGGGCGCTTCAACGTCAGCCAGGGCGCGATCGCCACGGCGCAGGGGCTCGGCGCGGCGCTCTCCGCCTCCTTCGCCGGCATGCTGATCGTCGGGGCCGGCTACGCCACGGCCTTCCTGGCCCTCGCCGCCATCGCGGCGGCCGGCTTCGTCCTCTACCTCGTCGCCATGCCGGAGACGCGGGACCGCGCCGGCGCCGCACCCGTCCGGGGCGGGGCGGCGCCGGTCGGGGTGCCGGCGGAATAGGCGCCGGCCGGGGTGCCGCCCGATCCCGGGCCGGTCGCGCGCCGCGGAGATGCCGTATAGAGCGCCGGAACCCTGGCACGGGCCTCGCGCCCCGCGCTCCCCTCACCGCTCGCGCCACCACCCAGCGACAGGACCCCCGACGCCGCCATGCCCGCCTTCCTGCCCTCCACGCCGGCCGCCATCGACGCCGCCACCTGGGGCATCGCCGGACTCGCGACGGCCGGGGTGATCGCCCGGCCGTTCCGCTGGCCGGAGGCCGTCTGGGCGGTGACGGGCGCGGCCCTCCTGGTGCTGCTCGGGCTGCTGACGCCCGACGCGGCACTCGCCGGCATCGCCCGCGGCACCGACGTCTACCTGTTCCTGATCGGCATGATGGTGCTGGCCGAACTCGCCCGGCAGGAAGGGCTGTTCGACTGGCTCGCCGCGCTCGCCACGCGCGCCGCCGCCGGCTCGGCGAACCGCCTGTTCCTCCTCGTCTACGCGGTCGGCATCCTCGTCACGGTCTTCCTGTCAAACGACGCGACGGCGGTGGTCCTGACGCCCGCGGTCTACGCCGCCTGCCGGGCGGCGCGGGTGCGCGATCCGCTGCCCTACCTGTTCGTGTGCGCGTTCATCGCCAACGCGGCCTCCTTCGTGCTGCCGATCTCGAATCCGGCCAACCTCGTCGTGTTCGGCCCGCAGCTGCCGCCGCTCGGCGCGTGGCTCGCCCGCTTCGCCCTGCCCTCGGCCCTGGCCATCCTGGCCACCTATCTGGGCCTGCGCCTCGTCTTCCGCCGCGAGCTGGCGGCCGAGACCGTCGCCGCCGCGGTCGAGCGCCCGCGGCTGTCGCTGGGCGGGCGCTTGGCCGGCCTCGGCATCGCGGTCGCGGCCGTGATCCTCGCGGGGGCCTCGGCCCTCGGGCACGACCTCGGCCTGCCGACCCTCGCGGCCGGGCTCGGGACCGCGGCGCTGATCCTCCTCGCCACCCGCAAGGGGCCGGGCGATCTGGTGCGCCACGTCTCGTGGAGCGTGCTGCCCCTCGTCGCCGGCCTGTTCGTGCTGGTAGAAGCGCTGGAGCGCACCGGCCTGATCCGGCTCCTGGCCGGGACGCTGCGCGACGCCGCCTCCGGCCACGCCACCGCCACGGCCTGGGGCGCAGGACTCGTCACGGCGCTGGCCTGCAACCTCCTCAACAACCTGCCGGCTGGGCTGATCGCCGGCAGCACCGTCCAGGCCGCCGGGGTGCCCGATGCCGTGACCGGGGCGGTGCTGATCGGGGTCGATCTCGGCCCGAACCTCTCGCTCACCGGCTCGCTCGCCACGATCCTGTGGCTCGCGGCGCTGCGGCGCGAGGGCGAGGAGGTGGGGGCGTGGCGCTTCCTGAAGGTCGGGCTGGCGGTGACGCCGCCCGCCCTCGTCCTGGCGATCGGCGCCCTCGTCGCCCTCGGCTGAGGCTCCCTCAGGGGCGGCGAAATCGGCCCGCGCCGGTCTCCGCCCCGTCGAGGCGCAGGAAGGCCGGGTCGACCAGCGGAGCGGGCAAGGCCCCGTCGGCGCTCAGCGCGTCCGCGATCGCGTCGGCCTCGTCCATCTCCAGACCGACCTGCAGCACGCCGTCGATGATGGCCGTCAGGCCGGTGCGCACGTCGTAGACGGTCCAGCCCCGACGATCGCGGCGGATGTCGTACCGGATCAGGTCTGCCTTCGCGTTCATCGTCGCCATCCTGTCGTTCGGCTGTCTGGAAGGGGGACATACCCCCCGGGATGACCTGCTCGCGTGCTGCCGCGCACACAGCTCCGCCGGCGCGCGGCCCTGCTCACCGGGGCGGCAGCGCCCCGCGGACGTAGCCGCGGGAGATCAGCCGCTCGCAGCGGCGCTCCTGCCGCTCGGCCTCGCGCAGGTCGGCGAGCGCATCGGCGATCACGCGATGCAGCGCTGCGGCCGCATCGCCGCCCGAGGCCCCCAGGTAGAGGGCGGCGATCGCCTCCACGGTCGAGGGCGCCGCCTCCGGGCCGGACGGCCTCGGGCCATCCGCCTCGGAATCATGGTTCGGGATCATGATCGCCGCCGGACCGGTGGCCGTGCCGGCGCATGGTGCCAGAACCCTGCGCCATCGCCGTCCGACTCACGTTTAGAACATAACAAGAACAAACCACGGACGGATGGATCGGTCAAGCTCGCGCGGGGCTGTGTGGATTGCGGGGATGCGCCGGACGAGCCGTGCCGGATCAACGCCAACGCGTTGATCCGTCGATTATTTCCCCAAGTGCGGCCGGGCGCTCACTCGGCGGCGAACAGGCCCGGCAGGGGCGCGCCCTGCGCCTTCGGATCGCCGGGTCCGGTCTCGCAGCCGAGCGCCGGCAGCGCGACGATGCGGTTGCCGCGGAAATCGGTGCGGCAGACCACGGCGCCCCGGCTCTCGACGAAGGCGAGGAGCCGGCGCGCCCGGCCGGGGGAGCGCGAGCCGATGGCGCGGGCGAGCGCGTCGTCGGAGGGACAGGGCGCGCCCTCCCGGGCCGCCCGGGCGAGCAGCAGGAACAGGCCCTGCACCTCCTCGGGCAGCCCGGCGCAGGCGGTGAGGACCGTGTCGGCCTGCGCGTCGGCCCCGTCGAGGCCGGCACGGGCCGCGGCGAGCCGCCGCCGGAAGGCGGGCAGGTCGAGGGGATCCGGGCCGAGCCGGCGCATCCGGCAGCGCACGAGGAAGTCCTGGTAGAGCACCGCCACGGTATGGTGGCCGGCATCCGGGTCGGCGGCGATCTCGCGCAGGATCGTGTCGAGGGCGGCCTCCCGCTCGGTCTCGCTCAAGGGGCTCGCCTCCTCGGCGGGCTCGGGCGCCGGGCGCGCCTGCGCGAGCTGCTGCAGGAGATCGGTGGGAGAGGGCCGCGGCGCCGCCGGGCGGGGGCTGGGCAGCCGCAGCGGCTCGTCGGCGGCCGGCGTCAGGATCAGGTCGCGCAGGTCCTCGGCGGCGGGCGCCGGCAGCGGCACGAGCCTGGGGCTGGTGGAGCGCGGCGAGGTCTCGACCGCGCCGATGCGCAGGGGCAGCGGGCGCTTCGACAGGGCGGGCCCCAGCGCCACGAACTGGCCGCGCTCCAGATCGCGAAAACTCTCGGCCTGGCGCCGGTCGAGGCCGAGCAGGTCGGCGGCGCGCGCCATGTCGATGTCGAGGAAGGTGCGCCCCATCAGGAAGTTCGACGCCTCGGCGGCGACGTTCTTGGCGAGCTTGGCGAGGCGCTGGGTGGCGATGACGCCCGCGAGCCCCCGCTTGCGGCCGCGGCACATCAGGTTGGTCATGGCGCCGAGCGAGGCCTTGCGGGCCTCGTCCGAGACCTCGCCGGCGGCGGCGGGGGCGAAGAGCTGCGCCTCGTCCACCACCACCAGCACCGGGTACCAGTGGTCGCGCTCGGCCTCGAACAGGCCGCCCAGGAACGCCGCGGCGGCGCGCATCTGCGCCTCGACGTCGAGGCTCTCCAGCGTCAGCACCACCGAGACCCGGTGGGCACGCACCCGCGCGGCGATGCGCTGGAGATCGGCTTCGCCGTGCGCGCCGTCCACCACCACGTGGCCGTAGCGGTCCGCCAGGGTGACGAAATCGCCCTCGGGGTCGATCACCACCTGCTGCACGTGGGCGGCGCTCTGCTCCAGCAGGCGCCGCAGCAGGTGCGACTTGCCCGATCCCGAATTGCCCTGGACGAGGAGGCGGGTGGCCAGCAGCTCCTCCAGGTCCAGCGATGCGGGCCCCTGCCCGGCCGCCACGCCCATCTCGACGCTGATCGTCATCTCGGCTCCGCGCTCACCCGGTCGGTCCGTCTAACACGGGAGGCGGCGGGGCGATCCGCGGGCGGCGGCCGGGTCCACAGGAGTCGCGGGGGGCGGGGCTTCAGGCCGCGACGAGCCCCCGCGAGCCCTCGCCGAGCCGCGCCAGCATGCGCTCGCGCCACGCCGCCACGGGGTCGTCGGGTTCGAGGAGCGGCCGCGCGCTCACGCTCCGCGCCCACAGGAAGGCGCCCATCACGATGTGGTCGGCGTAGAGCGGGCCGTCGCCGCCGAGGAAGGGCTGCGCGCGCAGGGTCGCGCGCAGGGGCGAGAGGGTGCGCCGGAAGGCGACGAGCTGCGCCTCCGGGTCCGGGCAGACCGCCTCCAGCGCCTTGCCGAAGCGCGCCTCGCGGGATTGCCGGAAATAGTCGCGGTCCTGCGGGGCGACGACGCCGTGGATGTCGGTGAGGAGGAGCGGCACCAGCGCCGGGTGCAGCACGCCGTCGGCCCAATGCCCGATGAAGCGGGCGAGCGCCTGCGCCTGCGGCCCGCCGAACAGGCTCGGGGCGTCCGGATAGGTCTCCTCCAGATAGGCGGCGATGACGGCGGAATCGGCGATGGTCCGCGCGCCGTCCACCAGCACCGGCACCTTGTCGCTCCCCGAGAAGGCGATCGCCTCCCTCTCGGTGAAGCGCCATGGCCGCCCCTCGAAGGGCAGGCCCTTGTGCTCCAGGGCGAGGCGGATGCGCCAGCAGAAGGGGGAGAAGCGCCGGTCCGGCTCGGCGCCGGCGAGTTCGTAGAGGAGTCGGGTCATCGCGGGTTCCGCAGGTGGGGGCCGGGGGCGCGCCGGCCCCGGGCCGTGCGCTCCGGTGCGGCGCGGGACGTCAGTGCAGCACCATGGCGGTGAACGGATACACGTAGGCCTGCAGCATCACGAGCCCGCCGACGAGGCAGGCCAGCACGATCGAGTGCCAGAACACGAAGCGCAGGATCCGGCTCTCCTGGCCGAAATAGCCGGTGGCCGTGGAGGCGACCACGATCGACTGCGCGTCGATCATCTTGCCCATCACGCCGCCCGAGGAGTTCGCCGAGGCCATGAGCACGCCCGACAGGCCGAGCTGCTCCGAGGTGATCCGCTGCAGCCCGCCGAACAGCACGTTCGAGGCCGTGTCCGAGCCTGTGAGCGCGACGCCGAGCCAGCCGAGCAGCGTGCCGAAGAACGGGTAGAGGATCCCGGTGCCCGCGAAGGCGAGGCCGAGCGTCGCGTCGACGCCCGCGTAGCGGGTGAGCACGCCGAGCGCCAGCATCGCCGCGATGGTGATGAGCGAGGTGCGCAGGACCCAGATCGTCTCGATGTAGGCCTTCGCCATCCGCACCGGCCCGAAGCCCATGATGAGACCTGAGATGATCGCCGCGAACAGCACGCCCGTGCCGGTGAACGACATGTAGGTGAACAGGAACACGGCCGGCTCGGGGTGGGGCTGGGCCACCACCGGCGGCACCTTCATGATGAGGTTGTGCAGCCCCTCCACTTCGTATCGCCACGTGAAGAGCGGGTTGACCAGGGCCTTGAACCAGCCGGTGCCCCAGATCGCCACGATCACCGACAGGATGATCCACGGCACCCAGGCCATCACGATCTCGCGCTGGGAGGCGTGGCGCTCGACCGCCGCGGAAGCGGCCGGGCGCGGGGGGGCGTAGGCCATCGAATCGTCGTGGGTGCGCAGGGCGGTCGAGGTCCAGGCCTGGGCGGGGTGCCAGACCTTCAGGAAGGCCACGAGCGCGCCCATCGAGATGAGCGAGGCGCCGATGTCGACGATCCACGGGTTGACGTAGTTCGAGATCAGGAACTGGGCGCCCGCGAAGGAGGCGCCGCAGACCAGGATCGCCGGCCAGACCTGCATCATGCCGCGGAAGCCCGCGAAGACGGCGATGAGCCAGAACGGCACCAGGATCGAGAAGAACGGCAGCTGGCGCCCGATCATCGCGCCGAGCACGTAGGGATCGTAGCCCGTGACGGAGGCGAGGCCCTGGATCGGCGCGCCGAGCGCCCCGTAGGCCACCGGCGCCGTATTGGCGATCAGCGACAGGCCCGAGGCCGCGAGCGGCGAGAAGCCGAGGCCGATCAGGATCGCCCCCGTCACGGCGACCGGGGTGCCGAAGCCCCCGGCTCCCTCGAAGAAGGCGCCGAACGCGAAGGCGACGAGGAGGAGCTGCAGCCGCCGGTCCGTGGTGATGCCGGCCACCGATTGCTGCAGGGTCGCGAACCAGCCCTTCTCGACGGTCAGCCGGTAGAGGAAGATCACGTTGAGGATGATCCAGCCGATCGGAAACAGCCCGGTGGCGACGCCGAGCGCGGTCGCCCGCAGGGCAAGGCCGGTGGGCATCCCGAACAGCACGGTCGCCACGAGGAGCGCGATCCCGAGCGAGATCACGGCCGCGATATGCGCCTTGACCTTGCCGCTGGCGATCAGCCCGAGGAGCGCCACGACCGGGACGGCGGCGGCCAGCGTCGACAGCCACGCGTTCCCGAACGGGTCGTAGACCTGATTCCACATCGGCGCCTCCTGCGTTCTGCCTCAGGCGGGGCGCTTAACAGAGGGATCCGGCGCACTCAACGCAGCCTTGCTGGCAACGCGCCGCTCACTCGGAACGCGAGCCGACCTGCGGCAGATTTTTTGCTGCACCGCACTTGCTGCACCTGCGAGAAGGCCCCATGTTCCATCCGACCGGATGGTGACGGGATGGTGCGATGAGCGGGAGCGTTCACGAGTTGCGGCCGCGGCCGGGCGACAGCGAGAAGATCACGATCAATCTCGGCTACGTCGACCTCGGCCATGTCGACCTCCTGGTGCGGGACGGCTTCTACGCCAACCGCACCGACTTCATCCGCACGGCGATCCGCAACCAGATCGACCGGCACGACGAGGCCACCCGGCGCTCGGTCGCCCGCAAGGCGGTCGAACTCGGGCTGCGCCACTTCGACCGGGCCGATCTCGAAGCGGCGCGCGACGCCGGCCAGCCGCTCCACATCCGGGTGCTCGGCCTCGCCACGATCGCCTCCGACGTCCCGCCCGACCTCGCGCGCGACGCCATCGCCTCCGTCGAGGTGCTGGGCGCGCTCCACGCGAGCCCGGCCGTGAAGGCCGCGCTCGCCGACCGGATCCGCTGAGGGTCCGGCCGCCGCCGACAATGCCGGCCGGGTCCCGCACCCGGCCCCCGTGACCTCCGCGACCGCCCGGCGGCCGCTTCGGAGAGAGATCCCTCATGCGCAATCTGCGTCTTCCCGGCATGGCCGAAGCCACCCGCCTCACTCGCGAGGGCCGCCTCGGCGAGGCGATGGCCCTGATCCAGCGGGCGGTGCGGGGCGGATCCGCGCCCGAGACTCACGCCGAGACTCGCGCCGAGTCCGGCACCCGCCCCGGACCCGTGCGCCTTCCCCCGCCCGAGGCCGCGCCGCCGGCCGACCCCGCACCGCCCTGGTTCAAACCTGCCGACTTCAAGCCTGCCGACCTGCAGGAGACCCTGCGCGAGGCCTTGCGGGAGGTGGGGCGCAAGGTCGGCCCCCTGTTCGAGGGCGTGACCGAACCGGCCCCGCGGCCGCGGCCCGACAGCGAGCCCGGCCGCTTCCTCGACCTCAGCTTCGCCAATGGCGAGGGGCAGCGCGCCTACAAGCTCTACGTGCCGAGCGGCTACGACGGCCGGCCGGTGCCGCTGGTGGTGATGCTGCACGGCTGCACCCAGAACCCGGACGATTTCGCCGCCGGCACCGGCATGAACGGCGTCGGCGAGGCCGAGACCTTCCTGGTCGCCTATCCGGCGCAGACGGCGGCGGCCAACCACGCCCGCTGCTGGAACTGGTTCGTCACCGCCGACCAGCGCCGCGACCAGGGCGAGGCCGCCCTCATCGCCGGCATCGCCCGCGCGGTGATGGCGGAGTACGCGGTGGATGCCTCCCGTGTCTACGTGGCGGGCCTGTCGGCCGGCGGGGCCGCGGCCGCGAACCTCGCGGCGGCCTATCCGGACCTCTTCGCCGCGGTCGGCATCCATTCAGGGCTCTGCGCCGGGGCCGCGCACGACCTGCCCTCGGCCCTGCGCGCCATGCGCCAGGGCGGCGAGGCCGGCGCTCCCCTGCGCGACCCGCTGCCGACCATCGTCTTCCACGGCGACCAGGACGGCACCGTGCACCCGCGCAACGGCGAGGCGATCATCGCGGCGACCGGGGCCACGCCCCTGCGCGAGGAGGCCGGCGTGTCGCCGGGCGGCCGGGCGTGGCGGCGCAGCATCCTGGCGGACGGGCGCGGCCGCCCGGCCCACGAGCATTGGGTGGTGGAAGGCAGCGGCCACGCGTGGTCGGGCGGCACGGCGGCGGGGAGCTACACCGATCCGCAGGGCCCCGACGCCGCGCGCGAGATGTGGCGGTTCTTCCGCGAGCATCCGAAGCCGCGGCGCTGACGCGGCCTCCGGGGCGGCCACGGGCCGCCCGCCTCACCACGCCGGGAGGGCCGGCGATGGCGGGCGGCTCAGATCGGCCCATCCGGCTCATCCGGGCTCGTCAAGCCCCGGCGCGGACACGAGGATGTGACGCGGCAGCGGCGGCGAAACCGGTCATCCTGCCATTCAGGCCGCATTCAGTGCCCCGGCCCGATGGTCGAGTCATGCGCCACGCCGCCCTCATCCTGCCTGTCGGAGCCGCCGCCCTCGCCGCGATGGGCTGGTACGCGCTCGCGCAGGAGGCGGCCGAGCCCGCCGCGGCGGTCCAGACCCAGTCGGTGCGGATCTCGCAGGCGGCCCAGACCTGCCTGTCGCCGGGCGACCTGCGCGAGGCGGTCGCCGAGAAGCGGGTGGTGGAGCCGGTGGCGGCGATCCGGGCGGCGCGCACGGCCGTGCCGCGGGCCGAGATCGTGCGGGCCAATCTCTGCCGCCGCGACGAGACGCTCGTCTACATGCTGACGGCCTTGCGCCGGGACGGGCAGTTCGTGCACGTGATGGTGGATGCCCGCTCCGGCCAGGTGGCCGGCCAGTGGTGAGGCGCCGGCCGGGGCCGGGGCCGGACCGGAACGCCCGCCGCCCGCGGCGGGCCGGCTTGTGAGGAACGAGGCTCGCCGTGCGTCTGCTCGTCGTCGAGGATGACCGGGATCTCAACCGGCAGGTGGTGACCGCCCTGGAGCAGGCCGGCTACGCGGTCGACAAGGCCTTCGACGGCGAGGAGGGGGCGTTCCTGGGCGAGACCGAGCCCTACGACTGCATCATCCTCGACATGGGCCTGCCGAAGGCGGACGGGGTGTCGGTGCTCTCGGGGTGGCGGCGCGCCCAGGTGAAGACGCCGGTCCTGATCCTCACCGCCCGCGACCGCTGGAGCGACAAGGTCAACGGCTTCGATGCGGGCGCCGACGACTACGTGACCAAGCCCTTCCACATGGAGGAGCTGCTCGCGCGGGTGCGCGCCATCCTGCGCCGGGCGGCCGGGCACGCGTCGAGCCAGATCAGCGCCGGCCCGGTCACCCTCGACACCCGCTCGGGGCGGGTGTTCGTGGACGGCAGCCCGGTCAAGCTCACCTCGCACGAGTACCGCCTGCTCTCGTACCTGATGCACCATACCGGCCGGGTGGTGTCGCGGGCGGAACTCACCGAGCACCTCTACGACCAGGACTTCGACCGCGACTCGAACACCATCGAGGTTTTCGTCGGGCGCCTGCGCAAGAAGCTCGCCGTCGACCTGATCCAGACCGTGCGCGGCCTCGGCTACCTGATCGATCCCGGCGCGGGCGCCGCCCCGCCATGAACGCGCCGGCCCGGGGCGTGGCCGGCAGCGTCGGCCCGGAGACGGAGGCGGCCGCGCCCGCCGCTCCTCCCCTGTGGCGCCCCTGGCGGCGGCGCTCGATCGCGGTCCGCCTCGCGGTTTCCTCGCTCCTGTCGAGCGCCCTGATCCTGCTCGCGGCCGGGCTGATCCTCTCGACGCTCTACCGCGAGACCACCGAGCGCGCCTTCGACAGCCGCCTGATCGTCTACGCCAACGACCTGGCCACCAACCTCGTCACGCCGGGCGAGCCGGACGCCCGCGCCTTCGGCAGCCTCGGCGACCCGCGCTTCGACCTGCCGCTCTCGGGCTGGTACTGGCAGGTCGGCCGCCCGAACGCCAAGCCGCGCGACCTGCGCACCTCGCGCTCCCTCGTCGGCGTGCCGCTCCCGCCGCCCGACCGCGCGGTCGGCGAGGCCGGGGCCGGGCAGCTGCGCAAGGGCTACGGCCGCGCCCAGGACGAGCGCCCCTTGCGCATCATCGAGCGAGCGGTGGATCTCGGCGAGGAGGGCCGCTACCTCGTGCGGGTGGCCGGCCCCTCGGACGAGATCGAGTCCGACATGCGCCGCTTCACCGTGGCGCTCACCACCACCTTCGCGCTCCTCGGCCTCTCGCTCGGGCTCGCGGCCTTCCTGCAGATCCGCTTCGGCCTCGCGCCGCTGATCAAGCTGCGGGCGGCGCTCGGCGCCATCCGGCGCGGGGAGGCGGACCACATCTCGGGCGAGTACCCGCGGGACATCGCGCCGCTCGCCGGCGAGGTGAACCTCCTGATCGAGACCAACCGCGAGATCCTGGAGCGCGCCCGCACCCAGGTCGGCAACCTCGCGCACGCGCTCAAGACGCCGCTCAGCATCATCGTCAACGAGGTGGGGGCGAGCGACGCGTCGAGCGATCTCGCGCTCAAGGTGCGCGAGCAGGCCGCGATCATGCGCGACCAGGTGAACTACCACCTCGACCGCGCCCGGGCGGCGGCGCTCGCGGGCGCGCTCGGCACCTTCACGGACGTGGAGCCGGTGGTCGCGGCGCTGACCCGCACCTTCGGCAAGATCTACCGCGACAAGGCGCTGACCTTCGAGACCGCCATCACCCCGGGCCTGCGCTTCCGCGGCGAGCGGCAGGATTTCGAGGAGATGATCGGCAACCTCGTCGACAACGCCTCCAAATGGGCGAGCGCGACGGTGGCGATCCGCGCCGAGGTGATCGGCCAGGGCGACTATCCCCACCTGATCGTCACCGTGGAGGATGACGGCCCGGGCCTGCCGCCGGAGGACCGGACGGCGGTGCTCAAGCGCGGCAAGCGCCTCGACGAGACCAAGCCCGGCTCCGGCCTCGGCCTCTCCATCGTCTCGGACCTCGCCACCCTCTACCGCGGCCGCCTGCGGCTGGAGGAGGCGAGCCTCGGCGGCCTGCGGGCGGTGGTGGAGATCCCCGGCGACGCGAGCCCGGCGGCGCAGCGGTGAGGCGCGGGGCCGCCCTGTCCGGACTCCCGTTTCCCGCAATCGCGTTCAAGGCATGATTGCGCCTTGACCGACCTCCTCGATCAGGCGGTGGCGACCGCGCGGAGCCTGTCTCCGGACATGCAGGACGAGATCGCGCGGCAGGTGCTGGCCTATGCCGGCGAGGTGCAGCCGATCTATCGCGTCACGCCGGATGAAGACGCGGAGCAGGACGAGGCCGACGCCGCTGAGGCGCGAGGCGACTGCGCGACCGAGGACGAGTTGCGGGCCATCTGGGCCAAGTGAGGCCTGTAGGTGTACGGCCTGTGAGGCTCCGCCTGACGCGGCCCGCCGCACGCCAGCTCGACGAGGCGCTCGCGTTCACTCGCGCAACACCATCCGCGAGGCGCCTGCCACGGGCAGCAGCGCATCCGGCGCATCGTGGCTCTGCCCTACCCGTACGCGATCACCGATCGCATCGGCGACGGGGAGATCATCATCCGCAGCGTGCGTCACACGGCAGGCCGGCCCCTGCCCTGACGAACGCGGCTACTCCGCCGCCGCGGGCCGTGCCTCGCGGCGCATCGCGGCCTCGGCGGCGAGCGAGACCGCCCAGACGGCGAGGCCCGCGAGCGCCAAGCCGGCGCCGACGAAGCCCGTGTCCGGCAGGGCGAGGCCGTGCGCCAGGGCGAGGCCGGCGAGCCAGGGGCCGAGCGCGTTGGCGGTGTTGAAGGCCGAGTGGTTGAGCGCCGCCGCCAGGGTCTGGGCGTCCTGGGCGACGTCCATCAGCCGGGTCTGCAGGATGGTGCCGAGCCCGCCGCCGCAGCCGATCAGGAACACCACCCCGCCGAGCGCCCACAGATTGCCCGCGGCGAAGGGATAGAGCGCGAGCGCGCCCGCGCTCCAGGCCAGGGTGAGGCCGGCCGCCGGCATCTGCGCCCGGTCGGCCGCCCAGGCGCAGACGAGGTTGCCGATCGTGAGCCCGACGCCGAACACGCCGAGGACCACCGGTACTGTCGCGGGGGCGGCCTGCGTGACGGTGAGCAGCGTCGAGGCGAGATAGGTGTAGACCGCGAACAGGCCGCCGAAGCCGACCGCCCCGGTCGCGAGCGTCAGCCAGACCTGGCCGCGCTTCAGGGCGCCGAGTTCCGTGAGCGCGCTCGCGCCCGGGGCCGGGCGACCGGCTGGCGCGAGGCGCCAGACCAAGGCCGCCGTCGCGAGCGCGAGCAGCGCCACGAGGCCGAAGCTCCAGCGCCAGCCGAGGGCTTGGCCGATGCCGTTGGCGAGGGGCACGCCCACCACGGTCGCCACCGTGAGGCCGGCCAGCACCCGGGCCACCGCCTGCGCCCGCCGCTCCTGCGGCACCAGCGAGGCGGCGACGAGGGCCGCGACGCCGAAATACGCCCCGTGCGGCAGGCCCGCCAGAACCCGGAAGGCGAGCATGACGGGATAGTTCGGCGCCAGCGCCGAGAGGCCGTTGCCCAGCGCGAAGAGCAGCATCAGGCCGACGAGCAGCGTGCGCCGCGCGAGCCGTGCGGCGAGCACGGCGATCACCGGCGCCCCCACGACGACGCCGAGCGCGTAGGCGCTGATGACGTGGCTGGCGGTCGGCGCGTCGATGCCGAGATCGGGCGCGAAATCCGGCAGCAGGCTCATCGTCGCGAACTCGGTCGTGCCGATGGCGAAGCCGCCCATCGCCAGCGCGAACAGGACGAGGGCCGGATGAGCGGCGCGGCGGGCGTCCTTCCGCCCGGGAGGCTCCTCCCGCCCGGGAGGCGGTGAGACGGTGATCGTGTCGGACATGGGCGGCCCAGGGAGGCGGGAGCACGGAGCCGGACCAACGTTGCACCGCAGCAATCGTTGCGCAATGCAGCAACCGCAACCCGGGCCTGCGGGAATCGGCGGCTCGCGTGACACCGTGTCGCCACGTCGCGCGATCGTGTCGCCGGGACCCGGGCGCTAAGCATCACTCGCCGAAGGGGTCACGGGTCCGGCGGCCGACACGATGCGGGAGCCCTGGGCCCCATTGCCTCCGGGCGGTGCTGCTTGGCCTTCCGGCTCCGCATCGCCGTCGCCGCCGACCCGGTCAGCGCTTCGGCGCAGGATGCTTCGAGGAAGCGGATGGCGATCTGGGTTGTGTTCGCGCTGATGACCGGGGCGGCGGTGTTCGCGCTGCTGTGGCCGCTGTCGCGCCGGCCGCATCCGGCGGCTCCGGACGGGAGCGCGGAGGCCGTGCTCGCCACCGAGACCGGGTTCTACGAGGACCAGCTGCGTGACATCGAGCGGGATGCCGCCCGGGGCCTCCTCGCGCCGCAGGAGGCGGAGGCCGCCAAGGCGGAGGCCGCGCGCCGCCTGCTGCGCGCGAGCCGCCTCACCGCGGGGGCGGCGACGCCCCGGGTCGGCGAGCCGGCCCTGCGCCACCGCCGCGCGGCCTCCGCCTTCGCGCTCTCGACCGTGCCGCTGCTGGCGCTGCTGATCTACGGCCTCTACGGCTCGCCCGACCTGCCGGCCCAGCCGCAGGCGCAGCGCCTCGCCGCCGCGCGCAAGGACGCGGGCGATCTCTCGGCCGCCGTGACGCGGATCGAGACCCACCTCGCCCGCGAGCCGAACGACGGCCGCGGCTGGGAGGTGCTGGCCCCGGTCTACCTGCGCGCCGGGCGCCTCGACGACGCGGTCAAGGCCTACGAGACGGCGCTGCGGCTCCTCGGCGAGACCGCGCCGCGCCTGTCCGATTACGGCGAGGCGCTGGTGGCGGCGGGCGACGGGGTGGTCTCGGACAAGGCCCGCGGCGCCTTCGAGCGGGCGCTCGCCCTCGACGCCGCGGCGGTCAAGCCGCGCTTCTACCTCGCGCGCGCCGCCGAGCAGGACGGCAAGCGCGACCTCGCGCTGGAGCGCTACACGGCGCTCGCCGCCGCCTCCCCGCCCGACGCGCCCTGGATGCCGGTCCTGCGCGACAGCATCCAGCGCCTCGGCGGCAACGCCCCGGCCCCGGCCCAGGTCCCGGCCCCTGCCCTGAGCGAGGAGCAGCGCACGGCGATCCGCGGCATGATCGCGAGCCTCGACCAGCGCCTGTCCGAGACGGGCGGCACGCCCGACGAATGGGCCCGGCTCGTGCGCTCCTACGGCGTGATGGGCGAACGCGACAAGGCCGAGGATGCCCTGCGCCGCGCCCGGGCGGCGCTGGCCGACAAGGCCGCCCCCGTGGACGCGGCGGCCCGCGACCTGGGACTGACTGCCGCGCCGGCATCCCCCTGATGTCGCAGGGCCTTCGGGGCCGGCAGCGCTTACGCGCAGGCCCGTTCTGCTCTACACAACGGACGGATCTGCACCTGAGCCGGGAGACGCATCCGATGTCCGCGACGCCGCAGCGGCCCCGGCGACGGGCCGCGCCCGCCCGGGAGGCACGGCCATGACGCGCAAGCGGCGGCGCCTCGTCACGATCGGCGTCTGCGGTGCCGTGCTGGCCGTCGCCCTCGGCCTCGTGCTGTGGGCGATGCGGGGCACCATCGTGTTCTTCCGCTCCCCCAGCGAGGTCGCCCAGGCCGCGGTCGCCCCGGGGGTGCGCTTCCGTCTCGGTGGCCTCGTGCAGGAGGGCTCGGTCTCGCGCGGGCCGAACGAGACGGTGAGCTTCACGATCACCGACACCGCCGCCGCCGTGCCGGTGCGCTACCGCGGCCTGCTGCCCGACCTCTTCCGCGAGGGCCAGGGCGTCGTCACCGAGGGCGTGCTGGAGCCGGGCGGCGTCTTCCGGGCCGACACCGTGCTGGCCAAGCACGACGAAACCTACATGCCGCGCGAGGTCGCCGACGCCCTCAAGGCGCAGGGGCACTGGCAGGAAGGCGGCCGGAAGGGCGGACAGGAGGCCGGCAAGACCGGCGAGGCGGCCCCCAGGACGGCGTCCGGCACAGGCCCGGCGACGCGCTGAACCGCCGCACGGGCGTGCGGCGGAAGGTCTTCGCGGCGCGGCCCGCGAAGGGGACTAGGATCGCGGCGGGCCTCTCGCGGCCCGGCACACCGGAGAGGCGGCTTTCTTGCTGATCGAGGCTGGTCACTACGCGCTCGCGCTGGCGCTCGCCCTGTCGCTGGCGCAGGCCGTGATGCCGTTCTGGGCGGCCCGGATCGGCGATCCGGTGCTGCGCGGCGTCGCCGTGCCGGCGGCGCTCGCCAGCTTCGTCTGCATCGCCTTCGCGTTCGGCGCGCTCACCTATGCGCACGTCACCTCGGATTTCTCGGTCCAGAACGTGTTCGAGAACTCCCACGCGCTGAAGCCGCTGATCTACAAGATCTCGGGCGTCTGGGGGAACCACGAGGGCTCGATGCTGCTCTGGGTCCTGATCCTGGCGCTGTTCGGGGCGATCGTGGCGCTCGCGCGCGACGCGGTGCCGGCGACGCTGCGCGCCAACACGCTCGGCGTGCAGGCCGCCATCACCTTCGTGTTCCTGCTCTTCATCCTGATCACCTCGAACCCCTTCGCGCGCCTCAACCCGGCGCCGTTCGAGGGGCGCGACCTCAACCCGATCCTGCAGGATCCCGGCCTCGCCATCCACCCGCCGCTCCTCTACCTCGGCTATGTCGGCTTCTCGATCAGCTTCGCCTTCGCCATCGCGGCGCTGATCGAGGGGCGCATCGACGCCGTCTGGGCGCGGGCGGTGCGGCCCTGGACGCTGGGCGCGTGGTGCTTCCTCACGGTCGGCATCGCGATGGGCTCGTACTGGGCCTATTACGAACTCGGCTGGGGCGGCTGGTGGTTCTGGGATCCGGTCGAGAACGCCTCGCTGCTGCCCTGGCTCGCCGGGACGGCGCTCGTCCACTCCACGGTGGTGATGGAGAAGCGCGACGCCCTGAAGGTCTGGACCGTGCTGCTCGCCATCCTGACCTTCTCGCTCTCGCTGCTCGGCACCTTCCTGGTGCGCTCGGGGGTGCTGACCTCGGTGCACACCTTCGCCACCGATCCCACCCGGGGCACCTTCATCCTGGGCATCCTGATCCTGTTCATCGGCGGGTCGCTGGCGCTCTACGCGTGGCGGGCGCCCACCCTGCGCCAGGGCGGCCTGTTCGCGCCGATCTCGCGCGAGGGCGCGCTGGTGCTCAACAACCTCTTCCTCTCGGCGGCCTGCGCGACGGTGCTGGTCGGCACCCTGTATCCGCTGGTGCTGGAATCGCTCACCGGAGAGAAGATCTCGGTCGGCGCGCCGTTCTTCAACCTCACCTTCGTGCCCCTCGTCGTCCCGCTCCTGCTGCTGGTGCCTTTCGGGCAGTCGCTCGCCTGGAAGCGGGGCGACCTCGGCGCGGCCGTGCAGCGCCTGCTCGCCGCCTTCGCGGTCGCGATCGCGGTCGCGCTCGGGCTCGCCGCCTTCACCTGGGGCGGGCCGGTGGCGGCTCCGCTCGGCATCGGGCTCGGAGCCTATCTGGTGCTCGGGGCGGCGATGGAGATCGCCGCGCGGGCGAAGGGCCGCTCGTTCGGCCTGTCGCTGCGCCGGGCCGCCGGCCTGCCGCGCTCGGCCTGGGGCACGGCGCTGGCGCATGCGGGCGTCGGTCTCACGGTGATCGGCATCGCCGCCCAGGCCTGGAGCGTCGAGTCCCTCGCCACCGTGCCGCGGGGCGGCAGCCTGACCGCCGGCCCCTACACGGCGACGCTCGACGGCGTCGTGCCCCGGACCGGCCCGAACTACACCGAGACCGTGGCGCAGCTGACGATCCGCGACCGCGACCGGCACGCGATCGGCAGCCTCGAACCCGGCCGGCGCTTCTACAGCACCCGCAACATGGCGGTGAGCGAGGCGAGCCTGCTGACCGTCGGCGTGAGCCAGGTCTATGCCAGCGTGGGCGAGAGCCTGCCGGACGGGTCGCTCGGCCTGCGGCTCTACTACAAGCCGCTGGTGCTGCTGATCTGGATCGGCGCCGTGGTGATGGCCCTGGGCGGCGGGCTCTCGCTCACCGACCGGCGCTTCCGCGTCGGCGCCCCGATCGCCCGCCGCGCGCGGGGCGCCGCCCTGCCCAAAGCCGTCCCGGCGGAGTAGCGGCATGCCTCGCGCCGCATCCCGGCGGGGCGCCCGCCTCGCCCTCGTGACCCTCGCCCTTCTGGCCCCGCCGGCCGCCCGCGCGGTGCAGCCCGGCGAGGTGCTGGCCGATCCCAAGCTCGAAGCCCGCGCGCGCGACATCTCGGCGGGCCTGCGCTGCCTCGTCTGCCAGAACCAGTCGATCGACGATTCCGATGCCCCGCTCGCGCGCGACCTGCGGCTGATCGTGCGCGAGCGCCTGCGCCAGGGCGACGACGACAAGGCGGTGGTGGAGTACGTGGTGCGCCGCTACGGCGAGTTCGTGCTGCTGCGCCCGGTGCTGGCGTGGCACACGGCGCTGTTGTGGCTGACGCCGCCGCTCGCGCTCCTGCTGGGCGGGTTCGCCCTCTGGCGCGCGGCGCGCCGCCGCCGCCCGCCCGCGCCCGCCCCCCTGTCGCCCGCCGAGGAAGCGGCCGTGGCCGACCTGATCCGCCGGCCCTGACGGCTCAGGCCGCCCGCTCCCGCACCGGGGCGGCCCCGTCGAAGACGACGCGGTCGCGCCCGAGAGCCTTGGCGCGGTAGAGCGCCCGGTCGGCCCGCACCAGGAGGTCGTCGAGCGCCGTGCCGGTGCTGGCGCCGATGCTGACCGTCACGGCGAGCCCTGCCACGCTCTCGGCCCGCATCCCGGCCACCGCCCGCAGGATGGTGCGGGCGAGCGGCCCCGCCTCGACCGGCTCCGGCAGCAGGCAGGCGAATTCCTCGCCGCCGAGGCGGCCGAACGGCGCATCCGCCGGCAGCAGCGCCCGCGTGGCCGTGCAGAAGCCGACCAGCACCGCGTCCCCGATCCCGTGGCCGTAGGTGTCGTTGACGCGCTTGAAATGGTCGATGTCGAACAGCAGGAGCGTGGCTGCTCCCCGTGCCAGCAGCATCCCGGCCTGCGCCTCGAAGGCGCGGCGGTTGGCGATGCCGGTGAGCGGGTCGGTCTGGGCCGCGAGGCGCTGCTCGCGCTCCAGCCGCTCCTTGGCGAGCGCCATGAACAGGAAGGCGATCGCCACCGTGTAGAGCAGCGCGGCGAAGCACAGGATCGCCACCCACGGCGTGGCGGCGGGCGGCACGCCGCGCGGCAGGGGAAAGGCGAGCGCGGCGGGCACCCGCACCGCGTAGAGCAGCGCCTCGCTGGCGAGGAGCAGCGCGGCCGGGTAGCGGGAGACCAGGGGCTCGGCCTTGCGCCCGCGCCAGATCTCGGCGGCGGCAGCGCCGCAGTAGAAGGCGCCGAGGCTCGACGCGAGGATCACCCGAGCGTCGATCGAGGCGTAGAAGGCCGGCACCGCGCAGGCGCCGATCCAGACGAGGGGGCCGGCGAGCAGCCAGGACGCGGGCGTGGCCCGGCCCGCGAAGCTGCGGGCGCCGCACCAGATCAGCCCGTAGGCCCCGAGCATCATCGCGTTGGCGGCGGCGATCGACAGGAGGTCGGGGATCATCCCGCGCCCGCACAGCAGCGCGGAGGCCACGGCCCCGAGGATGTGGGCCGCCCCCAGGATCGCGAGGGCGCGCATGCGCCGCGCCTGGCTCCACGACAGCAGGAACAGGACCCCGACGATCAGGGCGACGAAGACCGTCACGGCCATCAGGGTCGAGGCATCGAGCGTCATCGGCGCGGGTCTGGATCTGGCCGTGTGGGTGCGATGCCGCGGAAGCCCGAACGTGCCGAGCCGATTCGGCTCACCACACCACGCGATGGTGAACAAATTCTCGTCAGCCAGCGATGAGCACCTCTCGCGGCCCCGGCCGCATCGGCCGGAAGGCCGATCACACGCTCGGGCCGGCGCGACCCGCCCGGCGCACCGGCCGTTCCGCAGCGGAATGGGGGATGGACACACGCAGAAGGTCTCGAATTCGACGGATCGGCGCACCGCATTAAGGGCCGGGCAACCGTGGCGGAGTCAGAGTTGCCCCGCTCGGACTCGCGTGAGCCCGCATCCGCGAGCACTTTCGGGGTGAGTGCAGGGTGAGCCTGATGCCAGCGTTGAGAGAGGGTTCCGCATCGACCCGGCAGCCCGATGCGCGCACCACCGCGCTGCGCGTCGTCGGACGCTTTCTCCTCCCGGGCGGTGAGGAGCACGCCTGCGAGACGCGCACCCTCTCGCCCGATCACGCCGAACTCGTCACGGCGGTGCAGGGGCTGCCGGGCGATGGCGTGACGATCTACCTCGACAACATCGGCGTCCTCTCGGGGGTGATCACCGGCGTGACGCCGTCCGGCTTCTGCGTCGCCATCACGGTCAGCCCCGAGCGGCGGGCGCGCATCGCCGCGCGCCTCGACTGGTACGTGGCGCGCGCGCGCGGCATGGCCGAGCAGCGCAGCGACGTCCGCATCGTTCCGGCCGCGACCGCGGTGCGCGTCCGGCTGCCGGACGGCGACGAACTCCCCGGCCGGCTCATCGACCTGTCGATGACCGGCGCGGCGCTGGCGGTCGACGCACGGCCCGATCTGGGCGCGACCGTGACGGTCGGCAAGCGCTTCGCCACGGTGGTGCGCCACCTCGACGGCGGCATCGCGGTCGCCTTCAAGCTCCCGTTCCGGCCCGAGACCTTCAACGAGTCGGTGGTCCTCTGAGCCGCCCCCCCTGGCGGGCGAGCCGCGCACGCGAGCCCGATCCGGCCGCGGACGCCGCGGAAATGCCGCGGGGCGGATAGCCCTGCCGGCCCCGGACGGGCTATGACAGGAGCCGCGGTGCAGTCGAGCCTGCCGCCGCGACGCGCCACGGGAGGCGGTGATTTTCTCCGACAGTCCTTGGGGAACGGGCCTCGGCTTGTTCGCCGTCGTGTTCCTGGTCTTCGCGAACGGGTTCTTCGTCGCGGCCGAATTCGCCCTCGTGGCGGTGCGGCGCAGCCGGGTTCAGGAACTGGTGGCCGAGCGGCGCGCGAACGCCGCCACGCTGCAGCAGGCCACCGACCATCTCGACGCGCATCTGGCGGCGACGCAGCTCGGCATCACCATCTCGTCCCTCGCCCTCGGCTGGGTCGGCGAGCCGGCGCTGGCTCACCTGATCGAACCCCTGCTCGCGTGGCTGCCCGAGCCGCTGGGGCAAGCCGGCGCGCATGCCATCGCGGTGGTCGTCGCCTTCGTGGTCATCACCGCCCTGCACATCGTTCTGGGCGAACTCGCGCCCAAGAGCCTCGCGCTCCAGCGCAGCGAGCGCACGGCGCTGGCGGTGGTGCGTCCGCTGCGCGTGTGTCTCCTGGTCTTCCGGCCGGCCATCCTGTTTCTCAACGGGCTCGGCAACGCGATCCTGCGCGCCTGCGGGCTCCAGCCCGGCTCGGGCGAGGGCAGCCTCCACTCGCCGGCCGAACTCACGCTCCTCGTCGCGGCGAGCCAGGAGGCGGGCCTGATCCGGGAATCGCAGCAGGAGGCCGTGTCGCGCATCTTCGACATCGGCAAGCGCCGGATCCGGGACATCATGACCCCGCGCCACGAGGTCGACTGGATCGACATCGAGGATTCCCGCGAGGCGATCCTGGAGACCGTCCGGGCCTGCCGTCACGAGGGCCTCGTGGCGAGCCGGGGCGAGATTCACGAGATCGTCGGCGTGCTGCGCAAGCAGGACATCCTCAACCGGCTCCTCGACGGCATGCCGATCGACGTGAATGCCCTGATCCGCGAACCGATCGTGGTCCATGAGGGCATGCCGATCCTGCGCGTGCTGGAGACCTTCAAGGCCAAGCCGGTGCGCATGGCCATCGTGGTGGACGAGTACGGCGACCTCGAAGGCATCGTCACCCAGACCGACCTCCTGGAGGCGATCGCGGGCGACATCCCGGACGCTGAGGACGAGGAGCCGCTGGTGGTCGAGCGCAGCGATGGCTCGCTGCTCATCGACGGGATGATGCCGGTGGTCGAGGCCTTCGAGCGCCTCGGCCTCGGTGAGCGGCCGGATACCGACGACTTCTCCACCCTGGCGGGCTTCGTGATCTCGGAACTCGGCCGCATCCCGACGTCGGGCGACCACTTCCAGCGGCACGGCTGGCGCTTCGAGGTCGTCGACATGGATGGGCGCAGGGTCGACAAGGTGCTGGCGGCACGCATGGACGTCTGAGCCCGGATCCGGCCGCGCGCGGATCCCTCCGTCAGGCAGGCGACCGGCTGTATGCCGGGCCGAACGACCGGCAGCCCGGTTGCGCGACGTCATCATCGCGGCGGTCGACGGCGACGGTGCTCGACCGGCTGGAGACGGATGCGGACGGCACGCGTGCCGCGAAGGAGATGCGGAGGTCGGCCGGCACGGCCCTGGGGCGCCTCCTCGGATGAGCGGCGGGCGGGCCTCGCGGCCCGCCTCCCCCTCTGCGCGTCAGTCGCAGCGCTCGCTGCGAACCGTCTTGGTGTCGCCGAACTCGTTGGTCTTGCGCACGGTCTTCGTCTCGCAGCCGCCCACCGTGCCGGTGGTGTCGACCGAGCGCTTCTCGATCACCGTGGAGCGCTCACGCTCGACCGGCGCGTCGCGGCGGATGATCACCTCCTCGGCGAGGGCCGCGGGCGCGCAGGCGAGAGTCGCGAGGGCGGCGAGGGTGAGGATGCGGGTGCGCATGAAAGGCTCCTGGCTTGAGCGTGAGTTTCGCCTCAAACGCGGCCGCAGCGAGAACGGTTCCTGAGAGAAGGATCCGCTGCGCGGCGCATCTCCCCCGGGGTCCCGGGCCGCCTTCCGCTGACGCGGCCTGCACTCGGGACGAACGCGCGCCCATGACCGGCCGCGACCAGCCGGAACCCGTCTCAGAGATCGGCCGCCTGGAAGTGCATGCCGTCGGCCGTCTTCCATTTGCCGCCCCAGGTCCAGCCTTCGCTCGCGAAGATCGCCACGACGCCCGGCGGCATCATCTTCTTCGCCGGATCCGGGTCGTATTTGACCTTCCAGCCGTTGATGAGGTGGCTCAGGTCGATCGCCGCGCCCCAGGCATGGGTCGACAGCGTTGTTCCGCCCGCCTTCAGCTTGAAGACATGCACGCCGGCGCACAGGTCAAGTTCGTAATCGTGGATCTGCGCCGGCGTGAAGTTGTTACCGATCTGAGTGAGGATATTCAGCAAGCTGCTCGCACATTTTTTATGCACTCGCAAGCTGGAAAATTTCATGGCCCGCTTCTTGACGACGTTTCCGCTCTGCTGCGGGTAATACAGCTGGTAGGGCGGAACGATCTTGACGATGTTCGCGCTCTCCCATTGCGGATCCGCCTTGAAGTCACCGTTCGCGTCGGGATTCCCGTAGAAGGCATTCATCTGCGACGGCGTCTGCTTCGGCCATGTCGACATTGCGCTCTCCCTGAGACCGGCGGCGTCCGGCAGGGATCATACTGGACTGACCAAGGGGAAACTTCCAGATAGATTTTCCTCGGTCCGTCCTTTCCGCTCGGGTATCGCCGCACCCGGTTGGCGCATGCCTGTGGGCGGCCCGCGGGTGCCGCACCGGTTCGCCCCGAAAAGCGCCTCAATCGGCGGCAAGGCATCGCGGGCGCTTCGCGCCCAGGAGGCTCAGCATTTGCCCGGCGCCGCCCCGCTCCACCGCACCCCGGCCGACCCGCATCCGGGCCGGCTCGCGCGGGCGCCGTTCTGGAGCGCCCCGCTGACGGTCATCCCGCAGCATGCGTGGTTCTGGATCGCCATCCTGGCGCTCAGCGCGGGCGCGGGCGTGCTCTACGACATCCTGTTCGACAACCGGATTCCGCTCGTCGCGGCGATCTACGGCTTCTGCATCGGGGCCTGTGCCCTCACGCTCGAGCGCGGGGTGCTGATGCCGCACCTCCAGTCGCGCTTCCGGCGCCTGCCGACCTTCCTGTACGTGCCGGTGGCCGAACTCGCCTATGTGGCGATGATCGCGCTCGGCCACGGCCTCGGCGGCCTCGTGGTCTGGAGCCTGGGGCTGAGCCAGGAGCCCTTCGCCGTCGCGGTCGTGCCGTCGCTGCGGGTTCTCGTCTACGCCCTCGCCGTCTCGGCGCTGCTCGTCTTCGTGGTGCGGATGCGCGACCTCGTCGGCGCGGAGGTCTTCGTCAACCTGATGATCGGGCGCTACCACAAGCCGGTCGAGGAACAGCGCATCTTCCTGTTCGTCGACGTGGTCGGTTCAACCGCCTACGCCGAGACCCACGGCGCCCTCAGGGCCCAGGCCTATCTCGGTGCCGTGTTCGCCGCCCTCGCCGAACCGGTGCGGCGCTGCCAGGGCTCGACGGACGATTTCGTGGGCGACATGGCGATGATCACGTGGCCGATGAGCCGCGGGCTGCAGGACGCGCGCTGCGTCGCCTGCGTGTTCGCCATCCGCGACGCGCTCGCGCGCGAGGCCGCGTCCTGGCGGGAGCAGTTCGGCACGGTGCCGGAGATCCGCGCGGCCCTCCACGGCGGTTCGGTGGTCACCGCCGAGGTCGGCGTCGACCGCCACAAGATCGCGTATTTCGGCGACGCCGTGAACGTGACCGCCAGGATCGAGACGCTGTGCCGGACCCTCGACACGCCGGTGCTGATCTCCGCCGACCTTCTGGACCGGTTGCCCCGGCTGCCCGACGGCATCCGGGCCCGCGCCCTCGGCCAGCACGCCGTGCGCGGGCGTGATCAGGCGCTGTCGGTGGTCGCGCTGGAGCGCGAGACCGGCCGACATCCGGCCGCCGGGTGAGAACCAGCCGGAACGGGCGTCCGGGAACCGGCCGCGAGCGACCACCGTTCCTCGCCTGAGGAGCCGACCGGGACGATTCCGTCCGGCCGCGCGGCCTCTCCCCATTGCCGCCGCCGGACCGAAGGCCATCTTGGTGGAGGATGCCCAGCACGAGGGCCGGCGATGCCTCCTATCCGCAAGCAGACGAGCGATGACGGGCTGTGCACGCTCATCATCGGCGATTCGGTCTTCCTGACGGATCTGAGCGAGGCCGATGCGGATGCGATCATCGCAGCCTACAGTCGCATCACCGCCGCGGCATGATCCGCCGGCGCGATTCGCCGGCGATTTCGTGGTGCCCGTTCAAGTTGCACACACCCGGTCCGCGGCCACGCGCCGCGCATGAGCGTATATTCCTAAACAATTGACCCTGCCGCATAGTGCAGCCACGTGTGGCCCGCATGCTTGGCGGTCCTTCTGCGAACGAGCAGAGTACCAGTAATTTTTTACCTCAAAAGCCCCCAGGCCGCCGATTCGAGCCGCACAGCGCCCAACCTGAAGGCATCCTGCGTGACCGACGGTGGCATTGATTTCAACCCAGAGCCACCAAAACGGCGCGAACCTAACGGTTGCATCCGAAAACCGCGCGAGTCTTGTTTGCCTCTTGCACGAACTGAGCGGAAGCAATATTAATCAGTGCTGACAGAAGACATATCCGCCTCGATTCGGATGGAACCTGCGGCTGGAATGTCTGGACGTCTTCGGGTTTCCCGGCGCAATGAGGGCAGGCAGGATGAGTGAGAGTACGGCCTCGACGGGCTATATCGAGTTGGCGGCCGACATCGTGTCGGCTTTCGTGAGCAGGAACTCGGTCCCGCCGGCGGAACTGCCCGGACTGATTGCTTCGGTGCATGCGGCCCTGGGCAGCCTGGGGAAGGACGCGGCCGCGGAGAAGCCGGCCGCACTCACGCCTGCCGTTCCGATCAAGCGCTCGATCACCCCGGAATTTCTCATCTGCCTTGAGGACGGCAAGAAATTCAAATCGCTCAAGCGGCATCTCCGGTCGCGTTACGGCCTCAGCCCCGAGCAGTACCGGGCACGGTGGAACCTGCCGGCGGACTACCCGATGGTGGCGCCGAACTATGCGGCGGCCCGCTCCGAGCTGGCCAAGACCATGGGTCTTGGGCAGCAGAGGCGGAAATCCTACCCGACGAAGCGCAAGACACAGACCGCCAAGGCAGCCGAATAGCCCGCATCGGTCCTCGCTCGCGGTCCGCACCGGGGGCGCGATGATGCTCGGGCCCGGCGAAGCGTCTCGCCCGCCCGTCACCTCGGCGACGCGCGACTCGCCGTCAGGACTTCAATCCCATTCGGGATTCGGCCGGTCCCCGACGAGGCAGTTCGCTCTCGGCCCGGTCTGGATGCGCTGCACCCGCGGCGGCTCGGCGTGGCCCGCGACCTCGCGCACGATCTTGGTGCGGATGGCGTCCGCGAATTGCGCGCGCTCGCGCACCGGCACCATGAAGCTGCCGCTCCCGCCGATCACGCAATCCCGGTAGTAGAGGTCGAGGTCCTTGATGTCCCAGGGACCGCTCGGCTCGCGGATCATCAGCGGCAGGCCGTTGATTACGATGCCCTGCGCCACCGCGTCGTCGCGCGCGCGCGTCACCGGGCGCCCCTGGTTGTTCGGGCCGTCGCCCGAGACGTCGATGACCCGCCGCAGGGGCTCCAGCCCGTTATTGGCGAACAGGCCGACCGAGAAGTCGATGGCGCTGGCGATCGAGGTCCAGGTCGAGCGCCGCGGCGGACTCTGCGACAGGAGATCCGCGAAGGCGAGGGCGTCCTCCCGCCCGGCGATCAGGGTCCAGGGCACCACCACGCGCTGGTTGCCGACCCCGGCCCACTCGACGTAGGTGACGGCGATCCGGCCGAGGAGCCCCTGGCGCACGGCCTGATGCACGACGGCCGAGCGGAAGGCCTCGACGTAGCCGCTGCGCTGGACGAACTGCTCGTCGGCGGTCATCGACAGCGAGACGTCCACGGCGAGCACCAGGGCGACGTCCACCTCTGTCGGCGACTCGGCGGCACGGCTGCCCGTGACGCAGAGCAGACAGGCGAGAACGGCGGCGACCCAGTGCCTCATCGCGATCTCCCGCGCCCGGCTCTCCTTCGTGTCGCATCGTCGTCCCACCGAAACGAGGACCGCTTTGGCGAAGGATGCGCATGGGCCGGCCGGCCGAGCATCGGCCGAGTGACAGCACGGGTGCAAGCACCGCGCCGCCCTTGCGCTGATCGGCCCCGCCCGAGGCTCCGTCCCGGCCGGCCTCCGGTGCAAGACGCCTGTGGACGCCGCGTGCGGCCCGCCCCCGGTTAGCCCGGGGGCAAGCACCCGCTGCCAGGGTGCCGGCGTGAGGAGGAGTGCATGGCCGCGCCGCGCAGCATCGCCGATCTGCTGTTCTGGCCCGTGGTGGCGGGCGGGGCGGCGAGCCTGTGGCTCGGGCGCCCGGCCCTCGCGGTCACCGTCCTGGTGGTGACCGCCGTGCTGACGCACCGGCTCGGGCGCGGGCGCCGCTTCCGGCGGCGGGTGCGGCGTCTGGTGGAACCGCACCGCGGGACGCTCGCTCTGCGGCGGCGGCAGGAGACCTACGTCGATCCCTACGACAACCTGATCCTCGACGGCTGGCTGCGCGAGCGCGATTACTTCGTGGCCCGCACCCTGCGGCCGCGGCTCGAGGCCGAGGGCTACGGCGACCTCGCCGAGGCCCGCCGCGAGGAGATCCTGGCGCTGGTCGAGGCGGCCTCGCTTGCGGAGGCGCACGAGGAGGCGGACGCCCTGCCGGAGGACGGGATCGCTTACGAGCGCTTCTGCGCCGCCCTCTTGGAGCGCGCCGGCTGGCAGGCTCGCGCCACCCGGGCGGCGGGGGACCAGGGGGCCGATGTGATCGCCGAATGGGACGGCCTGCGCCTCGTCGTGCAATGCAAGCGCTACGCGAAGCCGGTGGGCAACGCTGCGGTGCAGGAAGTGGTCGCCGCCCGCAGCTACTGGAACGCCGACCGGGCCGCCGTGGTCTCGAATGCGGGGTTCACCCCGGCGGCCCGCAAGCTCGCCGGCGCGACCGGCGTGCTGCTGCTCCACCACGACGACCTCGGCAGCCTGCGGCCGCGGCGCTGACGCGCGCGCCTCGCGGGGCGGAACAGGCGCCGCACGGGACCGTTGGTCCGGCGTCGCGCCCGGCCCCGCGGGGGCCGGAGCGGCGCCACGGATGCCACGTCCTGGGAGATCGTTCGATGCGCGCGCTCGGCCTCGTGCTGGCCCCGCTGTTCCTCGCCGCGCCGGCCCTGGCGCAACCCTATCCGTTTTTCGACGACGGTCCGGAGGTGACCGGCAGCGTGCGCGCCGCGCCGCCCGGCGTCTACGCGGAACGGCCCGACGGGTTCGGTCCCCGCGTCTGCCAGAAATGGTGCCCGGCCGACATGGTCCCGTGCGATCCGCCGAACTTCAAGATCGCGGACGGGCGCTGCCGGCCGAACAACGGCCGCTTCTGACACGGCTCGCCCGGCCCATCGAGTCATCCTCCCGGTCGCGGCGCGGCTCGCGGCCGGTCCCTGTTGCGCGTCCAGGAGTCACCGCCATGCCGGACTTCCCCACACCGCCCTTCAGCCGCCAGAAGCAGATCCCGATGCCGGGCCGGGATGCCGAGATGGATCCGCGGCCCGATTACGGCGAGACGAGCTACCGCGGGTCGGGCCGGCTTGCCGGCCGCAAGGCCATCATCACCGGGGGTGACAGCGGCATCGGCAAGGCGGTGGCGCTCGCCTTCGCGCGCGAGGGCGCGGACGTGCTCATCAGCTACTACGACGAGCATGACGATGCGCGCGAGGCCGGCCGCCTCGTCGAGGAGGCCGGGCGCAAGGCCGTGCTGGTGCCCGGCGACATCAAGGACCCGGCCCATTGCCGCGCCATCGTCGAGAAGGCGGTGGCGGCGTTCGGGGGCGTCGACATCCTCGTCAACAACGCCGCCCATCAGGCCACCTTCCAGTCGCCCGAGGAGATCAGCGACGAGGAGTGGGACGTCACCTTCCGCACCAACATCCACGCGATGTTCTACCTGACGAAGGCGGCGCTGCCGCACCTGCGGCCGGGCAGCGCGATCGTCAACACGACCTCGATCAACGCCGACACGCCGAGCCCGCAGCTCCTCGCCTACGCCACCACCAAGGGGGCGATCCAGAACTTCACCGGCGGCTTGGCGCAGCTCCTGGCCGAGAAGGGCATCCGCGTGAACTGCGTCGCGCCGGGTCCGGTCTGGACGCCGCTGATCCCGTCGACGATGCCCCCGGAGAAGGTCGAGAATTTCGGCAAGCAGGTGCCGATGCAGCGGCCGGCCCAACCCTGCGAGCTGGCGCCGGTCTACGTCATGCTGGCCGCCGAGGAAGCGAGCTACGTCTCGGGCGCCACCGTGGCGGTGACGGGCGGCAAGCCGCTGATCTGACGGCCTGCCCGCCGGCACTGCGGGCGGGATCCATTGAGCCGCCGGCGCGCTCGGCGAGCGCCCCGCCGGCGGCCGTCCCCTCAGGCCGCCATGCTGCCGGCCGGTGCCGCGCCGCGCGTCACCGTGGCGCCGAGCACCACCCGCATCACGGTCTGGCCGGTCTCGTCGCGCACCCGCAGCGCGAGGTCGGCGCGCCGGCCGCAGGGCAGCGGCGCGGCGGCGCAGGAGCGCAGCGCCAGCACGGCCTCGGCGCGGGCGGCACCGTCATCGGCCAGGACCACACCGACATCGTCCCGGGCGTCGAAGCCCTCCGCTTCGAGGTCGAAGAAGTAGCGATGCACGGGCGTCCTCCTCACTGATCACGGTGTGAAAGCCCAAGTGGAAGCGGACCGCCTTCACATGGGATAGTGCACTGGTCACGACGCAAGAGGCGTTCCAGCGGCGCGGCGCTCTCCGAACCGGGAGCGGTCGAGACCCGGATTTTGCCACGAGGCGGGCCGCGCCAGCGTCCCGTCGATGGGAGATCCCGCGGACCGTCACGGGGAGAGACGCGCGAAGGGGGCGGATCACCCCTCGTCACCCGACCGGATCCGGAGACGTGGCTGTCTCCGGGACGATCATCGCCCCCGGCCAAGGCCCGGTTCGATCCGCCGGTCGGCGAGGCATCCTGCATGCGGCGATGCCGGCCCGATCCGGTCGCACGCGCCGCGTCCCCTGCGATGTGGGCATCCATCCCGGGCGCCATCCGATCGAGCCTGCACCCTGCGATCTAGGGCTGCGGCAGCGCGTTGCAACGGCCACGGTCGCTTTGGCGGGCTGGCTCGATTCAGGCACGTCTTCAAGGCGGCGCGCCGGAAGCTCGGGGTGATCGATGCGGCTACGCCGCTTGACGAGGTGAAGAGGCCGCCCGGGAACACCCTCCGTGCGCCGACGAACGATCGGGCCGGACACCACGCGATCAGGGTCGACGACCGTGTCCGCATCTGCTTTGCGTGGACCGATCACGGGCCCGCTCGTGTCGAGATCGTCGATCATCACTGACCGGAGGACGAACGCGGTGATCGACGAGCCGGAGATCGTGGACACGCTCTCCCCGCTGCATCCTGGCGAGGTGTTGCGTGAGGAGTTCATGAAGCCCCTCGGGCTGTCCGCCGGGGCTGTTGCCAAGGCTCTCGAGCTGCCTCGGACCCGCATCGAGCGGATCGTTCGAGAGGAGATCGGCATCAGCACCGACACGGCCCTGCGGCTCGGACGCCGGTTCAACGTGTCGTCTCAGTTCTGGCTCAACCTTCAGACGCGGTTCGAGACCGAGACGCTGCTGCCCGAGATCCGTCGGGAGCTTGAGGAGATCCGCCGCATCCCTGCCGCCCCGCCTTCGGGGGTGCGGATCACCGGACCGGATCGCGTCCCGCGCCGAATGCGGTAGTGTCGTGCGGTCGAGGCAGGAGAGATCCCGAATGGCCTACCGGCACGTCGTCGGCCCCCGCACGTGGGTGTTCTCGGATCTGGCGGAGCTGATGGCCAAGGCGAGCCCGATCCGCTCCGGCGACCGGCTCGCGGGCATCGCGGCGGGCTCGGCCGAGGAATCGGTGGCGGCGCGCTGGTGCCTCGCCGACCGGCCGCTCACCGACCTCATCAACCGGCCGCTGATCCCCTACGAGGACGACGACGTCACCCGGCTGATCCTCGACACCCACGACACCGCGGCCTTCGCGGCGATCGCCCACCTGACGGTGGGGGATTTCCGCGAGTTCCTGCTCACGGCGGAGAGCGCGACGCTGTCGGCGATCGCGCCCGGCGTGACGCCCGAGATCGCCGCCGCCGTGTCGAAGATCATGCGCAACCAGGACCTGATCCTGGTCGCCCGCAAGGCCCGGGTGGTGACGCGCTTCCGCAACACGATCGGGCTGCCCGGCACGATGGCGGTGCGCCTGCAGCCGAACCACCCCGGCGACGACCCCGCCGGCATCACGGCGGCGATCCTCGACGGTCTCGCGTATGGCTGCGGCGACGCGGTGATCGGCATCAACCCGGTCTCGGATTCGGTGCAGGGGCTGACGGGCCTGCTCCACCTGCTCGCCGAGATGATCGACCGCTTCGCGATTCCCACCCAGGGCTGCGTGCTCACCCACGTCACCACCACCATGGAGGCGATGGAGCGGGGCGTGCCGGTCGACCTCGTCTTCCAGTCGATCGCGGGCACGCAAGCAGCGAACGCCTCCTTCGGGGTGACGCTGGCGCTGCTCAAGGAGGCGCACGAGGCGGCGCTGGCGCTGCGGCGCGGCAGCCTGGGCGACAACGTGATGTATTTCGAGACCGGCCAGGGCTCGGCCCTATCGGCGAACGCGCATCACGGCATCGACCAGCAGACGCTGGAGGCGCGCGCCTACGCGGTCGCCCGCGCCTTCCGGCCGCTCCTCGTCAACAGCGTGGTGGGCTTCATCGGCCCCGAATACCTCTACGACGGCAAGGAGATCATCCGGGCCGGCCTGGAGGACCATTTCTGCGGCAAGCTGATGGGCGTGCCGCTCGGGGTCGACGTCTGCTACACCAACCACGCCGAGGCCGACCAGGACGACATGGACACCCTGCTCACGCTGCTGGGCGCGGCCGGCGTGACCTACGTGATGGGCGTGCCGGGGGCCGACGACGTGATGCTGAACTACCAGTCGACGTCCTTCCACGACCAGCTCTACCTGCGCGAGGTGCTGGGCCTGAAGCGGGCGCCGGAATTCGCCGCGTGGCTCGACCGCATGGGCCTCGCCGATGCCGAGGGCCGGCTCCGGCCCGGCGGGGCGGCGCCGCTGCTCGCGGCCGCGCCGGGGCTTGCCGCATGAGCCCGCACGGGAACCCCGACGAGGTCTGGCGGCGCCTGGCTGCCCTCACCCCGGCCCGCATCGGCCTCGGCCGCGCCGGCTCCGGCCTGCCGACCCGGGAGGTGCTGCGCTTCGCGCTGGCCCACGCGCAGGCCCGCGACGCGGTCCATGCCGCGCTCGATGGGGAGGGCGTGCGGGCCGGCCTGACCGGTCTCGGTTGGGCGGCGGTCCCGGTGGCCTCGGCCGCCCCGGACCGGGCGACCTACCTGCGCCGGCCCGATCTCGGCCGGCGGCTGGACGAGGCGAGCCGGGAGCGCCTGCGCGATGCGGCCGGCGCGCCCGTGGACCTCGCGCTGGTGGTCGCGGACGGCCTCTCGGCCCGGGCCGTGCACGAGGGCGCGGTGCCGGTGCTCGCGGCGCTTGCGCCCGCGATCGCGGCATCGGGCTGGTCGCTGGCGCCGGTGGCGATCGCCGAGCAGGCCCGGGTGGCGCTCGGCGACGAGATCGGGGCGGCCCTGCGGGCCAGGGCGGTGGCGGTGCTGATCGGCGAGCGGCCCGGCCTCTCCTCCCCCGACAGCCTGGGGATCTACCTCACCTTCGATCCCCGCCCGGGCCGCACCGATGCCGAGCGCAACTGCCTCTCGAACGTGCGCCAGGCCGGGCTCCCGCCCGACCTCGCGGCCTTCAAGCTGCACTGGCTCCTCACCCAGGCCTTCGCGCGCGGCCTCACCGGCGTGGCGCTGAAGGACGAGAGCGACCGGCTGCTCGCGGGCGAGCCGGGGGCCGCGGCGCTCGCCGCGCCGCGGTGACCGGGCTCAGGCGCGCTGCGTGCCCGGGATCAGGCCGGATTCGGCCTGCGCCGCGTCGTCGGCGGTGGCGAGCACCTTGCCGCGCGGGCCGACCCAGGTGCCGACCCAGCGGCGCGACCACAGGGCGAGGCAGCCGAGCACCACGGCGGTGAAGATCGCGTAGCCCACGAAGCCCGCCGCGAAGCCGCCGGTGAACTGCTTCGAGAGGCCCATGGCGTTCGGCAGGATCGCGCCGCCGAGCGCGCCGACCTCGCCGATCATCGAGCCGGCCACCGCCGTGTTGGCCGGCCAGCGAAGGGGCACCAGCTGGAACAGTGCCCCGTTGCCGGCGCCGAGCGCCGCGAAGCAGACCATGAACAGGATCGTGGTGAGGAGAAGCGGCGGCGAGGTGGTGAGCAGCAGGAAGGAGCCGACCGCGGCGAGCAGCACCACGGTGAGCACCAGGATGCCGCCGATGCGGTCGGCGCAGTAGCCGCCCACCACCCGGATGCCCGAGCCCATCAGCGCCGCCAGCATGGTCAGGCGCCCCGCCTCGACCTTGGTCACGGCGAACTGCTCGTAGAAGAAGGTCGGCAGGAAGTTCGACAGGCCGATGAAGCCGCCGAAGGTGATGACGTAGATCAGGTTGAAGGCCCAGCCGTCCTTCTCGAACAGGCAGGAGATGTGCTCGCGGAAGCTCTGGTGCTCGCGGTCCGGCGGCTCCTTGGCGAAGACGATCATGACGAGGAGCGGCAGCGCCATGACGGTGCCGGCGAAGCCGTAGACCGTCTGCCAGCCATAGGCCTGGGCGAGCGGCGGCGCGAACAGCACGGCGAGCACCGTGCCGGAATTGCCCGCCCCGGCGATGCCCATCGCCAGGCCCTTGTGCTGGGGCGGGAACCAGCCCGAGCCGAGCGAGAGCGCGACCCCGAAGGAGGCGCCCGCGATGCCGAGCAGCACGCCCATCGCCAGCACGTCGCCGTAGCTGTCGATGAAGAAGAACCCGAAGGCCATCGCCACCATGATCAGCACCATCTCGGTGATGGCAGCGTTCTTGCGGCCGATGTACTGGGCGAGCACGCCGAGCGGAAAGCGCATGACGGCGCCGGCCAGGATCGGCAGGGAGATCATGAAGCCGGTCTGGGCCGGGGTGAGCCCGTAGGTCTCGGTGATGAACGGGCCCATCGCGCCGTTCAGGACCCAGATCGCGAAGCAGAAATCGAAGTACAGGAACGCGGCAAAAAGGGTCGGGGGATGCCCCGATCGCATCACGGTCTTGAAGCTGGCCATGCATCGAGCCTCGAACTGGAACCCCCGCGGGGGGACTTCGTCACGTCGCTGGATGAGGGATGGTGCACGGACCGGCCGCAGCCGCCTGCCTCATCCCCGATCGAACGGACAACCCTGTCCAAGGCACGGGCGTCTTTGCCCGGAGGCCGCGTGACGGCCTGCCCGGGTAGCCGTTAGCAGCAATCGTGCCAGGGAGGCCGGGCGGAGGCGGCCCGGCCTCGCCCTGTGCGGGCGGGGCGGGGCGCCCGTCGCGGGCCGGTCCGCGGCGGCGCGTGCTGACGCCCAATCGGGCAGGCGGCGCATGCCTGCGGTGCAGGCCGGCAGGGATCAGCCCGCCAGCACGCCCATCCGCGCCAGGGCGGCGGCGAAGCCCGCCAGCGGCACCGTGATGGTCTCCGCCTCGCCGTTCGGGCGCGTGCCGGTGACGCGCAGCGCCACCGCGGTCCTCATCGCGTCCGTGGCGACCGTCGGGAAGCTGATCGGCACGATGCAGCCCGCCGCCACGCAGGTCGTGTAGAACGCCCCCTTGCCGAGGGTGGCGTCGTCGAGCTTGAAGGTGATGCCGGGCTCGATCTGCAGGCCGAGCGGCATCAGCACCACGCCCTCGCTGCGGCCGTCGCGGGGCTGGCGCAGTTCGATGCTGAAGCGCCGCCGCCCGGTCTGCGCCTCGCCCTGCGCCTGCGAGAGCTGGCACTGGCGCGCCTCGCCCTCGCGGGTGCAGCTGACCGTCCAGTCGCCGTAGACCTCGGTCACGGCGCTGGCGCCCGGCGGCCAGCCGGCCGGGGCGGCCGCTTTGGCGGGCTCGGGGGCCGGCGCCGGGGCGGGCTTGCGGGCGGGCGGCGGGCGGCGCGGCGCGGGCTTGGCCGCGGGCGCTGCCGGCTCGGCCGGGGCGGCGTCCTCCTGGGCACGGGCGGGCGGGGCGGCGAGGCCGAGGACCAGCGCGAGGGCGAGACCGGCTGGAACGGGCGATCGGCGAGACGTCATGCGGGCTCCCTGAGGACCGCCGGCCGCGGCGGCCGGTCCGTGCCCGGTCCCTCTAGAGCTGGCCGGCCCCGATGAAAAGCCACGCCCGCACCGATCATGTCCTTGAAACTGTTTTGAGTTCGACCAATGAAAGAGGACCGCCTTCGTCCCGCAGCCGCCGCCGCGCGGCCGCCGCGCCGCCCGGTACGTACTCGCACCGGACTGCCAACCGGACGCGAACGCGTCACGTCAAGGGAGATCGGCCGAGAGACTTAGGCCACAGGGAGAGGCGGGCGTGCGCGCGATCCATCTGGCCCGGAAGGTGACGCGCCGGCTGCAGCACCTGCGCGCCGCCCGGCCGATCGTCGAGGCCATCCGCCGCCGCGGCCGCGGTCACGGCGTGCAGGAGGTGGAGGATTTCGACGGCGACCTGCGCATCGCCCTCGATCTGTCCGAGCACGCGGCGAACGAGATCTTCTGGTTCGGCTACCGGCGGCACGAGGTGGTGCGCTGCCTCGACCGGCTGCTCCAGCCCGGCGACGTCGTGTTCGACGTCGGCGCCCGCTTCGGCGAGATCACCCTCGTGGCGGCCAAACGCGTCGGGCCGGCCGGGGCGGTGTTCGCCTTCGAGGCGCTGGAGACCACCCAGCGCAAGCTCGCCGCCAACGTGGCGGCGAACGGCCTCGACCACGTGCGCCGCATCCCCTTCGCGGCGGACGACCATCCGGGCACCCGGGCGGTGCACGCGGCGGCGGGCCGCTACCTCGACCGGACCCTCGTCGCGGCCGCTCCGGCGCTGATGGCACGGGTCGACCTGACCACCATCGATGCCGTGGCGGCCCATTACCGGCTGGAGCGCCTCGACGGCCTGCGGCTCGACCTGGAGGGGGCAGAACCCGCGGCCTTGCGCGGGGCGGCCGAAACCCTGCGGCGGTTCCGCCCCTGGCTGCTGATCGAGACCGCGCGCGGCCCCGGGACGCCGGCCCCGGATCCCCGCGCCCTCGTCCGCGCGCTCACCGGCTACCGGCTGCACCGGGTGGAGCCGGACGGGCGGGCACAGCCCCTGGCGCCGCAGGAGCCCTGCCCCGGGCAGATCCTGCTGGCGACGCCCGTGGCCACGGCCTAACCAGAGTTGCGCGGGGCAACTCTGCTCGGCTCTTGTCTTTGCATCAATCTCTGTCGCCGAACCGGTGATCACTTCGGCGAATGATGCTTAGATCTGCACGCCATCAGCTTGACCGCAGGACGGATGGCTGAGGGTTGCAAGCCGACCCAGCACCGTTATGCAGGCATGATGTCTCCTCATCCGATGGTCGCCGAGTTGGCAGATGCACTGCGCGAACTCGAAGCGCAGTTGCGCAAGTACGGCGCACCCGATTGGGCGGGGCAAGTGGGCCGATGTGCGGAATTGGGAGAGATGTCCGACGATCGCGGGGTAGAGCGATACCGCGGGCTCGCGGGTGGGATGGGGTCGCTCAACGATCTCATCCTTCACCGCGACGGTGATTGGCTCACGACAGAGAATAATCGGCTTCAAACCTTGCTCTCGCGAACGAGCAGCTTGGCCCGTGCGCTTCGCGAACGGGTGGACAGCGGGCACGCAGTCTGTCGATCCCGGCAAATGACACCGGGCCCCGGGATGCAGCGAAGGCCGAGGCCGAAGTCCGGCGTGCCTCATGTCCCTCAGCGTTCCTCGACCGGACGCAGCAGCGATGAGTGACCCCGGCCTGATCGAGGCAGCCGGTCCGGCCGGGCCGCTCTCAGGCACGGTGGCGGGACCTGCCAACTCCGATGGCCCGGTCGTTCTCATCGTCCCCGGCTCAGGACCGACCGACCGCGACGGCAACAACCCGCTCGGTGTCCGATCATCCTCCTACCGCCTGATCGCGGAGGGACTGGCCGCGCGGGGCATCAGGAGCGTCCGTATCGACAAGAGAGGCCTGTTCGGCAGCGCTCGCGCCATTCCGGACGCCAACGCCGTCACCATCGAGGATTATGCCGCCGACGTCCGAACGTGGGCGGCGGCCATCCGTCAGCGGATGGGGGTTCCGTGCGTGTGGGTCCTGGGTCACAGCGAAGGTGCCTTGGTGGCGCTGGTCGCGGCCCAGCGCTCTGCCGACATCGGCGGGCTGCTGCTGGTTTCGGCACCGGGGCGCAGCCTTGGCGATGTGCTCCGCGAGCAGATCGGGAGCAACCCCGCCAACGCACCGATCCGCGAACGGGCCGAGGCGATCATCGCGCGGCTTGAGGCGGGGCAGCAGGTCGCGCCGGAAGACATCCATCCGGCCTTGCAGCCGCTGTTTCGACCCGAGGTCCAAGGCTTCCTGATCAGCGCCGTCGCGCTCGATCCCGCCCAGCTGATCGCGGCCTATGCGGGCCCGGTGCTGATCCTGCAGGGACTGCGCGATATCCAAGTTGGGCCAGCAGACGCTGAACGTTTACGCGATGCGCGCCCCGACGCCGAGCTGGTGCTCCTTCCGGACGCGAACCATGTCCTGAAGACGGTCGCATCCGACGACCGGGCTGCCAACATCGCAACCTACCAGGATCCGGATAGACCGCTCGCTGCGGGTGTGACGGACACGCTCGCGGCGTTCGTGCAACAGCCGAGGAAGGACCGCTGAGGTGGTGAGCCGACATTCTCCCGTGGCAGCTTGCCGCCTATACGATTGAGCCGCATCGTGGATCGCCGCGGAGACACAGGCTTGCACGTCTTCAAACAGCTGGACGAGGTGAGACACGCGTCGGCGCTCCACCCACGCCGCCGCATAGTCTTGCTGCAACGCGATGATGGGAATTTTGCATTCGCCGAGCAGTACCATTACGTCAGCCGGCACGGGGGAGACATCCTTGCGGAGGGTTGGGCAACGCTGCCGCCAACCGGTATCTACGCCGCAGCCGAGATCGCAGAAGCTGAAGGGCGAGCAGAGATGTCTCGCTGGTCTCGCGACGAGACTTGAGCATGGGCTGGTGTCATGCGGGCGGCTGTTCGCGGCTCACGCGTCGCCCGGCCCCGAGGACGGCTTCTTCCAGTTCATGAGCTGCGCGAGCGGCCCCAGGTCGGGGTCCGCGCCGCCCTCGTCGCCGGATTCCTTGCGCAGCCGGCTGCGCACCAGCGCCCCGCGGGCGATCTTCGCGCGCTTGGCGGCATAGTTCGGGGCGATCATCGGATAGGACGGGTCGAGACCCCACTTCGCCCGATACTGATCGGGGGTGAGCCCGCGGCTGGTCAGGTGACGGCCCAGGGTCTTGTAGGGTTTCCCGTCCTCCAGGCTGATGATGTAGTCGGGCGTGACGGTGTTCTCGACCGACACCCGCGCCGCCGGCCACGCCGGTGCAGGGGCCTCAGACGCATCAACATCCTTCAGCGCGGAATGAACGAGGCGGATCAGCTCCGGCACTTCAGCCACGGATATACTGTTTCGTGAAAGATAGACAGAGACGAGATCTATTGTTTTTTGCGTCAACTCTGTCGTCATGGCGCTTCGTTTCTGTTCGTTCGGCGCGGCGAAGTCCAATATGGAGGACAGGTTGCGACTGTCAACGGCAGGCGGGCCCGCAATTCGTCAGTAAATCACCGCAATTGCGCGGTTCAGCCAGGCCCGAGCAGATTATGCTCACAACTTGAGGCTGCGTCAGCATGCCGCCCGATTCGATCAGCAGCGTCCGGAACCGGCCTCGCTGGACTTTGCCACAGACGTTTGCACCTCTCCGTCACGCCAGTCCGGCGCATACCAACATCTCTCCACCATCCTTGCTCCCGCATGCGAGGCGGAACGCTGGAATACGAGCAAAGGCAGCGGTCAGGCGACGGTCTCGCGACCATACTGACCGGCCTGCGGGCGGGTTGTCCAGCAACGCGAAAGGATGAGGGAGCGCGCCGGCGGAGATTCCTGCGGGGCAGCCTGCCTGTCCGCCTGGGGCTGCCTCGCGGCGCGCCGGGTTCACTCTGGGGGATGTTGGTTTTGGTTGCGACGTCGACGCGATGCGCCCGGCACCGATCGCCGGAGGGGGCATGACCGGTCCGGCTCCCTCCGCCCGCGACCGCGACGCGGATTCGCGTTGATCGCGCTCGTCTGTCCCGGGACCGAGGGTCCCCGCCACGGTCGTCGCGGTGGGGCGCGCCGACTCAGCGGCCGAGATAGACCTCGACCACCCGCGGATCGGCGGAGACGGCGTCGATCGATCCCTCCGCCAGCACCGCGCCCTCGTGCAGGCAGGTGACGCGGCAGCCGAGCGCGCGCACGAAATGCATGTCGTGCTCGACCACGATCACCGCGTGATCGCGGGCGATGCCGCGCAGCAGCGTCGCCGTCGCCTCGGTCTCGGCGTCGGTCATGCCGGCGACGGGCTCGTCCACAAGGAGGAGCTTGGGATCCTGCGCCAGCAGCATGCCGATCTCCAGCCATTGCTTCTGGCCGTGCGACAGGTCGGCGGCGGGGCGCGCCCGGTGGGCGAGGAGCCCGGTCGTGCTCAGGATCGCGTCGATGCGCTCGGCATGCCGCCGGTTGCGCCAGCCGAACAGCGAAGCGGCGGCCTCCCGCGGCCCCTTCAGGGCGAGCAGGATGTTGTCGGCCACGGTATGGCTCTCGAACACGGTCGGCTTCTGGAACTTGCGGCCGATGCCGAGCTGCGCGATCGCCGCCTCGTCCATCCGGGTGAGGTCGTGCAGGCCGTCGAAGACCACCTCGCCCGAATCGGGCCGGGTCTTGCCGGTGATGCAGTCCATCATCGTGGTCTTGCCGGCCCCGTTCGGCCCGATGATCGCCCGCATCTCGCCGGGCATCAGGGTGAGCGACAGGCCGCGCAGGGCGCGGTAGCCGTCGAACGTGACCCGGATGTCGTCGACGTAGAGGAGCGCGTTGGTGAGGCGGCGGTCCTGAGGAACCGGGGCCTGCGCGGCGGTGGCGGCGGCGCTCACGATCCGCGCCCCTCCTCGGCGAGCTTGGGGGCGATCTCGCCGGGGGCCGGCCCCGGCAGGGCCGCCCTGGCGCGCCGGCCGCCGACCGCCTCGACCAGCGTGCCGACGATGCCGCGGGGCAGGAACAGCGTGACCACGACGAAGAGCGCCCCGAGCATGAACAGCCACGCGTCCGGCATCGCCCCGGTGAGCAGGGTCTTGGCGTAGTTGACGAGCACGCCGCCCAGCGCCGCGCCCACCAGCGTGCCGCGCCCGCCGACCGCCACCCAGATCACCGCCTCGATGGAGTTGGCCGGGGTGAACTCGGAGGGGTTGATGATGCCGACCTGCGGCACGTAGAGGGCGCCGGCCACCCCCGCCATCATCGCCGAGACCGTGAAGGCCAGGACCTTGAAGTGGTCGGTGCGGTAGCCGAGGAAGCGGGTGCGCGATTCCGCGTCGCGGATGGCGATCAGGACCTTGCCGTAGGCCGAGGTCGTCATGGCGCGGGCGACGAGGTAGGCCAGCGCCAGCGCCAGGGCGGTGAGCACGAACAGCGTCACGCGCGTGCCCTGCGCCTGCACCGGGAAGCCCAGGATGTCCTTGAAGTCGGTGAGCCCGTTGTTGCCGCCCAGCCCCATGTCGTTGCGGAAGAAGGCGAGCATCAGCGCGAAGGTCATCGCCTGGGTGATGATCGAGAGGTAGACCCCCGTCACCCGCGAGCGGAAGGCGAGCCAGCCGAACACGAAGGCGAGCAGCCCCGGCACGAGCAGCACCATCAGGGCCGCGAAGGGAAACCAGTCGAAGCCGTGCCAGTACCAGGGCAGTTCCTTGTAGTTCAGGAAGACCATGAAGTCGGGGAGCACCGGGTGGCCGTAGACGCCGCGCGGGCCGATCTGGCGCATCAGGTACATGCCCATGGCATAGCCGCCGAGGGCGAAGAAGGCGCCGTGGCCGAGCGAGAGGATGCCGCAATAGCCCCAGACGAGGTCGAGGCTGAGCGCCAGCATGGCGTAGGCGAGGTACTTGCCCATCAGCGAGACCGCATAGGTCGGCACGTGCAGGGCGGAATCCGGCGGGGTGAGGAGGTTCAGGATCGGGACCGCCACCGCGAAGGCGGCGAGGACGCCCAGGAAGATCCAGCCCTTGCGGTCGATGAGGCCGTCATACGTCATGGGATCAGGCCTCCACCGCGCGGCCCTTGAGCGCGAACAGGCCGCGCGGGCGCTTCTGGATGAACAGCACGATGAAGACGAGGAGCAGGATCTTGCCCAGGACCGCGCCCGCGAAGGGTTCGAGGAACTTGTTGGCGACGCCGAGGGTCAGGGCCGCGACCAGCGTGCCCCAGAGATTGCCGACACCGCCGAACACCACAACGAGGAACGAGTCGATGATGTAGCTCTGGCCGAGATTCGGCGAGACGTTGTCGATCTGGGAGAGCGCCACCCCGGCGATGCCGGCGATGCCGGAGCCGAGCCCGAACGTGAAGGCGTCGACCCACGGGGTGCGGATGCCCATCGCGGCGGCCATGCGCCGGTTCTGCGTCACCGCCCGGGTCTTGAGGCCGAAGGAGGTGGCCTTGAGGATCAGGTTGAGGCCGACGAAGACCGCCAGCGCGAACAGCACGATCCAGAGCCGGCCCCAGGTGATCGAGAGACCGAACACGTCCACGGCGCCCGCCATGTAGGAGGGCGCGCCGACCTCGCGGTTGGTGGGGCCGAACAGCGAGCGCACGGCCTGCTGCAGGATGAGGCTGACGCCCCAGGTGGCGAGCAGCGTCTCCAGGGGCCGGCCGTAGAGGTGGCGGATGATGCCGCGCTCGATCAGGATGCCGACGCCGCCCGCGACCACGAAGGCGAGCGGGATGGCGATCGGCAGCGACCAGTCGAACAGGCCCGGCATCCGCTGGCGGATCACCTCCTGCACCAGGAAGGTGGTGTAGGCGCCGAGCATCACCATCTCGCCATGCGCCATGTTGATGACGCCCATGACCCCGAAGGTGATGGCGAGCCCGATGGCGGCAAGCAGCAGCACCGAGCCGAGCGAGATCCCGTACCAGGCGTTCTGGAGGTTCGCCACGATGGCGAGCCGGGTCTCGACGCTGGCGATCGCCCGCGCCGCGCCCTCGCGCACGCCCGGGGAGGCGTCGCCGGAGAGGCCGCGCAGGATCGCCAGCGCATCCCCGTCGCCGCGCCCCTGCAGCACCGCGACCGCGCCGATGCGGGCGGCCTCGGGGGCGTCGGACTTGGCCAGGAGGGCGGCGGCGCGGGCCTCCTCCATCGCGCGCTTCACGCCCGGATCGGTCTCGCGGGCGAGCGCCGCGTCGAGGGCCGGAAGCGCGGCGGCGTCGCGGGCCTTGAACACCGCGTCGGCCGCGGCCCGGCGCAGGCCCGGGCTCGGCGCCACGAGGTTGAGGCTGCCCTGCGCGGCATCGATCGCCCGGCGCACGCGGTTGTTGACCCGGACCGGCTTGAAGCCGTCCGCGCCCGGCAGGGCCGCGCCGGTGCGGGCCTCCGTCAGGCCGGCGGCGCCCTGGATCGCCAGGGTCTTGTCGTCGGGGCGGTAGAGCAGCTTGCCGTCCGCCAGCGCCTTGAGCACCGCGCCGGCCTTCGGGTCGCCGCTCAGGGCGAGCGCCGCGATGCCCCCCTCGATGTCCGAATAGCTGTCGCTCGCCAGCTTCGCGTAGGCGGCATCGGCCGGAGACTGGGCCCGTGCCGGCTGAAGGCCGGCCGCGCAGAGGGCCGCGAGGGCGAGGAGAAGGGTGAGCCAGCGGCGCATCCGGGGGGTATCCGGTTCGGGGTGAAGGTCCGCGCCTCCGGGAGGAGGCGCGGGCAGCGCGGGATCCCCTCTCCCGTGCGGGAGAGGGGGTTCCTCCGCTCATGCGGGAGCGGTGCGCCTCACGCCCCGCCGCACTTCTTCGTCTTGGTATTGTAGTTGCCGCAGTTGAGCTTGACCCAGTCGGCCTCGAGGTCCTTGGAGCCGTCGAGTTCCTTCGACCACGCGTCGCCGGGCACGAGCCCGTCGGTCTTCCACACCACGTCGAACTGGCCGTCGCCCTTGATCTCGCCGATGAAGACCGGCTTGGTGATGTGGTGGTTGGGCAGCATCTCGGAGGTGCCGCCGGTCAGGTTGGCCTGCTTGGTGCCGGGCAGGGCCGCGATGACCTTGTCGGGATCGACCGTGCCGGCCTTCTCGACCGCCTTCACCCACATGTTGAAGCCGATGTAGTGGGCCTCCATCGGGTCGTTCGTCACCCGCTTCGGGTTCTTGGTGAACTCCCTCCACTTGGCGATGAACGCCTTGTTGTCGGGCGTGTCGACCGACTGGAAGTAGTTCCAGGCCGCGAGGTGGCCGAGCAGCGGCTTGGTGTCGATGCCGGCCAGTTCCTCCTCGCCGACCGAGAACGCCACCACCGGGATGTCGGTCGCCTTGATGCCCTGGTTCGCCAGCTCCTTGTAGAACGGCACGTTGGCGTCGCCGTTGATGGTCGAGACCACCGCGGTCTTCTTGCCGGCCGAGCCGAAGCTCTTGATCGCCGCGACCCGGGTCTGCCAGTCGGACTGGCCGAAGGGCGTGTAGTTGATCGAGATGTCCTCGGGCTTCACGCCCTTCGCCTTGAGGTAGGCTTCGAGGATCTTGTTGGTCGTGCGCGGGTAGACGTAGTCGGTGCCCTCCAGCACCCAGCGCTCGACCTTCTCCTCCTTCATCAGGTAGTCGACGGCCGGAATCGCCTGCTGGTTCGGCGCCGCGCCGGTGTAGAACACGTTGCGCTCGCTCTCCTCGCCCTCGTACTGGACAGGGTAGAACAGGATCGAGTTCAGCTCCTTGAACACCGGCAGCACGGACTTGCGCGACACGCTGGTCCAGCAGCCGAACACCGCCGAGACCTTGTCCTTTGCGATCAGCTCGCGCGCCTTCTCGGCGAAGAGCGGCCAGTTGGAGGCCGGATCGACCACCACCGCCTCGAGCTTCTTGCCGAGCACGCCGCCCTTCTTGTTCTGCTCATCGATGAGCATGAGCATGACGTCCTTGAGCGTGGTCTCGGAGATCGCCATCGTGCCCGACAGGGAGTGCAGGATGCCGACCTTGATCGTCTCCTGCGCGGACACAGCGGTCGCCGCGAGGGCGCCCATCGCCACGCCGCCCGCGACCGTCGCGCGCGCCAGCCAAGCCTTCCAGGACATCGTCATGATTTCCATTCCCCGACCTGTTCTTGCGGTCGCGGACGCACCGGCAAGCGATGTGCCAGTTGGCGCGCCGGAGGGAAGCTTTGCCGAAATCGCGCGCAGGCGATGGAAACCAGGGCATCCCCGCGCGCCCGCCGCCGAAACCTGCCTCTTTCGCAGGCAATCAGCCTCATTCAAGGGCGGCAGCGGCCACGCGGCTACGCTGCCGGCTCTCCGGCCCTAGCTTCCAGGCCGGGCGGGCGCGGCGCGAGGGCGCATGATCGACGATCTCTGGTACAAGAACGCGGTGATCTACTGCCTGTCGGTGGGCACCTTCATGGATGCCAACGGCGACGGGATCGGGGACTTCGAGGGGCTGGAGCGGCGTCTCGACTACCTGCAGGGGCTCGGGGTCACGGCGATCTGGCTGATGCCGTTCCAGCCCTCGCCCCAGCGCGACCACGGCTACGACATCACGGACCATTACGGGGTCGACCCGCGCTACGGCACGCTCGGAGATTTCGTGGCCTTCACGCACGCGGCCAAGCAGCGGGGCCTCAAGGTGCTGATCGACCTCGTGGTCAATCACACCTCCGACCAGCATCCGTGGTTCCGCTCCGCGCGCGCCGACCCGGACTCGCCCTACCGCGACTGGTACGTCTGGTCGAAGACGAAGCCGCCCGGTGCCGACGAGGGCATGGTCTTTCCCGGCGTGCAGACCACCACCTGGACCTACGACAAGACCGCGCGGGCCTACTACTTCCACCGCTTCTACGAGTTCCAGCCCGATCTCAACACCGCCAACCCGCGGGTGATGGCGGAGATCCTGAAGATCATGGGGTTCTGGATCCAGCTCGGGGTCTCGGGCTTCCGCATGGATGCGGTGCCGTTCGTGATCGCCCGGAAGGGGCCGGAGGCCGCGGGCAAGCCGGTGGAGCAGTTCGACATGCTGCGCCGGTTCCGCGAGTTCCTGCAGTGGCGCTGCGGCGACGCGATCATCCTGGCCGAGGCCAACGTGCTGCCCGAGCAGGATCTCGACTATTTCGGCGACGATGCCGACCGCATGCACATGATGTTCAACTTCCAGGTCAACCAAGCGGTGTTCCTGGCGCTCGCCACCGGGCGGGCGGAGGCGGTCGCGGCGGCGCTGGCCCGCACGCGCGAGCGTCCGGCCTCCGCGCAATGGGCGCAGTTCCTGCGCAACCACGACGAACTCGATCTCGGGCGCCTCTCGCCCAAGGACCGCAAGGCGGTCTTCGCCGCCTTCGCGCCGGCTCCCGAGATGCAGATCTACGGGCGCGGCATCCGCCGCCGCCTGCCGACGATGCTGGGCGGCGACCGCCGCCGGCTCGAACTCGCCTACAGCCTGATGTTCACCCTGCCGGGCACCCCGGTGCTGCGCTACGGCGACGAGATCGGCATGGGCGACGACCTCTCGCTGCCCGAGCGCGAGAGCTGCCGCACGCCGATGCAATGGTCGGACGAGCCGCAGGGCGGGTTCACCAAGAGCGCGCGCCCGACCGCGCCGCCGATCGGCACCGGCGCCTACGGCTACGCGCACGTCAACGCCGCGGTCCAGCGCCAGGACCCGAACTCGTTCCTCAACTGGCTGGAGCGCATCGTGCGGATGCGCAAGGAGGTGCCGGAGATCGGCTGGGGCGACTTCGCGGTGATCGAGACCGGCGCCGAGAGCGTGCTCGGCCTGCGCTACGACTGGCGCAACAACGCGGTTCTGTGCCTGCACAACTTCGCCGCCGAGCCGCTGGAGATCGGCTTCGCCACCGGGATCGGGGAGGATGGCGGGCTGCTCATCGACCTGCTCACCGGCGAGCGCAGCCGGGCCGACGAGGCCGGGCGGTACCGGGTGCTGCTGGAGGGCTACGGCTACCGCTGGTACCGGGTGGGCGGGCTCGACTACCTGCTCCGGCGCAGCGAGCTGTGAGGCCCCCTCCCCTGCCGGTCAGGGAAGCCGGAAGGCGACGAGGGTCATGTCGTCCCGCCGCGGCTCGGCCCCGCGATAGGCGGCGAGACCGGCCTCCAGGGCCGCGACCTGCTCGGGCAGCGGCCGGTCCGCCGTGGCGGCGAGGCGGTCCGCGACGGCGCGATGGCCGAGCAGGCGCGGGGGCTCGCCGGGCGCGGCGGCGCCCATCTGGTCGGTGATGCCGTCGGTCATCAGGTAGAAGGTCGTGCCCGGCGCGAGCGTCACGACGGTGTCGGTCTCGGGGAGCGCCTCGCGGCCGGTGCGCGGGTAGCCGAGGCCGCGGCGCCCGCCGCGCAGCCGCTCGATGCCGTCCGCGCCGACCCGCGTCAGCGACAGGCCCGCCCCGGCGAAGCGCAGGGTGCGGCTCGCCGGATCGACGACGCAGATGCCGCAATCGAGCCCGTCGTCGGATTCCGCCCCGCGCCCGTCCTGGCGCAGCTGCGCGCGCACCATCGCGTCGAGCCCGGCCAGGATCGCGGCGGGCGAGCGCAGGCCGCGCTCGTGCAGCAGCCTGTCGAGGGCGGTGGCCACGATCAGGGTGAGGAACGCGCCCGGCACCCCGTGCCCGGTGCAATCCGCCACCACGATCACGCCCTGCCCGTCGATCGCCTCCAGCCAGAAATAATCGCCGCCGACGAGGTGGAGCGGCTCCCACAGGATCGCGACGTCGAGCCCGCTGCCGGCGAGTGCGGCCCGGTCCGGCAGCACCGAGGCCTGGATGCGGCGCGCATAGGCGATGCTCTCGATCACCTGCCGGTTGGCGTGTTCCAGCTTGGCGTGGGCGGCCTCCAGCTCCAGCAGCAGCTGCTTGGCCTCGTCGCCGCTGCGCAGGCCCTCCACCATGCGGTTGAAGGCGGAGGAGATCGCGTCGATCTCGTTGCTCGGCCGGGCGTCGCCGCCGAGGTCCACCGTCACCCAGCGCTTGTGCTCGACCTCGCGCATGGCGCCGAGCAGGCGGTTGAGGGGCCCGAGCACGTGGCGGCGCACGGTGGTGCGCAGGGTCAGCACGAAGGCGAGCATCAGGACGAGGCTGGTGCCGAGCGCGAGCAGCGCCTGCTTCTCGGCGTTGCCGCGCAGCGCCTCCGCCGAGAGGACGAGCGAGAGGCTGCCCGCGCGCTCCTCGCCCGGTACTGCCAGGTCGGCGGCGACCTGCAGCAGGTCGAAGGCGCGCTTGCCCGGTGCCTCCCCGGCGCTCGCGACGAGCCGGCCCTCGGCGTCGCGCAGGGCGGCGTAGCGGAAGGCCGGGTCGAGGGCGAGCGCCTGCAGCGCCGTGCGGGCCCGCTCCGGCGCCGCACTCCAGCCCGGCTGGGCGAGGTTCGCGGCGGTGATCCCGGCGAGGAGCGCGCCGCGCTCGCCGTAGAGGCGGAACTCGTCGGCGTAGTTCACGCAGGCGATGCCGATCTGCGTGGCGAGGACCACCGCGGCGATGACCGGGTAGATGCGCAGGAACAGCGTGTGGGCGAGGCCGTCGAGGTTGCGCCCGCGCGCCGCCCCCCGCAGCGCCCCCGGGCGCATGATGCCCTCGACTGCCTCGGCACCTGCCGGCTCGGTGAAGCCGAGCTTGCCCAGGATCTCGCCGCCGCGCAGCGGCCCGGCGCCGCGCAGGGAGCCGCCGCGGCGGGGCTGCGCCTCGGCGGGGGTCACGCCGCCTCCTCGCCGCGCACGCAGTTGCGGCCCGCGGCCTTGGCCGCGTAGAGCGCCGCATCGGCGCGGCGCAGGAGGTCGGCGAGGGCGTCCTCGGGCCGCAGGGCGGCAAGTCCGATGCTGACCGTGATCGAGAGAGGCCCAGGCCCGGTGGAGACCGGCACGGCGGCGACCGACTGTCGCAGCCGCTCGGCGAGCGCCAGCCCCCCTGCGCGATCGGTGTCGGCGAGCAGGATGGCGAATTCCTCGCCCCCCATGCGGCCGATCGCGTCGAGCGAGCGCAGGTGGCCGCGGCAGATGCCGACGAAGGCCACGAGCGCCGCATCGCCGGCCTCGTGGCCGAAGCCGTCGTTGATCATCTTGAAGCGGTCGAGGTCGAGCATCAGCAAGCAGGCCGGGATGCGGCCGCGCTGGCTGCGCAGGGTCTCGCGCTCGCCGATCTCCATGAAGCGGCGGCGCGTCAGCGCCCCGGTGAGGTGGTCGGTGTCGGCGAGGCGGCGCAGCTCGGCCTCCAGCCGGATGCGCTGCTCGATCTCGCCGGACAGCGCGTCGTTGAGCGCCTGCAACTCCCGCTGCTGCTCGCCCAGCCGCGTGTTGGCGCGCTGCAGGTCGCCCTGCATGCGGTCGCTCAGGCGCACGAGCCGCCGCTGCTCGCGATAGCCGCGGCGGTAGGCGCCCGCGAGTTCCCGCACCCCCTCGGCGACCTCGGCGAGGCGCGACAGCATCACCTCCGTCCGCCCGAGGATCGCCTCCTCGGTGTCGAACAGGCTGAAGCCGTCTCCGGCGGCCTGCGACAGTTCGGTGACGCTGGCCTTGCGCGCGGTCACGCCCTCGCCTCCCTGACCATCTCGAAGCGGGCGTGATCGAAATCGGCCGCGAAGTCCTCGCCGGCCTCCTCGATCGTGTCGTCGCCGTCCGCGTAGACCCAGCGGATCGTCACCGGACGGCCCTCCGCCGCAGCGTCCTCCAGCGGCATGAACAGGTTCATCAGCGCCTTGGCGCTCGACGAGTTGAAGTAGGCGAGGCCGACCTCGAACACGATCGGCCTCGGGTCAGAGGCGCTGAGGAAGCTGCGCAGCGACTGCAGCAGCGGTCCGTAGAAGGCGGCGGCGTCCTCCGGGTAGGATTCGCCGCGCATCGAGAGGCTGCCGGACGCGAAGTCGAAATCGACCCGGGGCGAGCGGTCGGTGGGCGGGAGTTGGATGCGATCCATCGTGGCGCCCCGTCTCAGATGTAGGCCTTGAGGCAGAACAGGCTGAGATCGTCGCCGATCTCCTGAAAATCGTACTCGACCGGGGCGCTGGAGCGCCGGGCGATCTCGATCAGGCCGATGCTGCCCCCGAGGCTGCCTTCGTCCGGCGGCTGGCGCAGCTTTTCGCGGTAGGTGCGCCGCAGTTCCTCGGCGGAGAGCCCGGCGAGATGGTCGAGCCGGGCACGCAGGGCCGGCACCTCGGCGTGGCTGACCTCATTGCCGCAGACGACGAAGAAGCGTCCGCCGTCGGCTCCGACCGCGATCATTCCGGCGCTCACGCGGGGCGGGGGCATGTCCGCGGCGGTCAGCTTGCGGGCCGAGTAGCGGATGATGTTCTGGGCCTGCTCGACGAAGATCGAGAACACCCGCTTGGCCACGGTGGCGTCGGTCTCCGCCTGCTGCATGCGCAGCTTCAGCACCTCGCCGAGCGACACCATCACGTTGTCGGACAGGTCGCCACCGAACGAGAGGATCACGCCGTTGCGCTTCGAGGCCTCGTGGAAGGAGCGGAAGTCGTGCGCGAGCAAGGACGCCTCCTCACCGGGCAGCCCTTTGCCGGCAGCCGGCCCGCATCGCCGAAAGACGATGTCTCTCCTACCACCGCGAATCTCAACGAAACCTTACGGGACCACCGCAGAGGCAGGAGAGGACATCCGTCGGCTGCAACGATGCGGTCGCATCGGGCCAATTTTCAGGCAGACTGCACAGTAAATACACTTGCGGAGTACTGAAGCACGGACCGGAGGGGCAGGGCCGGCGACCCCCGCCCCGGACACGAATGCGCGGCCCGAGCCGCGCGCGTGTCCGCGGCCCGGGCCGCGCGTATCCGCGGTCCGGCGGGGCTGCCGATCAGGTGAAGGCCTGAGCCTCCTCGGCTTCCGGCCGCCTCACTGCGTCAGCGGGCAGCCGCTGTCCTTGGCCGACAGGAACGCCTTGTCGCCCGGGATCGTGGCGAGGTGCTTGTAGTAGTCCCACGGCCCCTTCGATTCGGCCGGCGACTTCACCTGGAACAGGTACATCTCGTGGACCATGCGGCCGTTGGCCTGCACCTTGCCGCCGCGGCCGAAGAAGTCGTCCACCGGCAGTTCGCGCATCTTCCTGGCCACCGCCTCGGTCTCGTCGGTGCCGGCCGCCTGCACGGCCTTGAGGTAGTGCGTCACCGAGGAGTAGGTGCCGGCCTGGATCATGCTCGGCATGCGGCCGAAGCGGGCCATGTAGCGCTTGGCGAAGGCGCGGTTCTGGTCGTCGAGGTCCCAGTAGAAGCCCTCGGTCAGCACGATGCCCTGCGCGGCCTTGAGGCCGATGCCATGCACCTCGGCCAGGGTGAAGAGCAGGGCCGCGAGGCGCTGGCCGCCCTGGACGATGCCGAACTCGGCCGCCTGCTTGATCGAGTTCGAGGTATCGAGGCCCGCATTGGCGAGCCCGATGATCTTGGCGCCCGAGCCCTGCGCCTGGAGCAGGAACGACGAGAAGTCCTGCGCGCTCAAGGGGTGGCGCACGCCCCCCAGCACCTTGCCGCCCTTGGCCTGCACGAACTTGCTGGTGTCGTTCTGCAGCGCGGTGCCGAAGGCGTAGTCGGCGGTGAGGAAGAACCACGTGTCGCCGCCGTTCTCGACGAGCGAGCCGCCGGTGCCGACCGCGAGCGCGTGGGTGTCGTAGGCCCAGTGGAAGCCGTAGGGGGTGCATTGCTTGCCGGTGAGGTCGGTGGTGGCCGCCCCGTCGACGATGGTGATCTTCTTCTTCTCGCGCGACAGCCCCTGCACGGCGAGCGCCACCGAGGAGGTGGTCAGCTCCATGATCGAGTCGACCTTGTCGGTGTCGTACCATTGCCGGGCGATGTTGGAGGCGATGTCCGGCTTGTTCTGGTGGTCGGCATCGACGACCTGGACGGGCACGCCCAGGACCTTGCCGCCGAAATCCTCCACCGCCATCCGGGCCGCCTCGACCGAGCCGCGGCCGCCGAAATCGGCGTAGACGCCCGACTGGTCGTTGAGGATGCCGATCTTGACGACGCCGTCGGAGGCGCCGGACTGGGCCTGGGCGGCGGGCAGGGCCGCGAGCAGGCCGGCGGCGAGCGCGGTCGTGCGGGCAAGCGCCCGGGCCAGATTCCTCATCGCGTGTCACTCCCCGGTGGGCGGTCGCCTGCCGCCGCTGCTCTTGATCGGTCCGCACTTATGTCGCAGGAGCGAGGCGAATCAAGCGCCCGGCCGGGCGTGCTCCGTACGCCTTTCGCAGCATGCCACTGGGTCAACGGACCGCCCGGCTGGACCGCAGTGCCATTCTGGTGCGCGCGGGCCTATATGGCTCTATAACGCGCGCCGTCGCGCGCACTCCAGACTGTACGATCGATCGCAGGTTCACGATGCTCGGTGCCATCGCCAAAAAGATTTTCGGGTCGTCGAACGACCGCCGGGTGAAGGGCTACCGGCCCCGGGTCCAAGCCATCAACGCGCTTGAGCCCGAGATGGAGGCGCTCAGCGACGAGGCCCTGCGCGCCCGCACCGACGCGCTCAAGGCGGACCTCGCCGCCGGCAAGTCGCTCGACGACATCCTGATCCCGGCCTTCGCCACCGTGCGCGAGGCGGCCAAGCGCGTGCTCGGGCAGCGCCACTTCGACGTGCAGCTCATCGGCGGCATGGTGCTGCACGAGGGCGGCATTGCCGAGATGAAGACCGGCGAGGGCAAGACGCTGGTCGCCACGCTCGCCACCTACCTCAATGCGCTCGCCGGCAACGGCGTGCACGTCGTCACGGTCAACGACTATCTCGCGCGGCGCGACGCGGAGTGGATGGGCCGGGTCTACCGCTTCCTCGGCCTCTCGGTCGGCGTCATCGTCCACGGGCTCGACGACGGCGAGCGCAAGGAGGCGTATGCCTGCGACATCACGTACGGCACGAACAACGAATACGGCTTCGACTACCTGCGCGACAACATGAAGTACGAGCTGAACCAGATGGTTCAGCGCGGCCACGCCTTCGCGATCGTGGACGAGGTCGACTCGATCCTGGTCGACGAGGCGCGCACGCCCCTGATCATCTCGGGGCCGATCGATGACCGCTCCGACCTCTACGTCGCCATCGACGCCCTGATGCCGCGGCTCGCGCGCGAGGATTACGACCTCGACGAGAAGCAGCGCACGGTCTCGCTCACCGAGAGCGGCAACGAGCACATCGAGGACCTGCTGCGCGAGGCGGGCGTGCTGAAGGAGGGCGACCTCTACGACGCCCACAACATCACCCTCGTCCACCACGTGAACCAGGCGCTGCGCGCCCACACCCTGTTCACGCGCGACAAGGACTACATCGTCCGCAACGACGAGGTGGTGATCATCGACGAGTTCACCGGCCGCATGATGCCGGGCCGGCGCTACTCGGAGGGGCTGCACCAGGCGCTGGAGGCCAAGGAGCGGGTCACGATCCAGCCCGAGAACCAGACGCTCGCCTCCATCACCTTCCAGAACTACTTCCGCCTCTACAAGAAGCTCGCCGGCATGACCGGCACCGCCTCGACCGAGGCCGACGAGTTCCAGGAGATCTACAACCTCGGCGTGGTCGAGATCCCGACCAACAAGCCGGTCGAGCGCGTGGACGAGGACGACGAGGTCTACCGCACCGTCGAGGAGAAGTACGCGGCGATCATCACCGAGATCGACAAGGCGCATGCCCGCCACCAGCCGGTGCTGGTCGGCACCGGCTCGATCGAGCGCTCCGAGCACCTCGCGGCGCTGCTCGTCAAGCACGGCTACAAGCCGCTGGACTACAGCAACGCCTCGGCGATGGAGGAGGTCTACGCGGCGGCGCGCGAAGGCCGGGTGACCCGGAAGTTCGCGGTGCTGAACGCCCGCTTCCACGAGCAGGAAGCCTACATCGTGGCCCAGGCCGGCGTGCCCGGCGCCATCACCATCGCGACGAACATGGCCGGCCGCGGCACCGACATCAAGCTCGGCGGCAACGTCGAGATGCGCGTCGAGCAGGAGCTCGCCGGGATGCCCGAAGGGGCCGAGCGCGAGGCCCGCGTCGCGGCGATCAAGGCCGAGATCGAGGTGAACCGCGCCAAGGTGCTGTCGTCCGGCGAGGCGGCGGACCCCGAGGCGGGCCGCAAGACCGCGCTCCCGGGCGGCCTCTACATCGTCGGCACCGAGCGCAACGAGAGCCGGCGCATCGACAACCAGCTGCGCGGCCGCTCGGGCCGCCAGGGCGATCCCGGCCGCTCGAAGTTCTACCTCTCGCTTCAGGACGACCTGATGCGGATCTTCGGCTCCGACCGCATGGACGGCATGCTGCAGAAGCTCGGGCTGGAGCAGGGCGAGGCGATCATCCATCCCTGGATCAACAAGGCCATCGCCAAGGCGCAGCAGAAGGTCGAAGCGCGCAACTTCGACATGCGCAAGAACGTGCTGAAGTACGACAACGTCATGAACGACCAGCGCAAGGTGGTGTTCGAGCAGCGCCGGGACTTCATGGCCCAGGAGAGCGTGCGCGAGACCGTCGACGAGATGCGCCACGGGGTGGTGGACGACGTCGTGGCGCGGCATATTCCCGAGGACGCCTATCCCGAGCAGTGGGACATCGCCGGCCTGCGCGAGAGCGTGACGACCCAGCTCAATCTCGACGTGCCCGTCGAGGAGTGGGCCAAGGAGGAGGGGATCGCCGACGAGGAGATCCGCGAGCGCCTGCGCAAGGCCGCCGACGAGTCCTACGCGGAGCGCGTCGCGCGCAACGGGCCCGAGCTGATGGCCTATGTGGAGAAGCAGGTGCTGCTCCAGAGCCTCGACCATCTCTGGCGCGAGCACCTCGTCACCCTCGACCACCTGCGGCAGGTGATCGGCTGGCGCGGCATCGCCCAGCGCGACCCGCTCAACGAGTACAAGTCCGAGGCGTTCGAGCTGTTCAACGGCCTGATCGGCGCGCTGCGCGAGCAGGTGACGGGCCAGCTGCTGCGCATCGAGATCATGATGCAGGAGCCCGAGGCGCCGACTCTGCCGCCGATGTTCGCCCAGCACCTCGACCCGGTCACGGGCGAGAACGAGTTCGCGCTGCCGGACGGCAGCGGCAGCTTCGGCGGGGGCGGCGGGGCTCTGGGCTTCGCGGCCGAGGGGCTCAGCGCCGACGGCGCCGTGCTGGAGCGCGACCCGAGCAATGCCGCCACCTGGGGCCGGGTCGGCCGCAACGAGCCCTGCCCCTGCGGCTCGGGCAAGAAGTACAAGCACTGCCACGGCCGCTACGCCGGGGAGGCGTAGCATCCCCGATCCCGTGCGGGATCGGGGATCCCGTGCGGGAGAAGGGCTCCCCGCGTCGTGTGCGGCGAAGCCGGCAGCGTCCTACGGCAGCGTCTCCAGCAGCCGCTGCATCAGCCGGCGGCGGGGCGCGATGGAGGAGATCAGGGCGTATTCGTGCAGGGTATGCGCCCCGTCCCCGTCGATGCCGAGGCCGTCGAGCGTCGGGATGCCGAGCGCGGCCGTGAAATTGCCGTCCGAGCCGCCCCCGGTGAGCGGCACCTCGCCGAGATCGAGGCCGAGTTCCGCCGCGGCGAGCGCGCGGGCCCGGGCGTAGAGGCGGCCGATCGCCTCCGTGCGGCCGTAGGGCGGGCGGTTCATGCCGCCCGTGACGGTGACGGCGAAGTCCGCAGCGCCCTTAAGGCCGAGGATCCGGTCCGCACAGGCGCTCCCCTCCGCCTCGGTCACGACGCGCAGGTCGACGCTGAAACGGCAATGCTGCGGCACCACGTTCTCGGCGGTGCCGCCCGCGATCAGCCCCACCGTCGTGGTGATGCCCCGCGGGTAGTCCGTCATGCCCTCGACCTCGAGGATCAGGCGGGCCGCCTCCCGGATGGCGTTGCGGCCGTCCGCGTGGCGGCTGCCGGCATGGGCCGGGCGTCCCTCCACGTGCACGTCGAAGCGCCCGACGCCCTTGCGGCCGGTCACGACCTTGCCGCCCTCGCGCGCGGGCTCGGTCACCAGCACGGCGGCGGCCCCGCGCCCGAGATCCTCGATCAGCCCGCGGGTGGTCGGCGACCCGATCTCCTCGTCGCTCGTGAACAGGAAGGTGAGCGGCCGGCGCGCCGCCCCGCCCCGTGCGGCGGCCAGGAACGCCTGCAGGGCGAGCCACGCGCCCCCCTTCATGTCGTACACGCCCGGGCCGTAGAGGCGGTCGTCCTCGACGCGCACGGGCAGGTCGCGCTCAAGCGTGCCGAGGGGATGCACCGTGTCGAGATGCGACAGGACGAGGAGCGCGGGCGCGTCCGTCCGCGGCCCCGCCCGCAGGATCAGGCTGTCGCCGAGCCCGTCCCGGCCGGCGATCCGCTCCTGCGCGATCCCGGCGCCCTCGGCCTCCGCGGCGACGAGGTCCATCATCCGGTTCACGCCCGCCGCATCGGTGGTCGGGCTCTCCACCGCAAGCCAGCGCGAGAGGGCGGCGACGGCCTCGGTATCGGAAGGGCTTGGCATAAGGGGCTCCAGGGCAGGGACGACAGGCGCCTTCGCCCATCCACGTCTTGCGCCGGCACCGCAACGGGGCGCCGCGCAGGGGCCGCCTGCGCTCAGGGCAGGTCCCGCACCACCCGGAACCCGTTGGCGTAGTAGCGGATGTCGCGGTCGTAGCGGAAGCGGGCGCCCGAGCGGACGGCGGCGGCCCGGCCCGTGAAGGAGCCGCCGCGCAGGACCCGCAGCTGGCACTGGCCCGCGCGCCAGGGCGCGCCGTCCGCGGGCGCGCCGCGATAGGTCGGGTTCCAGCAATCCTCGACCCATTCCGCGGCGTTGCCGGCGGTGTCGTAGAGCCCGAAGCCGTTCGGCCGGAAGGAGCCGACGGGCAGCGTGCGGCGCGGCGGGGCGGGCGAGCAATCCTCGCAATTCGCCCGGCCGTTCCCGGCCGCGGCCCCCCACCAGAACGGCGTGGTGGAGCCGGCGCGGGCGGCGTATTCCCACTCGGCCTCGCTCGGCAGCCGGTAGGTCTGGCGCGTCTGGGCGGACAGCCAGCGCAGGAAGGCCTGCACCTCGTCGTAGCTCACGTCGATCACCGGGCGGTCGCCGCGGCCGAAGCCGTGATCGTCGATGTCGGCCTTGCAGGCGCCGGCGGCCGCGCAGGCGTCCCACTGCGCGAAGGTGACCTCGTGCCGGCCGATGGCGAAGGGCCGCCGGATCGCCACCCGATGGGCGGGCTTCTCGAACTCCGCCTCGCCCACCATCGTGAAGTCGCCCGGCGGCACCACGACAAGTTCGGGGCAGGTGCCGCAATCCTGGAAGGTCTCGCCGGGCCGCGGCGTTCCGCCGGCGGGCGCCTCGGCGACCGGCGCCGGAGCGGGCGCGGGTGGCGGCGGTGCCGCGGGCGCGGGCGCGGGCCGCGGGCGGATGCCGGGCGCCGCGAAGACGAAGTCTTCGAGGAGGGACGAGGAGACGAAGGGCACCCGCTTGGCGCCGGTGGCCCGGGCCACTGCCATGCGGGTGCGCGCGAAGGCCTGCTCGGCGCTGAGGTCCGGCGTCGCGATCTGGCGGATCAGCTCGCGCACGAACAGGCTGCCGTCGTCGCCCTCCTCCGGCGGCCGGTCGAGGGCCGTGCTGAACATCACCAGCATCCCGTCGCGCAGCTCCGGCGCGGCGAGCCCCTCCGGCAAGGCGCGGAACCGCTCCTCGAACGGGTTGCGGCGCGCCGCCTCGATGATCGCGATGGTGGCGGAGGCACCGCGGCGCGCGATCTCCCCCAGGACGCCGTCGAGATCCACGCCCTCCTGGCGCACCTGCGCCTCCGAGGTGATCGTGCTTCCCACCGGCACGAGGAAGGTCTGCTGGCCGGCCCGGATCGCGTAGCCGTTGAAGAACAGCACCACCGCGGCGCCGCGGCCGATCCGGTCCGTGAAGGCGTCGATGCGCTGGCGCATCTGCGCCCGGCCGAGATTCGTCGCGAGGTCGGTCTCGAAGCCGAGCCGGGCCAGCTCATCCGCGAGCAGACGGGCGGTGCGGTTGGTGCCGAGCGGATCGGCGCCGCCGGGGGCGTAGGCCGAGTTGCTGAGGAGCAGCGCGAGGCGCGGCCCCTGATCGACCACCACCGCCCGTGTCTGCTGCGCCAGGGCCGGGCCGAGGCAGATCAGGACGGCGAGCGCCCAGGCGGCGAGCCGACAAGCCATTCCGGGTCCGTGCTGCCTCATTCTCGGTTCGCACCCGGCACGTCGCGATGTCGACTTCTACCCGCAACACAGCGAACTACGGAACAGGCGAAGTTCCCAGGCGAAAACGCGGAGTGCGGCATCCTGTCGCACCATTCATTAGTGGTAGACTATTATATACCACAAAAACTTTCGATCTCTGCTTCAGAGACGATCGAAGATCTGGTGGGATCCGGAGCTCGTCGCGAGGGGAGAGGCCTATGACTTCGATCAGGCACGCATCCGCCCTGCTGCTCTGCTGCGTGGCCCTCTCCCTGCACGTCCGACCCGCCCAAGCCCAGACCGCCCAAGCCCAGACCGCCCAAGCCCAGACCGCGCCGGCTCAGGACGCGGCCCGCAGCGGACCGTCCTCGGCGCCTCAGGGCGCGGCGGTCTACTTCGTGGACCTGAAGGACGGCGCCGTCATCCCGTCCAAGTCGACGATCCGCTTCGGCCTGCGCGGCATGGGCGTGGCGCCCGCGGGCGTGCAGCGCGACAATGCCGGTCACCATCATCTCCTGATCGACACGCCGCTTCCGCCGCTCTCCGAGCCGATCCCGAACGACTTCAACCACCTGCATTTCGGCGCCGGGCAGACCGAGACGGAGCTGACCCTGCCGCCGGGCGAGCACACGCTGCAACTGCTGCTCGCGGACCACAAGCACATCCCGCACGCGCCGCCGATCGCCTCCGAGCGCATCCGGGTCACGGTGCGGGACAGCGAGGCGCCGGTGGCCGCGCGGGGCGGGCCGGTGCGGCGCCAGCCCTCGCCGAAGGGCGCCAAGGTCTACATCGTCAGTCCGGCGAACGGCACCACCGTCACGCGCAACCCGCTCATCCGCTTCGGCCTGATCAACATGGGCGTGGCGCCGGCAGGCATCGCCAAGGCCAATACGGGTCACCACCACATCCTGGTCGACACCCCCCTGCCCTCCTTCGACCGGCCGATCCCGAACGACTTCAACCACCTGCATTTCGGCGCCGGGCAGACGGAGGCGCGGATCACGCTCTCGCCCGGGCCGCACACGCTGCAGCTCCTGTTCGCCGACGAGCACCACGTCGTGCACGACCCGCCGGTCTACTCGAAGCCCATCCGGGTGTTCGTCACGGCCTCGGGCCGCCCGCCGCGCGCGGCCCGCGCGCCCCGGCGCTGAGGGCCGGCCCATGCGCGTTCGTCTCCTGCGTGCCGATTCCCTGCGTGCTTTGGAGCACATCCCCCCGCCGACGGAGATGAGATCGTCCCGGTCGAACCTGAGGAGGCGTCGATGACCCTCACGATCTTCGATCCCCGCACCGGCACGCAGGTGAAGGTGTGGTTTCCGGATACGCCCAGGGAGCCCCAGCCGACCCCCGCGCGGGTGATCCCGCATCCCGGGGCGGCGGGCCGGCGCAAGGCCGCGTTCGGCTGACGATCAGCGACCGCCGCGACCACCGGGTGTAGGCTGCTCCGGCCGCGGCGTGCGACCGGGTGCCCTCCGCGGGTGCGGAGAGGCCGCGCGAGGCGGAGGCGGGTGATGGCCGTGAGGCTGGCCAGGTGGGCAATCGGATGGCTGCTGGTGCTGGCGGGCTGCCTCCCGCTCGCCGCGGGGGCGCTCGCAGCCGAGCGGCGCGTCGCCCTCGTCATCGGCAACGGCGACTACCGGACGGTCCCAACCCTGGCCAATCCGGGCCGGGATGCCGCGGCGGTGGCCGCGATGCTGCGGGGCGCCGGCTTCGACGCGGTCGAGCTGCGCCAGGATCTCGGCAACCTCGACCTCAAGCGCGCGCTGCGCGACTTCATGCAGACCGCGCGCGACGCCGACATCGCGCTCGTGTATTTCGCCGGCCACGGCATCGAGGTCTCGGGGGTCAACTACCTCCTCCCGGTCGACGCGCGGCTGAAGAGCGACTTCGACGCCGAGGACGAGGGCCTGTCGCTCGACCGGGTGGTGCGCGCCATCGAGCCCGCCCGGCGCCTGCGCGTCGTCATCCTGGATGCCTGCCGCAACAACCCGTTCCAGAACCGGATGCAGCGCACGGTGAGCGTGCGCGCCGCGGGCGCGGGCCTCGCCAAGGTCGAGCCGGCCGTGAGCGACACCCTGGTGGCCTATGCGGCCCGGGCGGGCTCTGTGGCGGAGGACGGCAGCGGCGAGCACAGCCCCTTCACGGCGGCCCTCCTGAAGCACCTGACCGTGCCCGGCCTCGACATCCGGGTGGCCTTCGGGCGGGTGCGCGACGAGGTGATGCGCGCGACGAACGGCAAGCAGGAGCCGTTCGTCTACGGGTCGCTCGGCGGCGCGACCGCAGCCCTGGTGCCCGATCCCGGCGGCCAGGATGCGGCCGACCCGGCGGGCCGGCTCGTGCGTGAGACCCGGCGCGACTACGAGTTCGCCGAGCGGGTCGGGACCAAGGAAGCCTGGGGCTCGTTCCTGGCGGCGCATCCGGCCGGGTTCTACGCCGACCTCGCCCGGGCGCAGCTTAGCAAGCTCACCGTCGGCGCCGGGGGCGAGGCGCCCG